>NZ_CP109446.1:0-655000 GCF_036227265.1 Streptomyces sp. NBC_01476 | reverse complement strand
AACATCTCAGTACCCGCAGGAAGAGAAAACAACCGTGATTCCGGGAGTAGTGGCGAGCGAAACTGGATGAGGCCAAACCGTATGCGTGTGATACCCGGCAGGGGTTGCGTATACGGGGTTGTGGGAGTGGGCTTTCATGGTCTGCCGGCTGTGAGACGAGTCAGAAACCGTATGGATAGGCGAAGGACATGCGAAAGGTCCGGCGTAGAGGGTAAGACCCCCGTAGCTGAAATCTGTACGGCTCGTTTGCTTACCACCCAAGTAGCACAGGGCCCGAGAAATCCTGTGTGAATCTGGCGGGACCACCCGTTAAGCCTAAATATTCCCTGGTGACCGATAGCGGATAGTACCGTGAGGGAATGGTGAAAAGTACCGCGGGAGCGGAGTGAAATAGTACCTGAAACCGTGTGCCTACAAGCCGTGGGAGCGTCGCATCGAGTGCTTGCGCTTGGTGTCGTGACTGCGTGCCTTTTGAAGAATGAGCCTGCGAGTTTGCGGTGTGTTGCGAGGTTAACCCGTGTGGGGGAGCCGTAGCGAAAGCGAGTCCGAACAGGGCGCCGTCTTTAATTAGACATTTAGTAGCATGCTCAAGACCCGAAGCGGAGTGATCTAGCCATGGGCAGGTTGAAGCGGCTGTAAGAGGTCGTGGAGGACCGAACCCACCAGGGTTGAAAACCTGGGGGATGACCTGTGGTTAGGGGTGAAAGGCCAATCAAACTCCGTGATAGCTGGTTCTCCCCGAAATGCATTTAGGTGCAGCGTCGTGTGTTTCTTGCCGGAGGTAGAGCACTGGATAGGCGATGGGCCCTACCGGGTTACTGACCTTAGCCAAACTCCGAATGCCGGTAAGTGAGAGCGCGGCAGTGAGACTGTGGGGGATAAGCTCCATGGTCGAGAGGGAAACAGCCCAGAGCATCGACTAAGGCCCCTAAGCGTACGCTAAGTGGGAAAGGATGTGGAGTCGCAGAGACAACCAGGAGGTTGGCTTAGAAGCAGCCATCCTTGAAAGAGTGCGTAATAGCTCACTGGTCAAGTGATTCCGCGCCGACAATGTAGCGGGGCTCAAGCGTACCGCCGAAGTCGTGTCATTCGTATGTTAAGCCCTAACGGGTGTACGGATGGGTAGGGGAGCGTCGTGTGCCGGGTGAAGCTGCGCCGGAAGGCAGTGGTGGACGGTTCACGAGTGAGAATGCAGGCATGAGTAGCGATACAAGAGTGGGAAACTCTTGCGCCGATTGACTAAGGGTTCCTGGGTCAAGCTGATCTGCCCAGGGTAAGTCGGGACCTAAGGCGAGGCCGACAGGCGTAGTCGATGGACAACCGGTTGATATTCCGGTACCCGCTTTGGAACGCCCAGTACTGAATCTTCTGATGCTAAGGCCGTGAAGCCGCCTTTGATCTCTTCGGAGTGATGGGGAGTGGTGGAGCCGCTGGCCCGATGGGGTAGTAGGTAAGCGATGGGGTGACGCAGGAAGGTAGTCCAGCCCGGGCGGTGGTTGTCCCGGGGTAAGGGTGTAGGGCGTGCGGTAGGTAAATCCGTCGCACATGGTGCCTGAGACCTGATGCCGAGCCGATTGTGGTGAAGTGGATGATCCTATGCTGTCGAGAAAAGCCTCTAGCGAGTTTCATGGCGGCCCGTACCCTAAACCGACTCAGGTGGTCTGGTAGAGAATACCGAGGCGTTCGGGTGAACTATGGTTAAGGAACTCGGCAAAATGCCCCCGTAACTTCGGGAGAAGGGGGGCCATTCCTGGTGATGGGATTTACTCCTTGAGCTGGGGGTGGCCGCAGAGACCAGCGAGAAGCGACTGTTTACTAAAAACACAGGTCCGTGCGAAGCCGTAAGGCGATGTATACGGACTGACGCCTGCCCGGTGCTGGAACGTTAAGGGGACCGGTTAGTCATGCTTTGGTGTGGCGAGGCTGAGAACTTAAGCGCCAGTAAACGGCGGTGGTAACTATAACCATCCTAAGGTAGCGAAATTCCTTGTCGGGTAAGTTCCGACCTGCACGAATGGCGTAACGACTTCTCGACTGTCTCAACCATAGGCCCGGTGAAATTGCACTACGAGTAAAGATGCTCGTTTCGCGCAGCAGGACGGAAAGACCCCGGGACCTTTACTATAGCTTGATATTGGTGTTCGGTTCGGCTTGTGTAGGATAGGTGGGAGACTGTGAACCCTAAGCGCCAGCTTGGGGGGAGTCGTCGTTGAAATACCACTCTGGTCGTGCTGGATGTCTAACCTCGGTCCGTGATCCGGATCAGGGACAGTGTCTGGTGGGTAGTTTAACTGGGGCGGTTGCCTCCTAAAGGGTAACGGAGGCGCCCAAAGGTTCCCTCAGCCTGGTTGGCAATCAGGTGTTGAGTGTAAGTGCACAAGGGAGCTTGACTGTGAGACTGACGGGTCGAGCAGGTACGAAAGTAGGGACTAGTGATCCGGCGGTGGCTTGTGGAAGCGCCGTCGCTCAACGGATAAAAGGTACCCCGGGGATAACAGGCTGATCTTCCCCAAGAGTCCATATCGACGGGATGGTTTGGCACCTCGATGTCGGCTCGTCGCATCCTGGGGCTGGAGTCGGTCCCAAGGGTTGGGCTGTTCGCCCATTAAAGCGGTACGCGAGCTGGGTTTAGAACGTCGTGAGACAGTTCGGTCCCTATCCGCTGCGCGCGTTGGAGTCTTGAGAAGGGCTGTCCCTAGTACGAGAGGACCGGGACGGACGGACCTCTGGTGTGCCAGTTGTTCTGCCAAGGGCATGGCTGGTTGGCTACGTTCGGGAGGGATAACCGCTGAAAGCATCTAAGCGGGAAGCCTGCTTCGAGATGAGGGCTCCCACCCACGTGATGGGGTAAGGCTCCCAGGAGACGACTGGGTTGATAGGCCGGATGTGGAAGCCCTGTGAGGGGTGGAGCTGACCGGTACTAATAGGCCGAGGGCTTGTCCATGTGTGCTCGCGTCCACTGTGTGGTTCTGAAACAACCAGCCACCAACCCCCACCCTTGGGGTTTCCGGGGTGGGTTGGTGTGTGTTTCATGGTGTTTCGGTGGTCATAGCGTTAGGGAAACGCCCGGTTACATTCCGAACCCGGAAGCTAAGCCTTTCAGCGCCGATGGTACTGCAGGGGGGACCCTGTGGGAGAGTAGGACACCGCCGAACAATTATTAGAGGCCCGGCCTCGGATCTGAACAGGATCCGGCGCCGGGCCTTTTTTGTGTCTGGGGTAGAGTCGCCCCGCAACGTCCGCACATGCAGCACGTAGATACAGCAGGAGGGGACCCGGTGGAGGTCCAGGAGACCAGGGTGCAAACGGATCGGATCTTCACGATCCCCAACATCCTGAGTATGGCCCGCCTGGTGGGCGTTCCCGTGTTCCTGTGGCTGATTCTGTGGCCCGAGTTCGGTGGACCGAAGGTTGACGGATGGGCGCTGCTCGTTCTCGCGCTCAGCGGCATCAGTGACTACCTGGACGGGAAGCTGGCCCGGCGGTGGAATCAGATCAGCAACCTCGGCCGGCTGCTCGATCCGGCCGCGGACCGGTTGTTTGTACTGTCCACGCTGGTCGGGCTCACCTGGCGCGACATCCTTCCGCTGTGGCTCACGATCCTGCTGCTGGCACGCGAGGCGATGATGGCGGTGATGCTGCTGATCCTGCGGAGGCACCACTACGGCCCACCCCAGGTGAACTTCATCGGGAAAGCGGCTACCTTCAACCTCATGTACGCCTTTCCGTTGCTGCTGCTCAGCGACGGAAGCGGATGGCTCGCGACCCTGGCAGCAATTTTCGGCTGGGCGTTCGCAGGTTGGGGTACAACCCTGTACTGGTGGGCAGGGATCCTCTATGTGGTGCAGGTCCGGCGACTTGTCAGGGCTGACACCACGGCTGACTGAGTCACGAGGAGGATGTTTCCGACATGAAGGCGGTTGTAATGGCAGGCGGCGAGGGTACCCGCCTTCGCCCGATGACCTCGAGCATGCCCAAGCCTCTGCTGCCTGTGGTCAACCGGCCGATCATGCAGCACGTTCTGACACTGCTGAAGCGGCATGGCCTCACTGAGACGGTGGTCACAGTCCAGTTCTTGGCGTCCCTGGTGAAGAATTACTTCGGGGACGGCGAAGAACTCGGAATGGAGCTTACCTACGCCCACGAGGAAAAGCCGCTGGGGACGGCCGGAAGCGTCAAGAACGCCGAAGAGGCGTTGAAGGACGACTCCTTCCTCGTGATTTCCGGTGACGCCCTCACCGATTTCGATCTGACCGAGCTGATCGAATTCCACAAGGAGAAGGGTGCACTGGTCACGGTCTGTCTGACCCGTGTTCCGAATCCGCTGGAGTTCGGTATCACGATCGTCGACGACGAAGGCCGCGTCGAGCGCTTCCTGGAGAAGCCGACGTGGGGTCAGGTGTTCTCCGACACGGTGAACACCGGTATCTACGTGATGGAACCCGAGGTCTTCAACTACGTCGAGCCCGATGTGTCCGTGGACTGGTCGGGCGATGTATTTCCGCAGCTGATGAAAGAGGGGAAGCCGGTTTACGGCTTCATCGCCGAAGGCTACTGGGAGGACGTCGGCACCCACGAAAGCTATGTCAAGGCCCAGGCCGACGTACTGGAGGGCAAGGTCGACGTCGACATCGACGGCTTCGAGATCTCGCCCGGCGTGTGGATCGCCGAAGGTGCCGAGGTGCACCCCGACGCGGTGCTGCGCGGACCGCTCTACATCGGTGACTACGCGAAGGTCGAGGCCGGCGCGGAGATCCGCGAGCACAGTGTCATCGGTTCCAACGTCGTGGTGAAGACAGGCGCGTTCCTGCACAAGGCGGTGATCGCCGACAACGTCTACATCGGACAGCACACCAATCTGCGCGGCTGCGTCATCGGCAAGAACACCGATGTGATGCGGGCGGCGCGGATCGACGAGGGCGCGGTCATCGGTGACGAGTGCCTGATCGGCGAGGAGTCGATCATCTCGGGCAATGTGCGGGTCTATCCGTTCAAGACCGTCGAGGCCGGTGCCTTCGTCAACACCTCGGTGATCTGGGAGTCCCGCGGCCAGGCGCATCTGTTCGGCGCCCGCGGCGTCTCCGGCATCCTCAACGTGGAGATCACCCCGGAGCTGGCGGTCCGGCTGGCCGGTGCGTACGCGACCACCCTGAAGAAGGGTTCGACCGTCACCACGGCCCGTGACCACTCCCGTGGTGCCCGCGCGCTCAAGCGGGCGGTCATCTCGGCGCTGCAGGCGAGCGCCATCGATGTCCGGGACCTGGAGAACGTGCCGATGCCCGTGGCGCGGCAGCAGACCGCGCGCGGCAGCGCCGGCGGCATCATGATCCGGACGACGCCGGGCCGGCCCGACTCGCTGGACATCATGTTCTTCGACGAGCGGGGCGCCGACCTGTCGGCCGCCGGACAGCGGAAGCTGGACCGGGTCTTCGCCCGCCAGGAGTACCGCCGGGCGTTCCCCGGCGAGATCGGTGACCTGAACTTCCCGGCCACCGTCTTCGACTCCTACACCGGTGCGCTGCTGCGCGCGGTGGACACCTCGGGCATCGCGGACGCCGGGCTCAAGGTCGTGGTCGACGCCGCCAACGGCAGCGCCGGCCTGGTGCTGCCGAGCCTCCTCGGCAGGCTCGGGGTGGACGCGCTGACCGTCAACCCCGGTCTGGACGAGGCCCGTCCGACCGAGACCGAGGAGAGCCGCCGGGCCGGCCTGGTACGGCTCGGCGAGATCGTGTCGTCGGCGCGGGCCGCCTTCGGGGTGCGCTTCGACCCGGTGGGCGAGCGGATGTCGCTGGTGGACGAGCGCGGCCGGATCATCGAGGACGACCGGGCGCTGCTGGTGCTGCTCGACCTGGTGGCCGCAGAGCGGCGCAGCGGCCGGGTGGCACTGCCGGTGACCACGACACGGATCGGCGAGCAGGTGGCCGCGTACCACGGCACTCAGGTCACCTGGACGACGACGTCACCCGACGACCTGACCCGGGTGGGCCGGGAAGAGGGCACGATCTTCGGCGGTGACGGGCGCGGTGGGTTCATCGTGCCGGAGTTCAGCAGTGTCTTCGACGGCTCGGCCGCGTTCGTGCGGCTGATCGGCCTGGTGGCCCGTACCCAGCTCACCCTCAGCCAGATCGACGCCCGTATCCCGCGCGCCCACGTCCTCAAGCGGGACGTACCGACACCGTGGGCGGTGAAGGGCTCGGTGATGCGCCGGGTCGTGGAGGAGGCCGGGGAGCGGTCGGTGGACACCACGGACGGTGTGCGGGTGGTGGAGTCCGACGGACGCTGGGTGATGGTGCTGCCCGACCCCGCCGAAGCCGTAACACACCTGTGGGCGGAAGGCCCGGACGACGCGTCCGCGCAGGCCCTGCTGGACGAGTGGTCGGAGGTCGTGGAGAGCGCCGGGCGGTGACCTGACGCCGCAACGGCGCGTCGTACAGGGGCCGTTCGAGTCCGACGGCCCCGACGTGCGACGATGTGCGGCATGCCGCAGCAGCGACCCGATCGGAGCAGCCCCGTACCCGGGGCTGCTCCGCGGCGTCCCGACGCCTCGATGTCGCTGCTCACCAACGTCATGGAGCACAGCCTCGACGACGGGTACGCGGAGGCCGCGGCGCGGCGTGGCGCGGTCGGCACCTCCCGGCTGCCCACCGCGCTCAGCGGCCGGCTCTGGCTCGCCGCCGGACTGGTGCTCGCCGCGATCGTGGTGACGCTGGGCGCGGCGCAGGCGCAGGTCTCGGCGCCGACCGAGGCCAAGGAGCGGCAGAAGCTCATCGACCGCATCCAGACCGAGACCAGGAGCGCCGACCGGCTCCAGCAGGATGTGGACTCGCTGCGTGACACCGTCTCCAGCGAGCAGCAGGCCGCGCTCAAGCAGCACGGCGGCGACGGTGACGCCCGGCTCGAACTGCTGGCCGCGGCCACGCCGGTGCGGGGGCCCGGTGTGAAGCTGATCGTCGACGACGCCAGGGAGGCCTCCCAGGGATCCACCGGCGGTCCGCGTGAGAGCAGTGGTTTCGCCGACACCGGGCGGGTCAGGGACCGGGACATGCAGCGTGTGGTGAACGGCCTGTGGGCATCGGGTGCCGAGGCGATCACGGTCAACGGGCAGCGCCTGACCGCACTGTCGGCGATCCGGGCCGCGGGTGACGCCATACTGGTCGACAACAAACCGCTGGCGCCGCCGTACACGGTGCTGGCGATCGGGGACGGGAAGCGGTTGAGCAAGGCATTCCAGGAGAGCGCTGACGGGCAGTACCTGCACGTGCTGCAGGAGAACTACGGGATCCGCGCGAGCATCTCCGTCCAGGAGGACCTGCGGCTGGCCGCCGCTCCCAGCCTGATCGTGCGGTACGCCGAACCGGTCGCCGGGCAGCCGGCGGCCGACGGCGGCAAGCAGGCGGGCAGCGCCGGGAACGGAAAGGGTTCGAAGTGATCGCGGTACTGGGCCTCGTCGTTGGAGTCGTGGTCGGACTCGTGGTGCGCCCCGTGGTGCCCTCCGGCTTCGAGCCCTATCTTCCGATCGCCGTGGTGGCGGCCCTCGATGCGGTCTTCGGCGGCCTGCGGGCCATGCTGGACGGGATCTTCGACGACAAGGTCTTCGTCGTGTCGTTCCTCTCCAACGTGGTGGTGGCCGCGCTGATCGTCTTCCTCGGCGACAAGCTCGGGGTCGGCTCGCAGCTGTCCACCGGTGTGGTGGTGGTGCTGGGCATCCGGATCTTCTCCAACGCGGCCGCCATCCGCCGCCATGTCTTCCGGGCGTGAGCGCGCGATGAGCGACGAGCACGAACCGCCCGAGCCGGACGGCCCGTTGGAGCCGGCGGATCATCCGCCGGAACAGGCCCAGCCGGCCGCGGAACCGGCCACTCAGCCGGCCGCCGCGCCCAAGGCCCGGATGACCGGCCGGCAGCGGCTGGTGGCCGGCCTGTGGCCGCCGCGGCTGTCGCGGGCCCAATTGATCGTGGCGCTGCTGCTGTTCGTCCTGGGGCTCGGCCTGGCCATCCAGGTCCGCTCCACCAGTGACAACGGCGGTGCGCTGCGCGGTGCCCGGCAGGAGGACCTGGTCCGCATCCTGACCGAGCTGGACAACCGCAGCCAGCGACTGGAGGACGAGAAGCGGGGACTGGATAGCCAGCGCAGCCAGTTGGAGACCAGTTCCGACCAGGCGGCCGAGGCGCTCAAGCAGACCCAGCAGAAAGCGCGGGAGTTGGGCGTGCTGGCCGGTACGGTGCCTGCCCAGGGGCCGGGCATCACGTTGACCGTCACCGACCCGCGCGGCGGTGTGGAGGCGGATTCACTGCTGGACGCCGTCCAGGAGTTGCGGGCAGCAGGAGCGGAGGCGATCCAGATCGACAACGTCCGGGTCGTCGCCGACACCTATTTCACGGAGGGTACGGACGGCGTGCAGGTCGACGGCCACCAGGTGGCGCAGCCGTACGAGTTCAAGGTCATCGGCAATCCGCAGGATCTGGAACCGGCGCTGAACATCCCCGGCGGGGTGGTTCAGACGCTGGAGAAGGAGCAGGCCACTGCCGATGTGGTCAGGTCGCAGAAGATCGTCGTGGACGCCTTGCGGCCGTCGAAGCAGCCTGACTACGCTCGGTCATCCCAGTGAGGCTGGGGGCCGGGGCATCGGTGGGGTGCGGTGTAGGGGAAACTGTGTGTAGCGAGGGTTCGTCCTGCCCCACGGGCGGGTCTGCTTCTTTCAAGGGGAATCGCCCGTGAAGTTGTTTGGGAAGTTGTTCGGCAAGAGCGCGCGGCAGTCGGGTGACCCGGCGACGGCGCGTCACCGTGCGCCACGGAGCCAGGCCGAGGAGGACCAGGGCGCGGAGCGCCCGCTGTTCAGGAATGAAGGACAGGGCCGCGGCGGGGAGTATTCCGGCGCTCCCGGCGTGGCGTCTGTTGACCCCGCTTCGGCCGCCCGCATAGGTTTCGGGGAATCATCGGCCTCAGCGACGGGTGGAGGGTCCGGCTTGTCGGTCTGCAGCAGGTGCGGTCACACCAACGCGGAGTCGAGCCGCTTCTGCAACAACTGTGGCGCGCCGCTGCGTGGCTCCGGTGGCGGGTACGAGCGGGCGTCGGAGACGACGTCCACCATCTCGATCTCCGGTCTTGAGGCGTACGAGGCGGAGGCCACCGGTCAGACGGTGATGCCGTCGCTGTCGCCGGAGGCGCAGGCCGCGGTGGACGCGCTGCCGATCGGTTCGGCGCTGCTGGTGGTGCGCCGCGGGCCGAACTCGGGCAGCCGCTTCCTGCTGGACGGTGAGCTGACCACGGCTGGCCGGCATCCGCAGAGCGACATCTTCCTGGACGATGTGACGGTCTCCCGGCGTCATGTGGAGTTCCGGCGCGGCCAGGACGGCGGGTTCACCGTTTCGGACGTGGGCAGCCTCAATGGCACCTACGTCAACCGGGAGCGGATCGACTCCGTGCCGCTCGCGAACGGCGACGAGGTGCAGATCGGCAAGTACCGGCTGGTCTTCTACGCGAGCCAGCGGGGCATCTGACCTCTCCCGGACTCCGTCGGGGGGAGGGTCTTAGGGAAGGTGTGCATGCCGAGAACGTCGGGCGGTGCCGGAGACGGCACCGCCATCGCCGACGGTGCCCTGCTGAGCATCGGCGCGGTGCTCAGCCGGCTGCGGGACGAGTTCCCCGAGGTGACCATCTCCAAGATCCGCTTCCTTGAGGCGGAGGGGCTGGTCGAGCCGCAGCGCACCCCGTCGGGGTACCGGAAGTTCGGTCCCAAGGACGTGGAGCGGCTCGCCTACGTGCTGCGGGTGCAGCGGGACCACTACCTGCCGCTGCGGGTGATCAGGGAACACCTGGACGCCATGGACCGCGGTGAGACGGTCTCGCTGCCGGGCCCGGGGGAGTCCAGAGAGGCCCTGGACGGCTCTGTGGAGGCTCTGGAGCCCGAACAGCCGCCCGAGCTGCGGATCGGCCGGGAGGAGCTCCTGGCCGCCACAGGGGCCGACGACGCCGAGCTGGAGAGCTGGGAGTCGTACGGGCTCGTCGAGGCCGGCCGGGACGGCGGCTACGACGCCGAGGCGGTCGCCATCGGGCGGCTCATCGCCGACCTGGGCCGCTTCGGCCTCGAACCGCGTCACCTGCGGGCGGTGAAGGCCGCCGCGGACCGGGAGGCGGGCCTGGTGGAGCAGGTGGTGGCGCCGCTGCGCCGGCACCGCAACCCGCAGACCCGGCTGCACGCCGAGGCGACGGCCCGGGAGCTGGCGTCGCTGTCGGTGCGGCTGCACGCCGCGATGGTGCAGTCCGCGCTGCGGGTCCGCCTGCGCTGACCGGCCCGTCCGGCCCCCTCGGACGGCCCCGGAAGCGCCGTCCGAAGTGGCGGTATGTCGGCGCGGCGGGGTGCCCGACTACCCAAACCCGGCGAGCACGGCCTAGGGTTGCTGTGTGAACGAGCTCGACGTTGTGGGTGTCCGGGTCGAAATGCCGTCCAACCAGCCGATCGTGCTCCTGCGCGAAGTGGGAGGCGACCGGTACCTGCCGATCTGGATCGGGCCAGGTGAGGCGACGGCCATCGCCTTCGCGCAGCAGGGCATGACGCCTGCGCGACCGCTCACCCATGACCTCTTCAAGGACGTGCTGGAAGCAGTCGGCCAGACTCTCACCGAGGTGCGCATCACGGATCTGCGCGAGGGCGTCTTCTACGCGGAGCTGGTGTTCGCCAGCGGCGTCGAGGTCAGCGCCCGCCCGTCCGATGCCATAGCGCTCGCGCTGCGCACCGGGACGCCGATCTACGGCAGTGACGGGGTGCTGGACGACGCCGGGATCGCGATCCCGGACGAGCAGGAGGACGAGGTGGAGAAGTTCCGCGAGTTCCTCGACCAGATCTCACCCGAGGATTTCGGCACCAGCAACCAGTGACAGCGGCCGTCGATGAACCGCAGTGACGCGGCGCCGGGAGGCAGCACTGCCGCCGGCAGACCATTCGGAGCGCCGTTCCCGTCTTCCGGTCACGTCAAACCACTCTTGGGGGGAATATCACTCGGCGTGCCGAGTGTGGCGATCGTTGACGCACCCCTGGTGACTGCCTACCGTCGGTGGGGAAAGTCCGGTGGCACGTGCGCGCGGCCACAGGACGTGAAGGGACGGAGGGCGGCGTGAGAAGCACCGGCGACGGTCTGGCGACCGGCGGCCCATATCCGCCCCGGGGGACACTGGCCCGCGCCACGTCCGAGGCGGGCGGCGGACCCGCACAGGAACCACCGGCCGAGACCATCGGCTACCGCGGACCCACGGCCTGCGCGGCCACCGGCATCACGTACCGCCAGCTGGACTACTGGGCGCGTACCGGCCTGGTCGAGCCCAGCGTGCGGCCTGCTTACGGCTCCGGCACCCAGCGGCTCTACAGCTTCCGCGACGTCGTGGTGCTGAAGATCGTCAAGCGGCTGCTGGACACCGGCGTCTCCCTGCAGAACATCCGCACCGCCGTCCAGCACCTGCGTTCGGTGGGGCCGGCGGAGCTCGCCAGGATGACTCTGATGAGCGACGGCGCCACCGTCTACGAGTGCACCTCGCCCGACGAGGTGGTGGATCTGCTCCAGGGCGGGCAGGGCGTCTTCGGCATCGCGGTGGGTGTGGTCTGGCGGGACGTGGAGAACTCCCTCTCCCAGATGCACGGCGAGCGGGTCGACACCGGTGAGACGCTGGTCGGCCACAATCCGGCCGACGAGCTGGCCAGGCGGCGCAACCGGGCGGTCTGAGCCGCCCCCGCGGGTGCCGCCGCCCGGTCCCGTCCTGTGTCGCGGCAGGTGCGGCGGGCGCCGCGCCGTACACCCGTACGGTGAATGTCGGTGGTGTGCGGCACGATCGATGGTGTGAGAAGTTCGCCGACGATCCTGCATCTGGACATGGACGCGTTCTTCGCCGCGGTCGAGCAGGCCTCCAAGCCGAGCCTGCGGGGCAAGCCGGTGGTGGTCGGCGGCCTCGGGCCCCGCGGCGTCGTGTCGACCGCGTCCTATGAGGCACGGGTGCACGGCGTCCACTCGGCGATGGCCATGGCACGGGCGCGCCGGCTCAGCCCCAATGCCGCGTACCTCTACCCCCGTTTCGGCATCTACCGGCGGATCAGCGAGACGGTGATGGGGCTGCTCGCCGAGGTGTCACCCCTGATAGAGCCGCTCAGCCTCGACGAGGCGTTCCTTGACCTGGAGGCGGCCGCGCGCGACGAGGACCCGCGGGTTGTCGCCGTCGTGCTGCGGGCACGTATCCGCGCGGCCACCGGGCTCACCGCGTCGGTCGGGCTGGCCGGCTCCAAGCTGCTGGCGAAGATCGCCTCGGAGCAGGCCAAGCCGGACGGCCTGGTGGTGGTCGAGCCGGGCACCGAGCGCGCTTTACTCGACCCGCTGCCGGTCCGCACCCTGTGGGGCGTCGGTCCTGCCACCGCCGAGCACCTGCGCCGCGCCGGTATCGGCACCGTCGAGGAGATGGCGAACTCCGGCGAGGCCGAGCTGGTGCGGCTGCTCGGCAAGGCCCACGGCGCGTCGCTGTACGCCATGGCGGCCGGCCGGGACAACCGGCCGGTGGTCGCCGACCGGGACGTGAAGTCGATCTCCGTCGAGGACACCTACGACAACGACCTCACCGACCGCGCCCACGTCCGGTACCAGATCGACCGGCTCGCCGACCGCTGTGTGCAGCGGCTGCGCGGCGCCGGCCGCTCCGGCCGCACCGTCGTGGTCAAGGTCCGCAGGTACGACTTCTCCACCCTGACCCGCTCCGAGACGCTGCGGGCGCCCACCGACGACCCCGTGGTGGTGCGGGAGACGGCACGGCGGCTGGTGGAGGGCGTCGACACCACCGGCGGCGTACGGCTGCTCGGCGTCGGGGTCGCCGGGCTCGCCGACTTCACGCAGGAGGACCTCTTCGCGCAGAGCGCCGGGAGCCGCCCGGCGGACGAGGACGCGCCCGCGTCGCTGCCCGCGCTTCCGCCGCCGGTCCCCGAACGGGTGAACCGCTGGCTGCCGGGCCAGGACGTCACCCATGAGGAGTACGGCGCGGGGTGGGTGCAGGGCAGCGGCGTGGGACGGGTCACCGTCCGGTTCGAGGTGCCGTCGGACACCGGGCCGGGACGGGTGCGCACCTTCGCGGTGGACGACCCGGCACTCGTCCACAGCGACGCCCTGCCGCTGGTGACCCCGCCGGACGCTCCGGAGCGGGGCCAGGACTCAAGTCGGGCCGGATGAGGGATCGGTGCCGTCCTGGCCGCCCGCCAGCTCGCCGAAATCCCGGTCCTGATGCGGCCCGCCGTCCGCCTTGGGCACCTGCATGCCGTAGTGGTGGTAGAGCTGCAACTCCTGCTCGGGCGACAGGTGGCGGCCCACCCCGAAGTCCGGCGCGTCCCTGATCAGGGATTTCTTGAACGGCACCCGCAATTCGTCGTTCACCAGCTCGCTCGGCTCCAGCGGCACGAAGGCATCCCGGGTGAACAGCCCGGTGCGTACCGCGGCCCACTCCGGCGCGCCCGTCGCGTCGTCGAGGTACACCTCGTCCACCGTGCCGATCTTCGTACCGTCGCGGTCGAAAGCACGGCGGCCGATCAGGCTGCGCGGATCGATGTCGGTCTGCACGGTCCCTCCAACCGGTGGCGCCGGGTCGGCGCCATCCAACGACGCCAACGAATGACGACTGCTGCTGGGTACCACGAAAAGCCACATCGCAGGCGGTGTCGACTCGGGGAGTGGCGTGACGTGTGTCGCTCCGGCGGTTCCGGACGGCTGGAAAGAGGCGCTGGTAGGCTGGGAAGCGGCCGCAAACTCCATGCGGGAGAGTCTTCCGAACACCCGGCGACGGGTGGGACGGAGGCGCCGAAGGAGCAAATCCTCCCCGGAATCTCTCAGGCACCCGTACCGCATGGGCCAGGTCACTCTGGAAAGCAGGGCCGGCCCGGACGTTCGGGGCGCGTCCTCACCGACGGTGCAAGCCGCCCCCGCCCGGGCGGTGAAGCTCTCAGGTTCGATGACAGAGGGGGAGGCCAGAAGGGTGCCCGCGCCGCCGGCACCCCCGAAGGTCGTCACGACCAGGAGGGCCTCCGCAGATGACCGACCGCCGTATTTCCCTCGCCGAGCTGGAAGCCGGCTCACCCTTCGCCACCCGGCACATCGGCCCTGACGCCGCAGCGCAGGCCAAGATGCTCGCCCAGGTCGGCTACGGCTCGCTGGACGAACTGACCGACGCGGCCGTGCCGGACGCCATAAAGAGCGCCGAAGCACTCGGCCTGCCCCCGGCCCGCACCGAAGCCGAAGTCATCGCGGAACTGCGCGCGCTGGCCGACCGCAACCAGGTGCTGGCCCCGATGATCGGCCTCGGCTACTACGGCACCATCACGCCGGCGGTCATCCTGCGCAACGTGATGGAGAACCCCGCCTGGTACACGGCCTACACGCCGTACCAGCCGGAGATCTCGCAGGGCCGCCTCGAAGCGCTGCTGAACTTCCAGACCGTCGTCGCCGACCTCACCGGGCTGCCCACCTCCGGGGCGTCGCTGCTGGACGAGAGCACCGCCGCCGCCGAGGCGATGGCGCTGTCCCGCCGGGTCGGCAAGGTGAAGCAGGGCGTCTTCCTGGTCGACGCCGACACCTTCCCGCAGACGGTCGCGGTCATCGAGACCCGCGCGGAGCCGACCGGCGTCGAGGTCGTCACCGCCGACCTCAGCGACGGCATCCCCGCCGAGCTCGCCGAGCGCGGGGTGTTCGGCGTACTGCTGCAGTACCCGGGCGCCTCGGGCGCGGTACGCGACCTGCGGCCGGTGATCGAGCGGGCGCACGAGCTGGGCGCGGTCGTCACCGTCGCCGCCGATCTGCTGGCCCTGACCCTGCTCACCTCGCCGGGCGCGCTGGGCGCGGACATCGCGGTCGGCACGACGCAGCGCTTCGGCGTCCCGATGGGCTTCGGCGGCCCGCACGCCGGCTACATGGCGGTCCGTGAGGGCTACGCCCGCAACCTGCCGGGGCGGCTGGTCGGCGTCTCGGTGGACGCCGACGGCGACAAGGCGTACCGGCTGGCGCTGCAGACCCGTGAGCAGCACATCCGCCGGGAGAAGGCCACCAGCAACATCTGCACCGCGCAGGTGCTGCTCGCCGTCATGGCGGCGATGTACGCGGTCTACCACGGCCCCGACGGGCTCGCCGCCATCGCCCGCCGCACCCACCGCTACGCCGCCGTGCTGGCGGCCGGTCTGCGGGCGGCCGGGGTCGAGATCGTCCAGGACGCCTACTTCGACACCCTCACCGCCCGGGTGCCCGGCCGCGCCGGCGAGGTGGTGGCCGCCGCCCGCGCCGCCGGAGTCAACCTGCGGCTGACCGACGGCGATCACGTCGGCATCGCCTGCGACGAGACCACCGACCGGGGCCGGCTGACCGCGGTGCTCGCCGCCTTCGGCGCCGGGAGCGAGCCGGACCTGGACGCCTTCGACGCGGCCACCGAGGACGCCCTGCCGGCCGGCCTGCTGCGTACCGATGCGTACCTGACCCACCCGGTCTTCCACCAGCACCGCAGCGAGACCGCGATGCTGCGCTACCTGCGGCGGCTCGCCGACCGCGACTACGCGCTGGACCGCGGCATGATCCCGCTCGGCTCCTGCACCATGAAGCTCAACGCCACCACCGAGATGGAACCGGTGACCTGGCCGGAGTTCGGCGCGCTGCACCCCTTCGCGCCTGCGGAGCAGGCCGAGGGCTACCTCGCGCTGATCCGCGGCCTGGAGGACCAGCTGGCCGAGGTCACCGGCTACGACAAGGTCAGCCTGCAGCCGAACGCCGGCTCACAGGGCGAATTCGCCGGACTGCTCGCGGTCCGCGCCTACCACCGGGCCAACGGAGACACCGGCCGTACCGTCTGCCTGATCCCGTCCTCCGCGCACGGCACCAACGCGGCCAGCGCCGTGATGGCGGGCATGCAGGTCGTGGTGGTGAAGACCGGTGAGAACGGTGACGTGGACGTCACCGACCTGCACGCCAAGATCGAGCAGCACCGCGACCGGCTCGCCGTCCTGATGGTGACCTACCCCTCCACGCACGGTGTCTTCGAGGACAACATCACCGACATCTGCGCGGCGGTGCACGACGCCGGCGGCCAGGTCTACGTGGACGGCGCCAACCTCAACGCGCTGGTCGGTCTGGCCCGGCCGGGCCGGTTCGGCGCCGATGTGTCGCACCTGAACCTGCACAAGACGTTCTGCATCCCGCACGGCGGCGGCGGCCCCGGCGTCGGCCCGGTCGCGGTCCGCGAGCACCTCGCCCCCTACCTGCCGAACCACCCGCTGCAGCCCGGTGCGGGCCCGGCGACAGGTGTCGGCCCGGTGTCGGCCGCCCCCTGGGGCTCGGCGGGCATCCTGCCGATCTCCTGGACGTACGTCCGGCTGATGGGCGCCGACGGCCTCAAGCGGGCCTCCCAGACGGCCGTGCTGAGCGCCAACTACGTCGCCAAGCGGCTCGAACCGCACTTCCCGGTGCTCTACACCGGCCCCGGCGGCCTGGTCGCGCACGAGTGCATCATCGATCTGCGCCCGCTCACCAAGGAGACCGGGGTCAGTGTCGACGACATCGCCAAGCGGCTGATCGACTACGGCTTCCACGCCCCGACGATGTCCTTCCCGGTGGCCGGCACCCTGATGATCGAGCCCACCGAGAGCGAGGACCTGGCCGAGCTCGACCGCTTCTGCGCGGCGATGATCGCGATCCGCGGCGAGGTCGACCGGGTCGGCTCGGGCGAGTGGCCGGCCGACGACAACCCGCTGCGCAATGCCCCGCACACCGCGGCGGCGCTCGGTGGCGAGTGGACGCACCCGTACACCCGGCAGGAGGCGGTCTTCCCCGCCGGAGTGTCGGCGGCGGACAAGTACTGGCCGCCGGTGCGCCGGATCGACGGTGCCTTCGGTGACCGCAACCTGGTCTGCTCGTGCCCGCCGCTGGAGGCGTACGACCAGTGACCGCGGGGCGGTAGCCCGGCAGGATGACGACCATGGCAAAAGCCGGTTCCGCGGGCGGCAGCGGGACCGGCTTTGTCGTCAGGGGCCCGCTGTCAGGCCGCGGTGGTGATCTGTCCGGCGCCGAGCGGGCGGTGCGGCGCCACGATCCGGCCGTCGGGCAGCAGTTCGCCGGTGTCGTCGAAGAGCAGAACCCCGTTGCACAGCAGGCTCCAGCCCTGCTCCGGGTGGTGGGCCACGGTGCAGGCGGCCTCACGGTCGGCGCATTCGGCGGTGGGGCACTGCGGCTGGTGCTTGCACATGGGAGATGTCTTTCGGTGCGAGAAGTGGGTGGTGCCGGTGGTCGCTTGCCCTGTCTGGTTCATGTCCGTCCCCCCGTTCACGGTGCGGCCGGTCCCAGTGTTGCTCCGCGGGCCCGGATTCGCAGGCATTTGGCGCAGGCTGTCCTCAAAGGAGGAAGACGCGTCACCCGCCCGGGCGGTTGCCGTCACGGTCTGTTCATGCTGAGGGCCCAAAAGGGGCAGTGCCCCTCACCCGTGCGGGTGAGAGGCACTGTTGTGCGAGGCGGACCGGCGCCGTCTCAGGCGGGCGACCCCAGCAGCGGGGGAGCCAGCCGGCGGGTCAGCGCCGGCACCAGCTCGACCAGCCGGTGCACCCGGTGCGCGGTGATCCCGGGCGGCGCGGGCGCCAGCGGGATCAGCAGATCCGACGGGTCGGGCTGGGCGGTCGCCGCTTCGGCCCGCGGGTCGCTGTGCAGCCACAGCGCGAGCATGTAGAGGCCCGGCACCGACAGCAGATGCGGCTGGTACGTGGCCGGGAGCGTCTCCGCCTGCCGCAGCGCCCGTTCGGTGGAGGCCAGGTACGGGCCTTCGGAGAAGCGGGAGAACACCCAGCCGTCCGGCGTCGCCACCGTCTCGCCCGCGGCCGCCACGGTGGCGCCCGACCTGATATGGAACCGCCAGCCGGTCAGCCGCGCCTGGGGCAGGCCGCCGGGCACCGGTGCCGGTTCGAAAACATGGACGGGCAGCGGGTGTTCGGCTTCCAGCGGCCCTTCGGCGGTACGCAGCGCCGGGGTCCGGATCTCCAGGACCGCGGCGGGCGAACTGAGCGCGGCCAGGACGCTCAACAGGGCGGGGGCAGGTGCTGGCGGGACAAGCAGCGGCATGATGTCGCCTCTCACTGGGAGACAAACAGTGGTGCGCGGGCGGGTGCGGACGGCGCAGTCGATGCAGGGCGGACTCCTGCTCCGGCACGTCCGGCGAGGGCGGATATTTTGCCTGGTGCGCGGAGTTTATACGACGCGTGTTCGCTCCGTGTTTCATCTAGTCGCTGCCAGTATTACGCGCAAGGCGAGAATTCGCCTTCTTCTGCGGGGGTGGCCACGACAATCCCGCAGGGTATGGGGCGGCGGGCGCGTTTTCCTGCCCGCCAGGGACGGCTGGAACGCAACCGTCTATTCGCCGCGACTTTACCCGGGGCCGGAGACAAGCGAATGTGCCACTGGAACGTGCGCGTGAGAGTGCTATGCCAAGCGTAGCGTGCCGAACGGGTCGGGTACGGCGTTATCGATCATTTGGGTGGGCATCCTCTCAACGGAACCGGACCCCGGCCGGACGACGAAGGGACGCGTCGATGGGCGAGAAGGTCGTTGCCAGCGTGTTCGACCTGGCCGACCGCCGGCTGCACCGGCGCAAGCTGCAGCAGTGCCTGGTGGGGCTGGAGCGGCTGCTGGACGAGGGGCGGTTCGACCGGCCGCGCAATCTGATGGGACTTGAGATCGAGTTGAATCTAGCGGATTCGCACGGCCTGCCCCGCATGATGAACGAAGAGGTGCTGGAGCGCATCGCCAGCCGGGATTTCCAGACCGAGCTGGCTCAGTTCAATATTGAAGTGAACATCGCGCCGCACCGGCTTTCCGGCCGGGTCCTCGACCGGCTCGGCGAGGAACTGCGCACCGGCCTCGGCTACGCCGACCGGAGGGCGTCCGAAGTGGGTGCCCGCATCGTCATGGTGGGAATTCTGCCCACCTTGGAGGCACAGGACCTGGTGTCCGCCAATCTGTCCACTGCCGACCGCTACCTGCTGCTCAACGAGCGGATCCTGACGATGCGTGGCGAGGACATCACGCTGGACATCCAGGGGGTGGAGCACCTCGTATACACCTCCGCGTCCATTGCCCCGGAAGCCGCCTGTACCTCCACCCAGATGCATCTGCAGGTGACGCCCGGCAGATTCGCCGGGGTGTGGAACGCGGCGCAGGCGGTGTCCGGGCCGCAGATCGCGGCCGGCGCCAACTCGCCGTTCCTCTTCGGCCGGGAGCTGTGGCGCGAGACCCGCCCGATCCTCTTCCAGCAGGCCACCGACACCCGCCCGCAGGAACTCCGGGCCCAGGGCGTCCGGCCGCTGACCTGGTTCGGCGAGCGCTGGATCGACTCGGTCACCGATCTCTTCGCGGAGAACGTACGGTACTTCCCCGCGCTCCTGCCGATCTGCGAGGACGAGGACCCGCTGCGGGTGCTGGACGACGGGGGAGTGCCGCGCCTGCGTGAGCTGACCCTGCACAACGGCACCGTCTACCGGTGGAACCGGCCGGTGTACGAAGTGGTGGACGGGGTGCCCCACCTGCGGGTGGAGAACCGGGTGATGCCCGCCGGGCCGACCGTCGCCGACGTGCTGGCCAACACCGCCCTCTACTACGGCCTGGTCCGGGCGCTGGCCGACGCGCCGCATCCGGTCTGGCAGCGGATGCCGTTCGGGGCCGCCGCCGCCAACTTCGACGCCGCCTGCCGTTACGGCATCGGCGCCGTGCTGCACTGGCCGCGCGGACGCGGCGGGAGCCTTGCCGAGATCCCGGCCGCCGACCTGCTCCGCGACGAACTGCTGCCGCTGGCCGCGGCGGGGCTCGACGCGTGGGGCATCGACCCGGTGGACCGTGACCACTACCTCGGCATCATCGAGGAGCGCTGCCGGAAGCGCACCAACGGCGCGGAATGGCAGTCCGCGGTCTTCCACCGGATGCTGGAACGCGGCCTGGACCGGCGGCCGGCGCTGGCCGCCATGACGCAGCGGTACCGGGAGTACATGGAGGGCGGCGAGCCGGTGCACACCTGGCCGGTGGCGTGAGGGCGCCCGCGGCGGTCCTCGCGTCACCCGGCACCGTGACTGCGGCTGCGGCTGCTGCTGCTGGGCCTGGGGCTCGGGCTCGGGTCAAGGAGTCTTCGCCGCCGCGCTGGTCGCCGCGGCCACCACCGCCTTCAGCAGCACCGCCTGGATCTGCGCCGGGTCGTTGACGCGGTAGGCGGCGCCGCCGGTGGCCTGGGCGATCTTGTCGCACGCCGACTTGTCGGCGTCCGGGCCGACCGCGATGGCGATCAGCGGCACCGGGTGCGCCGGGTCGTCGAGCGCCTTGAGCTTCGCGGTCAGGGCGCTCAGCGAGATGCTGCCCGGGTCCTCGTTGGCCCCGTCGGTCAGGATCACCACCGCGTTGAACTTGCCGTTCACATACGACGAACCGGCGTCCTGATAGACCGCGAGCGCGGTGTCGTACAGACCGGTCGAGCCGTCCGGCACCGGCTTCAGCGCCTTGAAGGCGGCACTGAGCAGGTCCCGGCGGGTCCTGCCGCCGGAGGGGTCGCCGAGGCGGCCGGCCGGGACCACCTTCTGGTAGTCGCGTGCGCCGTCCAGGCGGGTGGAGAAGCGCCAGAGTCCGATCTCGTCCTGGTCGGTGAACTGACCCAGCGCCTGCTGCAACGAGGCCTTGGTGACGTCGAGCCGGCTCTTGCCGCCGGAGCCGGGCACCAGGGTGCCCATCGAGCCGGAGACGTCCACCACCGTGGTGATCCGGGCACTCTGCACGGTGATCTGCCATTCCAGCCGGAGCTTTTGCAGATCGGCCGGCGAGGGGGAGGACGCGGGTGCGGCGGTCACCGGCTGCGGTGCCTGGCCGCCGGCCTGCTGGATGGTGGCCTTCGCCGGGTCGCCGACGGCCGGCCGGAAACCGGCCTCGCCGAGGGCGTGCACCGAGGCGGTCTCCCCGAGCAGGCTCAGGAAGCGGGTGGCGGCCCGCGACTGGTCGATGTCCTGCGCGGTGTCGTCGACCAGCGTGTAGGGGTAGTCGAGCGTCGCGGCGCCGTCCTTGGGATAGAAGAGCCGCAGCGGTGGGCCCGAGCCGCCGTTGTGCGCGTACGCGGCCTGCTCGGAGAGGATCAGCGCCTGACTGTGCTGCGGGTCGGCGAGTTCGGTCTGGGTGGCGCCGCGCGGCAGGGTCGCCTCCGCCTGGGCGGCGGTCGGCGAGGTGCGCTGCGCGAGCAGTCTGGCGGCGCCGGCGGACTGGGTGTCGGTGTCCGCGCTCTCACCGCCCGCGGCGTGCACGATCGAGGCGTTGATCATCGCCAGTGCGAGCATGCCGGTGGAGTTCTTCGCCGGATCGGGAGTGCCGACGCGCAACCGTGTCGTCGCCGCGGCGCCGGCGAACTCCGCCCAGCTGTACGTCCTGGTCGGCCAGCCCAGCCCGTCGGCCGGTGCCTGCAGCACCCCCACCACCACCGGGGACAGCGCGACCGATCCCATCGGCGAGAGCGGCAGGCCCTGACCGGAGTTGACGATCTGGCTGACCCAGAGACTGTCGTCCGGGATCCACACCGTGAAGCCGGGCCGGTGGGTGCTACCGGGCGCCGACGGCTTCCCGCTTCCCGCGAGTTCGGCTGCGACCTGCGCGGATTCGCGTGCGGTGACCCGTACGTCGAGGCAGCGGCCGTCGGTGAGCGTATGGTCGGCGCGGGCCTCGTCGGCGATCTTGCCGAGAGTGGGGGCGATGTCGGGGGAGGCGACGGCGGTGATCCGTACCGTGCCGTCGTGGCAGGCGCCGCCGACCGGCAGCAGATTGCCGCGCAGCACCCCGAAGGCACCGGCGCCGACGGCGAGGACCAGAATCGTGGTCAGCACCGTGGTCCGGCCGCGATGGCGTACCGGCCCGCCGCCTGGCCCTCCCCGCGACGAGGGCTGGTGGGAAGGGGATAGCCGGTGACGTCCCATGCGGCCGTGCCTCTCCTGCGATGCTCCGAACGTTGGGGGGTGGCTCCCTGCCGCGGAGCCCGATCTTCGTATCTTTTTCCGGAAGACCCTAATCGCGCGCGGACCGCGCTGAAGCGGGATGACGATATTGGAGGGCCGCGTGCACGCACAGTCATACGAGGTGGAGACGCGTACAGAACCCCGCATGCTGCGCAGCGAGACCCTGATCGTCCTGGCGCTCTCGCTCGGTGCGAGCGGGGTCTCCGCGCTGATCAGCTTCATCGGCTCCGTCACCAGGCCCGGTGCGCTGAAGAACCAGGCGGCCACCCTCGTCGGCTCGCAGGCACCCGGGCGGCCGTGGCTCGACCTGGCCTGGCAGCTCTTCGGCATCGCCAGCTCGCTCGCCCCGGTGGCGCTGGTGGCCCATCTGCTGGCCAGGGAGCGGGTCGGCATGCCGGCGATCGGCTTCGACCTGACCCGGCCGCGCCGCGATCTGGCCTGGGGAGCGCTGGTGGCCGCCGTCATCGGCGGTACCGGGCTGGCCTTCTACCTCGGCGTGCGGGCGGCCGGCTTCAACCTCACGGTGGTGCCGGAGTCGCTGCCGGACGTGTGGTGGAAGATCCCGGTGCTGATCGCCTCCGCGGCGCAGAACGCGGTGCTGGAGGAGGTGATCGTGGTCGGCTATCTGCTGCGCAGGCTCAGCCAGTTGGGCTGGTCGCCGAACGCGGCCCTGGCGGCCAGCGCGATGCTGCGCGGCTCGTACCACCTCTATCAGGGGCTCGGCGGCTTCGTCGGCAACATGGCGATGGGCGTCGTCTTCGTGCTGCTCTACCGGCGCTGGGGCCGGGTCGGGCCGCTGGTGGCCGCGCACACCCTGATCGACACGGTGGCCTTTGTCGGGTACGCGCTGCTGGCCGGCAAGGTGGGGTGGCTGCCGACGGGCTGAGCGGGCTTACGGGACGGCGTGCAGTTCGCCGTCCACCACGGTGACGGCGGAGCCGGTGATCAGGACGCGGTCGCCGCTCAGGCGGGTGGTGACCAGCCCGGTGCGGGCCGACGCCTGGAGGCCGACCAGGCGGTCGCGGCCCAGGCGGCGCGACCAGAAGGGGGCGAGTGCGGTGTGCGCGCTGCCGGTGACCGGGTCCTCGTCGACGCCGACCGCCGGGAAGAAGCCGCGCGAGACGAAGTCGTAGCCGCTGCCGGGGCCGGCGGCCGGGGCGGTGGCGATCACCCCGCGGCGCGACAGCCGGGCCAGGGCGGGGAAGTCGGGCGCGAGCGCGCGTACCGTCGCCTCGTCGGCGACCTCGACCAGCAGGTCGCCGCAGTCAGGGCCGGTGTCCAGTACGGACAGCGGCTCCGCGCCCAGCGCCCGCGCGAGGCCGGCCGGAACTTCTTCCGGCGTCAGCGGCGCGGCCGGGAAGTCCAGGGTGATCGTGCCGTCGCCCTGCGCCGAGGTGGACAGCGCTCCGGCGCGGGTGCGGAACCAGACCGTGCCGTGCGCGGTGCCGGTGGTCCGCATGACGTGCGCCGTGGCGAGCGTGGCGTGCCCGCACAGCCCCACCTCGGTGACGGGGGTGAACCAGCGCAGCGCCCAGTCGGCGTCCGGTGCGTCCTCCAGCGGGTGGGCGAAGGCGGTCTCGGAGAGATTCAGCTCGGCCGCGACCTGCTGCATCCAGCGGTCGCCGGGAAACCCGTCGGCGCCCAGCAGTACCACCCCCGCGGGATTGCCGGCGAACGGGCGGTCGGTGAAGGCGTCGACGATTCGGATGCGCATGCGGTGAGCCTAGGCCGTGTCCGGCCCATCCCGCCCGCCCCGCGGCGTCTGTGACGGCCTTGGGGCGGCCTGGGGGTTCCAGCCCGGTGCCCTGTGGCAGTGATGTCTGACCGTGGTCAGCGGAGTGTGACCGCGGGGCCGCTGCTGACCGTTTTCTGGGCGACGTCCTCGGGAAATCGGCGTCCAGCTGGTCCCCGTCTCACATGGTCTGGTCCGATCCGCCGGGCACCTCGGAGGATCTGGTCCGCCAGAGCTGTCAGCAGGTGTCGGATCCGGGGGGTTCCGTGACATGCGTGTCCTGGGAGTCGGTCCGCAGGGAGCGTGCCACATCGGCGACGTGCTGTGCCTGGGCAGCGGACAGACGCCGTGCCTCCCACAGCAGTGCTGCGGCATCTGCCGCCTCCGTCGGCGGAGGCGGCGGAAGCTCGGGCAGATCGACGCCCGTCAGCGCGGCAAGGTCGCGTGCGTCCATCCCCAGCAGGGCGGCGAAGTCCGTCACCAAGCGCGGGGTCAACTCCTCGCGGCCAGAGCCGATCACACCGTAAGTGGCCGCCGACAGATACGTGGGCGTCACCAACGCGAGAGCCTTCGCCATGCCCGTCCAGTCCAGATTGCGGTACTGGAGCATGCGGACGACCCCCTTTCCCGGACCGCCGGCGAGGGGCATGAACAGCGATGCACGGGAAAGCCTGAAGCACCTTCCGGACCGCAGACCGACTCATCACCGGCCTGTCTGATCTGCGAAGTCGTCCTGCCAGCGGTAGAGGTCGCGCAGCAGGGAGATCTCGGCGCCGTGATGGATCAGCTCCCTGTTGACGTGCAGGACCCTGTTCTCCATGGGAAACCGCTCGGGACCCACCGTGGGCGGATTGTCCAGGTCAGCGTCCGAGAGCTCGCGGACCCCCGCGTTCCATCTCCCATACATCTCATCGAGCTGTTCCAGCGCCTCGTCAGCGGTCCCCGCGTAGGCGAATGTCTGGGAGTCGACGTCCTGGCCGCCGAAGTACCATCCGACCCGATAGCCCAGGCACGAGACGATGATGTGCGCCAGCCGCCAGGCAATCGTGGTCACCGGTGCCGGCACCGGGGCAGGGGACGCGGAGTCCATCGTCCATTCCCCCGAGCCTTCCACCATCGGTGCGGCCGACGTGCCACGTGGGCGGAGGCTCCAGCAGCCGCGCACCGGCTCCCAGAGGTATTCCTCGTCGGTAAGACCGTCCAGCCGTGGCCGCAGGTTCTTGCGCCAGTACCAGTCCAACTGCTCCGCGAGCCGCTCGCTTCGTGTCATCGCCGCACACTACAGACCCATCGGGCAGAGTGATCGTCGCCGTCTGCGGTCCTCCTCCACTGTCACGAACCCCGCAGACAGTCATCCCTCACTGTCACAGAAGTCCCTTGACCGGCCTTCGCCGGCAATCGATCAACACCCACTGACACAGGTCAGACATGCCTGGCGGGGGGGGGTTGTCAGGCGATCGGTTCCGATATATCGTTGAGCTGTCGCGAACGATCAACGATGGAAGGAGCGACATCATGCGTTCCCAAGGACACGAGCATGGACATGGAGCCGGCCGCGGGCACTGCGGGCCCGGCCATCACGGGTGGGGCGAGCGGGAGAGCCTGCGAGCCGCATTCGCACAGTTCGGGCCGCCGTTCGGCGGACCCTTCGGGCCCGGCGGAGGCCGGGGGCGCGGGGGACCGCGCGGCCGGGCGCGGCGTGGCGACGTACGCGCGTCGATCCTGGCGCTGCTGAAGGACCGCCCGATGCACGGCTACGAGATGATCCAGGAGATCGCCGAGCGCAGCGGCGGCGCGTGGCGGCCGAGCCCCGGCTCGGTCTACCCGACGCTGCAGCTGCTGGAGGACGAGGGCCTGATCACCAGCGTGAGCGAGGGCGGCAAGAAGCTCTTCACGCTCACCGAGGCAGGGACCACCGAGGCCGAAGCCGCCCCGGACGCCCCCTGGGAGGACGCCGGCCGCGGAGTCGACTGGGACTCCCTCAACGAAATAAGGAAGGCGGGCGGCGGCCTCGTCGAAGCCTTCCGCCAGGTCTGGGCCACCGGTACGCCCGAGCAGCGCGACAAGGCGCTGGTCGTGGTGAACGAAGCCCGCAAGAAGCTGTACCTGATCCTCGCCGAGGCCGAAGAGGACAGCACGGAGGACTGACCGGAGCGCCGGACAGTCTGACGGCCGGGCAACCGGCTGACGGGCCGGCCAACGGTCCGCATCGAGCCGGCCGGGGCATCACGCCCTGGTCCGGCTCGATCCGCGTATCAGCAGCCGGGTTGGGACGATCCGCGGCTCGGCCTCCAGCTTGACCTTCGTCGGGCCCGCGTCCAGCAGCCCGCGCAGCGCCGCCACCGCCTGCTCGCCCAGCGCCCGCTGGTCCTGCGCCACGGTCGTCAGCGCCGGCCTGACCAGCGCCGCCGCGTCGATGTCGTCGAAGCCGACCACCGCGAGGTCGCGCGGCACGGCAAGCCCCGCGTCGGCCGCCGCGTGCATCGCGCCGATCGCCATCTGGTCACCCGCCGCGAAGATCGCGGTGGGCGGCTCCGCCGCCCGCAGCAGTTCGCGGGCCGCCGCCTCCCCGCTGGCCAGGAAGAAGTCGCCCTCCGTCACGTACTGCGGCGGGACCGCGAGCCCGAGCCGCTCGCAGGCGCGCCGGTAACCCGCCAGCCGTTCGGCGGCCGGCGGCAGGTGCAGCGGCCCGGTGATGGTGGCGATCCGGCGGTGACCGAGCCCGTAGAGGTGGTCGACCGCGGCCTCGGCGCCGGCCGCGTTGTCCGAACTGACCCGTACCGTACGGGGACCGGTGAAGCCGGTGTCGATACCCGCGCACGGCACATTGGACGCGGCGAGCACCCGCAGACAGCGGTCGTCGGGCGGCGTGGTCAGGACGATCACGCCCTCCAGATTGTGCCGCCGCACCGCCTGCAGATAACTGCCGTCCGGATCCTCGGCAGCCGGCGTGGTCAGCAGCATCAGGTGGTAGTCGGCCTCGGAGAGCGCGGTACGCACCGCGCTCAACAGGCCGAGCAGAAAGGGGTTGTGCAGCCCGCGCGCCTCCTGGCCGCTGTCCCAGATCAGCCCGATGGTGTCCGAGCGCCGCCGCACCAGCGTGCGGGCCGGCTCGTTCGGCGCGTAGCCCAGCTCGATCGCCAGCCGCCGGATGCGCTCGCGGGTGGCCTCGCTCACCTCGGCCCGGTCGTTCAGCGCGCGTGACACGGTGGCGGTAGAAACCCCGCTTCGGCGGGCCAATTCACGGATGTTCACGAAATACCCGTTCTGCGCGAGGGACATGACCGTATGGGGTTAACACCTGGTGGCAAGCGTGCGGCAAAACGGCTCCTGCGTACAGTCTTGACGATCCGTGAGAACGGGGGACAGACTTCCGGCCGATCGGAAACGTTTACGGCACTCGGTCCCCATGCCGGGACCCCGAACAGGAACGGGACTCCTGCGATGCCAACAAACGCACGACGACTGCCACGCCCACGCCTCAGAGGCATCCTCACGCTCGCCACCACCGCGGCATGTGTCGCGGCGGTCGCGTCGGTACCGGCCCAGGCCGGCGACAATCCGACGTACACCAATCCGAACGCCCCCATCGATGTGCGGGTCCACGATCTGCTGAAGAGGATGACACTCGCCGAGAAAATCGGCCAGATGGACCAGATATCCGTGGTCAACATGCAGGGCGACTGCCAGTGGAGCGGTGGCGAATTCACCGAGTCCTGCATGAAGAGCGTTCTCGTCGACAATGCGGCCGGTTCCGTACTGTCCGGCGGCGGCGCGGGACCGGCCGTCAACACCCCGGAGAACTGGGCGAAGATGGTGAACACCGTGCAGAAGTACGCGGTGGACCACTCCCGCCTGCACATCCCGGTCATCTACGGGGTCGACGCCGTGCACGGCCACAACAACGTGCTGGGCGCCACGATCTTCCCGCAGGAGATCGGCCTCGGCTCGACCTGGGACCCGGCGCTGGTCAAGGACGCCGGTGCCTCGACGGCCGAGGCGGTCGCCGCCACCGGGATCGACTGGAACTTCGCCCCGGTCGCCGACATCGCCCGCGACCAGCGCTGGGGCCGCTACTACGAGACCTTCGGCGAGGACCCGCTGCTGGCCGGCACGCTGGCCGCCTCCGCCGTCAAGGGCATCCA
The DNA here is from genome assembly GCF_036227265.1 of Streptomyces sp. NBC_01476. NCBI lineage: Bacteria > Bacillati > Actinomycetota > Actinomycetes > Kitasatosporales > Streptomycetaceae > Streptomyces > Streptomyces sp. NBC_01476. The sequence goes on along the minus strand of NZ_CP109446.1, from coordinate 627,111 downwards.
GGGCGCCGGCGGCGCCAAGGACGTGGCCGCCACCGTCAAGCACTTCGGCGGCTACGGCGAGCCCGGCAACGGCCACGACCGGGTGCCGGGCGATGTGTCGATCCGCTATCTGCAGGACACCCTGCTGCCCTCGTACAAGCAGGCCATCGACGCCGGCGCCAAGTCGGTGATGGTCAACTCCGGTGCCATCAACGGCATTCCGGCCACCGCGTCGCACTACCTGCTGACTGATGTGCTGCGGCGCCAGTGGGGCTTCGACGGCGTCGAGGTCAGCGACTGGCAGGACGTACGGGCGCTGCAGACCTCCTACCACGTCGCCGCCGACTACCCCGAGGCCATCGCCAAGGCGGTCAACGCGGGCCTGGACATGGCGATGGAGCCGTACGACGCCCAGGGCTGGAGCGACGGGCTGAAGACCGCCGTGCAGCGCGGACTGGTCTCGGTGAAGCGGATCGACCAGTCGGTGTCGCGGATCTTGACGATGAAGTTCGAACTCGGCCTCTTCGAACACCCCTATGTGGACGCGTCGAAGGCCAATGGCCGGGTGCTCGGCGCCGACACCGGCCTGGCGCGGCAGGCGGCCGACGAGTCGCAGGTGCTGCTGCGCAACGACGGGAACGTGCTGCCGATCCCGTCGTCCGCCAAGAAGATCGTCGTGGCCGGCTCCTACGCCGACGACATCAACGACCAGGTCGGCGGCTGGACCGTCGGCTGGCAGGGCGTGCCCGCCGGGGTGACGCTGCCCGGCACCACCGTGCTCCAGGGCATCAAGAAGGCGGCGCCCTCCGGCACCCAGGTGGTGCGGGCCACGACCGCGGACGACGCGGTGGTCCAGGCCAAGAGCGCCGATCTGACCGTGGTGGTGGTCGGTGAGAAGGCCGCCGCCGAGGGCAGCGCGGACAGCCCGCGGCCGGAACTGAGCGCCGACCAGGTGGCGTTGGTGAAGTCGCTGAAGGCGACCGGCAGGCCGGTGGTCACCGTGGTGCTCGCCGGACGCCCGCTGGTGCTCGGCGACGCGGACGGCACCCAGGGTCTGCTGATGTCGTGGCTGCCCGGCAGCGAGGGCGGAAACGCCGTCGCCGACGTGCTGTTCGGCAAGGTGAACCCGAGCGGCCGGCTCAACGCGACCTGGCCCAAGGACATCGGCAACGAGCCGATGTACTACCAGCAGCTGCCCGGCACCAACGCGGGCCCCGAGTCCTTCGTGGACGCGGCCTACCCGTTCGGGTCCGGCCTGTCGTACACCTCGTACAGCTTCGACTCGGTGAAGGCCGGCTCGGCCACCGCACGGACCAAGGACACCATCCACCTGAAGGTGGCAGTCACCAACTCCGGTGCCCGCGCCGGTGACCTGGTGGTGCCGGTGTACGTGTCCCGGCCGTCGGACGACGTGCTCTCGCCGTCCCGGAAACTGGTCGCCTTCACCCGGGTGCACCTCAGCGCCGGGCAGTCCGGCACCGTGAACCTCGATGTGCCGCCGAGCCGCCTCGCGGTGACGCCGGGTGACATCGACGGCGCAGGCAAGCAGCAGGTGGAGCGCGGGGAGTACGTCTTCACCGCCGGCACCCGGACGGTGACGGTGACGGTGCGCTGATCACCGCCGGCCGGGGCGGAACCGTCCCGGCCGGCCGGCTCCGTGCCGGGCCCGGGCGGGTTGCACCGCCCGGGCCCGGCCTGTGCTGTCTGATGGACCCCGTTACGGTCGGGCGGACGACGGGAGGACCCTCATGGGCGACGGTGACCGGACGGGCGGCGGTACGGGACCGGTGGACGACGCGGAGCTGCTGGCGCGGCTGCGGGCGGCGCCGGTGCTGGCGGGACCGCTGCCGGAGTTCGACCCCGGGCAGGCGCCCGGCACCCCCGGGCCGCTCTTCGCCCAGTGGCTGGACCGCGCGCTGGCGGACGGGGTGCCGGAACCGGGCGTCGTCACGCTCAGCACCGCCGGGGCGGACGGGACGCCCAGCGCCCGGGTGCTGATGCTGCGCGGCATCGACACCTCCGACTGCGCCTTCGACTTCGCCTCCGACTCCCGCAGCCCCAAGGGCCTCGACCTGGCGGTCAACCCGGTGGCCGCGCTGACCTGGTACTGGCCCGCGCACGGCCGGCAGATCCGGCTGGCGGGACCCGTCAGCGTCCGCGGGCCCGAGGACACCCGGCGGGACTTCCTCGGCCGCAGCGAGACCGCCAGGGCCGCGGCCCTCGTCGGGCGGGTGAGCGCACCGCTGAGGGACGCGGGGGAGTACGAGCGGGCGATGCGGGTGGCGCGGGAGCAGGTGGCGGCCGAACCGGAACGTGTCCCCGCCACGCACGCGCTCTACCGGCTGCGCGCACGGGAGGCGGAGTTCTGGCAGGGCAACCCGGTGCCCTTCCATCTGCGGCTGCGCTACGAACGCGACGGGGACGGCTGGACCCGGAACTTGCTGTGGCCATGACGCGTCCCCCGCGCCGCGGCGGCCCGGGGGGCCGGTGTCAGCGGCCTGGCCGACCCGCTTGACGCGCCCGCCGCCGGCCCCGGCTGCCGGGCCGGGAGAGCGCCGCGGGCGGCCGGCGCCGATGTCAGCGGCTACTGGGATGACGGTCCTGTCGTGAGCTGACATCATGTCCCGATGTACGCAACTCGGGGCAGCAGCAGAGGACTCGGGCTCGCCCTCGTGTCCGCCTGCGCATTCGGCGGGTCGGGGGTGGCGGCCAAGCCGCTGATCGAGGCGGGGTTCGACCCGCTGGCGGTGGTCTGGATGCGGGTGGCCGGCGCAGCCCTCATCCTGCTGCCCGTCGCCCTGCGCGACCGCACCCTGCCCCGGGCACGGCCCGGACTGCTGCTCGGCTTCGGCGCACTCGGCGTCGCGGGCTGCCAGGCGCTGTACTTCGTGGCCATCTCCCGGATACCGGTCGGCGTCGCGATCCTGGTCGAGTACCTCGGTCCCGCGATGCTCCTCGGCTGGGTGCGGTTCGTGCAGCGCCGGCCGGTCAGCCGTGCCGCGGTCGTCGGCGTGGTGCTGGCGGTGGCCGGCATGGCGTGCGTCGTGGAGATCTGGTCCGGCCTCGCCTTCGACGCGATCGGACTGCTCTGCGCCTTCGGAGCGGCCTGCTGCCAGGTCGCCTACTTCGTGCTGGCCGACCACGGCGCCCAGCAGGAGGACGCACCGGACCCGGTGGCCGTCATCGCCTACGGACTGCTGGTCGGCACGGTGGTGCTGACCGCTTTCGCCCGGCCGTGGACCATCGACTTCCCGGCACTGGCCCACCAGGCGGCGCTGGGGGACCGCGAGGTCCCCTCGGTACTGCTGCTCGCCTGGATCGTGCTGGTGGCGACCGTCGTCGCGTATCTCTCCGGCGTGCTCGCGGTACGGCGGCTCAGCCCGCCGGTCGCCGGGGTGGTGGCCTGCATCGAGGCCGTGGTCGGGACCGTGCTCGCCTGGTTCCTGCTCGCCGAGCACCTGGGCGCCGCCCAGTTGGCGGGCGGCACGCTCGTCCTCGCCGGGGCGTTCACCGCGCAGACATCGGCGGCCGGTGCGCCGCCGCGGGCGGACGGCCCCGAAGTCGCCCAGTCCCGGCAGGATCCGACGCTCGGCCCGCAGCCGGCGGTCAGGACCGAGGGACAGGGTGCGGACGTGCCCTCCACCGTGCTTCCGCCTCCCGCCCGCTGACGCGGGCGGCGCGACCAGTTGAGAGACCGGCCGGCACCCGGTGTCCGACGACGCGGGTGAACCGGGTGGTGAGTGCTGTCCGCAGACGGTGACGAGACCGATCGCACCTCTTGCGCGGGAGAACACTGGTGTCACTCATCCCTGCCCGGCCTGCCGGGCTGTCGACCGGCCGCGGGCTGGTCTACGTCGTCTTCGCCGCCACCGCCTGGGGAACCGCGGGCGCCGCGGCGGCTCTGCTCTACGACGGCAGCGGCCTGGGGCCGCTCGCCCTCACCTTCTGGCGCGCCGCCGGCGGCTTCGTGCTGCTGCTCGCGGTGCGGTGTTTGCGTTCCCGCGGCGGCCCGGCGCGGGCGGTGCTTCCGGTGCTTCCGGTGTTTCCGGCACGTTCCGGGGCGCGGGGCCGGCGCGGCGCGGTGCGGATCCTCGCCACCGGTGCCGGGCTCACGCTCTTCCAGGCCGCGTACTTCGCTGCGGTCAAGTCCACCGGGCTCGCCGTCGCGACGGTGGTCACCCTCGGTTCCGGGCCGGTACTGATCGCGCTGGCGGCCCGGCTGACGATGGGCGAACGCCTCGGCCGGGGCGGCGCCGCGGCGGTCTGCGGCGCGCTCGCCGGACTGGCCGTGCTGGTCCTGGGCGGCGGCGGAACGGCGGTCCGGCCGGCCGGGGTCGTCCTGGCGGTGCTGTCGGCCGCAGGCTACGGCGGAATCACCCTGCTGACCCGGTGGTTCGGGGTCCGCGGCGCGGCCGGCGACCCGCTGGACACCTCGCTGTGGTCCTTCGGCATCTGCGCGCTCCTGATGCTGCCGGCCGCGCTCCGCGAAGGCATGTGGCCGGCCGCGGCCGGCATCGGCCGCACCCTGCTGCTCCTCGGCTATCTGGCCACGATCCCGACCGCGGTGGCCTACGGCCTGTATTTCGCGGGCGCCGCGGTGCTGCGGTCCGCGACGGTGTCGGTGATCGCCCTCATCGAACCGGTGTCGGCGGCGGTGATCGCGGTGGGCCTGCTCGGCGAACACCTCACCGCCGCCACCCTGGCCGGGACGGTGATCCTGCTGGTCGCGGTGGCGGCGCTGGCCTGGGAGGAGGCATACGGCGACCGTCCGGTGGCGGTCCCGGCCGGCGGCTGAGGCGGCCCGCTGGGCCGGGCCGCCGCGGCGGTTCAGTCGTCGGCGTGGGTGTCCCGCGCCGCCAGCCGCCGCAGCTGGTGGGCGCGGGCCGCCGCGTCGTGCGGGGCGGCCCGCTCGGCGAGCAGACCGGTGACCCGGCGCTGGACCGCGGCGGGCTTGTTGCCGCCGAACTTGAACTTGGCCCGCACCTCGGTGATGTCCAGCCGGATGCCGCGCAGCCCGGGCAGCATCCTCCCGAACGGCTCCTGGCCCGGCACGACCGGTGCGGTGCCGCCACCGGGCTGGAAGTGGGCGACCTGACGGCGCAGCAGTTCGGCCTTCTGCCCGGGGTCGTCCAGGACGCTCGCGACGCCGAGCAGCTGGACGGCCGCGTAGAAGCTGGTGGGCGTGCCGCGGTCGGTGGGCTCGTCCAGCGGGGCGTGCCAGGGGCCGGGTATGAAGGCGTAGTCGTCCACCACGCTCAGGGTGACCCGCGGGTTCGCCGCCAGTGCGGGCCACAGCGGGTTGGGGCGGGCGAGGTGCAGCAGTACCTCGCCGTGCGCACCGGGCGCGGGGTCGTAGAGGAAGTGGGTGGGCTGGACGAACGGCGGTTCGCTGTCCGGGCCGTTCACCGCGAGCTGGCCGAAGTCGTGGGCGGACAGCCAGTCGCGCCACTCGCTGTCGTCGGCCGGGGCGTCCCAGGGGTGGATCAGCACGGGGATTCCTCCCGGACGGTGCCGCGCGGGCCGGCCGGCGACAGATAGGCGGGCAGCGGGGTCGAGGGGTCCAGGCCGTCGGCGGGCAGCGGCGTCCCGTAGGTGCTCGCGACCGGGACCAGCCCGCTCCAGTACGGGAGCGCGAGATCCTCGGGGTCGTCCTGGGGGCCGCCGGCCCGGACCTTCGCGGAGACCTCGCGCAGGTCCAGCCGGATCACCGTGGTGGCGGCCAGCTCTTTGGCGTTGGCCCGGCGGGAGTCGGTGGACCGGCCGGGCACCGCCTGCTCCACGATCGCGTCCAGGGCGACCGCCCGCTCCCCGGGGTCGGTGACCTGGTGAGCGGTGCCGTGCACCACCACCGAGCGGTAGTTGACCGAGTGGTGGAAGGCGGACCTGGTCAGCACCAGGGCGTCGACGTGGGTGACGGTCAGGCAGACCGGCAGCCCCGGGCCCGCCCCGCGCAGGGGGCGCGATCCGGTCGAGCCGTGCACGTACAACCGCTCGCCGTGCCGGGCGTAGAGGGTGGGCAGCACCACGGGCGCGCCGTCCCGGACGAAACCGAGGTGGCAGAGATAGCCCTCGTCGAGGATGGCGTGGACGAGCGCGCGGTCGTACGAGGCCCGTTCCCGCAGGCGGGTCGGGGTCACGCGGTCGGTGACCGGATAGCCGGGGGAGGGGGCGGGGGCAGGATCGGGGGAGGGCACGGGTTCAGGTCCGGGAGACGTCGCGGAAACCATGGCGCGTTCCTTTGTACTAGTGCATAATCTCTTTTGTGCTAGGAGAGTATCGAATCCAGGGCAGGGGCGCATCGGAAATCGCGGCCGACGTCGAGGGCGCGGTCGGCTCGGGCGTGCTCCGCCCCGGTGACGCGCTGCCGCCGCTGCGCGAGCTCGCCCGGGAGCTCGACGTCAACCCCAACACCGTCGCGTCCGCCTACCGGTTGCTCCGCGACCGCGGCGTGATCGAGACGGCCGGCCGCCGCGGCAGCCGCATCCGCTCCCGGCCGGCCACCTCCCCGCGCGACGAGATCGGCGTCGATGTCCCGCCCGGTGTCCGCGACCTGTCCCGGGGCAACCCCGACACCGCCCTGCTGCCGTCACTGGCCGCAGCACTCGCCGAGGTCGCCGCGGACCACGACCGCGCTCCGGTGCTCTACGGCGAACCGCCCGTCGATGCCGGACTGGCCCGTCTCGCCCGGGCCGGCCTCGACGCCGACGGCGTGCCGGACGGCCCGATCGGCGTCACCTCGGGCTCCCTCGACGCCATCGAACGGGTACTCGCCGCCCATCTCCGTCCCGGTGACGCGGTGGCCGTCGAGGACCCGGGCTGGGGCAGCCTGCTCGACCTCGTACCGGCTCTCGGACTGCGCCAGGTCCCGGTCGCGGTGGACGACGAGGGCCCGGTCGCCGCCGAGGTCGCCCGCGCCCTCGACGCCGGAGTGCGCGCCCTGATCGTCACCGACCGGGCCCAGAATCCCACCGGCGCCGCCCTGTCCGCCGGCCGCGCCGCCGAGCTGCGCCGGTCGCTGGCCGCCCACCGCCAGGTGCTGGTCATCGACGACGACCACGCGAGCGGCCTGGTCGACGTACCCCTGCACTGCCTCTCCGGTGCCACCGACCACTGGGCGCTGGTCCGTTCCACCGCCAAGGCGTACGGCCCCGACCTGCGGCTGGCGCTGTACACCGGCGACTCCGTCACCGTCGACCGGGTACGCGGGCGGCACCGCCTGGGCGCCGGCTGGGTCAGCCACCTCCTGCAGCGGACCGTCGTCCACCTCTGGTCCTCCGGCGCCGTGGACGCGGCGGCTGTGGCCCGTTCCTACGGCGAACGGCGCGACGCGCTGCTCCAGGCGCTCGCCGGACACGGGATCCCGGCGCACGGACGCAGCGGCATGAACATCTGGATCCCCGTCCCCGACGAGACCGGCACCGTCACCGGACTGCTGCGACGGGGCTGGGCGGTGACGCCCGGCGCCCGCTTCCGGGTGCACTCCGCCCCCGGCGTACGGCTCACCGTCTCCCCGCTCACCCCCGCCGACATCGAGCCACTGGCTGACGCGGTCGCCGCCGTGCTGGCATCGGCCGGCGCCGGCCGCTACGGCTGACCCGCCGCACCGGCCTTGCGTATCGCCCGCGGCCGCAGCTGGGTCAGCGCGGCACCGGCCAGGATCACCACCGCGCCCACCGGCTCGTTCCAGCTCAGCGTCTCGCCGAGGAGCAGCGCCCCGGCCGCGGTGGCCACGATCGGGATCAGATAGGTGACCATGGACCCGATCGTCGGCCCCTTCTCCGCGACCAGGCCGTACTGGATAAGGAAGGCGAAACCGGTGCCGACCGCGCCCAGCGCCAGCACCGACAGCACGGACTTCGCCGGATACGTCTGGGGGAGCGAGGTGAAGAGCGGCGTGACGACCAGCAGTTGCGCCGTCCCCAGCATCAGCTGGGTCGCCGACACCGACAGATGGGAACTGCCGGTGTGTGTGAGGGTCCGCCGCACATACGCCCAGCCGACCGCGTAACTCAGCGCCGCCGTCAGCGCCATCACGGTGCCCTTCGGGTCCTGGCCGGAGAAGCCCTGCCAGGCGCCCAGCACGGTCAGCACGCCGGCGAAACCGATGCCCACCCCGGCGAACCGCTGCCGGGAGGGCCGGTCCTCGGACAGCGCGACAACCGAGACCAGCATCGAGAAGAGCGGGGTGGCCGCGTTGCACATCCCGGCCAGCATCGACGGGATGGTCTGCTCGGCGGTGGCGAAGAGCGAGAACGGCAGCGCGTTCAGCAGGAAGGCGGCCACGGTCAGATGGGCCCAGGTGCGCAGGCCCCGGGGCAGCCGGTCCCGCTTGACCGCGACCGCGCCGGCCAGCACCGCCGTACCGAACACCATCCGGCCCAGGGTGACCTGGAGCGGTGCGAACGCCTCGTTGCCGACTTTCATGAAGAGGAAGCTGAAGCCCCAGACCAGGCCCAGCGCGGCGAAGCGCACCCGCCAGTCCAGCAGCCGGCGCACAGCGACCGCAGGGCCGTTCCCGGTTACGGGTACGGTCACGGCGCCGGCCGCGGTCCGTGTCCCGGGCCCGGTCCCGGCAGGCGGACTCGTCCCGACCGTGGTGGCCGCCGTGGCCGTAGTGACCGTTGCCGCTGTCGTGCCCGCTGCCGCCGCCGCTCTCGTGCCGGTCGTGCCCGTCGTGCCCGTCGCGGCGGGACGGCTCCCCGTGGATGCGCTCATGGCTCCACGATGGACCGCCGGACCTCGTAGAACAAGCGAGTTCTTTTACACGGACGACGTAGCATTGCTTACATGTTGAGCCTGGAACGTCTCCGCATCCTGCACGCCATCGACACCTACGGTTCGGTCAGCGCCGCCGCCGACGTGCTCGGGGTGACGACCTCCGCCGTGTCCCAGCAGATGGCCAAGCTGGAGCGGGAGACCAACCAGACGCTGCTGGCCAAGAGCGGCCGGGGCGTGCGGCTCACCGACGCCGGCCGGCTGCTGTCCGGGCACGCCGACCGGATACTGTCCCTGGTCGAACTCGCGCACTCCGACCTGGAAGCACACCGCGGCGCCGCGGTCGGCGAACTGCGGGCCGCCGCCTTCCCCACCGCGGTGCGCGGGCTCTTCCCGGCCGCGCTGACCGCGCTGCGCCGCGACCACCCCGGCCTGCGCACGGTCGTCCACGAACTGGAGCCGAACGAGTCGCTGGCCCGCCTCACCCGCGGCGACATCGACCTGGCGGTCGTCCTCGACTGGTACAACAAACCTCTGTCGCTGCCCGGCGGTCTGGCCAAGGCACCGCTGCTGGACGACGTCGCGGACGTCGCCCTGCCGGCCGGGCACCGCCTGGAGGGACGCCCCTGGATCGAGCTGGACGAACTCGCCGACGAGGAATGGATCGCCTGGCCGGACGGCGGCTTCTGCCACGAATGGCTGCTCTTCACCCTGCGCGGCAAGGGCATCGAGCCGCGCATCTCGCACCACGCCGAGGAGCACGCCACCGCACTCGCACTGGTCGCCGCCGGCCTCGGTGTGGCCGTGATGCCGCGGCTCGGCCGCGATCCGATGCCGGGCGGCGTGTGCATCACCCCGGTGCGCCGCACCATGCACCGCCATGTGTACGCGGTGTGGCGGGAGGACGCGGACCGCCGGCCGGCCATCCGCGTCGCCGTCGACGCGCTGCTGCAGTCGGCCGGCCGGCCCCGGGCCTGATGCCAACCGGCATCGGGCCGCGGGCCGGCCTGTCCACCCGTGCGGCGCCCCGGACACCAGGGCGCCCAGGGCGTCAGGCCAGCGTGACCTCGCTCCCGGAGACGGTGACCTGCTTGGCGGGCAGGGCCTGGGTCGCCGGGCCGTTGGCCACGCTGCCGTCCGCCACGTGGTACTTGCTCCCGTGGCAGGGGCAGTTGATGGTGCCGTCCGAGACGCTGGTGACCGTGCATCCCATGTGGGTGCAGATCGCCGAGAAGCCCTTGAACTGACCTGCCGTGGGCTGCGTGACGACCACCTTCTGGTCGGCGAAGATCTTGCCGCCGCCGACCGGGATGTCGGAGGTCTTGGCCAGCGGCGTACCGCCGCCCCCGCCGGAGCCGGCGGTGGTCGGGGCGTCGGAGGGCGCCGGGTTGCCGTTGGACGCGGACGACGGCGAGGAGGAGTCCGAGCTGGAGTCCGAGCCCGACCCGCAGGCGGCGAGGACTGCGGCCAGTCCCACGCCGCCCGCCGCGGCGACGACACCGCGGCGGGTGGGGGACACGGGAGATCCGGAGGTTTCGGGCATGACGTGAATCCTGTCCGTTCGTGGAACCGGGCGGCGGCGAGCCGCCGCCCGGCAGCGTTCTCTTACGCGTGACCGTTCATACGGCCGGGCGGGCCGGAACGTTCAACGACACGCGCAAGAAGTTCATCTGGTGGCGCAGCAACCCCTCCACCACCGCCTCGTCACTCGGCGAGTGGGTGGTGGCGGAGAGCGGCAGCACCTCGTGGTGGCGGTGGGCGGCGAGCAGCGCAGCGGACAGCCGCAGGGTGTGCGCGGGCACCACGTTGTCGTCGGCCAGACCGTGGACCAGCAGCAGCGGCCTGCGCAGCGCCGCCGCCTCGCCGATCGGCGAGCTGCGGTCGTACGCCTCCGGTTCGTCGTCGGGGTGGCCGAGGAAGCGCTCCCGCCAGTGCGTGTCGTACAGCCGCTGGTCGCTGGGGCCGGCGCCGGAGATCGCCGCGTGGAAGACATCCGGACGGCGCAGCACGGCGGCGACGGCCAGCGTGCCGCCGTAGGACCAGCCGCGGATCGCGACCCGGGTGAGATCCAGCGCGGGGAACCGCTCCGCGGCGGCGTGCAGGGCCGTCACCTGGTCCTCGATCGGCGCGCTCAGTGTGTCGCCGTGCACCGTCTTCTCCCACCGCGGGCCGCGCCCCGGGGTGCCGCGGCCGTCCGCGATCACCACCGCGAACCCCTCGTCGGCGAACCACTGCCCCTCGGCCATCGCCCAGCCGCAGGCCCGGGTGACCAGTTGGGCCGCCGGGCCGCCGTACGGCTTGAGCAGCACCGGCAGCGGGCCGCCGCCGGGCTCGTACCAGGAGGGCAGCAGCACCGCGGTACGCAGCTGCCGCTCCCCGGCCCGCAGCCAGGTGACGCGGGGCGGGGTGACCGGCTCGGCGGCGAGCGAGGCGACGGGGAGGACGCGCCGCGGACCCGCGCCCTTCGGGACCGTACTCTCGGGGTCCGCGCCGGCCGGTCCCGCGCCGTCCCACCGCGCGCCGTCCGGTCCCGCACTCCCCGGAGCTGCGTGCTCCGGTCCCGCGCCGTCCCGCCCCGCGCCCGGCCGGGCACCGTCCATCAGCAGCCGGAAGGTCCGCCGGCCGTCCACCGCGGACTCCAGCAGCACCGTGCCGCCCGCGCGCTGCCCGCTGTGGACGCCCGGCTCCGCGCTGATCCGGCGCAGACCGCCGGCCCGCGGATCGTACGACCACAGGTGCTGCTCGGTGGGCTCGTCGCTCGCCACGAAGAGCACCGACTCGCCGTCCACCGACACGACGTACCGCAGTTGCAGCCCCGGCGGGGTGACCGGTTCGCCGTCGACCGTCAGCCGCCTGGTGTCGCCCTCGTCCGCGGTGTGCACGAGGGTTCCCGTGGCCGTCCGGGCGGGTGTCCCCGGGATCAGCTGCACCCACGCCGGGTCGCGCTGCTCGTGCAGCGGCCGGGTGGCGCCGGAGTCCGGGTCCGCGGCCAGTACCCGCAGCGTCCGCTGATCGCGGCTCTGCACGCCCAGCAGCGGGCCGTGGGCGTCCCAGCCGGCGGTGGCCAGGTACTCGTACCCGGCGCGGTCCCAGCGCACTTCGGTGCGTTCGCCGTCGAGGCCGAGCACGTGGAGCGACACGTCGGCGTTGGCGGTGCCGGCCGCCGGGTACGGGACGGCGCGCGGCGGCCGGTGCGGATTCGCCGGGTCCCCGATCCACCACCGCTGCACCGGCGTGGTGTCCACCCGTGCCGCCAGCAGGTGCTCGCCGTCGGGGGACCACCAGTACCCGCGGTAGCGGTGCATCGACTCGGCCGCGACGTGCTCGGCGAGGCCGTACGTGATGTCCTCGTGCTCGGGCTCGGCCGCCGCCAGGTCCGCCCCGGTCGTCTCCACCACGTGCAGCGCGCCGCCGGTGACGTAGGCGACGCGGTGCCCGGTCGGGTCGAGCCGGGGGTCCACCACCGGTCCCGCGGTGGGCAGCCGCCGGGCCGGCCGGCCGCCGTCGAGGCCGAGCATCCACAAGGTGCCGTCGAGCGCGAAGGCGACGGTCCGCACCGCGGCGTCGGCGCTGTAGGCGACGATGCCGCCGGAGTGCTCGCGGGCCCGCTCCCGGCGGACGCGTTCGGCTTCCGGCAGTTCGCCGGCCGCCCCGGCGAGTGTCGAGGGATCCACGAGCAGCCGTTCGCCGGCCGCGTCGCGCAGCCACAGGCAGCCGGTGCGGTCCTCCGGGCCGCGGGTGCGCAGGAACAGCACCCCGGAACCGTCCGGGAGCAGGGTGAAGGACCGGGGCAGGCCGAGTGAGAAGCGCTGGGTGCGGGCGAGTTGGCGGGGAAGAGTGATCTTGTCCATAGGGGCAGTCTTCACCCGGCTAGCCTGGGGGGATGTTGAGAGAAGTGACCGGCATCCGCTACGTGACGCCGCTGCGTGAGGGCGGCTCGGTGCCCGGTGTGGTCGAGGCCGACGACCTCGGCACCTACGTCGTGAAGTTCACCGGCGCCGCGCAGGGCCGCAAGGCGCTGATCGCGGAGGTGATCGCCGGGGAGCTCGGCAGGCGGCTGGGGCTGCGCGTGCCCGAACTGGTGCGCTTCGACTTCGACCCGGTGATCGGACTCGGTGAGCCCGACGTGGAGATTCAGGACCTGCTGAAGGCGAGCGGCGGGCTCAACCTCGGGATGGACTTCCTGCCCGGCGCCCTCGGGTTCGATCCCCTGGTCTTCGGGATGGAACCCGAGGAGGCGAGCCGGATCGTCTGGTTCGACGCGCTCATCGGCAACGTCGACCGTTCGTGGCGGAACCCTAACATGCTGGTCTGGCACCGGAACGTGTGGCTCATCGACCACGGTGCCTCACTGATCTGGCACCACAACTGGAAGTCGGCGGCGGCAGCTTCGGCGAAACCGTACGACGCCTCGGACCACGCGCTCTCCCGCTTCTCACCCGAACCTGCGGCTGTCGCGGCCGAGTTGGCGGCCAGGGTGACGGAGGAACTCCTCATCGAGGTGACCGCTCTCGTGCCCGACGAGTGGCTGACCGACGAGCCCGGCTTCGACACCCCCGACGACGTGCGCCGCGCCTACCGCGAACTGCTGGCCGCCCGCGCGGTGGATGTCCACCAGCGGATCACCACCGGTCAGCGGCCGGAGAAACAGCCGCCGCCGGAGTGGCTGCGCCCCTGGGTCGAAGGGAAGAACGCCAAGTGAGCGGGCGCGACGTCTTCGAGTACGCGCTGGTGCGCGTGGTGCCGCGGATCGAGCGCGGCGAGATGATCAACGCCGGGGTGCTGGTCTACTGCCGGGCGAAGAGCTATCTGGGCGCGCGCATCGACCTGGACGAGACGCGGCTGCGCTGCCTCGACGCCGAGGTGGACGTCGCGGGCGTACAGGCGGCACTGCGTGGCTACCAGGGCGTCTGCGCGGGGGGCGGGCCGGCCGGGCAGGCGGCGGGGGACGACGCCGGCCGCCGTTTCCGCTGGCTCACGGCGCCGCGCAGCACGATCGTGCAGCCCGGCCCGATCCACACGGGGCTCACCGCGGACCCGGACAAGGAGGCCGACCGCCTCCTGGACCTCCTGGTCCGCTGACCCGTCCGCCCCCTCCACCCGTCGTCGCGCGCGCGGTTCCGCGCGTCCGGACGGGCACCCCGCGACCGCGGCAGGCCGGCGGCAGGCCGGCGGCAGGCGTGCGGCGGGCATGCGACAGGCGTGCGGCGGGCATGCGGCAGGCATGCCGAGCGGGCGTCGACCGGGCCACATCGCCGGTGGATGGCGTTGACAGTGGGTCACTGCCCTCCTACGGTTTCGCAAAGGGACCTACTAAGCGGTCGCTCATACGCGGGGCGCATGCGCGACCGCCCGTCACACCGGGCTGAGGAGAGACAGATGTCCACCACCGAGCAGCGCGTCGCGATCGTCACCGGCGCCGCACGCGGAATCGGCGCCGCCACCGCGGTACGGCTGGCCGCGGAGGGCCGGGCCGTCGCCGTACTCGACCTCGACGAGGGCGCCTGCAAGGAGACCGTGGAGACCATCACGGCGGCCGGCGGCAAGGCCGTCGCGGTCGGCGCCGACGTCTCCGACGAGGAGCAGGTCGAAGCCGCCGTCGCCAAGGCCGTCGAGGAGCTGGGCGCGCCCACCATCCTGGTCAACAACGCCGGCGTGCTCCGCGACAACCTGCTCTTCAAGATGACCGCCACCGACTGGGACACCGTCATGAACGTCCACCTGCGGGGCGCCTTCCTGATGACCCGGGCGGTCCAGAAGCACATGGTGGACGCGAAGTTCGGCCGGGTGGTCAACCTCTCCTCGTCCTCCGCGCTCGGCAACCGCGGCCAGGCCAACTACTCCGCCGCCAAAGCCGGTATGCAGGGCTTCACCAAGACCCTCGCCATCGAGCTGGGCAAGTTCGGCGTCACCGCCAACGCGGTCGCCCCCGGCTTCATCGTCACCGACATGACCGCCGCCACCGCCGCCCGGGTCGGGATGGGCTTCGAGGACTTCCAGGCCGCGGCCGCCACCCAGATCCCCGTCCAGCGGGTGGGCAGGCCCGAGGACGTCGCCAACGCCATCGCGTTCTTCACCGGCGACGCGGCCGGCTTCATCTCCGGCCAGGTCATGTACGTGGCCGGCGGCCCGCTCAACTGACAAGCGCGAAGGCATCGTTCACCATGACTCAGCTCCCCCCCGCCAGCGGCCGTGTGGCCCTGGTCACCGGCGCAAGCCGCGGTATCGGCTACGGCATCGCGCAGGCGCTCGTCGCCCGCGGTGACCGCGTCTGCATCACCGGACGCAACGAGGACGCCCTCAAAGAGGCCGTCGAGAAGCTCGGCCCCGACCGGGCCATCGGCGTGGCCGGCAAAGCCCACGACCTGGAGCACCAGGCGGTCGCCGTCGAGCGCACCATGGAGGCGTTCGGCCGGATCGACCACCTGGTCAACAACGCGGGCACCAACCCGGTCTACGGCCTGCTCAGCGAGATCGACCTCGCGGTGGTCCGCAAGGTCTACGAGACCAATGTGATCTCGGCGCTCGGCTTCGCCCAGCAGACCTGGAAGGCCTGGCAGAAGGAGAACGGCGGTGCGATCGTCAACATCACCTCGATCGCCGGCCTGGCGCCGTCGCCCCTCATCGCGGCCTACGGCATGAGCAAGGCCGCCATGGTCAACCTCACGGTGCAGCTCGCCGCCGAGATGGCCCCCGGAGTACGGGTCAACGCCATCTCGCCGGCGGTGGTGAAGACCAGGTTCGCCGCCGCGCTGTACGAGGGGCGCGAGGAGGAGGCTGCCGCAGGGTATCCGCTGCGGCGGCTCGGCGTCCCCGAGGACATCGGCGGCGCCGCCGCCTTCCTGCTCTCCGACCAGGCCGGCTGGATCACCGGCCAGAACCTGGTGATCGACGGCGGGATCTTCCTGCGGGCCGGCTCCTGACCTCCGCTCCGCGCCCCGGGTGGCGGCCCCAACACCGCTGCCACCCGGGGCTTTTCGCATGCCGGGCCGCGCTGTCAGTGGGGCGCGGTACGTTCTGGAACAGCAATGGATCGCTTACCGGAGGTTCCTGACGTGCCCAGCATGCTGCCCGATTCCTGGGAGACCGCGCTCGGTGGGGAGTTGGAGAAGCCGTACTTCAAGCAGCTCACCGACTTCGTCGAGGAGGAACGGCGCGAGCACCGGATCTTCCCGCCGCGTGACGAGGTCTTCGCGGCGCTGGACGCGACCCCGTTCGACCAGGTGAAGGTGCTCATCCTCGGCCAGGATCCGTACCACGGCGAGGGCCAGGGGCACGGCCTGTGCTTCTCGGTGCGGCCGGGCGTGAAGACCCCGCCGTCGCTGCGGAACATCTTCAAGGAACTGCGGGACGAGCTGGGTTACCCGGTGCCGGACAACGGCTATCTGATGCCGTGGGCCGAACAGGGTGTGCTGCTGCTCAACGCGGTGCTCACCGTCCGCGAGGGCGAGGCCAACTCGCACAAGGGCAAGGGCTGGGAGAAGTTCACCGACGCGGTGATCAAGGCGGTCTCCGCGCGCCCCGACCCGGCGGTCTTCGTGCTGTGGGGGAACTACGCCAAGAAGAAGCTGCCGCTGATCGACACCGAGCGGCACATCGTGATCCAGGGCGCCCACCCGTCACCGCTGTCGGCGAAGCTCTTCCTCGGCAGCCGCCCGTTCAGCCAGATCGACGAGGCGGTCAAGGCCCAGGGACACGACCCGATCGACTGGCGGATCCCCGACCTCGGCGCGACGGCCTAACGGCCGTAATTCTGACGGCAGATGGTGGCCGCGGGGCTGCCCGCCGCCCAGCCGCCGTAGGACTCGCCGAGGTCGCACACCGACGTGCCGCCGGGCAGCGCGGTGGCCCGCGGCGCCGCTTTGGGCCGGGGCTGCGGCCGGGGCACCACCGTCCGGTGGCCGTGGTGCGGCGGCGCGGCCGTGCCTCCGGCGGGCGGCACCGAGGGCGAGGAGGTGGCGGGAGGCTTCGCCCCTGCCGTCTCCAGCACCGCGTGGGGCGGCTGGGCCGGCGCCCCGCCGGAACGGTCCGCGCCGGGGCCGGGGTGCGCGGGGGCGGCCGACCGCGGTACGGCCGCGGGGTCGGTCGGCGTGGCGGTCGACGTGGCGGTCGAGGGGGACACGCTGGTGCAGCCGGCGGCAGCGCAGGCGGTCAGCAGGATCAGGGCGAGAGAGGCGCGACGCACTCGGCCAACTGTGCCGCAGGGCAGGGCGGCCGGGGAATTCCCCGAAGGGGTGATCCTCCCGCCGCCGCCCACCCCCAAGCCACCCGTACGGGGAAGCCCGCGCCCGCCGCGCCCTCCCGCCGTGGCGGCCCCGACCGGCCCGTATGCTGCGGTGACACCCGTACGGGAACCTGTGGGACGGACCCGTACGGCGATCGCGTACGCGAGCGGGCCGACCACCGTCCCCACGGGTCCGGCGCAGCCGGGCGGAGACGACAGGAGCATTCATGGCACCGGGCAGCGCCCCCCTGAAGATCGGCGTCATCGGACTCGGTGACATCGCGCAGAAGGCGTACCTCCCGGTGCTCGCCGCCCAGCCCGGCCTCGAACTCCACCTGCACACCCGGACCCCGGCGACCATGGAGCGGGTCGGCGACGCCTACCGGCTGCCGCACCGCCACACCTCGCTTGACGCGCTCCTCGACCAGGGCCTGGACGGTGCCTTCGTGCACGCGCCGACCGAGCACCACGCCGAGATCGGCGCCCGGCTCATCGAGGCCGGCGTCCCCGCCTACATCGACAAGCCCTTCGGCTACCACGTGGCCGACGCCAGGCGGCTCGTGGAACTCGCCGACAGCCGCGGGGTGTCCCTGACGGCCGGCTTCAACCGCCGCTGCGCGCCCGGGTACGCCCAGTGCCTCGACCACCCGCGCGACCTGATCCTCATGCAGAAGAACCGGGTCGGTCTCGCCGACGACCCGCGCCGGGTGGTGTTCGACGACTTCGTGCACGTGGTGGACACGCTGCGCTTCCTCGTACCCGGTCCGGTGGAGCAGGTGCGGGTCTCGGCCCGGGTACGGGAAGGGCTCCTCCACCACGTGGTGCTGCAGCTGACCGGTGACGGCTTCACCGCGATCGGCTCGATGAACCGGATGAGCGGCTCCACCGAGGAGAGCCTGGACGTCAGCGGCGCCGACTCGCGCCGCCAGGTGCTCAACCTCGCCGAAGTGGTGGACCACAAGGGTCAGCCGACCCTCCGGCGGCGTGGCGACTGGGTTCCGGTGGCCCGGCAGCGCGGCATCGAGCAGGCCGCGCTCGCCTTCCTCGACGCGGTGCGCGGCGGCACGCTGCTCAGCGCGCGCGACGCGCTGGAGACCCACGAGCTGTGCGAGCGGATCGTCACCGAGATCGCCGGCTGACCGGGCCGGCCGTTTCCCGGGAAGGCCGGCCGGGAGCGGCGCCCGGTCTCAGACGGCGTGCTCGGGGACGGGCGCCGCGGACTTCCTGACCCGGGCCGTCACCTCGTAGGCGAGCGCGGCGAGCGCCAGCAGCAGGGCGAGCCGCGGCACCCAGTCGCCGAACCGCGCATAGGGGCTGCGCCCGGTCGCCAGCGGCACCTGGAAGACCTCGGACGTGCTGCTGCTCGTACCGATCCGGTGGCCGACCGGCCGGCCGTCCGCGTCGTACACCGCGCTGATCCCGGTGAGGGTGGCGTGCACCATCGGCCGCCAGTCCTCGGCGGCCCGCAGCGCGGCGAGCGAGGCGTGCTGGGCGGGCGCCCAGCTGTGCTGGAAGGACGACGTCGACGACTGGGCGATGAGCACCTGCGCCCCGTCGCCCGTCAGATGACGGCTCATGTCGGGGAACGCGGACTCGAAGCAGACCAGCGGCCCGAGCCGCAGTGTCCCGGTGTCCATCACCACCTGCCTGGTGCCGGGCAGACGGTCCTGGCCGGCCGCCTTCCCCACCGAGGTGGCCCAGCCGAGCACCGAGCGCAGCGGTACGTACTCGCCGAAGGGCACCAGACGCATCTTGTCGTACGTCGGGCCGGTCACGCCGTCCGGGCCGACCAGCTCGGAGGTCTTGGAGATGCCCTTGCCGTCGGCGCGCGGGGCGTCCACATTGACCAGCAGGTCGGCGCCCACCTCGCGGGACAGGGCGGTCAGCTTCCGGGTGACCTGCGGATGGTCGGCCAGGTCGACACTGATACTGCTCTCGCCCCACACCACCAGGTCGGGGTGCGATCCCACCAGCCCACGGGTCAGCTGCACTTCACGGTCGAACCGGCTGTTGCCGGCCGCCAGGACTCCCGACTGGACCACCGCGATCCGCGCCGAGCCGGACTGCTGGGCGCGCGGCGCCCACAGCCACACCGCGGTGGTGACCGCGGCCGCCAGGGCCAGCGCGGCGCCGGCCGGCCGGCGGACGGCCGGCACCGCGAGGAGCGCCACCAGGCAGGTGTTGACCAGCACCAGCAGGAAACTGACCAGCCAGACCCCGCCGATCGACACCAGCCGCAGCGCGGGCGCGAACTGCCACTGGCTGGCACCGAACAGCCCCCAGGGACCGCCGAGGTACTGCCAGGAGCGCACCAGCTCGACCAGCAGCCAGGCCGACGGGACCAGCACGGTCGCCGCCACCGCCTGACCGGAGCCCGCGCCCTCGCCGAGCAGCCGGCGCACCGTCCAGCCCCACGGCGCCCAGAACACCCCCAGCAGCAGCGCCAGCGCCACGATGAACACACTCAGGCTCGGCAGCAGCCAGTGGTGCACGGCCAGCATGAAACCGGCGCCGCCGAGCCACCCGTCGATCGCGGCCCGCCGCCCGGTGGGTGCCGAGCGGACCAGCAGCATCCACGGCACCAGGGCGACATAGGCGAGCCACCACAGGGAGGGCGCGGGGAACGCCAGCGCGGGCAGCGCGCCCGCCAGTGCGACGGCCGCGCCGCGCCACCAGGGCGACGACAGCCGGGGCGTGGCATGTCGCTCGGCCGTCACCGTCATGAGCCGCTCCCTCACGATTCCCCGCGTGTCTCCCGGGGCGACCAGTGTCCTGGCACCGGCCTACCCTGCACCACACGCGACATGCCGTGCGTCCGGCGTGTCGCCCCGCGCCGGCGGGAGGGGGCGGAATCCGGGGGGCGGTTCAGGCTTCTTCGGGTTCCGTGGCGGTCTGCTCGCCGTTCTGCCCGTCGCCGCCGGCCGAGCGGCCGCGGATGACCAGGGCGGCGGCCGTGGCGGCGGCGGCGAACGCGGTCGCCACCACCCAGGGCCGGTTGAGGCAGTGCCCGGTGACGTGGTCGAGCGAGAACCGGCCGGGGCCGGCCAGACCCAGCGAAGCGGCGGTCCAGCCGACCAGACCGGGGTGCTCGAAGCCGCCGCCGGCGTTGAAGAAGCCCGCCGGGGCGTGCACCGAGACCGCGCTGGCCATCGCACCGGCCGCCGCCGCGCCCGCGGCCGGGGGTGCCGAAGCCCAGCGCGAGCAGCAGGCCGCCGCCGGTCTCCCCGAGCCCCGCGGCGATGGCCGCCGCCCGGCCGGGCCTGAACCCCATCTGCTCCATGCCCTGCGCGGTGGCGCCGATGCCGCCACCGCCGAACCAGCCGAAGAGCTTCTGGGTACCGTGCGCGAGCAGCACCGAGCCGGTGCCGAGGCGCATCGCGAGCAGGCCGAGATCGGTGCGGTACGGAAGGGCCATGGCCGGAGTCCTCTGCTGAAGCGGGAAGAGCGGAAGGGGGCGGGGGCGGCAGGGCGTGCCCCTCTTCCCAGTCTTCGCGCCCCGGGCCGCTCCGCCCGGTCACGGGGGCCGTACGGGCGAACCGGCGCCTGCCGCGGGCGGCGCGGCGGGCCGCTCAGGGCTGGCGGTTCCAGGCGGTCAGCACATGGCGTCCGTGCTCAAGGCCGAGCCGGCTGACCGTACCCGTCGACAGCTGGAAGAGCGCGCCGTCGGAGGCCGGCAGACCCAGGCGGCGGGCGGTGAGGACCCGCAGGAAGTGGGCGTGCGCGACGAGCACCACATCGCCGCCGTCGCCGTCGGCGAAGGCCGCGTCGACCCGGGCCAGTACCCGGTCCGCCCGGTCGCCGACGTCCTCGGCGCTCTCGCCCGGGTGCCCCTCGGGGCCCGGGATCACGCCTTCGGTCCACTGGTCCCAGTGCGGGCGGGTGCGGTGGATCTCGCGGGTGGTGACGCCCTCGTAGCCGCCGTAGTCCCACTCCCGCAGGTTGGGGTCCACCTGGGCCTGGTCGAGGCCGGCCAGCTTCGCGGTCTGCCGGGCCCGCTCCATCGGACTGGTCAGTACGCATCCGATGTGCCGGGAGGCCAGCAGCGGGGCCAGCGAACGGGCCTGGTCCTCACCCCTGGGGGTCAGCGGGAGGTCGGTGTAGCTGGTGTGCTGCCCGGAGAGGGTCCACTCGGTCTCTCCGTGCCGGATCAGAACAAGCTCGCCCATCGAGCACACCTCCCGTGACGCCCCTCGGCGCCCCGATCTTGATCATACGTGGCCGGTCCCCGCCCATCACCTGGAGCGGATGACGGGCCACCGCCGACTTCCTTACGGGAAGGGAACGGGGGAACGCAGGAAAGGCTTCCCCCGCGGCGGCCTCGTTACGATGGCGCCGCACACACCGGTCGGGGCAGCAGGCCGCCGGACAGCGACACAGCAGCACAGGGAGCCCATATGAGCGACGCCGCCCGCACCTACGACGTGGTGGTCATCGGAGCGGGACCGGTGGGCGAGAACGTCGCCGACCGCACCCGGGCCGCCGGGCTCAGCACGGTGATCGTGGAGAGCGAACTCGTCGGCGGCGAGTGCTCGTACTGGGCGTGCATGCCGAGCAAGGCACTGCTGCGGCCGGTGGTGGCCAGGGCCGAGGCCCGCCGGCTGCCCGGGCTGAGCGACGCGGTGGCCGGGCCGCTGGACGCGCCCGAAGTGCTCTCCCGGCGCGACGCGTTCACCTCGCACTGGAAGGACGACGGCCAGGTGGGCTGGCTGGAGTCGGTGCACGTCGACCTGGTGCGCGGCCACGGCAGGCTCGACGGCCCCCGCACCGTGACGGTGGCGACTCCGGACGGCGGCAGCGTGACGCTCACCGCCCGGCACGCGGTCGCCGTCTGCACCGGCACCGACGCGGCGCTGCCCGAGCTGCCGGGACTGGCCGACGTGCGGCCGTGGACCAGCCGGGAGGCCACCAGCGCCAAGGAGGTCCCCGGGCGCCTGGTGGTGGTCGGCGGCGGGGTGGTCGCGGTCGAGATGGCGACCGCCTGGCAGGCGCTCGGCGCGCAGGTGACCGTGCTGGTGCGGGGGAGCGCGCTGCTGTCGAAGATGGAGCCGTTCGCGGGAGAACTGGTCGCCGACGGGCTGCGCGAGGCCGGGGCCGACGTGCGCTTCGGGGTGTCGGTGGTGTCGGCGATCCGCGAGAACGGGCAGGTGCTGGTCGGCCTCGACGACGGCGGCGAACTGACCGCCGACGAGATCCTCTTCGCCACCGGCCGCACCCCGCGCACCCGCGACGTGGGCCTCGAAACGGTGGGGCTGACCCCCGGCGACTGGCTGACGGTCGACGACACCCTGCGGGTGACCGGTGTCGAGGACGGCTGGCTGTACGCGGTCGGCGACGCCAACCACCGCGCGCTCATGACGCACCAGGGCAAGTACCAGGGCCGGATCGCGGGCGCGGTCATCGCCGCCCGGGCCAAGGGCGAACCGCTGGACGACCGGCCCTGGGGCCCGCACGCGGCAACCGCCGACACCGCCGCCGTGCCGCAGGTGGTCTTCACCGACCCCGAGGTCGGCGCCGTCGGCCTCACCGCACAGGAGGCCGAACGGGCCGGCCGCCGTATCCAGGTGGTGGACTACGACATCGCCGATGTCTCCGGCGCGAGCCTGTACGGCGACGGGTACCGCGGCAAGGCCCGGATGGTCGTGGACCTCGACCGCGGGCACCTGATCGGTGTCACTTTCGCCGGCCCCGGTGTCGGCGAACTGCTGCACTCGGCGACGATCGCGGTGACCGGCGAGGTCCCGGTGGAACGGCTCTGGCACGCCGTGCCCTCGTACCCGACGATCAGCGAGATCTGGCTGCGCCTGCTGGAGACGTACCGGGGCTGACACCCCCCGGGGGGCGGCCGGTGGTACGGCGGAAGGGTGACCGGCCGGCCTCAGGCCCCGAGCAGTCCGGCCAGCCGGTCGTGGACGCCGTCCCTGCCTTCGGTGCGGCCGGGCACCAGCTGGTCCGGGTCCTGCGGGTCCCGGACCAGGGTGTGCAGACGGCCGTCGTGGCGGGCGAGCACCAGGTCGGTGCTCTCGCCGGCGACCTCCGCCGAGCCCTCGGCGGTGTAGTGGGTGACGGTCACCAGCGCGGACCGCTCCGCCGCGGTGAGCACGGTGTCCACGTCCGGGGCCCGTCCGGCGTCGGCCGACGGCCCCCGGGGGAGCCATTCGGTGAGGATGTCCAGGGCGTCGTCGAGTGTGTGCAGGCCGATCTGGTGGACGCCGAGTGCGTCGATACGGACCATCAGGGCGATCCGCTCGGGCTGCGGAAGCAGCAGGATCCGCCACGGCTCCCCGGGGACCGTTCCGGTCGCGCGGGCGTCGAGCACCGTCCGGGCCCGCTGCTGGAGCGCCACCGCGATGCCGAGGTCTCCCCGGACCTGGACCTGGTCGCCCGAGGAGCCGGCCAGCAGCAGCTGGCGGGCCGCCAGTGAACGGACCGCCTCGGCGAGGACCTCGTCCGACGGACGGGCCTCCAGGAAGTCCACGATCGCGTCCACGACGGTGAGTTCGGCGATGGTGTAGGCGCCGAGCAGCACCGGCCCGGTGTTCACCAGTTCCACCACGGACGCGACGAGCCCGGCCGGGACGGACGCCTCGCCGGGACCCGGTGCCGGCACGCCGTGCTGATCGTCGCTCACGAGGAACCTCCCAGGCCGTGTCCGCCACCGCCTACGCGCCATCCGTCCGTGCCAGGCGCCGGACAGGGCGCACCGAGCACCCCGGCCGCGATCCGTGACGGCATCTCGGTGACCCATACCTCGGAACTGCCGAACACCCCGCGCCCCGACCTCCCGGACAGCGCCTGGCCCAGCTCACCGGCCAGGTCCTGGCGGTCCGGAGGCGGGAAGCGGGCGGCCAGGTCCTGGGACGCGGCGGTCGTGTCGTCGTCCTCCTCGATCCGGCGCAGCGCCTGGGTCAGCGAGCGGGCGACGGGAGGAGTCAGGGTGGTGGGGACGGCCAGGTTCGGCGAGAGGTACATCGGGCGGCGTTCGGTCATCCGCGACAGTCCCCACGGACCCACATTGCTGCGGGTGATCCGGTACACCACATAGTCCATGAGGTGCCGGACGTCGCTGAGGCTGGGCAGCTTGCGCTTGCCGAAGGCGGCCGGGGTCTTCTCCATCTGCACCCAGGTGCCCTGCTCGGTGCGCCCGTGGAGCTTCTCCCGCACCACCTGGCCGCGCATTCCGTAGTCGGGGTAGAGCTTCTTGTCGATGTTGTGGTGGTGGCTGGACAACCGGGCGTGGCTGATCTTCGGGAACTGCCAGTCCTCGTACAGCTGGGGGTCGTCCACCAGCACATGTCCTCCGCACAGGACGTCGTGCAGCTGCGGCACCTGGAGACCGTGTCTCTCCAGGTCGTCGATGACCACCGCCTCCTCCGGGCTGAGCCGCTCGGCCGCCTTCACCAGCCCTCTGCGGTACTGACCGGACCGGGCGGTGATGTCGATCATGAGCCGGACCCTGCGGCGTACCTCGTCGGCCGTACGGGCGCGCGCGCCGCCGGGGTCCGCGTCGGCGGACCGCGCGGCGCGCGCGACATGGCCGTGCTTGTGATCCACTCAGCCAGTACAGCACGGCCGGTGTGTCTCCGCCCGGGCTGCGCGTCCGGCTGCCGGAGGCGGGCCGGGGCTGGTCAGTGGCCGGCGATCTGGGGGTAGAGGACTTCCGGCCCGGCGGCGAGGGCGGCCTTGACGCGCCTGCTGAGGTCGTCGGCGAGGACCTCGTGGAGGCCCGCCTCCAAGCCTTCGAGGGCCGCGGCGACGACATCGGCAGGGTCGTTCTTCGGCGCGTCGACGTGGGCGGCCAGGTCGGTGTCGACATAGCCGACGTGCAGGCCGGTGACCTGGGTGCCCTGATCGGCCAGGGACAGGCGCAGGGAGTTGGTGAGCGACCACTCGGCGGCCTTGGCCGCGCTGTAGCCGCCGCTGTTCGGTGCGGCGTACCAGGACAGGACGGAGAGCACATTGAGGATCCCGCCGCCGCCGTTGCGGGCCAGGACGGGGGCGAAGGCGCGGCTCACCCGCAGGGTGCCGAAGACGTGGGTGTCGAACTCGCGCTGGAAGTCGGCGAGGTCGCCGGCGACGGTGCTGGCGCCGGTGTCGATGCCGGCGTTGTTGATCAGCAGGGTGACGTCCTGGGCCTGCTCGGCGGCGGCCCGGACCGACTCGGGGTCGGTGATGTCGAGCCGCAGCGGGACGGCGCCGGGGACGCTGACCTTCTTGGGGTCGCGGGCCGAGGCGTAGACCTTGGAGGCGCCCGCGTCGAGGAGGGACTTCACGAACTGCTCGCCGATACCGCGGTTGCCGCCGGTGACGAGCGCGACGGAGCCGTTGATCTTCATCAGGGTGCCTTTCGGAGGTTCTCGGCGACCGGTGAAAACCGATCGGTTTCCAACACCGTATACCGATCGGTTTCCGGTGTCGACCCGGCGCGGTAATGTCGGGGTATGACCACGACGACATCCAAGGCGTCCTCCCGCGACCGGCTGCTCGACGCGGCGGCGGAGCTCTTCTACCGCGAGGGCGTCAGCACCGGCATCGACGCGCTCTGCAAGGCCGCCGGGGTGTCCAAGCGGTCGATGTACCAGCTGTTCGAGAGCAAGGACGCGGTGATCGCGGCGGCACTGGAACGGCAGGGGCCGCGGCTGAGCGCCCTGCTGCTGCCGCCGCCCGGCGTCCCGGAGCGCCCCAGGGCCCGCATGCTGCACGTCTTCGAACGCCTGGAGGAGGCCGCGCTCGAAGCGGACTACTGCGGCTGCCCGTACCTGGCCACGCAGGTCGAACTGAAGGACCCCGGGCACGCGGCCAGCATCGTCGCCGCCCGCGCCAAGGAGGAGATGGCGGAGTTCTTCCGCACCGAGGCCGAACGCGGCGGGGCCGCCGACCCGCGGCTCCTGGCCCGCCAGCTGGTCCTGGTCTACGACGGGGCGAGTGCCAGGGCCGGCATCAAGGCGGACACGCTGGAGGGGCTGGCGGTGGTCACGGCGTCGGCGCTGATCGACGCGGCCGGGGTGAGGGCCTGAGCCCTCCGCCCTGCGGTACGCCGACCCGTTCGCGCCCGCGTCGCCGGCCGCTGCTGCCTCGTCCCGAGCTGACCACGGCCCGCTGACCGCCAGGGCTGTGCCGGTGCCGCGCGCACGGAGGGTGACGCACAGGCTGCCGACGTAGACTCCGCGGCCGTGCGATCCGACGAGGGGGTAAACCTCCATGACCCGCAGGACTGACCGCAGGCGGCCGCACCAGGAACGCCGTCCGCGGGCTGCCGAGTCCGTGGGGGTGGTCACCCGGGGCCGGGACGGCGGGGCGGAGGAGAGGTGCGGCGGGCGCGCCGGCGGGCACAAGGTGCGGGAGATCGGCCACCGGGGTACGTACGTCCGCGTGGACGGCCCGCTGAACGCACAGCGCTTTCCGCGGAGTTGCCCGCCGCCCGTCCGGACCGGCGCCGGCGAGAACCCGGCCGGACCCCGCGCCGGAGCCGTCGTCACCCCCCGGCGGGCCCCCGGCCCGGGCGGCGACCCCCGGAGCACCGGGGTTCCGCGCCGTGCCGCCGGACCCGGCCGTGACCCCAGCGGCATCAGGGTTCCGCCCGCTATGCCCGGACCCGACCGCGACCCCGGGAGCGTCAGGGTTCCGCGCTGTGCCGCCGGCCTGGGACGCGCCCGCGGCGGCGTCGGGGTTCCGCCCCGTACCCCCGCACACGGCCGGCTGAGCCGCCTCGCCGGCCGCCTCTTCGCTAGGCCCACCACCAGCGCCGGGCGTGCCGGCACCGCACTCACGGAGGCCCGGTGACGGACCGTCAGCCTGTAACCCCCGAGCCGGCCGCCGCCGCGGCCGGCTCGGCCGTGCCCGTGGCGGCGACGGCCGGCTGGGTCCGCAGACTCGGCGGTTACTGTCTGCGGCACCGTGCCGACCTGTACACCGCCTTCCTCGGCGCGGTGCTCGCGGCGACTGCCACCGCCACCCTCCCCCTGGTCCTGCGGCACGTCGTGGACGGCGTGGCGGCCGGCACCACCGGTTCCCTGGCGCCCTGGACGGCGCTGCTCGCCTGCCTGGGCGCGCTGCGCTTCGGCGCCAGTTTCACCCGCCGCTACCGGGCCGGCCGCCTCTCCCTCGGCGTGCAGTACGACCTGCGCAACGACGCCTTCGCCGCCCTGCTGCGGCTCGGCGGCGCCCAGCAGGACAACCTGCGGACCGGACAGATCGTCAGCCGCTCGATCTCCGACATCACCCTCATCCAGACGCTGCTGCAGTTCCTGCCGAACATGACAGGCAACGCGCTGATGTTCCTGATCTCGCTGGTCTTCATGGCGGTGCTCTCACCGCTGCTGACGCTGGTGGCGCTCGTGGTCGGCCCGCTGCTGTGGCTGATCGCCCTGCGCAGCCGCCGGGACCTGTTCCCGGCGAACTGGCACGCCCAGCAGGAGGCCGCCGAGGTGGCCTCGACCGTCGAGGCCACCGTCACCGGTGTGCGGGTGGTCAAGGGCTTCGGGCAGGAGCAGCGGGAACTGGCCGGCCTGGAGCGGCGGGCCCGCACACTCTTCTCGTCCCGGCTGCGGGTGGTGCGCTGCACCAGCCGCTACAACCCGGCACTTCAGGCGGTGCCGGCGCTCGGCCAG
The DNA here is from genome assembly GCF_036227265.1 of Streptomyces sp. NBC_01476. Classification (NCBI taxonomy): domain Bacteria; kingdom Bacillati; phylum Actinomycetota; class Actinomycetes; order Kitasatosporales; family Streptomycetaceae; genus Streptomyces; species Streptomyces sp. NBC_01476. The sequence goes on along the minus strand of NZ_CP109446.1, from coordinate 599,586 downwards.
GTCGCGGTGCTGGCACTCGGCGGCTGGCTGGCGCTGCACGGGCGGATCTCGCTCGGCACCTTCCTCGCCTTCACCAGTTACCTCGGCTCCTTCGTCACCCCGGTCCGCCAGGTCGCCACCCTGCTCACCGTCTGGCAGCAGGCCAGGGCAGGCACCGAACGCGTGCTGGAGGTCATCGACGAGGCACCGGTCATCACCGACGTGCCGGACGCCCGCGAACTCCCCCCTGAGCCACCCGCGTTGAGCTGGCAGGACGTCACCTTCGGCTACGGACACGCCGCCCCGCTGCTGCGCGGCCTCTCCCTCGACATCGCGGCGGGCGAGACCGTCGCCCTGATCGGCCCGGCCGGCTCCGGCAAGTCCACCGCGGCGGCGCTGCTGCCCCGCTTCTACGACGTGCCTGCCGGTGCCGTACGGGTCGGCGGCACCGATGTGCGCGAGCTGCGGCTGGCCTCGCTGCGGTCCCGGATCGGCTTCGTCTTCGAGGAGAGCCTGCTGCTCTCCGACACCGTGCGGGCCAACATCGCCTACGGCGACCCCGACGCGAGCGAGCAACGGATCAGGGAAGCCGCCAGGATCGCCCGCGCCGACGAGTTCATCGAGAACCTGCCGCAGGGGTACGACACGGTGGTCGGCGAGCAGGGCCTGACCCTGTCCGGCGGACAGCGGCAGCGGGTCGCGCTGGCCAGGGCGCTGCTGGTGGACCCGGCGGTGCTGGTGCTTGACGACGCCACCTCCGCGATCGACGCCCGGGTCGAATCGGAGATCCACACCGCGCTGCGCGAGGCCACCCGCCGGCCCACCACGCTGATCGTGGCCCACCGCAGGTCCACCCTGGAACTCGCCGACCGGATCGCGCTGCTGGACGGCGGGCGGGTGGTGGACACCGGCACGATGGACGAACTGCGGGCGCGCTCGGCGCTGTTCCGGTCGCTGCTGACCGCGGCGGAGGTGCCGGAGCCGGGTGACAGTCCCGCCCCGGGCGATCAGCCGGCGGCCCAGGACGTACCCGCCGCGCCGGCCGCCGCGGAACCGCTGCCGGCCGACGAGGAGGACCTGGTCGCGGCTCCGGCCGTGACCGCGGCGCTGTGGCGCCGCCCCGACACCGACGGGCCGGGGCGCCAGGAGGGCACCACGCTGCGGGCCGCCCAGATGATGGCGACGGCGGCGGCCACCGCGGGCCGGGGCCGGGGGCCCGGTGGCAGCGTGCTCGGCGCCGCTCCGCCCACCCCCGAACTCCTCGCCGCGCTGGCCAGGATGCCGCTGCCGGCCGGCGACCCGGACGTACCCACCGAGGAGACCAGGGCCGCCGACCCGCACTTCGGCCTCGGCGCCCTGATCCGCCCGTTCCGGGTGGCACTGCTGCTCGGCCTTGTGCTGGTCGCACTCGACGCCCTCGCGCAGATCATGGTGCCCATCCTCGTCCGGCAGGGCGTGGACGACGGCGTCAGCCGGCACTCCGGCAGCGTGCTGCTCATCGCGGCCGGCGCCGCCGCAGCCGTCGTCGCCACCGACTGGGTGATCTCCATCGCCCAGCTGCGCACCACCGGGCGCACCGGCGAACGGCTGCTCTACACCCTGCGGGTCAAGACGTACGCGCAGCTCCAGCGGCTCGGCCTGGACTACTACGAGCGCGAACTCGGCGGCCGGATCATGACCCGGATGACCACCGACGTGGACGCGCTGTCGAACTTCCTGCAGACCGGGCTGATCACCGCGGTCGTCAGCCTGCTGACCGTGCTCGGCGTCCTCGTCACCCTGCTGGTGATCGACGCCGGACTCGCCGTCGTGCTGCTGTGCGCACTGCCGCCGCTGATCGGCTCCACCGCGCTCTTCCGGCACTACTCGGTGCCCGCCTACCACGAGGCCAGGGAGCGGGTCAGCGCGGTCAACGCCAACCTGCAGGAGAACGTCACCGCCATCCGCGTCACCCAGGCGTTCCGCCGGGAAGAGCGCAACGCCCGCGACTTCGCGGTCCTCGCCTGGGGCTTCCGCGACTCCCGGCTGCGCGCCCAGCGCTACATGGGCACCTTCTTCCCCTTCGTGGAGTTCCTCGGCACCCTGTCCACCGCCGCCGTGCTCGTCGTCGGCGCCGGCCAGGTCCGCTCCGGCACCCTCACCGCCGGCACCCTGATCGCCTTCCTGCTCTACGTGGACCTCTTCTTCTCCCCGATCCAGCAGCTCTCCCAGGTCTTCGACGGCTACCAGCAGGCGGTCGTCGGCCTCGGCAGGCTGCGCACCCTCATGCGCACCCCGACCGGCACCCCGGTCGCCGAACACCCGCTGCCGGTCGAGGGGCTGCGCGGCGGGATCGAGTTCGACCAGGTGTCCTTCGGCTACACCGGCACCGGCGGACAGGAGGTGCTGCACGGGGTGGACCTGCGGATCGCCCCCGGCGAGACGGTCGCGCTGGTCGGCGCCACCGGGGCCGGCAAGTCCACCGTGATGAAACTGATCGCCCGCTTCTACGACCCCACGTCCGGTGCGGTGCGGGTGGACGGGCACGATCTGCGGGAGCTGGATCTGCCCGGATACCGCCGCAGGCTGGGGGTGGTGCCGCAGGAGGCACACCTGTTCAGCGGCACCGTGCGGGACGCCATCGCCTACGGGCGGCCCGAGGCGAGCGACGCGGAGGTGGAGGCCGCGGCGAAGGCGGTGGGCGCCCACGAGATGGTCGCGGCGCTGCCGCTCGGCTACCTCCAGCCGGTGGGGGAGCGGGGGCGGAGCCTGTCGGCCGGCCAGCGGCAGCTGCTGGCGCTGGCCCGTGCGGAACTCGTCGACCCCGACGTGCTGCTGCTGGACGAGGCCACCGCGTCGCTCGACCTGGCCACCGAGAGCCGGGTCGCCGCCGCCACTGACGCGCTGACCCGGCGCCGTACCACCCTGGTGGTCGCCCACCGCCTCACCACCGCGGCCCGGGCCGACCGCGTGGTGGTCATCGACCACGGCACCGTGGTGGAGTCCGGCACCCACGCCGGGCTGCTCGCCGCGCAGGGGCCGTACCGCAAGCTGTGGGACGCCTTCCGGCAGACCGGTGGCGGGGCGACTGTCGACCAGCTGGCGGCGGACAGCGCGGTGACCACTGCGGGGGGCTGACCGCGGACCGGCCGGGGTGCCCCTGTCGCTCGGTTTCCGGACCTTCTGCTGGTGGGGGTTGCGCGCGCCGTTCCTCGCGCCCCTTCCGGCCGGGCTGCCCCGGTCGGTCGGCTTCCGGACCTTCTGCCGGTGGGGGGTTGCTCGCGCGGTTCCTCGCGCCCCTTCCGGGCGGGGTGCCCGGTTCGGTCGGTCCCGGACCTTCTGCCGGTGGGGGTTGCTCGCGCCCCTTGGGGGTCAGTGGTGCCATTCGTCGGCGAGGAGGGTGAGGGAACGGACGCGGTCCTGGTGGTCGTGGGTGATCGTGGTGACGAGCAACTCGTCCGCGCCGGTGGCCTGTTGAAGGACCCGCAGCTTCGCGGCGACGGTCTGCGGCGAACCCGTGAACTGGGTACGGATGCGGTCGTCGACCAACCCGCGCTCCACGTCGGTCCACTCGTGCGCCGCGGCCTCCTCCGGGGTCGGGAAGGGGATCGCGCCCCGCCCGGAGCGGATGCTGTGCACCCACAGCCCGTAGGGCGACGCGAGGTGCCGCGCGGTGGCGTCGTCCTCGGCCACCACGACATCCGCGGAGACCAGCACATGCGGCCGGTCCAGCACGTCGGAGGGGACGAACGCCTTGCGGTACGCCTCGACCGCCTCCAGGACCGCGGCCGGACTGACGTGGTAATTCGCCCCGAACGGCAGCCCGAGCGCACCCGCGGCCTGCGCGCTGGCCCCGGCGCTGCTGCCCAGGATCCACAGCTGCAGATCGGCTCCCTCGCCGGGCAGCGCGTGCGCCTCCAGACCCTCCGGGGTGCGGTAGTCACCGCGGATCAGCGCCTGGATCTGGTCCACCTGGTCGCGGTACTCCGGCAGGTCGGCGCCGGGGAACTGCACCAGCTGGATGTACCGGGTGAGCAGCGGCGAACCGATCAGCGAGCTGATGTCGAACGGCGCCGGTATCAGCAGCCCCTCCGGCGTCCACCGGTCGGCCACCTGCCGGGGCTTCGGCGGTGGCGGCGGGGCGGCGCCGGCCGCCCCGGGCTTGCGGAAACCCGACCGGCCGAGCCCCAGGTCGATCCGGCCGGGGAAGAGCGCGTCCAGCAGGCCGAACTCCTCCACCACCGACAGCGGGGTGCGGTGCCCGAGCTGCACCGCGCCCGCCCCGACCCTGATCCGCTCGGTGGCCGCCGCGACCAGCTGGATCAGCAGCGCGGGCGAGATGCCCGCGACTCCGGTGGCCAGATGGTGCTCGGCCAGCCAGTAGCGGGCATAGCCGGCTTCCTCCGCCCGCCGGGCCAGGTCGACGGTGTTGCGCACTGCCTGCGCCGGCGTGCTGCCCGACGGGATCGGCGACAGATCGAGAACCGACAGGGGTACGGCGGAGGAGTCCGGGGACGGGTGGCTCATGCGCGGCCGCCTTCCTGGGTCGTGGCGAGTGCCGGGCCGGGCGGTTCCGGCGCGGCGGCGGGCAGGGTCAGGACGCGGTTGCCCGGCGTACCGCGTCACCGGGGTGCGGGGTGCGCAGTCCCAGGTGGTCGCGGAGCGTCGTACCGGCGTAGTCGTGCCGGAAGACGCCGCGCTCCTGGAGCAGCGGTACGACCGTGTCGGCGAACTCGTCCAGGCCGCCGGGGGTGACATGCGGGACGAGGATGAAGCCGTCGGCCGCCCCGGCCTGCACAAAGGAGTTGATCGTCCCGGCCACCGTCCGCGGTGACCCGATGAACGTCTGGCGGGCGCTGGTCTTGATGATCAGATCGCGGATGGAGAGTTTCTCGGCCGCCGCCAGCTCCCGCCACTCCCGGGCGGTGGCCAGCGGGTCGCGGACGCTGCGTACGCTGGCCCGGCCCCGCGCCACCGTGTGCTCGCCCGGGTCGGGATCGATCTGCGGCAGCGGGCCCTCCGGGTCGTACGCCGACAGGTCCCGGTTCCAGACCTGTTCCAGCAGCTTGATCGCGGTCTGGCCGCTGACCTGGCTGCGCCGCACCTGATGCGCCTTCTCCTGCGCCTCCGCGTCGGTGTCGCCGAGGACGAACGTGGCGGCCGGCAGGATGAGCACTTCGTCGGGGGTGCGCCCGTACCGCTCCAGCCGGCCCTTGACGTCGCGGTAGAACGCCTGTCCGGCCTCCAGTTCCGCGTACCGGCTGAAGATCGCGTCGGCGGACGAGGCGGCGAACTCCCGGCCCTCGTCGGAGTCGCCGGCCTGGAAGATCACCGGCCTGCCCTGCGGGCTGCGCGGGACGTTGAACCGGCCGGCGATGTCGAAGTGCTCGTCCTTGTGCCGGAAGGCGCCGGCCGCCGGGTCGGTGAGGAAACGGCCGGACTCCTTGTCCGCGACGATCTCGTCACCGCGCCAGGAGTCGAAGAGCTCACCCCCGGTCTCCAGGAACCGCTGGGCCCGGGTGTAGCGGTCGCTCTGGGCGAGGAAGCCGCCGCGCCGGAAGTTCTCACCGGTGAAGGCGTCCCAGGAGGTGACGACGTTCCAGGCGGCGCGGCCGGCCGACAGGTGGTCCAGGGAGGCGAACTGGCGGGCCACCTCGTAGGGCTCGTTGAAGGTGGAGTTGATGGTGCCGGTCAGCCCGATCCGTTCGGTGACGGCGGCGAGTGCGGCGAGCACGGTGAAGGTGTCGGGGCGGCCGACCACGTCCAGGTCGTAGATCTCGCCGCCCTGTTCCCGCAGCCGCAGGCCCTCGGCGAGGAAGAGGAAGTCGAACTTGGCACGCTCCGCGGTCCGGGCGAAGTGGGCGAAGGAGCTGAACTCGATGTGGCTGCCCGCCGCCGGGTCGCTCCACACGGTGGTGTTGTTGACACCGGGGAAGTGCGCGGCGAGATGGATCTGACGGGGCTCGGGTGTGCTCATGGCGGTTGCGGTCCCTCCGGCTCATGCACTGGTGGTGGCGTGGCGGTTGGCGGGGCGCGGCGGTCCTTGCAGGCCGCGCGGCGTCGCGGGCGGGGCGGCCGGTTCGGCTGACGCCGGGAGTCGCCTTTCTCGGTCGGCCCGGAGCCGTACGCGACCGCGGGCCGACGGCCCCATGGCGGTGGGGCGGGCGGTGGTGTCAGCCCGGAAGGGAACCCGGGAGCACCCGGAGTGCGGTCGCGTCGCGGGGGAGGCGGATCAGCGGCGACACAGTGCCGCGGCGACGCGCAGCAGATCGATGTGCCGGCGCCCGTAGAGCCGGACCGGCGGCCCGCCGGGCGCCAGGGTGCGTACGGCGGCGAGGTGGAAGAGGGGGCGCGGAGCGCGGCGGCGGACCGGTGCGCCGGTACGGCGGGACACGCGCACTGCGGTCACCCCCTGTCCGTATCGGACGGTCCACTGGCCTGCGACGTTAACCCCCGGTCTGCGGCGGGCGCAATCCCCGTCCGATGGGCGGTATCTCATGGCTTCTCCCACCTCGCCGCGGGCGGGTTCAGTCCCTGGTGCGCGCGTCCTGCGGGACGGTCAGGAAGTGGAAGACGACCGCGGCGCGCTGGGTGAAGCCGATCGACTCGTAGAGCCGGATGGCGCCGGTGTTCACCGCGGCGGCGTGCAGGAAGGGCGTGTCGCCGCGGTCGGTGATGCCGACGGCGACGTGCCGGACCAACCGGGTGGCGAGTCCCTGGCCCCGGTACCGGTCGTCGGTGCAGACCGCGCTGATCTCGGTCCAGCCGGGCGGGCGCAGCCGCTCACCGGCCATCGCGACCAGGTGCCCGTCCCGGCGGATGCCCCAGTACGCCCCCAGTTCGATGGTGCGCGGCAGGAAGGGGCCCGGCTTGGTGCGCTCCACCAGGTCCAGCATCTCGGGGACGTCCGCCGGACCGAGCCGGACCGCCTCCGGGTCGGTCGCGGGGCGCAGCCCGGTCCCGACCAGCTGGACGCCCTGTCCGGACTGGCCGGTGGCCCAGCCCTCGGGCAGCGTCGGCACCCCGGCGAGCGCGAAGGAGTTCCCCGGTCCGACGAGGGTCGCCAGGTCGGCCCAGCCCGCCGGGTCCCGGTGGTCGGCGATGGCCACGAACGGGGCCACGTCCGTGGGGTAGCGGGCGGCGGACCCGACGATCTCGGCCAGCGGCCGGTGCGCTCCGGTCAGCGTGGCCCAGGCCGGGTTGTCCAGGACGGCCGCGCTGTCCTCCGGCACCTGCTCGTACGGGGACTGAAGACTGGTCGACATCGGCGCCGGTCACTCCGTTCGGGTACGGCACAGCGTCGGTCGCCGCGCACCAAAGGTACGAACCCGGCGACCGGGCCGCTCATTCCGTACCGTCTCAGGGGATGGACAGCACGTCAGCCGGTCCGGCGGCGCGAGGCGGTCTTCTTGGCGGACGTGGCGGATTTGGCGGGCGCCTTCTTCGCGGCGGCCTTCTTCCCCGCGCTCTTCTTCGACCCCGTGGATGACCCGGATGACCCGGATGACCCGGTCGACGACCCCTTCGACGACCCCGTGCCGGAGCCGGCGGATCCGGAGCCGGCCGATCCGGTGTCGTCCCGCGTGCCGGTGGTCTTCTTCGTGGCCGCCTTCTTCGCGGGGGCCTTCTTCCGGCCGGTGGGCTTGAGTTGGTGCACAGTGGCTTCCTGCGCGTTGTCACCCCCGCGGGCCTGGTCCACGGACGCCTGGAGCGCCGCCATCAGATCGACGACCTTGCCGCCACCGCCCTCCTCGCCGGCCGTCGGGGGCTGCACGCCTTCGAGTTTGGCGCTGACCAGGGCCTCCACCGCCTGTGCGTACTCGTCGTGGTACTGGCCGAGATCCGCCTCGCCGAGCGCCTCGATCAGGGTGTCGGCCAGCCGCAGTTCGTTGTCGGTGATCTTGACGTTGCTCCGGGGGGCGGCCTCGGCGGGGGAGTTCAGCTCGTCCGGCCAGCGCAGAGTCTGCAGTACGAGGACGTCGTCCCGGGCCTGTACCAGCGCCAGATGCTCGGAGTTGCGCATCGCGAACTTGCCGACCGCCGCCTTCCCCGACCGGGCCAGCGCCTCGCGCATCAGGACGTACGGTTTGTCGGCCGCGGGGGTGGCGGGCGCCAGGAAGTACGGGGTGTCGAGCTGGAGCGAGTCGACTGCCGCCCTGTCCAGGAAGCCGTTGATCTCGATGGTCTTGGCGGTCGGCAGCGGCAGCGCCTTGAGGTCGGCGTCGGTGATCTCGACCAGCTGGTCCGGCGTCTCGTAGGCGCGCCCGATGTCGGAGGCGGAGAGCACTTCCTCGTCGAGTTCGCAGGTCTTCTGGTAGCGGACACGGCCCTGGTCGGCCAGGTGGATCTGCCGGAAGCTGATCTTGTGGCTTGACACCGCGGCCCCGAGCTTCACCGGGATCGAGACCAGGCCGAAGGCCAGGTTCCCGGACCAGACGCTGCGCATGGCGTGTCCTTTATGTATGGCTATGGGATCTTTATCGTATGCCGATCACCGAGATCGAGGGCCGCCGGATCACCCTCAGCCACCTCGACCGGGTGCTCTGGCCCGGTACCGGCACCACCAAGGGCGAACTGCTCCACTACTACGCGAGCGTCGCGGACACCCTGCTGCCTTACGTCCGCGGCCGGGCGGCGAGCTTCGTACGCACTCCCGACGGGGTGGAGGGCCAGCGCTTCTTCCAGAAACGGCCGCCCGCCGGTACGCCCGACTGGGTGACCGTCGCCGAGACCGTCCGCCACAACGGTGAGCTGATGGACCAGGTGCAGGTGAACGACCTGGCCACCTTGATGTGGGCGGCCAACCTCGGCTGCGTGGAGATCCACATCCACCAGTGGCCGGCCGGTGCGCCCGAGCGCGCCGACCGGCTGGTACTGGACCTGGACCCCGGCGAGGGCCGCACCGTGATCGACTGCTGCCGGGTCGCGCTGCTGCTGCGGGACCGGCTCGCCGAGGACGGCATCGAGGCATGGGCCAAGACCAGCGGCGCCAAGGGCATGCACCTGCTCGCCGCGGTCAAGGGCGCGACGCCGAAGTCCACCAGCGCCTACGCCCGGCACATCGCGCAGGAGCTCCAGACCGGCCACCGCGACCTCGTGGTGGCGACCATGGCGAAGGCCGACCGGACCGGCCGGGTGTTCATCGACTGGTCGCAGAACGCCGCGCGCAAGACGACCGCTGCGCCCTACACCGTACGGGCGCAGCGGGTGCCTGGGGTCTCCGCGCCGCTGTCCTGGGCGGAAGTGGCCGCCGCGGGCGATCCGCGCGAGCTGGCGCTGACCATCAAGGACGTGCCGGGGCGCATCGCCGACCAGGGAGATCCGCTCGCCGCACTGCTCGACCCGGGCCGCGCGGCGCGCCTGCCGGACTGAGCCCGCCCGGCACGCTGCCGGTCACGGCTCGCTGCCCGTCAGGGACCGCTGTCCGTCACGGCGCCCGCTGCCTGTCAGGGCCCGCTGTCTGTCACGGCGCTCGCTGCCTGCCGGCGCGTCAGCGGGGCTCCCCCTTCCAGCGCCACGCCGTCCGCCGCGGGCGGCCCGGCAGCGCCGGCCGCCCGGTCGCCCACAGCAGGGCGGGCCACGGTTCGGCGTCCGCCGGGGCGTCGGGGAAGAGCCGGTGCACGGTCCGCGCGCACCGGGCGGCCGGCGGCTCGAAGGGCGGCAGGCCGAGGCCGAGCGCGAGATCGTGGGTGTGCACCAGGGTCTCCACCACGCCACCTCGATCGGGTACGAGGAGAACTGACCCGCGTCCGGACCCGGCTTCGTCCTCGCCGCCCCGCGCATTCTGACCCGATTCGCGCGCCGCGTCCAGGTTGAGGGTTCGGCGACTGCTCGGCAGTGGTACGTTATCAATCAACCACTAATGCAGGAGTCAATGTGACAGTCAAGGAAGACAACGCAGACCGCCGTGCCGCTGCCCAGCACACCGTGGCCGAGCACCTGCGCCTCACCGCCGCTGGGCACACCGAGGAGTGGGTGCGGCTCTTCGCCCCCGACGCGGTCCTGGAGTTTCCGTTCGCGCCGGCCGGCGTGCCCCGGCGGGTAGCGGGGCGGGACGCCCTGCTCGCGCACATGAAGAACTTTCCCGAGACCTTTGACGTGGAGTTCGTCGGCCTGGAGTTCCACGAGACGGTCGATCCGAGCCTCGTGATCGCCGAATTCCGCTCGACGGGCACCGCCCTGCCGACCGGCAAGCCGTACGAGCAGACGTGCGTATCCGTCGTCCGGACCGATGACGACGCGCGCATCACCCACTACCTGGACTACTGGAACCCGCTGGTGGCCATCGAGGCGCTCACCCCCGACGACGTGCCGTCCGACACCGACCACAGCGTGACGTTTGGCGGCTGAGGGGAGCCGTGTTTCACTGACGCCCATGCCTGCCGCCGGTACGAGCACGAAGAGCGACGAGCGACGCCGGGCCATCATGGCCGCCGCCGTCGACTGCTTCGCGCAAAAGGGGTTCTACGGTACGACGACGCACGAGATCGCCGAGCGGGTCGGCATCTCACAGCCGTATCTCTACCGCCTGTACCCCAACAAGCAGGCGCTGTTCGCGGCGGCGGTCGACCATGTGTCCGTGGTCATGGCCGAAAGCCTGGTCCCACCCGAGCCCGCGCCCGGGGCCGGTGGGGCCGGGCCGACGGGCGAAGCGGCGTTGGACGCGGCGCGCCGCGCCTACGCCGCGCTCGTCGCGGACCGGGCGATCCTGCGTTTCCTCATGCACGCCAACTGCGCCGCCGGCGAGCCGCTGGTGGCGCAGGCCGTGCGCCGCTGCTACGCCAAGCAGGTCGACACCGTACGGCAGCTGCTGGGCGACGACGCCGCCGTGCGGCACTGGTTCGGCGCCGGAATGCTCGACAACGTGGTCGCCGTCCTGGGCCTCGCCGACATCGACGAGCCATGGGCACACGTCCTCACCGCCCGATGACCCCGGCACCGACCAGACGATCACGCTCGGCGCCACCCAACGGACTTCCGGCGGCACCGACGACCGTCACCGCCAAGACGTTCGCCTGTCCCCCACTCGCCCCCCACCGGCCCCGCCGGCTTCTCCCAGGGCCGCCGCCGACCGGATGGTGGTGTTGGGGTACTTCGCTGGTGGCGGTTGGTCCCGGCGTGGTGGGCGCCTGGTCATGGTGTCCGTCGCGCAGGGTCGATGTGCTGCTCGCGGCGTGCGGTGAGCCGTGCCGGCGTGGTGATGGCGTCGGCACGAATGAGGTGGTGACGGATGCCAGGCCTCACCGGTGGGCCTGACGGGCCGACCCGCCGCGGGCGACGCCGGCTCCGTACGGTCGGTGACGGGCATGGAGTAAACGCGTCGCCTCCCGTGTTTCTCCCCCTGGTGGTTCGACGATGACGACGAGGTGGGCCGCGGTCCACCGCAGGGAGGGGTGGGAGCCGGTGAGTCTTCGTCAGTATGAGTACGCCCTGGCCGTTGCCGAGGAGGGCTCGGTGACGGCGGCGGCGGAGGTGCTGCACGTCGCTCAACCGTCGGTGTCCCAGCAGATCCGCGGTCTGGAGCGGGAACTCGGCGTGGAACTGTTCGCCCGTACGCCGACCGGGCTGGTGCCCACCGTGGTCGGCCGCGCGTTCCTGCGGGAGGCGGAGGTCGCGGTGAGGGCGGCGCGGCGGGCGAGGGCGACGGCGCGGGCCGGTGCCGATGACCTGGTGGGTGAGCTGGTGGTCTCGGCGCAGATGGGTTTTGGCACGCGGCAGCTGCCGGGCGCGCTGGGTGCGCTGCGGCGCCGCTTCCGGCGGCTGGAGGTCAGCGTCTTCGAGGAGCCGAGCTCCGCCGAGCTGGATCGGCTGTGCCGCCGTGGCGTGCTGGACCTGGCCCTGATGGCGGCGTGCGAGCGGAGCCCCGCCGACGCCCATCACCTCGGCGACGAGGAGTTCGTCGTGGTGCTGGGCGCCGGGCATCGTCAACTGGCCGCGGACCGGGTCGAGTTGCGCGAGCTGGAGGGGGAGCCGTGGGTGAGGTTCGACCGCGACAGCGCGCTCGACGGTGTGCTGCTGGACGTGCTGCGGGACAACGGTCTGACCCCGACCACGGCTGCCCGTGTGTCACAGACGGCGACGGCCGTACGCTGGGCCGCCCACGGCCTGGGGGTGACGCTCGTCCCGGCCTCCGCGGTGCCTCACGGGTACGAGCACCTCGTTCGTCCGGTGTTCCCGGTCGTGTCCCAGCCCGTCATCGCCGTTGTCCGACAGGGCGCGGGCCCGGCGGAGACGGCCCTGCTCGAATTCCTGCGACAGGAAACCTGGTCCGATTCCGCTTCCTTCTCGCCGATTTCCTGACAGCCGGAGAAGGAAGCGGGCGCCGCTGAATTCCTTCGCCGAAACCGGCGTTTCGGAATGCCGGCTTCAGCGCATGGGGAATTCTCCGCCGTCCACGATGAGATTCCGCCCGGTCAGCCAGCTCGCCCGGTCGGACACGAGGAACAGCACCGCGTGGGCGATGTCCTCGGGCCGGCCATCGCGCCCCAGCGGCGTGCTGTCGCCGGCGTTGATCTCAGCCGGCGCCGCGTCCACGCGCGCGGATACCTCCGCCCACTGCTCCCGCGTCGCTACGCCGCCGGGGGTGGCGGTTCTGCCGGGGGCCACGGTGTTGACGCGGATTCCGGACGGGGCCAGCTCCAGGGCAAGTCCCCGGCTGTAGTTCTCCAGCGCCGCCTTCGCCGTGGTGTAGTGCAGGAACGGTCCTATCGGGGTGAGGACCGCGGCTGACGAGACATGCACGATCGTTCCCGAACGCCGTTCCCGCATCCCCGGTACGAGCAGCGAGTCGAGCCGCACCGACGCCAGGAAGTTCAGGTCCAGCGCGTTCTGCCACTCCTCGTCGGGGATGGCCAGGGCGCCTTCGTGAGGTCGCGCCCCACCCGCGTTGTGGACCAGGATGTCCACCGCGCCGAGCACTTCCTGCGCGGCCGCGGCGAGCCTCTCCGCTCCGGCCCGCGTCCGCACGTCGGCCGCCACGAAGGTGGCCCCTTCCGGCACCGTGCTCGTCGCCGACCTGGCGGTCGTGAGCACCTCGGCGCCCGCGTCCAGGAGTTGGCGTACGACGGCAGCCCCGATTCCGCGAGAACCGCCCGTGACAAGAGCCCGCTTTCCCTCGAGTTCCTGCGTTCCCGATCCGTTCTCGAATGTGGTCATGCCACCGGTCCTCTCGATTGCGTGTTTTTCCGCTCGACGGAAGGAGGATCGACGGTAAGCAGAGCGCGAATCTTCGGAGGAATCGCCGTGGAGCTCCCCGTCGAGCTGTTTCACGGTACGTTCGGAAAAGAACGGGAGGCAAAGACGAAATGTCAGCAGGTGCCATAGCGAATGCCTATGGCATCCCGGCCCCGTACGCCCCCGGCGTGCCGGCCTCGCCTCATTCCTACTGATGAGGTCGTGCGCGGAGTCCGTCGAGGATGAGGGCGAGCATGCGGGGTGAGCGGTCGTCCGGCCCGGGGGCGGCCCGCCAGAGCGCGCCGGAGAGTTGAAGGAAGTCGCCGGCGTCGGCGTCCTCCCGGATGCTTCCGTCCTGCTTGCCGACGTCGAGAATCGCGTTGATCGCGGCGACGACGGGCCCGTAGGACTGTTCGTTGATCGACTGGTACGCGTTGGGGCTGAGCGCGTCGCCGAGCCCGTGCTTCCTGCGCATGACCGCGACAAGCCCGCTTGTCCAGTGGCGGAGCGCTTCCAGCGGCGGCTTCTCCGCCAGCAGTGCCGGCGCGCTGTCGACGATGCGCGCGACCTCGTCCTGGTACACGGCGAGAACCAGTGACTCCCGCGTCGGGAAGTTGCGATAGAGGGTGCCGGCGCCGACTCCGGCGCGCTGGGCGACCTGGTTCATCGACGTGGCGCCGTCCTCGGTGAACGCCTCGCGGGCGGCGGCGAGGATGCGCGCCCGGTTCTCGCGGGCGTCGGAGCGAACCATGGGGAGCCTCACGTTTGCTATGCGGAGAGCTCTCCACTAATGTATCTGGAGAGATCTCCACATACTTTAGAGGAGCACCATGCAGTACATCAAACTCGGCACGACCGGCCTGGACGTGTCACCGATCGCGATCGGCGCGATGACCTACGGCCAGCCGGATCGCGGTCATCCGGTCTGGTCGAAGGGCGAGGACGAGGCGCGCCCGCTGATCAGGCACGCCCTCGATGCCGGGATCAACTTCTTCGACACGGCGAACCTGTACTCGAACGGTTCCAGCGAAGAGATCCTGGGACGCGCGTTGCAGGACTTCGCGGACCGCGACGCCGTGGTGATCGCCACCAAGCTGCGGCACCCGATGCGCCTGGGACCCAACGGCCGGGGTCTGTCGCGGAAAGCGGTCATGACCGAAGTCGACCACTCGCTGCGCAGGCTCGGGACCGACTACATCGACCTCTACCAGATTCACCGCAACGACCACACGACCCCGTGGGAGGAGACCCTCGAAGCCCTCAGCGACCTCGTCAAGGCCGGCAAGGTGCGCTACCTCGGCGCGTCGTCCATGCACGCCTGGGAGTTCGCCAAGGCGCTGCACCTGCAGAAGCAGAACGGCTGGGCACGGTTCGTGTCGATGCAGGACCACTACAACCTGCTCGCCCGCGAGGAGGAGCGCGAGATGATCCCGCTCGCCCTGGACGAGGGCGTCGGCACGATCATCTGGAGCCCGCTGGCCCGCGGCCGCCTCGCTCGGGCGTGGGACGACGCGAAGTCGACCGTCCGTTCAGGGACGGACGGTGCCTACGCCGACATGCTCTACTCGCCGGAGCAGGAGGCCTCGAACCACGCCATCATCGACGCGGTCGGCCAGGTCGCGGACGGCCACGGCGTGAGCCGCGCGCAGATCGCGCTCGCCTGGCTGCGCCGTCAGCCGGTCGTCACGGCCCCGCTGGTGGGAGCCGGCTCGGTCCACCAGATCGACGACGCCGTGGCTTCGCTGGACGTCGAGCTCACCGACGACGAGGCGCACGCACTGGAGGCGCCCTACACGCCGCGGTACGACTGGCAGGGCGTCTCCGACGAAGCCGAACTGGAGGCCATCCGCAGGCGCGTCCCCGGAATGGCACTGTCGTGAACACGTTCGCCCGTCCCGGTGCGGCCGGCCGCGCGGGCCCGTCCTCGGACCGGACGATCCCCCCTCGCTGCGCGTCGTCCGCAGCACGCTCACCGGGGAGGTTCCGGCCTGCCCGCCGATCGGGTCCAGCGGGATCGACGTTCGCGACGTCGCCGGCCTGCGTCTGCGGGCCATGACCGACCCGGCCGCCGGCGGCGCTCACGTGCGGTCCGGCTGAGCGGGCGCAGGCGCCCGTCGTCTACCGGGTCTTCGCCCGGGCTCGCAGCTGTTCTGCCAGGCGTTCCAGTTCGGCCGCCATCGCGGGGGAGGTGTCGCTGAGTCCGCTGTGTACGGCTGTCGAGCTGCGCAGGAAGCGCCGCAGTACGGCCACGAGCAGCCCTTCCGGGAGGGTCCGCAACGCGGTGAACCCGCGGGGGACCGGTGGCGTCGGCAGGGCGGCCAGGTTCTGCCGTACGAGGTGGAGCATGCCGCGGACGGCGTCCGGATCACCGGCCAGCGCCACCGGGCCGCCCGCCGCGTGCACCGCCTGCCCGAGGGGTACTTCGAACGCGGCGTGCGTCCGGAGCCAGGCATCCATCCGCGGCTCGGCCCTGGCGTTGATCCCGGTGGTGCGGAACGCCTCCACGATCCGTTCCAGTCGCGGGGTGGTGCGGCCGTCGGGTTCACCGATCGGCATCGCGACCCGGCGGGTCATGAAGCCGGTCGCGCGGTGGCGGACCACGTCGCCGTCCATCGTCCCGCCGGCGGCGGGGAAGCCGAGCAGCACCCGCTCGTGACCGATCACCGCCCCCAGCGGCTGCGCGCCGGCCGCCCAGTTGTGCAGGAACAGCACGTCGTCTTCGAGACCGGCGAGTGACTCCAGCACCGCGTCCACCTGATGGGTGCGGACGAAGACGGCGATCAGGTCGTAGCCGCCGGCCGGATGCTCGACCACCGGCACCGGTACCCGCCGGACGGCCGGGCTGTTCTCCTCGGCGAGCTGCACGCCGTGCCGGCGCAGGGCGGCCAGGCGCTCGCCTCGGGCGAGGAGTGAGACGTCGTGCCCTGCCTCGTACAGGCGGGCGGAGAACAGGCTGCCGAGGACTCCGGCGCCGTACACGAGCAGTTTCATGGGCAACCCTCTGTCGCACGTTCGGTAGGTTCATCCGGCTTGTTCGAGAGATGTGCGGCCGCCTGGCGCCACCCGGGCATCTGCACCGCGGTCGCCCGCCGCGTGATCGCCGGGTGACCGAGCCCGTCAACGCGCGCACTGCGCCGTGCTCGACCGGCCGACCGACCGCTCGCGCGGCGCGGCCGACGCCCGCGCCGGTGATCGCGCCGGACAAAGACCTAGCTGTCGCTGTGATCGATGAAGCTGAGTGCCGGCCGGATGATCGTCCGGAACAGCTCCTGTCGGGACACCGCGTTGTCCTCCCGGCCGCCGATCAGGGGGGAGAAGGCGAGGTCAGCCAGGATCAGGTGGGCCAGCCGCTGGAACAGGGGCGTGTCGCGGACGATCTCGCCGCGGTCGGCGGCGGCCTCGAAAACGGCGGCCAGTTCGTTCACGACCGGCACGATGATCTCCGTGCGCAGCGCGATGGCGAACTCGGGGTCGGTCGACGCCGTGTGCAGCAGCATGAACCCCATGCGCAGGTCGCGGGCCGGCAGACGATCGGCACGGGCCATCTGCGCGAACACCTCGTCGAGTGAGGCCGCCGCGGCGTAGTCGGGCAGGGCCGGACGCTGATGGGTGAGAGCGGCCATGACCAGGCTGGATTTGTTGCCGCCCCAGTGCCGGTACAGCGTCGCCTTGCTCGTTCGGGCACGGGCCGCCACCGCATCGAAGGTGAGCCGTTCGTAGCCGGATTCCAGCAGCAGCGCACGTACGGCCGCGAACAGCTCGGCGAGACGCTCGGGCGACATGCGGAATCGGGGCGTGGAGTCCGTCGGCATGCCGCAACGGTACGAGAAAGTTTCGTACAGTTCAACCGCGGCGACCGTGCCTGAGCTGAGAGCCAGGACTCGCTCAGCGGTCCGCCCGGGTCACCCGGGCCCCCGGACAAGCACCCGGGCCGCCCCGCGGCAGCGCTCCGCGGGCCGGACCCCGGAATACGGCCCGCCGACCCCGGTGCGCGCATCGTCAAGACCGCGTCAACGTCGCCGTCGCGGGCGCAAGGGAAGCGTCAACAAGCGTCGATACCCCGCCGAGCAGGCGGTTTCCTACAGGAGCCGGGACTTCCGGCAACCCATCTGCCTGCTGTTTCGACAATCCGGGGATCCGCCCATGTCCGATTTCGTTTTCATCGTTGTGACGATCGCGGTCTTCGCCGTGCTCGCCTTCGTGGCCAAGGGGGCCGAGAAGCTGTGAGCGCGGAGAACATCGTCGGACTCATCGTGGCCTGCTGTCTGCTCGGCTACCTCGTGCTGGCCCTGATCCACCCGGAGAAGTTCTAGTGAACGACACTCTCGCGGGCTGGCTCCAGATTCTCGCCCTGCTCGGGGCGCTGGCGCTCTCCTATCGTCCGCTGGGCGACTACATGGCCCGTATCCTCACCACCGCCCGCCATCTGGCGGTCGAGCGGGGCATCTACAAACTGGCCGGTGTCGACGGTGACGCCGACCAGCGCTGGCCGGTTTACCTGCGCAGCGTGCTGGCCTTCTCGGTGGTCTCGGTCCTGTTCCTGTACGGCTTCCAGCGGCTGCAGAACCACCTGCTGCTGTCGCTCGGCTTCCCGCCGGTCAAGGCGGACCAGGCGTTCAACACCGCGGCCTCCTTCGTCACCAACACCAACTGGCAGTCGTACTCCGGCGAAGTCACCATGGGCCACCTGGTCCAGATGACGGGCCTCGCGGTGCAGAACTTCGTCTCCGCGGCCGTCGGCATCGCCGTCGTGGCCGCGCTGATCCGGGGCTTCACCCGCAGGCGCACCGACCGGGTGGGCAACTTCTGGGTGGACCTGACCCGGATCACCGTCCGGCTGCTGCTGCCGCTCGCGTTCGTCTTCGCGATCGTGCTGGTCGCGGTCGGCGTGGTGCAGAACTTCCACGGCATCCACGAGATCACCACGCTGCTCGGCGACAAGCAGTCCATCACCGGCGGCCCGGTCGCCTCGCAGGAAGCCATCAAGGAACTCGGCACCAACGGCGGCGGCTTCTACAACGCCAACTCCGCCCACCCGTTCGAGAACCCGACCGGCTTCAGCAACCTGCTGGAGATCTACCTGCTGCTGGTCATCTCCTTCTCGCTGCCGCGCACCTTCGGCACGATGGTCGGCGACCGCCGCCAGGGCTACGCGATCCTGGCTGTCATGGGCCTGATCTGGGCCGCTTCGGTCGCCCTGATCACCGTCAACGAACTGCACAGCTACAGCAGCACCGCCGGCCACGCGGCCGGCGGCATGCTGGAGGGCAAGGAACAGCGGTTCGGCATCTGGGCCTCGGCCCTCTTCGCCGCGTCCACCACGCTGACCTCGACCGGCGCCGTCAACTCCTTCCACGATTCGTTCTCGCCGGGCGGCGGCGGGATGACGATCTTCAACATGATGCTCGGTGAGGTCGCGCCCGGCGGTACCGGTTCTGGGCTCTACGGCATCCTGATCCTGGCCGTCATCACGGTCTTCGTGGCCGGTCTGATGGTCGGCAGGACCCCGGAGTACCTGGGCAAGAAGCTCGGTGCCCGGGAGATGAAGTTCGCCTCGCTCTACATCCTGGCCACCCCGGCCGTGGTGCTGATCGGCACCGGCGCCGCGATGGCGCTGCCCGGCGAACGGGCCGCGATGCTCAACTCCGGCCCGCACGGCTTCTCCGAAGTGCTCTACGCCTTCACCTCGGCGGCCAACAACAACGGCTCGGCGTTCGCCGGTATCGGTGTCAACACCACCTGGTACAACACCGCGCTGGGCCTGGCGATGCTCTTCGGCCGCTTCCTGCCGATGATCTTCGTGCTGGCGCTGGCCGGCTCGCTCGCCAAGCAGCAGCCCGTCCCGGTCACCACGGGCACCCTGCCTACCCACCGACCACAGTTCGTCGGCATGCTCAGCGCCGTGATCGTCGTGGTCGTCGGCCTCACCTACTTCCCCGCACTCTCGCTGGGTCCGCTCGCGGAAGGTCTGCACTGATGTCCCTGACCACTGACCGGCCCCCGGTCCCGGCCGGCGGCGGTACCGCCTCACAGGGCCCGCACCGGGTCTCCGGCGGGCTGCTCGATCCGAAGATGGTGCTGCGGTCCTTCCCGGACGCGGTGCGGAAGCTCGACCCGCGGGTGATGGCCAAGAACCCGGTGATGTTCGTCGTCGAGGCCGGGGCCGTCCTGACCACGGTGTTCGCGATCAAGGACCCGAGCGTCTTCGCCTGGGTGATCACCGTCTGGCTCTGGCTCACCGTGGTCTTCGCCAATTTGGCGGAGGCCGTCGCCGAGGGCCGCGGCAAGGCGCAGGCCGAGACCCTGCGCCGTACCAAGACCGAGACCGTCGCCCGCCGGCTGGTCGACTGGCGGCCCGGCGCGGCCCACCCGCGCGAGGAGTCGGCGCCCGCCGCCGAACTGCGGCTCGGCGACCACGTGGTGGTCGAGGCCGGGCAGACCGTGCCCGGTGACGGCGATGTCGTCGAAGGCATCGCCTCGGTGGACGAGTCGGCGATCACCGGCGAGTCCGCGCCGGTGATCCGCGAGTCCGGCGGCGACCGCAGCGCGGTCACCGGCGGCACCCGGGTGCTCTCCGACCGGATCGTGGTGCGGATCACCTCCAGGCCCGGCGAGACCTTCATCGACCGGATGATCGCCCTGGTCGAGGGCGCCTCCCGGCAGAAGACCCCCAACGAGATCGCGCTGAACATCCTGCTCGCCTCGCTGACCATCGTCTTCCTGCTGGCCGTCGTCACCCTCCAGCCGATGGCGATCTACGCGGGCGCCGAGCAGTCCATCGTGGTCCTGGTGTCCCTGGTGGTCGCGCTGATCCCGACCACCATCGGCGCGCTGCTCTCCGCGATCGGCATCGCCGGTATGGACCGGCTGGTGCAGCGGAACGTCCTCGCCATGTCCGGCCGGGCCGTCGAGGCGGCCGGCGACGTCAACACCCTGCTGCTGGACAAGACCGGCACCATCACCCTCGGCAACCGGCAGGCCGCCGAGTTCCTCCCGGTCGGCGAGGTCCCGGTCGGCGAACTGGCCGACGCCGCGCAGTTGTCGTCGCTGTCCGACGAGACCCCCGAGGGCCGGTCCATCGTGGTGCTCGCCAAGGAGCGGTACGGCCTGCGCGGTCGCGCCGAGGGCGAACTCGGCAGCGCCTCGTTCGTGCCCTTCACCGCGCAGACCCGGATGAGCGGCGTCGACCTCGTCGAGGACGGCGACCAGCGCCTCCTGCGCAAGGGCGCCGCCACCTCGGTGATGCACTGGATCCGGGAGAACGGCGGTCACCCGACCGACGAGGTCGGCCCGATGGTCGACGGCATCGCCTCCAGTGGCGGCACACCGCTGGTGGTCGGGGAGGTCGTCGTCCGTGACGGCCGGACCAGCGCCACCGTGCTCGGCGTGATCAACCTCAAGGACGTGGTCAAGGAGGGGATGCGGGAGCGGTTCGACGAACTGCGCCGGATGGGTATCCGCACGGTGATGATCACCGGTGACAACCCGATGACCGCCAAGGCGATCGCGGACGAGGCGGGGGTGGACGACTTCCTCGCCGAGGCCACGCCCGAGGACAAGATGGCGCTCATCAAGCGCGAGCAGGCCGGCGGCAAGCTGGTCGCGATGACCGGTGACGGTACCAACGACGCCCCGGCGCTGGCCCAGGCGGACGTGGGCGTGGCCATGAACACCGGCACCTCGGCCGCCAAGGAGGCCGGGAACATGGTGGACCTGGACTCCAACCCCACCAAGCTGATCGAGATCGTGGAGATCGGCAAGCAACTCCTCATCACTCGGGGCGCGCTCACCACCTTCTCGATCGCCAACGACATCGCGAAGTACTTCGCGATCATCCCCGCGATGTTCACCGTGGCCTACCCGGGCCTGGACACGCTCAACATCATGAAGCTGCACAGCCCGACGTCGGCGATCGCCTCCGCGATCATCTTCAACGCGCTGATCATCGTGGTGCTGATCCCGCTGGCCCTGCGCGGTGTGCGCTACCGGCCGTCCTCGGCGGCGAAACTGCTCAACCGCAACATCTGGGTGTACGGCATCGGCGGCCTGGTGCTGCCGTTCGCCGGCATCAAGATCATCGACCTGATCGTCCAGTTCATCCCCGGACTGAGCTGACCGCGGACACCGAGAACGTAGGTGCGTGACATGAACAACCTCCCCACCGCGGTCCGCCGGCACCTGTCGGCGCTGCGCATGCTGATCCTGATGACGATCGTCTGCGGGCTGATCTACCCGCTGGCCGTCACCGGGGTGGCCCAGGCCGCCTTCAGTGACAAGGCCGACGGGTCGCTGATCAAGCAGAACGGCCGGGTCGTCGGATCCAGCGAAATCGGCCAGAACTTCAACCTGCCGAAGAAGGACCCGGACAACGCCGACGAGGCCGCCCGGCCGGACCCGAAGTTCTTCCAGCCGCGACCGTCCGCCGGGTCGTACGACCCGCTGGCCTCCGGTGCCTCCAACCTCGGGCCCAACGACCCGGATCTGGTCAAGACGATCCAGCAGCGCCGGCACGACGTCGCCGCCTTCGACGGGGTGGACCCCGCCACGGTGCCGCCGGACGCGCTCACCGCCTCCGGATCCGGCCTGGACCCGGACATCTCCCCGGCCTACGCCTACGAGCAGGTCAACCGGGTCGCGGCGGCCCGCGGCCTGTCCGCGGACGCGGTGCACCGACTGGTCGCCGCGCATGTGGACGGCCGCAGCCTCGGCTTCCTCGGCGAGAGCCACGTCAATGTCCTGGAGCTGAACAAGGATCTGTCGAAGCTCTCCTGACCGGCGGTCCGGCGCGGCGGGCGGGGTCCGGGTCCACGGCGGACCCGGACCCCGCCGCCACCGACTCGCCAACCGCGATCGGTATCGAGTTCGAGGCGGCGAGCCGGACGTGCCCCGACAGGTCGTCGGCGGGCGTCGGCGCCGGTCAGCAGCCCGGCCAGATGGTCACGCGTCATGGGGTTCCTTCCGCAACGCCGTGACCGGGCGTCACTTCGACGGTGCGAAGACCCGCTGGGCGGCGATCGCCGCACCTCCGCGGGCCCACTCCTCGAACGGCAGCGGCCGGACCACCAGATCGCAGTCCGCGGCGGCACCGAACGCGTGATCGGCGAAGGTCTGCCGGATCTGGTCGGCGAACAGGTCGTACGAGGCGACCCCCTCGCCGGAGATGATGATCCGCTCCGGCCCGATGAGATTGGCCACCGAGGCCATCGCCAGCCCGAGCGTGTGACCGGCCCGGGCGAAGACCGCCCGGACCGCGGGGTCACCGGCGTGCGCCAGCCGTACCGCCTGGTCCATCGTCAGCTCGTCGTCGCCGGTGGCCTGCCGGGCCTGCTCGGTGATGGCGTGCGTCGAGGCGACGGCCTCCACGCAGCCGGTGTTGCCGCAGGTGCAGATACGGTCGGTGCCGCCGACCGGCAGGTGGCCGACCTCGCCCGACACCCCGTGTGCCCCGGACACCACCCGCCCGCCGATGGAGAGCCCGCAGCCGATGCCGGCCCCCACGGTGACCAGGGCGAACGACGACAGTCCGACCCCGGCGCCGAACCACTGCTCGGCCACGGTCAGGGCGCGTACATCGTTCTCGATCACGGTCGGCGTGCCGGTGGCGGTCTCCACCAGCTGGGCCAGCGGCACCCGCCGCCAGTTGAGGAAGGGGGAGTACTGCACGGTGCCGGTGTGTCCGTCGACATCGCCGGAGATGGTGACGCCGATGCTGTGCACGTCGTCCTCGTGCCGGCCGCCCTCGTGCTGCAGGTCCCCGTGCCTGCCGTCCCCGTCCCCGCCGCCCGCCTGTCCGCCGCCTTCCTGGCCGGCCCGCTCGAAGCCGGCCGCCTTGCGCAGCTGGGTGACCAGCCGGGCGATGGCCAGCACCACGGTGCCGACGTCGCGGGAGCCGAGGCGCGCCCGCCGCGCCGCCAGCGGCTGGGCGGTCAGGTCCACCAGCACGCCGATCAGCTCGTCCGCGGTGACCTTGACACCGATGAAGCGGGCGCGTTCCGCCCGCACCGCGATCAGGGTGGCCGGCCGGCCGTTGGCCCGCTCCACGGTGGGGCGGCCGAGTTCGGTGATCCAGCCGTCGGCCAGCAGCGGAGTGGCCACCTTCGTGACCGCGCCCGGTGACAGTCCGGTCCGCCGTCCCGCCTCGGCCCGGGTGAGCGGACCGTGGGCGAGCAGGGTCTGGAAGACCAGAGCAGCGGCGGGCGGCTGATCGGCGAGCGTCATGCCTGGACCATACATTTCCAGGGGAAAGTAAGGAAGTGCGGAGATCGGGCACTTGCGGCCTACGTTCCGCCCGTCCTGGGCCGGTTTTCCGGGACTGGGCCGACTTGGGTGCGGATCGGTCGGGCCAAACATCGGATTTTTCCTGCCGATTATGTTGACGCTGGAAGGAAACCCTGGCTACATTCGCCGCACTTCCTCGCCCCCTCGGTGGTGCTCCGGGACGACCGCCACCGAGGGAACGACCCGAGGACGAGTGAACCCCTGTCCGCATCCCCGGCAGTTCTGATCTCCGCCGCATGCCTCCGCGCCGAGATGGAGTAGACCCATGCCTCGTCCAGCTGGACCCGAAGGACCCGCCGCCCCGCCGCGGCGCAGAAAGCCGTTCTCCCGCCTGCGGGGCGGCCTCGCGCTGCCCCTGCTGGCGGTCGCCGCGCTCGCCGCGGCCCTCCTGGTGCCGACCGCGGCATCGGCCACCGCGTCCGCCGGCGATTCCGGCCGGGCCCCGGCCGCCACCCAGCACGGCAGCGCGCCGGTACTGGCCGACAAGCCGTACATGGGCTGGAGCAGCTGGAGCCTGGAGTCCACCAACTTCCCCGGCTACGGCAACGAGAAGTACCTCACCCAGGCGCACATCCTCCAGCAGGCGGACGTGCTCTCCAAGAAGCTCAAGGGCCACGGCTACGACTACGTCAATGTGGACGCCGGCTGGGTCGGCGGCTTCGACAGCTACGGCCGCCCGGTCCCCAACAAGGCGACCTTCCCCGACGGCTTCACCTACCTCGGTGACCAACTGCACCGCAAGGGACTGAAGTTCGGCGCCTACCTGGCGGTCGGCCTCTACTTCGACGCCTACAACGACGGCAAGACGCCGATCTACGGCGCGCCCGGCTGCACCACCAAGGACATCGTCTACCCCGACCTGCGCAAGACCAGCGGCTGGGACAACGTGTCCTACCAGATGAACTGGTCCAGCCCCTGCTCGCAGAAGTACATCGACTCCGTCGCCGACGAACTGGCCGGCTGGGGCGTGGACTTCCTCAAGGTGGACGGTGTCGGGCCCGGCTCCAACCAGGGTGACGCGGCGCACGACAACGTGCCCGACGTCCAGGCCTGGCACCAGGCGCTGCAGAACACCGGCCGCCCGATCCAGCTCACCCTCTCCTGGTCGCTGAGCCACACCAAGGCCGACGTGTGGAAGGCCAACTCCAACGGGTGGCGCGTCGACACCGACGTCGAGTGCTACTGCGACACCCTGGTGACCTGGAACAACTCGGTCAAGGGCCGCTGGAACGACGTCGTGCCGTGGATCGACGACGCCGGGCCCAGGCACTGGAACAACCTCGACTCCCTCGACGTCGGCGTCGGCCCGATGGACGGCCTCACCGATGTCGAGCGGCAGAGCTACATGACGCTGTGGGCGATCGAAGCCGCCCCGCTGTACATCGGTGACGACCTCACCAAGCTCGACGACTACGGTCTCTCGCTGCTCACCAACGACGAGGTCATCGCGGTCGACCAGGCGGGCAACCCGGCCAAGCCGGTCAGCCAGGCCACCGACCAGCAGGTCTGGTACGCCCGGAACGCCGACGGCAGCTACACCGTCGCCCTGTTCAACCTCGGCAAGGGCTACCAGAACGTCACCGCCGACCTGTCGGACCTCGGCATCAGCGGGCAGGCGAACCTGCGCGACCTGTGGAGCCACAAGAACCTCGGTGGCGTCAGCGGCCACTACACCACCGAACTCCCGCCGCACGGCTCGCGGCTGTTCACCATCACCCCGAAGAAGCCGTCCACCCCGGGCGTCCCGCTCGCCGTGCACGGCACCGCCGCCACCGCCGCCTCGGTCTCGCTGGCCTGGGACGCGGTGGAGAACGGCAAGCCCGCGGGCTACGACATCTACGTCAACGGCAAGAAAGTCAGCTCGACCACCGGCACCGCGGCCACCGTCACCGGTCTGACCTCCGCCACCGGCTACTCCTTCACCGTCGTCGCCAAGGACGCCAAGGGCCACCGCTCCGCGCCCAGCAAGGCGGTCCCGGTCACCACCCCGGCCGCGGGCGGACCCGTCTCCTACGAGGCGGAGGCGGCGGCCAACACGCTCACCGGCAACGCGAGCGTCGGAGACTGCTCCGGCTGCTCGGGCGGCAAGAAGGTCGGCAACCTCGGCGGCGCCGGCAACGCACTGGCGATCAACAACGTCACCGCGCCGAAGGACGGCACCTACCTGCTCAAGCTCGACTACGTGGACGGCTCCACCGGCCGGACCGTCGTCGTCACCTCGGGCGGCACGTCCTTCCAGCTCCCGCTCCCCGGCACCAACGACAACAACTGGGGGACCGCCCAGTCGGTGACCGTTCCCGTCCAGCTGAAGGCAGGCAGCAACACCGTCAGCCTCGGCAACCCGGACGACTACGTGTCCGACATCGACCGGATCACCGTCTGATCCTGCGCCCCTGAAGGCCCAGCCCCGTAAGGCCCGACCCCGCTAGGAGAGTGCCGTGGTGGTCACTTCGCACGACAACCAGACGACGCCGGTGAAACCGCCGTCGGACGCAGTGGCCACCACGGCCGCCCGGACCAGCAGGTTCCGCAAGCCCGCCGGCCCCGGCCGGACCGGCAGGGGCGGCCGGAAAGCACAGCGCAGCACCGTCACCCGGTCCCGTGCGGCCAGCCGCAAGGACCTGCCGGTGGCCCTGCTGCTGATCCTCCCCGCGGTCGCCGGCTTCGCGGTCTTCTTCGCCTATCCGACCTTCCGCGGCATCTACCTCAGCTTCACCGACTTCCATGTGCTGACCCCGCCGAGCTGGGTGGGCCTGTCCAACTTCCACGAGCTGGTCCACGACAGCGTCTTCTGGCACTCGCTGCTGGTCACCGTCTACTTCGTGGTGCTCGCCGTCGTCTTCGGCACGCTGATCTCGCTGGTGACCGCGGTGGTGCTGCACCGGGTCACCCGCTCCGGCCTGCTGCGCGGGGTGATCCTGCTGCCGTTCCTGATCTCCAACGTGGTCGCGGCCCTGGTCTGGCAGTGGATGCTCGACCCCCAACTGGGCGTGGTCAACATCGTGCTGAAGAACGTCACCGGCCACTCGGTCATGTTCCTGGGCACCGGCAACTGGGCCATCCCCTCGCTCGCCGCGATCAGCGTCTGGAAGTGGATGGGCTACTACGCCCTGCTGATCTTCGCCGGGCTGCAGACCATACCGCCGACGATCTACGAAGCCGGCCGGGTCGACGGCGCGGGCGAGGCCCAGATGTTCCGCCGCCTCACCGTGCCGCTGCTCCGCCCGATCCTGGTGATGGTCGTGGTGCTGACCGTCATCAACAGCTTCCAGGTCTTCGACATCGTGGCGGTCACCACCAAGGGCGGGCCGGCCAACGCCTCCAACGTGCTGCAGATGTACATCTACGACAAGGCCTTCCGGCAGTTCGACTTCGGCTACGCCGCCACCATGTCGCTCGCCCTGTTCGCGCTGCTCATCGCGGTCACCTTCACCCAGCTGCGGCTCGCCCGCTCCGACGAATCCGACCTGAACTGAAGGAATCTCAATGATCGTGTCAAGCCGCCTGCGTGACTGGCGGGGCGGAGGTGAACAGCCTCTTGTCACGCAGCATCGCCCAGAGCACGTCGACCCGGCGTCGGGCGAGCGAGAGCAGGGCCTGGGTGTGCAGCAGCCCCTCGGCCCGCTTCTTGAGGTAGTAGTCGCGGGAGGGGCCGGGCCGCATCATGGCGGTCTGGGCGGCCATGTAGAAGATGTGCCGCCGCAGACGGCGGTTGTAGCGCTTGGGCCGGTGGTAGTTGCCGGTTCGGCGGCCGGAGTCCCGGGCCACCGGGGCCAGACCGGCATGCGAGGCAAGGCGGCCGGCGTCGCGGTAGCCGGCCAGGTCGCCGACGATGGCGACGAACTCGGCGCCCAGGATGGGCCCCATGCCGGGCATCGACTCGATGATCTCCGCGCGGTCGTCGGATCGGAACGTCTCGCGGATCTCCCGGTCGTTGTCCTTGATCCGCTCGTCCAGGGCCAGCAGCTGGTGGGCGAGGTCGCAGACCAGCTTGGCGGCCCGCTTCTCGCCGGGCAGTGCGATCTGCTGGGCCTGGGCCGCCTCCACGGCCTTGGCCGCGACGTCGGCGGCACTGCGGACCTTGCGGCGTTCAAGCCAGGCCGTCAGGCGCTTGACGCCGATCCGGCGCAGAGCGGCCGGTGTCTGGTACTCGGTGAGCATGACGACCGGGCCCTTGGCCGCGGAATAGTCGAACGCCCGCTCCAGGGCCGGACAGATGCCGACCAGCAGGTCACGGAGCCGGTTGATCAGCCTCACCCGGTCGGCGATCAGGTCGGCCCGGTAGTTCGTCAGCACCCTCAGGTTGGAGACCAGCTCCGGGGGCGTGTCCAGCGGAGCGAAGTCCCGGCGCATGCGCGCCTGGTCGGCGATGACACGGGCATCCTTGGCGTCGGTCTTGCCCTCGCCCCGGTAAGCGCCGGTCATCCGGTTGACCGTTCGACCGGGGACGTAGACGACCTGTTGGCCGTGCGCGATCAGCAGGGCCAGCAGCAAGGTCGAGGCCCGGCCGGAGATGTCCACTGCCCACCGCACCTCGTCGGCCCGTTCGCGGGCCGTGTCGATGAGGGTGAGGATCTGGGCCTCGTCGTTGATCACCTTCGTCGAGAACAGCGTCTCGCCGTCGGCGTCCACCGCGACTGCCCAGTGGTGCCCCTTGCCGGCATCGATGCCGACCCATATCCGCGTGTCAGACGTGCTCAAGCCCGCCGCTCCGTATCCCTCGTGACCAGCACTCCATGGTCCGAAGAACACCCCGCCGACAGGTCCCTAACCAGCGATGACCGCAGTTCTCAATCAGTGGTCGGAGCGCCCCGGAGGACCGGGCGGCCATTCCTTCCGAGTCATCAACGACAGACCCCCATCAGCCACACCCGGTCCTCCCGGACCGCCTCACATTCTTAGGGAAGCCCCCATGGCGGTCACCCTTGCGCCCACCGCGATCGTGCGGAGCCCCCGCCGCCGGACATTCGCTCCTGGCCGGATCGTGGCGTGGACCTACCTCGGCATCATCGTGCTGATCACGCTCTTCCCCTTCTACTGGATCCTGCGCACCGCGCTCTCCAACAACTACAGCCTCGCCACCCACCCGTCCTCTCCGCTGCCGGTCGGCTTCACCTTCGGTGCCTTCGAACGCGCGCTGGGCATCGCCGACACCGCCCAGGCGCAGGCGCAGGGCGGATCGGGCGCCTCCCTCGACATCGCGCTCTACCTGCGCAACTCGCTGGTCTACGCGTCCGTGCAGACCGTGCTGATCGTGCTCTTCTCGGCGGCGGCGGCCTACGCCTTCTCCCGGCTGCACTGGCGCGGCCGGAACCTGGTCTTCAACATCCTGATCGCCGCGCTGATGGTGCCCAGCGTCTTCACGCTGCTGCCGAACTTCGTCTTCGTCAAAGACCTCGGCCTGACCAACACCTTCGCCGGACTCATCCTGCCCGGGGCGCTCTTCCAGGCGTTCACGCTCTTCTTCCTGCGGCAGTTCATGCTCGGGCTGAGCAGTGAGATCGAGGAGGCCGCGATCATCGACGGCGCCGGGCCGCTGCGGATCTTCTTCCGGATCATCCTGCCGATGTCCTCCGCACCCATCGCCACCATCTCGCTGCTGATGTTCGTCAACGCCTGGAACGACTACCTGTGGCCGCTGCTGGTCACCAACGACGACAGCGTCCAGCCGCTGACCCTGGCGCTCGGGGTCTTCAAGCAGTCCTCGCCGCAGGCCGCCCCCGACTGGGCGGGCCTGATGGCCGCCGCCCTGATCGCGGCGCTGCCGATGCTGCTGCTCTTCGTCGCCTTCGGCAGGCGCATCGTCAACTCCATCGGCTTCTCCGGCATCAAGTAGCGCCGGCCGGCCACGCCATCCGCGGCACCGGATCCTTCGCGGTCCCCGCTTTCGAGCACAACGGGATGAATCACGTGCACACCACCCCCCTGGACACCGCGGGCGACCTGCTGCTGGCCTGGCCGCGGCCGGCCGCCGACTGGAACGAGGCGGCCCCGGTCGGCAACGGCCGGCTCGGCGCGATGGTCTTCGGCGGCGCCGGACGCGCCCGGATCCAGATCAACGACTCCACCGTCTGGTCGGGCACCCCCGGCGGCCCGGCCACGGCGCTCGCCGCCGTAAGGGCGGCCGGCGCGGGCCCGGAGCGGCTGGCCGAGGTCCGTACCGCCATCCGGGCCGAGGACCACCGCCGGGCGGAGAGCCTGCTGATGTCCTTCGAAGGCCCCTACAGCCAGGAGTACCTGCCCTACGCCGACCTCTGGCTCACCGTGTCCGGCGCCGGCCACGGCCGCAACGCCCCGCGGACAGTCCACCACGGCCGTACCCTCAACCTGGACAGCGGTGTGGCCGAGGAGATCTTCGAGACGGCCGGCGTGACCGTCCGCCGGGCCGTCTGGGCTGCTGCCACCGCCACCGCCACCGCCACCGCCACCGCGACCGCCACCGCCGACGGCCCGGCGGACGGTGGCGCGGGCGGCACCCTCGTGGTGGCCCTCACCACCGAGGGCGGAACCGCCGACCTCGGCCTGGACCTGAGCACCCCGCTGCGGGAGGTGCACCGGGCGTGCGACCCCGGCGGCATCACCCTCGGCGTCGAGATCCCGGTGGACGGCGCCCCCTCCCACGAGACCGGCGTCGCAGAACCGCTGCGGTACGCCGGCGGCCCGGTCGACGGGTACGACCCGTTCGGGGCGCTCGCCCTGCGACTGGCCACCGACGGCCGGGTCACGGTCAGCCCCGACGACGGATCGCTGCGGATCACCGCTGCCACGCACCTCCTGGTCACCCTCGCCAGCTCCACCACGGCCGCCGCCCACTGGTCCGGCAACGAAGCCCCCGCCGACCGGGCCGCGCACCTCGCCGCCGCGGCCCGTATCGCCGCCCGGGAGGCCGCCCGCGGCGCCGCGGACCTGCGCGAGAGCCACGAGGCGGACCTGCGGTCCCTGCTCGGCGGCAGTGCGCTGCGGATCGGACCGCGCCGCGCCGGCACGTACGACGTTGCCCGCGACATCCTCGGCGGCGGCGACGAACTCCTCACCGCCACCGTCCTGTTCCAGCTCGGCCGCTACCTGCTCGCCACCGCGTCACGCCCGCACGCCGGGCCGCCCGCCAACCTCCAGGGCATCTGGAACGCCGAACTGCGCCCCGCCTGGTCGTCGAACTACACCGTCAACATCAACACCCAGATGAACTACTGGGGCGCCGAGGCCGCCGGGCTCACCACCTGCCACGAACCGCTCTTCGACCTGCTGGACCGGATCGCCGCCAACGGCGCCGGTGTGGCCCACGAACTCTACGGAGCACGCGGCTGGGTCGCGCACCACAACTCCGACATGTGGGGCTGGGCGCTGCCGGTCGGCATGGGCCACGGCAACCCGTCCTGGGCGATCTGGCAGATGGGCGGCGCCTGGCTCGTCCAGCACCTCTGGGACCACTACGAGTTCACCCAGGACACCGCCTTCCTGCGGGACCGGGCCTGGCCGCTGCTGCGCGGCTGCGCCGCCTTCCTGCTCGACTGGCTGGTGGACGACGGCGCCGGCGGCCTGGAGACGATCCCCTCCACCTCCCCGGAGAATCTCTTCCTCTCGGCTGCCGGCGTCCCGGAATCCCTCACCCGCTCCAGCGCCATGGACATCGCGCTCACCCGCGCGGTCCTGGAGCGCACCCTGCGTGCCGCCGAACTCCTGGGCACCCAGGACCCGTTGACCGCCGAGATCCGGGCCGCGCTGCCGCGGCTGCCGCAGCCCGCGATCTCCGCCGAGGGCCGGCTGCAGGAGTGGTCGCAGGACCTGCCCGAGGCGGACCCTCAGCACCGCCACCTCTCGCAGATGATCGCCGTCCACCCGCTCGGGCAGATCGACCCCGACACCGCCCCCGAACTCGCCACGGCCGCAGGGCTGTTGATGGACCGCCGCGGGCCGGGCGCGATGGGCTGGTCCTGGGCCTGGAAGATCGCCCTGCGGGCCCGGCTGCGGGACGCCGGCACCGCCCGCGCGCTGCTGCTGGAAGCGGCCCGCCCCCTTGACGGCGACCCGGGCGACGACGCGCCGGTGGACGGATCGCGGTGGGGCGGTCTGCTGCCCAACCTCTTCTCCACCCACCCGCCGTTCCAGATCGACGGCAACTACGGCTTCATGGCCGCGCTCACCGAAATGGTGCTGCAGAGCCACACCGGCACCGTCCACCTGCTGCCGGCGCTGCCCGCCGAGTGGCCCGACGGCGAGGCCACCGACCTGCGCTGCCGCGGTGGCCTCGCGGCCGACTTCACCTGGCGGGACGGCGAGCTGACCGGGGTCACCCTGCGCCGCCGTGCCGGCGACGGCGACCGGCCGGTACGAGTACGGCACCGCGACCGGACCGCCGAGGTCCGCGTGCCCGCCGGCGGCCGCCTCACCCTCGACGGGCGACTGCGGCCGGCCGGCCGGGCCACGGCATGCTGACCGGGCCGGATCTGCCGGAGCCCCCGAAGCGCCAAGAGCCCCCGGAGCCGCCCCAGCCGCCCGAGCCGCCCCAGCCGCCCGAGCCGCCCGAGCCGCCGGATCTGCCCGACCTGTGGGCGTACCGCAGCAGTTACCGGGAGCCGGCCGACTTCGACGCCTTCTGGCAGGACACCCTCGCCGAGGCCCGACGGACCGGCCCCCGGCTGGAGCTGACCCCGGTCGACACCGGCCTGGAGACGGTGGACGTCTTCGACGCGTCCTTCCCCGGCTGGGGCGGCCATCCGGTACGCGGCTGGCTGCGACTGCCCCGCGCCCGGAGCGGACCGCTGCCCGCGGTGGTCCAGTTCCACGGCTACGGCAGTGGCCGCGGCGCCCCCGTCGACGACCTGCTCTGGTCGTCGGCCGGCTACGCCCACCTGCTGATGGACACCCGCGGCCAGGGCGGCGCCTGGGCCGGCGGCGGCGCCACCCCCGACCCGGTCGGCAGCGGCCCCGCCCACCCCGGCTTCCTCACCCGCGGGATCGAGGACAAGGACACCTACGTCTACCGGCGGGTCTTCACCGACGCCGTCCGCGCGGTCGACGCCCTACGCGGCAGCGGCCTCGCCGATCCCGCCAAGGTCGCCGCCATCGGCAACAGCCAGGGCGGCGGTATCGCGCTGGCCGTCGCCGGACTCGTACCCGACCTGACCGCGGCGCACATCCAGTCGCCGTTCCTGTGCGACATCCGGCAGGCCACCCGGCTGACCGGCGCCGGGCCGTACGCCGAACTCATCGGCTACCTCGCCGCCCGCCGCGACCGGGTGACGCGGACCTTCGGCACCCTCGGCTACTTCGACGGCCTCGCCTTCGCCCGCCGCGCCACCGCGCCCGCGTGGTTCTCCGCCGGGCTGCGCGACGACGTCTGCCCGCCGGCCACCACCGTCGCTGCCCACCACGCCTACGCCGGTCCCCGGCAGTTGCGGCTGTGGGAGTTCAACGGCCACGACGCCGGCGGCTCGGAAGACCTCGCCATCGCCCTGCGCGCCTTCGGGCCGCTCCTCAAAACGTCGTCCCGCCCCCAGAGCGACGCCCCAGGCACGCTCGGAACCGAAAGAAGGAACCCATGAGAATCCGAAAGGCCGCCGCGCTGGGCGCCACCCTCGCCCTGGCCACCGTCGTCTCCGCCTGCTCCTCCGGCTCGGGCGGCGGCTCCGGCTCCAAGACGGTCAACTGGTGGACGTGGGACGACAAGCAGGCCGCCGCCTACCAGGTCTGCGCGACGGACTTCGAGAAGGCCAACCCCGGCACCACCGTGAAGATCTCCCAGTACAACGTGGACGACTACTTCACCAAGCTCACCGCCGGCTTCGTGGCCGGGAACGCCCCTGACGCCTTCCAGAACAGCGTCCAGTACTTCCAGGCGTACGCATCGCAGCACCAGTTGATGCCGCTGGACGACTTCATCGCCAAGGACGCGTTCGACCTGTCCCGCTTCTCCGTGGGCGTCGACGCCTGGAAGTTCACCGACGGCAAGCAGTACGCGCTCCCGCTGGACTGGGCCGCGGCCGGCACCTACTACAACACGGACATGATCACCAAGGCCGGCTACACCGCGCAGGACGTCGCCGGTCTCACCTGGAACCCCGACGACGGCGGTACCTTCGGCAAGATGGTCGCCCACCTCACCCTCGACGACAAGGGCCGCCGCGGCGACCAGCCCGGCTTCGACAAGAACCACGTCAAGACCTACGGCTTCGGTGAGATCGCCGCCAAGGACTTCATCGGCCAGACCACCTGGAGCCCGTTCGTCTCCACCACCGGCTGGCGGCTGGGCGACAAGCCCAACTGGCCGACTGTCTTCAACTACAACGACCCGCGGTTCGTGAAGACCATGGACTGGGTGCGGTCGCTGGAGGACAAGGGATACGCCCCGAAGATCGGCGAGTTCACCACCAGCGTCAGCGACGTCGACCTGCTCTCCTCGGGGAAGGTGGCCCTGGAGACCGGCGGGTCGTGGGAGGCGTCGACCTTCGCCAAGATCCCGAACCTGAAGGTCGGTATCGCGCCCACGGTGCTCGGCCCCGACGGCAGGACCCGCGCCGTGATGAGCAACTCCAACGGCAACAACATCTGGGCCGGCACCAAGAACCCCGGCCTGGCCTGGAAGTGGGTCTCCTACATGGGTTCGGAGTCCTGCCAGACCAAGGCGTCGCAGACCGGTACGTTCTTCCCCTCGATCCCCGCCGCCATGGACGCCTCGGCGAAGACGCTGGCCGCCCAGGGCGTCGACCTGTCGGTCTTCACCGACATGCTGAAGAACAAGGTGCTCTACCCGTCCCCGGTCTACGGCAACGGAGCCGCCGTCCAGGACGCCATGGACCCGCTCTTCGAGGCGTATTTCGCCGGACAGAAGAGCGACAGCGTCTTCGCCTCCATGCAGAGCCAGAGCAAGTCCCTGCTGGGCAAGAAGTGAGCGCGGCAGAATGATCACCGGCGGCCGTCCCCCGTACGGCCGGCGGCGGTCCACGGACCGCGAAGTTCCACCATGACCACAACCGGGTCCGGCCGGCCACCGGCAGGCCGGACCCGGTCGGCCGGACCCGTCCACTGCGGTGGACACTCGGAAAGGACTCTGTATGCCCGACACCACCGCGCGGATCGTCTCCCTGCGCGCGGCCGGCACCTGCTTCGTCGTGGAGCTCAGCGAGCCGGTGCCCAGAGTCCTGCACTGGGGCCCTGACCTCGGCGAACTCTCCGGCGAGGACGCCGCCGCGCTGGTCCTGACCGCGGAGGCCGCCGTGCTCAACAACGCCATGGACGCTCCCCGCCGCTTCACCGTCTGGCCCACCGAGGCCGAAGGCTGGTCCGGCACCCCGGCCCACGCCGGCCACCTGGCAGGTACCGCCGCCGCCCCCCGGCTCCACACGCTGGCGACCTCCAGCCGCCAGGAACCGGGCGGCGGCGGCGAACTGACCATCGAGCTGGCCGACGACACCTCCGGCCTGGACTTCACCCTCCGCTACACCCTCGACCCCTCGGGCGTGCTGGCGGTCGCCACCGGCGTCACCCGCCGCGGCGGCGCCGATCCGGCACCGTACGACCTCAGCCAGGTCACCACGCTGCTGCCGCTGCCCCGCCGGGCCACCGAACTCCTGGACTTCACCGGCAAATGGAGCCGCGAACGCTCGCCGCAGCGCCGCCCGCTGAACCACGGCACCCACGCCCGTGAGCTGCGGCGCGGCAAACCCGGTCTCGACTCGCCCTACCTGGTCACCGTCGGCACCCCCGGCTTCGGCTTCCGCGACGGCGAGGTGTGGGCCGTCCACCTCGCCTGGAGCGGTGACCAGCGCTATCTCGTCGAACGCCTGCCGGAGGGCGCCGGCACCCATGCCGCCGTCCTCGGCGGCGGCGAACTCCTGCGGGCCGGGGAGATCCGGCTCGGCCCCGGCGACAGCTACCAGGCCCCGGTCTGCCACTACGCCTGGTCCGACGAGGGCCTCGACGGCCTCGCCGACCGCTTCCACACCCTGCTCCGCAACCGCCCGACCCACCCGCGCACCCCCCGCCCGGTCATTCTGAACAGCTGGGAGGCGGTCTACTTCGACCACGACCTGGACCGGCTGCTGCGGCTCGCCGAACGGGCCGCCGAGGTCGGTGTCGAGCGCTTCGTCCTCGACGACGGCTGGTTCAGCGGCCGCCGCTCGGACCACGCGGGGCTCGGCGACTGGACGGTGGACCCGGTGGTCTGGCCCGGCGGGCTGACCCCGCTGGTCGACCATGTCCGGGCGCTCGGCATGGAGTTCGGCCTCTGGGTCGAGCCGGAGATGGTCAACCTCGACTCCGACCTGGCCCGCGAGCACCCCGACTGGGTCCTCGGCCCGGCGGCCGGCGTCGGCCCCGCGGCCCGCCACCAGCACGTGCTGGACCTGGCGAACCCCGACGTCTGGGAGTATCTGCTCGACGCGCTGGACGGACTGGTGGAGAAGTACGCCATCGGCTACCTCAAGTGGGACCACAACCGCGAGGTGCACGAGGCCGTGCACGGCCCGGCCGACCGGCCCACCGCCCACGGCCAGGTCACCGCCCTCTACCGGCTGCTGGACACCCTCAAGGAGCGCCACCCCGGGCTGGAGATCGAGAGCTGCGCCAGCGGCGGCGGCCGGATCGACCTCGGCATCCTGTCCAGGACCGACCGGGTCTGGGCCTCGGACTGCAACGATCCGGTGGAGCGCCAGGCGATCCAGCGCTGGACCGCCCAGCTCCTGCCGCCCGAACTGATCGGCAGCCACGTCGGCCCCGCCACCAGCCACACCACCGACCGGTTCAGCACGGACACCTTCCGGCTCGCCACCGCGCTCTTCGGCCACGCCGGCATCGAGTGGGACATCACCGGCTGCACCCCGCAGGAACTCGCCCGGCTCACCGCGTGGACCGCGCTCTACCGTGAGGTCCGCCCGCTGCTGCACTCCGGGCGGACGGTCCGCGCCGACCTGGAGGACGCCGTGCTGCTGCACGGGGTGGTCGCCCAGGACGGTGCCTCGGCGCTCTACGCCTGGGCCCGGGTGGCCACCTCGCCCGAGGGGCAGTGGGGACGGGTGGCGCTGCCCGGTCTTGACCCCGGCAGCCGCTACCGGATCCGGGTCCGTACCGACCTCGGTGAGCCGTCCTGGCACCAGACCGGCGGCCCGGCGTGGCTCACGGCGGCGCTCGACGGGTGGGTGACGCTGCCGGGCACGGTGCTGGCGGTGGCCGGAGTGCCGATGCCGACGCTCAACCCGGACCAGGCGATGCTGCTGGAGGTCCGCCGGACCGGCTGACAGCGGTTCGGGCGGTTCCCCTGCTCCGGCACCCGGAGCCGCCCGAGCCACGGCAGCGGCCGGCGCGGTGTCATCGTCCGCCGGCCAGCCGGGCCCAGACCGTCTTGCCGGCCGGCTCCGGCGGCGAGTGGCCCCAGGTGTCGCTGAGTTCGGCCACGATGTGCAGTCCCCGGCCGGATTCGGCGAACGGGTCCGCCTCGGTCAGCGCGGGCGGCTCGGGGCTGGGGTCGGCCACCGCGCACACCACCGCGTCCCGCATCCGCAACAGGGCGATCCAGGCGGTGGGTTCGTCCGGCGGCGGCGCCGCCGGGGGCACCGGCAGGAGGGCGTGGGTGACCGCGTTGGCCACCAACTCGGCGGCGACGGTGGTCGCGTCGTCCACCAGCTCCGCCAACTGCCAGTCGGTGAGGGTGCTGCGCAGGAAGCTCCGGGTGCGGGTGACGCTGACCGGGGTGGCGTCGAAGCGCAGGGCGGCGAACCCCTCACCGTCGAAGTCCGACCGGCCGCCGCCGCCCCACGCGCGCCAGTCGGCGCGCAGGAAGGAGTCCAACTGCCGCTCGCCGGGCGGCGGTTGATGGTGCCTGGCGGGAGCACTCCGGGCGGTGGACGACTGGGTGGTCATGCGGGTCACCCCTCCGAGCGAGGTTGCCGGGCGCGCATCGAGTTCGTGCCGACACGGTCAGTATCGAGGTTTAGCACACCGGGATGCAATTGCATCGGAAATTGCATCCGCAAGTGCGCAACGGGCGCCCGGGTATCTATGGTGGTCCCTGATGCGGAAGTGCACACGGGGGACTACAGAACCAACGAAGGAGTGATGCTCGGTGCAGCAGTTCGACAACGGCGTGCAGGCCAGCTCCATCACCGGAGTCCAGTGGATCAAGAGCGGGCGCAGCAACCAGAGCGGCAATTGCGTCGAGGTGGCCATGCTGCCCGACGGCAGTGTCGCGATGCGCAACTCGCGCCACCCCGACGGCCCGGCCCTGGTCTACACCCAGGCCGAGCTCACCGCCTTCGTCGAGGGCGCCAAGGACGGCGACTTCGACGCTTTCACCGGCTGACACCCCGCCCTCACCGGCGGAAAGAGGCAATCGCGCCTGAAGTAGGCCGATAAGCAACCCCGTTAGGCAGTGGCAGCGGGCTCTCCAATGCAATACTGGCCTGTCCGGATATCGCTTGGGAGCCCGTATGCCTGCCTCGCCGCAGCTCGTCTCGCCCATACAACTGCTTGAACGGCGGCCCGACATGGGCGCCAAGGCCATGGCGCGAGTGCTCGGTACGTATCTGCGGTCGCTGCGGGAGAGCCGCGGGCTGACCCCGGCGGCGGCCGGCCACCACATCCGCGCCCACGCCAGCAAGATCAGCCGGATGGAGACCGCCCACGTCACCTTGAAGTCGCGTGACGTCGACGACCTGCTGGCACTCTACGGCGTGGACGACAAGGAGCGCGCCGATATCGGGCGTCTCGTCCAGCGCTCCGCCCAGCCCGACTGGTGGCAGCCGTACGGTGAAGTCGTCCCGGACTGGCTGCAGCAGCTCATCGGCCTGGAGCGGGACGCCCATGTGATCCGCACCTACGAGACCCAGTTCGTCCCCGGTCTGCTGCAGACGCCCGCCTACGCGCACGCCGTCGTGCTCAGCGGCCACCGTCTCGCGCCGGCGGAGGAAGTGGACCGCCGGGTCGCGCTGCGGCTGGAGCGGCAGCGCCGGATGTGGGAGCCGGGCGCGCCCGTGCTCTGGGCGCTGATCGACGAAGGCGTACTGCACCGGCCGGTCGGTGGACCGCGGGTGATGCGGGACCAGTTGACGTATCTGCTCGATGTGCTGCGGCAGCCGGGCGTCCGCCTGCAGATCGCTTCCTACGAGGCCAGCGCCGCGGCCACACCGGGCGCCGCCGTCACCTATCTGCGGTTCGCCCAGGGGTTCCTGCCCGACGTGGTCTACCTGGAGCACATGACCAGCGCGGTCTATCTGGACCGGCTGGAGGACCTGGACCGCTACCGCGCGGCGCTCGACGAGCTGAGCGCGCTGGCCGCGACTCCGGCCGCCAGCCGGGTGATGCTGGAGAAGGCCCTGCAGCGCTACCAGTAATCGGCAGGCGGCAGGGCCCCGGGCCGGAAAGGGCCCTCGTCGAGCGGCTGGTGACGGGCCGTCAGGTCAGGCGGGCGACACCGCCGAACTCGATCCACTCCTCGCTCGGCTGCTTCGGGGCGAGGTCGTTGTCGGCGCGCCAGGTGGAGACCTCCACCAGGCCGGGCTCCAGGATCTCCAGGCCGGCCAGGTAGCTCTCGACGTCCTCCGGGGTGCGGACCCGGCCCCACTGGTCGCCGGTGGACTCGGCCATGAACTCGGTCACGAAGCGGCGCGTCTCCGGGTCGTCGCTGACCAGCTGGCACACCACCAGGAAGCTGCCGGGGGGCAGCTTCTCCCGCACCTTGCGGACGACACCCGCCGGGTCGTCGGAGTCCTTGATGCAGTGCAGCACCGAGACGAAGAGCGCGGCGATCGGTTCGTCCAGCTTTATCAGCCGCTTGAGCTCCGGGCTCTCCCAGATGCTCTCGATGTCGCGGAAGTCGGCCTGCAGCACGGCGGTGTTCTCGTTCTGCTCCAGCAGCGCGCGCCCGTGGGCCAGGACGATCGGGTCCACGTCGCTGTAGACGACGCGGGCGTCGGGGTGGATCGCCTGGGCGATCTCGTGGACGTTGTCCACCGAGGGCAGGCCGGAGCCGTGGTCCACGAACTGCTTGATGCCGTAGTCCCGGGCGAGCACCCGCACGACACGGCGCAGGAAGTCACGGTTGTTGAGCGCCAGCACCTTCATGCTCGGCACCTGCTGGAGCAGTTGCTCGGTGGCCTCACGGTCGGCCGGGTAGTTGTCCTTTCCGTCCAGGAGGTAGTCGTACATGCGGGCCACGCTCGGCACCGTCACGTCGATCTTGTCGGGCAGCGGCGCGTCCCCGTGTTCCATAGGGCCCCTCATGACGTCTCGACTCTGAGTAATCCCGCACGTGCAGAAGCTGCCCCACATCCTAGGCAGCGGCGATCCTCCGGTCGAGTGCGGTCCCCCATCTTCGGTGTCCGCAGCGGATGTTGACGATCCGTCAGCCGCCGAGGACGGATACGGCCCAGGTGTCCGCATCCGGGAGCGCGCTTCACGGCCCCTCGGTCCACGCCATTTCCTTCAGTGCCATCCGGGCGGCCGGTGCGACGTCGGGCACGGTCGCCCAGAACGGATGCGCGGTGATCCGCACGGAGAGCCTGACCAGCCGCCGCCGCAGGACGGTGGTCTGCGTGCCGCCGGCTCCGTTTCCGGCCAGTTCGCGGTAGGTGGCGTACCAGTCGCGCTGCGCCTGGAGGAGGTCGTCGGGGAAGGCGAGGAGGGGCATGGGAGCGATTCTGGCACACATTCGAACGTGTGTGCGATAGCGGGGCCGGTGTTGTCTCACCTGGTCCTGCGGACGCCGCGGCCGGCACGTGGTTCCCGGCCGCCCGTGCCCGTCCGGCCGGTCCGGTCGGCCGTGCCGGCTCCACCGGCCGTGTCGGTCCGGCCGGTGGAGACGTCCCCCTGGCCGCCCTCCGGCGGCCCGGCGGGGTCGAGGAGCGGACCCAGGGGCGGCTCGGTGGCCAGCACCGCGCCCGCGGTGATGGTGAAGGTGATCACCGCGCAGATCGCGATCAGCCACGAGAGCAGGGTGAAGACCGAGCCGAGCGATCCGTACGCGGCCAGGCTCCGGTTGAGGGCCATCGGCATGTAGATCCGGGCGGTGACGGAGAGCGCGGTCATCGCCAGCGCGGTGAGCACCGCGCCGGGCAGCAGGGGCGGCCACGGCATGCGCTTGCTGAGCAGCAGATGCTGCGTCCACCACCACACGCCGGTGTCCACCAGCAGGATCAGCGGCACCCCGAGCCAGAGCCCGGCTCCGAGGCCGTGCCGCAGCGGGCCCTGCAGCACCAGCACCCCGAGCCAGGCCACGATCCACACGAACCAGCGCCACACCGCCACCCGGGTCGCCGCCCGCGGCAGCCGCCAGGCGCGTTCGCACACCCGGGCCATCGCCCGGCTGCTGGCGGTGGCCGACAGCAGCGCCACCAGTGAGCCCACCACGCCGGTGGTCTGCCGGATCGCCTCGGTCTCGTCGTCGCCCCGCGCGTAGACCTGCCGCAGTTGCTCCTGCGAGGCCCCGGAGAGCCCGAACAGGTCCCGCGCGGAGGTCACCAGCTGGTCCCGTACGCCCTTGGGGGCGAGTGCTGCGACCACGAACATCAGCGGGACCGCGGTGAGGAAGAGCTGCGCGGCCAGCCGGGTGGCGGCGTCCAGCAGGTTCACCGAGAGCAGCCGCGCGGTGAGTTCGGTGATCACCGGGAACCGCCGCTCCGCGGCCTGCCGCAGGTGCGCCGCGCGTGCCCGCCACCCGGCCGGCCACCGCTTCCACGACGGCGGTTCCCCACCGGGCCGGTGCCCGGACGGCGCGGCGGCGATGGCGACCTCCAGGCGGGAAAGGAGCGGACGGACCCGGCGGACCCGGCGGACCCGGTGAACCCGGTGACCGGATGAACCCGGTGAGGGAATTATGCGCGTTATGGGCGCTTTTCGGTGTCCGTCCGGTGCGATGTCGGTGGCCGGGTGTGGCCGGGAGGGGGTGGGCGCACCGGCTCCAAGGTCACTAAGTTATTCTTAGCGCCGCTCCTCTCCGTGCGGAGGCGAGCACGACGACCCGTCATCCGTACTGCTGAAGGAGCACGCAATGGCGAAGCTGGGAATCATTGTGGCGAGCACCAGGCCCGGGCGCGTGGGGCTGCCCGTCGCCCAGTGGTTCGAAGGGGAGGCGCGCGCCCACGCGGGCTTCGCGGAGGTCGAGCTGATCGACCTGGCCGAGGTCGCACTGCCGTTCATGAACGAGCCCAACCACCCGCGGTTCGGCAACTACACCCACCAGCACACCCGCGACTGGAGTGCCCTGGTCGGCGCGGTGGACGCCTTCGTCTTCGTCATGCCCGAGTACAACTACGGCTACAACGCCGAGTTGAAGAACGCCATCGACTACCTCCACAACGAGTGGAAGTACAAGCCGGTCGGCTTCGTCAGCTACGGCGGGGTCTCGGCCGGCACCCGTGCCGTGCAGATGATCAAGCAGGTCGTCACGACGCTGAAGATGACACCGGTCTTCGAGGCGGTCAGCATCCCCTTCGTCCACCAGTTCCTGGACGAGGAGGAGGGCCTGGTCCCCAATGAGGTGCTGACCGCCGCGGCCAAGTCGATGCTGGACGAACTGGTACGGGTCGAGGAGGCGCTGCGCCCGCTGCGCCCGGCTCTGGCAGAATCGCCGAAGGGCGCGTAGCCGACGGGGGTCTCCAGGTGTCCGAAGAGTCCATTGCCGAGATCCACCGGGTCTGCGTGCGGTTCCACTCCGCCATCGAGCTGATCGGCGGCCGGTGGACCGGCGCCATCCTGCGCGCCGTCTTCACCGGCCACCACCGGTTCGCCCGGATCAAGGCGGCCGTGCCCGGGCTCAGCGACACCATGCTCGCCCAGCGGCTCCGTGTCCTGGAGGAGAACGAGCTGCTCGAACGCCGGGTGGGCGCGGCGGGCCCGGCGCAGATCG
Source organism: Streptomyces sp. NBC_01476 (assembly GCF_036227265.1). Classification (NCBI taxonomy): domain Bacteria; kingdom Bacillati; phylum Actinomycetota; class Actinomycetes; order Kitasatosporales; family Streptomycetaceae; genus Streptomyces; species Streptomyces sp. NBC_01476. The sequence goes on along the minus strand of NZ_CP109446.1, from coordinate 557,339 downwards.
AGTACCACCTCACCGAGAAGGGCCGCGAACTCGGCCCGGTGCTGGAAGCGGTGGTGGCCTGGTCCCACCGCTGGATCCCGCTCCCGGACGACTCCGCCCGGCCGTGACCGGACCCCGCTGACCGGCCGTCAGCCCCCCATCGCACCCCCTTCCTCCGGCCGGCCCGAGGCCGGGCCCCGCGACGCCGCCGGGCCCGGCCTTCGTCGTCCCGCGGTGGCGGCCGGAGCCCGGTGCCGGCCCAACTCCCGTGTCGCGCGGCCGCACTCGCTCACCTGAGGCCCCGCCAACCATTACGTGCACGGGCCTTGTAAATCACCGAGGCGGCTCCTACGGTTTCGCGGTGAGCGGGAATGCTCGACTCTGTTTCCTTCCGTTGACTTAGAACGGCGCATCATCGCGGATCCGCACAACTTCCGCATGCCCGCGTCCGTTGCCGCGAGCGCCGCTGACGCCCGCACTCACCGACACCACGAGCAGAGGAACCCCCATGCCAAGACCTGTCCGCAGGCTGCTCGCCTGTGTGACCGCCGCCGTCGTGTGGAGCGGCGGGCTCGGCGCCGTGGCCGTCACCGCGGGCGTGGTGGCGACCGCCACCCCGGCCGCCGCCCTCGACAACGGTCTCGCCACGACACCCCCCATGGGCTTCAACGACTGGAACGCGTTCGGCTGCGATGTGAGCGAGCAGCTGATCGAGCAGACCGCCGACTACTTCGTGACCTCCGGGCTGAAGGCCGCCGGGTACACGTACGTCAACATCGACGACTGCTGGATGACGCACACCCGGGACGCGCAGGGCAGGCTGGTCCCCGACCCGGTGAAGTTCCCCGACGGCATCAAGGGCACCGCGGACTATGTGCACTCCAAGGGCCTGAAGCTGGGCATCTACGAGGACGCGGGCACCGCCACCTGCGCCGGGTACCCGGGCAGCCTCGGCCACGAGACCACCGACGCGCAGTCGTTCGCCGACTGGGGCGTGGACTACCTCAAGTACGACAACTGCAACAACAACAGCGACGGCACCCGGCAGGACTTCATCAACCGGTACTCCGCCATGCGCGACGCGCTCGCGGCGACCGGCCGGCCGATCGTCTACTCGCTCTGCGAGTGGGGCCAGCAGAACCCCTGGGAGTGGGGCGCCGACATCGGCAACTCCTGGCGCACCACCGGCGACATCAGCGACAACTGGGCCAGCATGCTCAGCATCACCAAGAGCAACCTGCCGCTGGCCCCGTACGCCGGCCCGGGCCACTGGAACGACCCGGACATGCTGGAAGTCGGCAACGGCGGCATGACCGACACCGAGTACCGCTCGCACTTCTCGCTCTGGTCGATGATGGACTCCCCGCTGCTCATCGGCACCGACCTGCGCAAGGCCACCCCCGAGACGCTGGCCATCCTCGGCAACAAGGACGTCATCGCCCTCGACCAGGACCCGCTGGGCGCGCAGGCCACCGTCCTTGCGCAGACCGGCGACACCTACGTACTGGACAAGAAGCTGACCGGCGGCGACCGCGCGGTGGCGCTGTTCAACTCCGGTGACACGGCGCAGCGGATCTCCACCACCGCCACCGCGGCCGGTCTGCCCAAGCGGGCCGGGTACGCCGTCCGCGACCTGTGGTCGCACACCGACTACCAGAGCTCCGGCACACTGGCCGCGACCGTGCCCGCGCACGGCACCGTCCTGCTGCGGATCAGCGGCAGCGCGCTGTCCGCGGTGACCTCGCTGGCGAACCCGCCGCTGCTCGACACCGGGGTGACCGGCGCGGCGACACACATCCAGCCCGGGCAGACCGCGCAGTTGTCCAGCTATGTCACCAACCTCGGCACACTGCCCGCGACCAAGGTCAGCGTGAAGCTGACCGCCCCCGGCGGCTGGACGGTGAAGCCGGCCGGCTCCGGCAGCAGCCTGCTCCTGCTGGGCGGCGCGTCGCTCAAGACCCCCTGGAAGGTCACCGTCCCGGCGGGCACCGCACCGGGCAGCTACCCGCTCGACGGCACGGTGAGCTACCGCGCCCTGCTCGGCAAGAAGACCGTGACGGTCCCGCTGACCGGCAGCGTCACCGTCTTCGTACCGCCCCCGGCCGGGACCAGCTACCTCAGCGATCTGGGCTGGACCGCCGCCACCAACGGGTGGGGACCGGTCGAGAAGGACCAGAGCAACGGCGAGACCGCGGCCGGTGACGGCCACCCGATCACCATCAGCGGCACGGTGTACGCCAAGGGCCTCGGCACCAACGCCCCGAGCACCGTGACCTACGAACTCGGCGGCCTGTGCAGCACCCTGGACACCACCGTCGGCGTGGACGACGAGAAGAACGGCAAGGGGACCGTCGACTTCCAGATCACCGCCGACGGCACCAAGGTCGCCGACAGCGGGGTCCTCGACCACGCGGCCGGCGCCAGGACCCTGCACGCCGGCCTCACCGGCGTGCAGACCGTCCAGCTCGTCGTCACCGACGGCGGCGACGGCAACGACAGCGACCACGCGGACTGGGCCGACCCGCGGATCACCTGCTCCTGACCGGCGCCCGCGGCGGTCCGCCGGGACCCCGCCCGCACCCAGCGGCGGGGTCCCGGCGGCAGGTGCGCCGGCCACCGGCGGCCGCGGCTCAGCCGGCCGAAGCCGCCTGCGCGGTACGGGACCGGGCGTCCGCTTCCGCCGAGCCGGGCGCCCGCGGGGTCAGCGCCCGCAGGATGTCCTCCACGCTCTGCCGGGCGTCGCCGAAGAGCATCCGGGTGTTCTCCCGGAAGAAGAGCGGGTTCTGCACACCCGCGTAGCCCGACGCCATCGAGCGCTTGAAGACGATCACCTGCTCCGCCTCCCACACCCGCAGCACCGGCATCCCGGCGATCGGGCTGCCGGGGTCCTCCATCGCCGCCGGGTTCACCGTGTCGTTGGCGCCGATGACCAGGACCACCGAGGTGCGGGCGAAGTCGTCGTTGATCTCGTCCATCTCCAGCACCACGTCGTACGGCACTTTCGCCTCGGCCAGCAGCACATTCATGTGGCCCGGCAGCCGTCCGGCGACCGGATGCACACCGAAGCGCACCTCGACGCCCCGCTCCCGCAGCGCCCTGGTCAGTTCGGCCACCGGGTGCTGGGCCTGGGCCACCGCCATGCCGTAGCCCGGGGTGATGATCACCGACTCGGCGCTCTCCAGCAGTGCCGCCGTCTCCGCCGCGGTGGTCTCCCGGTGCTCGCCCTGCTCCGTGTCGCCGCTCGCCGGGGCTTCGATGCCGAAGCCGCCGGCGATCACCGAGATGAAGGACCGGTTCATCGCCTTGCACATGATGTACGACAGATAGGCACCGGAGGAGCCGACCAGCGCGCCCGTGACGATCAGCAGGTTGTTGTTGAGCAGGAAGCCCGCCGCCGCGGCCGCCCAGCCCGAGTAGCTGTTGAGCATGGAGACCACCACCGGCATGTCGCCGCCGCCGATGGATGCCACCAGGTGCCAGCCGAGCAGCAGCGCCAGCGCGGTGACGGCGATCATCAGCCCCAGCCCAGGACTCACCGCGAACCAGACGGTCAGCGCCACAAAGGCGGCCAGTGCGCCGAGGTTGAGCAGGTTCTTGCCCGGCAGCATCAGCGGCCGGGACTTGATCCGCGCCGACAGCTTGAGGAAGGCGATCAGCGAACCGGTGAAGGTCACCGCGCCGATGAAGATGCCGATGAACACCTCGGCGTGGTGGATCCGCAGCAGATCGTGGGCGATCGCGGTCTGCGCCGAGCCGTGTGCCTCGACCTCCAGGTAGCTGTTCCAGCCGACCAGGACCGCGGCCAGGCCGACGAAGCTGTGCAGGACCGCGATGAGTTCCGGCATGCCCGTCATCGCCACCTCGCGGGCCCGCCACAGGCCGAGCGCCGCGCCGATCGCCATGGCGACCAGGATCAGTGCCACGGTGGTGCCGGAGACCGAACGGGAGGCGAAGATGACGGTGGCGATCAGCGCCAGCGCCATGCCGCAGGCCCCGAACACCACGCCGGCGCGCGAGGTGCGGTGCTGGGAGAGTCCGGCCAGGCTCAGGATGAAGAGCAGCGCGGCGACGACGTCCGCGGACTGCGTTGCTGTACTGGCGTTCATGGGGTCGGCCTCAGTCCTTCGAGAACATGCTGAGCATGCGGCGGGTGACGGCGAAACCGCCGAAGATGTTGATGCTGGTCAGCAGGATCGCCACGAACGACAGCACGGTGACCGCCGTCCGGTCGTGCCCGATCTGCAGCAGCGCCCCGATGACCACGATCCCGGAGATCGCGTTGGTGACCGACATCAGCGGGGTGTGCAGCGCGTGGTGCACCTTGCCGATCACGTAGTAGCCGATGACCACCGCCAGTACGAACACCGTGAAGTTCTCGGCGAGTTGGGCGGGGGAGAAGGCGATCAGCAAGAAGAGCGCGACCATGCCGAGGCCGATCAGCGAGAAGCGCGCCGCCGCGGACAGGCCCGGCTTCGGCGCCGCGGGGGCCGGCGGCGCGGGCGCCGGTCCGGCCGGCGGGGCGGCCGACACCTGCACCGGCGGCGGTGGCCAGGTCTTCGCGCCGTCCCTGACCACGGTCACCGACCGCTGCACCACGTCGTCGAAGTCCAGGTGCACCCGCCCGTCCTTCTCCGGCGTGAGCAGCTTCAGCAGATTGACCAGGTTCGTGCCGTACAGCTGCGACGCCTGTGCGGGCAGCCGCCCGGCGAGATCGGTGTAGCCGATGATGGTCACCCCGTTGTCGGTGACGACCGCCTTGCCGGCGACCGTGCCGGCCACATTGCCGCCCTGCGCCGCCGCCATGTCCACGATGACGCTGCCCGGCTTCATGCTCGCCACGTCCTCCGCGGTCAGCAGCCTCGGCGCCGGCCGCCCCGGGATCAGCGCCGTGGTGATGACCACGTCCACATCGGCCGCCTGCTCGCGGTAGATCTCCGCGGCCCGCCGGTCGTACGCCTCGGAGGTCGCCCTGGCGTAACCGTCGCCCGCCGACTCCTGGGCCACCTCGACGGCCAGGAACTCACCGCCCAGCGACCGCACCTGGTCGGCCACCTCCGGACGCGGGTCGGTGGCCCGCACCACCGCCCCCAGACTGCTGGCCGCCCCGATCGCGGCCAGTCCTGCGACACCCGCCCCCGCCACCAGGACCTTCGCCGGCGGGACCTTGCCCGCCGCGGTGACCTGTCCGGTGAAGAACCGCCCGAAGACATGCGCGGCCTCGATCACCGCCCGGTAGCCGGCGATGTTCGCCATCGAGCTGAGCACATCAAGGGACTGGGCCCGGGAGATCCGCGGTACCGCGTCCATGGCCAGCACGGTGATCGGCCGCCGGGCCAGCTCCTCCACCAGACCGGGATCGAGCCCCGGGCTGATCAGCCCCACCAGGGTCGCGCCCTCCCGCAGTCGCCCGGCCTCCTCCCGTGAGGGCGCGTTCACCTTCAGCACGACATCGGCCCGCCACGCCTCGCCGATCCGGGCCCCGGCCTGAACATAGGCGTCGTCGGTGAACCCCGAGGCCGTACCGGCCCCTGATTCGACCACCACGTCATAGCCGAGGGCGATGATCTGACGGACGGTCGCCGGGGTGGCCGCGACGCGGGTCTCCCCGGCGGTCGATTCGGCGGCGACACCGACCTGCTGTGGAGCTGAATCTGACATCGTTATCCCTCTCACCTGACAATGGGGTAGCCGGAACCGGGATGTGAACAGGGTGCAGGACACACCCAGAAGACACTGAACGAGCCCGCCCCGCCGCACAAGTCTCCGACGCCGAAGATCGGCCCGTGTGCCGTCCGGTCGTGCCGTCCGTCCGTGTCGTCCATGCCCTCCGTGCCGCTCGCACGGTCCGTGCCCGCTCCTGTCGCCCCTGCCGCGGTCAGCCCTCCCAGTGCCAGTCGGCCACCTCCGGCAGGTCGGTGCCGTACTCGCGGATCCAGGAGTGGTGCCGCAGCCGCACATCTTCCATCAACTGCCGTACCGGCGCCGCCCGTACCGCCAGACCCGGCACCCGGTCGATGACGTCCATCACCAGCCGGTAGCGGTCCAGGTCGTTGCGCAGCACCATGTCGAAGGGCGTGGTGGTGGTGCCGATCTCCTTGTAGCCGCGGACGTGCAGGTTGTCGTGGCCGGTACGGCGGTAGGCGAGCCGGTGGATCAGCCACGGATAGCCGTGATAGGCGAAGATCACCGGCTTGTCGGCGGTGAAGAGCGCGTCGAAGTTCGCGGCGGGCATCCCGTGCGGGTGCTCCTCCTGCGGCAGCAGCCGGGCCAGGTCCACCACGTTGACCACCCGTACCGCCAGCTCCGGCAGGTGCCGCCGCAGCAGCTGCGCCGCCGCCAGCACCTCCAGGGTGGGGACGTCCCCGGCGCAGGCCAGCACCACATCGGGCTCGCGGGTGCCGTCCTCGGTGCCCGCCCAGTCCCAGATGCCGGCGCCCCGGGCGCAGTGCGACCGGGCGGCGTCCAGGGACAGCCAGTCGAAGGAGGGCTGCTTCCCGGCCACCACGACATTCACATAGTCCTTGGACAGCAGGACGTGTTCGGCCACCGACAGCAGGGTGTTGGCGTCCGGCGGCAGATAGACCCGGACGACCTCCGGCGACTTGTTGAGGACGTGGTCGATGAAGCCGGGGTCCTGGTGCGAGAAGCCGTTGTGGTCCTGCCGCCACACATGCGAGGTGAGCAGGTAGTTCAGCGACGCGATGGGGCGGCGCCAGGGCAGGGAACGGGTGGTGCGCAGCCACTTGACGTGCTGGTTCACCATCGAGTCCACGATGTGCACGAAGGCCTCGTAGCAGGAGAACAGCCCGTGCCGGCCGGTGAGCAGATAGCCCTCGAGCCAGCCCTGGCAGGTGTGCTCGGAGAGGATCTCCATCACCCGGCCGTGCGGGTCGAGGTGCTCGTCCACCGGCAGCGTGCGGGCCTGCCACGCCTTGCCGGACGCCTCGTACACCGCGTCGAGCCGATTGGAGGCGGTCTCGTCCGGGCCGACGATCCGGAAGTCACGCCGGTCCGCGGTGTCCTTCATGAGCTGTTCGAGCAGATCCCCCAGCACCCGGGTCGGCTCGTGCGCCGTGGCGCCGGGGGAGTCCACGGGCACCGCGAAGCGCTCCAGTGCGGGCACCGGCAGGTCGCGCCGGAGCAGGCCGCCGTTGGCGTGCGGATTGGCGCCGAGCCTGCGCTCACCCGCCGGCAGGTAGGCCAGCACCTGGGGGAGGGGCCGGCCGTCGGCGTCGAAGAGTTCGTCGGGCCGGTACGAGCGCAGCCACGCCTCCAGCTGGCGCAGGTGCTCGGGGTTGTCCCTGACGCCGGAGAGCGGCACCTGGTGGGCCCGCCAGGTGTTCTCCACCGGCAGCCCGTCCACCTCGGCCGGGCCGGTCCAGCCCTTGGGGGTGCGCAGCACGATCACCGGCCAGCGGGGCCGCTCGGTGGCGCCCCGGGTGCGGGCCGCGCGCTGGAAGGCGGCGATACGGTCCAGGGCGGTGTCCATCGCGACCGCCATCGTGCGGTGCACGGTCAGCGGGTGGTCGCCGGTGACATGGATCGGATCGTGGCCGTAGCCGCGCAGCAGTTCGTCCAGCTCGTCCTCGGCCAGGCGGGCCAGGACAGCCGGGTTGGCGATCTTGTAGCCGTTGAGGTGCAGGATCGGCAGGACGGCGCCGTCGTGCACCGGGTCGAGGAACTTGTTGCCGTGCCAGGAGGTGGCCAGCGGTCCGGTCTCCGCCTCGCCGTCGCCGATCACGCAGGCGACGAGGAGATCCGGGTTGTCGAGCGCGGCGCCGTAGGCATGCGAGAGGGAGTACCCCAGCTCGCCGCCCTCGTGGATGGAGCCGGGTGTCTCGGGCGCGACATGGGAGGGGATGCCGCCGGGGAAGGAGAACTGCTTGAAGAGCCGCCCCATCCCGGCCGCGTCCTGGGTGATGTCCGGATAGGTCTGGGTGTAGGTGCCGTCGAGCCAGGAGTTGGCGACGACCGCGGGACCGCCGTGACCGGGGCCCCAGATGCAGATCGCGTCCAGGTCACGGGCTCTGATCACCCGGTTGAGGTGGGTGTGCACCAGGTTCAGCCCCGGGGAGGTGCCCCAGTGGCCGAGCAGCCGCGGTTTGATGTGTTCGCGGCGCAGCGGTTCGGTCAGCAGCGGGTTGGCCATCAGATAGATCTGGCCCACCGCGAGATAGTTCGCCGCCCGCCAGTGGGCGTCCAGGGTGCGCAGTTCGTCGTGGCCGGGCGCCTTGGGCACGCGGGACATCAGGGCCTCCGTCGGGATCGGCAGCGGACGCGCGCCGCGGGGCACGCACTCCTTCCCGTTTCCCCGGATCGGCCCCGACCGCCCCTGTTCCGGGCCATTCAGGTGACGGCGGGCCGGTCGCCGCAACGCCCGGGCGGCGCCACACCCGGTCGCCGCCACGCCCGGGCGGCGGCCCCGCGGGAGGCGGTCCGCGCCGGTCAGACGGCGGTGACGCTGACCCCGGCCGCCTCGAAAGCGGCCCGCGCCTGCGGGGAGATGTCCTGGTCGGTGACGAGGATGTCGACCGTCTCTATCGCGCACACCTTGGCGAACGCCCGCCGCCCGATCTTGGAGGAGTCGGCGGCGACGACCACCCGGGTGGCCTGCTCGGCGAGCAGCCGGTTGACGCTGGCCTCGTCCTCGTCGTGCGCGAAGGCGCCCGCGTCCGGGTCGAGGGCGCCGACGCCGAGCACCGCGGTGTCCAGCGTGATCTCCCGCAGCACGGTGCGGGCCAGCGGACCGGTCAGCTCGTACGACTGGGGGCGGGCGACACCGCCGGTCACCACCATCTTGATCTGCGGCCGGATCACCAGTTCGTTGGCGATGTTCACCGCGTTCGTCACCACCGTCAGCGCCGGCTGCCGGGCCGCCCCCTCGGCGGCGATGTCACCGCGCAGCGCCAGCGCCCTGGCCACCTCGGTCGTGGTGGTGCCGCCGGTGAGCCCCACCACCTCGCCGACCGCGACCAGCGCGGCCACCGCCTGCCCGATGCGCTGCTTCTGCGAGGCGTGCCGTGCCGTCTTGTACCGCAGCGGCAGCTCGTAGGACACCCCGTTGGCCACCGCCCCGCCCCGGGTTCTGGCGAGCATCCGCTGCTCGGCCAGCTGGTCCAGGTCCCGGCGGATGGTCGCGGGCGACACGCTCAGCGCGGCCGCCGCGTCGTCCACGTCCAGCCGGCCGTGCTCGGCGAGCAGATCGAGCAGCGCGGACCACCGGGCATCGCGGGACACGGGCGCCGCCTCCTCATTGTTGGAATCCCTTGGAATCCTGGGACCGTCCTGCACCGCCCCGGGACCGAAATCCTGTCACCGCGTGCCGCCGGCCGGACCCCTCCGGCCGAACGGACGCTGCTCGATCCTAGGCACTCCCCGGGCCCTCCCGCGCACCGGCCGCCGGCGCGCACCCGCGGACCGCGGTCCACAGAAGGGGTTTTCATCGCCCGACTCGGGTCACGCGAAGCGGTGGAGAACAATCCGCGAGACCAGCAGAGGAGCCGGCAATGAGTTCAGCCGAGACCGAGCGGGAAGCCGCCGCGATGCTGCCGAACGGGGACGTGGTCGCACTGCTGCTGGAGCAGCACGCGCAGATCAGGGGCCTGTTCGCGGAGATCGCCGTAACGGACGCCGAGGCCAGGAAGCGGGCGTTCGACGAACTGCGGGCGCTGCTGGCCGTGCACGAGGCGGCGGAGGAACTGATCGTCCGTCCGGTGGCCGAGAAGACGGCCGGGCCGGGCGAGGCCGACGCGCGCAACGAAGAGGAGAAGGAAGCCAGCCGGGTCCTCAAGCAGCTGGAGGGCATGGACGTCACGTCGCCCGAGTTCCTGCGCACCATCGCGGAGTTCGAGCAGGCGGTCAGCGCCCACGCCGCCCACGAGGAGCAGGAGGAGTTCCCGGCGATCGTCGCCCAGTGCACGGTGATGCAGCGGCGCACCATGGGGGACCGCCTCCGCAAGGCGGAACACCTCGCGCCCACCCACCCGCACCCCACCGCGGCCGGCAACCCGACCGCGCTCAAGATGACCGGCCCGTTCGCGTCGATGATGGACAAGGCCCGCGACGCGATCGGCCGCTGACCGCGCGCCGCGCCGCGCGTCAGGCGCGACCGGGCCCGGGGGGACCGATGCCCAGCGGTCCCCCCGGGCCCGGTCCGTGACGGGGCTGGTGTCCGTGACGGGTCAGGCGTCCTCGGCGGGTCTGGCGTCCTCGGCGGGTCCGGTGTCCTCGGCGGCCGGCCGCCGGGCGCGTCCGCGGACCAGGACCGTGCCCGCGCATCCGGCTGCCAGCGCCGCGCAGACCACCGCGGTGGCCGACCAGCCGGACCCGTCGCCCACACTGTTCCTGAGCAGGTGAACACCGCTGACCGTCGAGGCCACCGCGTGGACGACGATGACGCCGACCGCGGCGGTGGCCGCCGCCGCCCAGGTCCAGACGGTGTCCTGAACGGTCAGCAGCGCTGCCGTCACCAGGCAGACCACGGCGGTCACCACGGCGACGCCGTCCATGTACTCCCCCGCGCGCAGCCCGGCGAAGCCGGCCGGCAGATGGATCACGCCGATGGCCAGCAGCGCGACGGCCGTGGGCAGCCGCAGCACCGACCGCAGCGCGGCAGAGGCGTTACGGCGGGGTGCGGTACCGGCGGCAGGCACCGCCTCGGCGCCGGCCGCCGCACCGGGATGGTCGTCGTCGCGTACGGGACGGGACTCAGGTGACATCGGACGTGTCTCCCTTGCTGGAACGCCAGGGGTGGACACACCCTGCCGATCACCGTGCGTCCGTGCGGAGGCACGTGCCGTCCATGACACCTCCGCGGTGACCGCCGCGCCATCCGAGCCGGGCATACGGGCGAGGCCGAACCCGGCCGGGGCGCGTCCGGCCGGGCAATGTGATGCGGTCAGTTCAGACGCTGCTGCCAGTCCGCCGGCACCCGGTCGGCGGGCCCCGGCACGGACTGGTCGTCCGGCCGGCTCAGCGGCGGACTCAGCTCCGGACCGTCCTCGACGTACGTCTCGGTGCGGTAGTTCCAGAACCACTCCTCGCCCGGCTCGTAGCTGCGGACGATCGGGTGGCCGGACGCGGCGGCGTGCGCGCTGGCGTGCTGCGCGGGTGAACTGTCGCAGCAGCCGATGTTCCCGCACTGGGTGCAGCGGCGCAGGTGCAGCCACCAGCCCCCGGCGGCCTCGCAGTCGGCGCAGCCGGTTCCGCTGGGCTCGGCGGTCAGGTCGATTCCCGGGATCGCGGTCATGCCTGCTCCTCGTTGGATACGGGTGTCTGTGGTGTCTGTGGTGCCTGTGGTGTCTGTGTCTTGGACGACTCCGCCGGCGACGGGTCGGACTCGCCCGACTCCGTCACGGCGGGCCCCGGCTCGGTGGACTCCGCGGTCAGCGGCAGCCGCACCAGGAACCGGGTGTCGCCCGGCTCCGACTCCAGCCGGATGTCGCCGTGGTGCTTGTTGACGATGATCCGCCAGGTGATGTCGAGCCCGAGCCCGGTGCCCTCGCCCACCGGCTTGGTGGTGAAGAACGGCTCGAAGATCCGGCTGCGGATCTCGGCCGGCACACCCGGGCCGCTGTCGCGGAACTCGACCAGCAACTGGTCCAGGTCCAGCGCCGTACGCACGGTGAGGGTGCCTTCGCCGCCCATCGCGGCAACCGCGTTGTCGATCAGATTCGTCCAGACCTGGTTCAACTCGCCTGGATAAGCCGGGATCTTGGGCAGCGTACGGTCGAAGTCCTTGACCACCCGGACGCCGGGGCCGATCTTCCCGGTGAGCATCTGCAGGGTGCTGTCGAGGAGTTCGTGCACATCGACCACCTGGAACGGCGCCCGGTCGAGCTGGGAGTACTGGCGGGCCGCGCCGACGAGGGTGGAGATCCGGGTGGTGGACTCCTGGATCTCGTTCATCAACAGCTCGGTCTCCAGGGTGTAGTTGAGCCACCGCAGCGCCCCGTCCAGCACCCCCGGGTCGCAGGCTTCCGCCACCTGGTCGAGCCAGAGCGTGTCGAGACCGGCCTGGACGAAGGTCGGCGCCATGTCCCAGCCGCCGGTCACATCGTGGTCGTCCAGCCAGTCGGCCAGCGCGTCCTCGCGGTCGGAGGTCTCCACCGGGGAGAGCGGCGGGGCGTTGACGGCCTTGACGGCCTGCTCGACCGCCCGCTCTTGCAGTTCGATCAGTGAGGCCATCGCGGCCCGCCGGTTGGGGTCGCCCGCGATCATGCCCAGCTTGTGCCGCATCCCGGCGACCCGCTCGCGCAGCGTCGAGGTGGCCCGCTGGGCCGCCGCCGCGGGGTTGTTGAGTTCGTGGGTCAGGCCCGCCGACAGGGAGCCGAGTGCCAGCAGCCGCTCACGCTGGTCCACCGCCTGGCGGATGTTCTTGTTGCCGAAGAAGAGCCCTTCCAGCATGTGCACGGCCATCGGGAACCAGTCCCGCATCATCTGCGCGAAAAGCTCCGCGGAGAGCACGTAGAACCGCGAAGGCACCGTGGCCCGCAGCGAGTTGTTGTAGAACTGCGGCACCCGGTCGCCGAGGTACGCCTGGAACGCCCCGGCGTACACCCCGGGCTGGGAGGTCCGGTTGACCTCCACGTCGTCCTCGCCCACCCGGCGCGACATCACGATGGTGCCTTCGAGCAGGACGTAGAAGCAGGTCGCGGGATCGCCCTCGGCGTACACGGGGCCCGGGCCGATCGCCTCCGCCCCGCCCTGCCGGCACAGCCAGTCCAGCTGCTCGTCGGTGAGCTTCTCGAAGAGGAACAGCGACCGCAGTTCGGCCGCGCTGCAGGGACTCTGCTCGATGCTGGTCACAGCCGCTCCAGGTATCGGTGGACGAGCATGACCGCCATCGCGCCCTCGCCGACCGCCGACGCGACCCGCTTGGCGGACTCGGCCCGGGCGTCGCCGGCCACGAACACGCCGGGCACGCTGGTCTCCAGGTGGTACGGGGGCCGGTCCATCGGCCAGCCCGGCGGGCGCTCGCCGGCGGCGGCCAGATCGGGTCCTGCGATCACGAAGCCGCGGGGGTCGCGGCGGACCACGCCGTCCAGCCAGTCGGTGCGCGGCGCGGCGCCGATGAAGACGAACAGATACTGTCCGTCGACCAGTTCGGTGTGTCCGGTGACGGAGTCGCGCAGGGTGATCTGCTCCAGGTGGTCGGTGCCGTGCACGGCCACCACCTCGGTATTGGTGCGGACCGACAGGCCCGGCGTCGCCGCGATCTGCTGGATCAGGTAGTGGGACATGGAGTTGGTGAGCGCGGAGCCGCGGTAGAGGATCGTCACCGACTTGGCGCCCCTGGCCAGATAGACCGCGGCCTGCCCGGCGGAGTTGGCGCCCCCGACGATGTAGACGTTCTGGTCCTGGCAGCCGGCCGCCTCGGTCAGCGCGGAGCCGTAGTAGATCCCGCGGCCGGTCAGCTCCGGCACCCCGGGCGCGTCCAGCTGCCGGTACGACACGCCGGTCGCCAGGATCACGGTGTGCGCGGAGACCGCCGAGCCGTCGGCGAACCGCACGGTACGGGTGGGTCCGTTGATCTCCAGTGCGGCGACCTCGCAGGCGGTGAGGATCTCGGCGCCGAACTTGGTCGCCTGCCGGTGCGCGCGGTCGGTGAGCTGCACGCCGGACACGCCGTCGGGGAAGCCCAGGTAGTTCTCGATCCGGGAGCTCTGGCCGGCCTGGCCGCCGGTCGCCGTCCGCTCGGCCAGCACCGTCCGCAGCCCCTCGGAGGCGCCGTAGACCGCAGCGCCCAGGCCGGCCGGGCCGCCGCCGATGACCACCAGATCGTAGAAGCGCTCGGCCGGCGTGGTCGCCAGGCCCGCGCCCACCGCCAGGTCCTGGTCCGAGGGCTCGACGAGCACGGTGCCGTCCCGGGTGATCACCAGCGGCAGCCGCAGCCCGTCCTGCTCGGCCGCGGCCAGCAGCCCCTGGCCCTCCGGTTCGTCGCTGGCGTACCAGCGGTACGGGACCTGGTTGCGGGCCAGGAACTCGCGGACCTCGGAGGAGCGTGCCGACCAGCGGTGCCCGACGACCTTGGTCTCAGAAACCGGCCGGTGGTCGCTGGCCGACCAGGCGTCCAGCAGATCGTCCATCACCGGATAGAGCTTCTCCTCCGGCGGGTCCCAGGGCTTGAGCAGATAGTGGTCCAGATCGACCACGTTGATCGCGTCGATGGCGGCGCCGGTGTCCGCGTACGCCGTCAGCAGAACCCGCCGGGCGCCCGGGTAGACGTCCATCGCCCGCTCCAGGAACTCGATGCCGTTCATCGCCGGCATCCGGAAATCCGCCAGGATCACCGCGACCTGGTCGCCGCGCAGCCGCATCTCCCGCAGTGCGCCGAGTGCGGACTCGCCGGACTCGGCCCGCACGATGCGGTGCCCCTCGCCGTATTTGCGCCGCAGGTCACGGGCGACCGCCCGCGACACGGCTGGGTCGTCGTCGACGGTCACGATCACGGTCCGTGTCGCACCGCCGGATGCTGTCCCGGGCATGCGTACCCCCATTCGCGCGCTGTTCCGGTGCCGTTCCGAAGCACGGCATTCCTATCGTATGCACGCCGGGCGTGGCGGCGCAGTCCCAGCCGGGGGAGAGGTGCCTGGTCGCGGGGCTGAACCGGGGCATTTGCGGTGAGCGGACCCCGGCCCGGCCTTCCCGCGGTCCCCTGCCCATCCGGCTGCCGGCCGTGACACCGGCCCGGTCCGGCCGGAAACGCGTCCGCCGCCCGCAGGACCGGCCGTCTGCGCCCGCAGTCACGCTCTGTGTCCAATACGTCGGCACTCCGCAGTCGGCAGGACGCGCGCCCCCGGTCCGCTCCACCGTGGGACCGGCCGCTGAATCCCGGGTTGCGGATGCGCCCGGCCCGCCCGACCCCCGATGCTGTGGGGGAGCGGTGACCATGCCGCCCGGCGAGAGGACGTGGGGCACGTGACCGAAGAGCTGCAGGACCGGGTGGCCGTCGTGACGGGGGCCAGCAAGGGGATCGGACTTGCCGTGGCGCGGACCCTGGCCGGTGCCGGCGCCCGGGTGGTGGCCGCCTCCCGGGGTGGCTCCGCGGAGCTGGACGCGCTGGTGGAGAAGTACGGCGCCCGCTCGGTGCGGGCCGACCTCTCCGACCCGCGGGGCGTCGCGGCGCTCGCCGAGGCCGCGGGCGACCGGGTGGACATCCTGGTGAACAACGTCGGCTACGCGCCGGCCCGGCCGGGCGGCTTCCTGTCCATCACCGACGAGCAGTGGCGGACCAGCATCGACCGCAATCTGCTCGTCGCGGTCGCGGTGACCCGGGCGATCCTGCCGCTCATGCTGGACACCGGGCGCGGCTCGATCGTCAGCATCGGCTCGGTCAACGCGGTCTTCCCCGACCCCCTGGTCATCGACTACTCCGCGGGCAAGGCGGCACTGGTCAACTTCTCCAAGGCGCTCTCCAAGGAGTTCGGCGGGCGCGGGATCCGGGTCAACACCGTCAGCCCCGGCCCGGTCGAGACCGACCTGTGGCTCGGCGGCGAGGGCGTCGCGGCCACCGTCTCCGAAGCGACCGGCATGTCCCCGGCCGAGGTACGCGCCCAGGCGACCGGCGCCATCGTCAGCGGCCGGTTCTCCCGTCCCGACGAGGTGGCCGAACTCGTCCTGCTGCTGGCGAGCGACCGCGCCGCCAACGTCCTCGGCAGCGACTTCACGATCGACGGTGGTTTCGTCACCACCACATGAACCCCACGCCCCCCACCCGTAGTTGGTCCAGACCTATTGACGGGTGGTTGAGACCACTCCTACGCTCCGGTCGGCGGCTTCTACCAACGCGTGGCCCACGGGCCAACGACGGGAAGGGAGCAGAGCATGATCGGTCGGAGGTTACGGCTGCTCGGGGCCGGTTTGGCGATGGCCTTCCTCGCGCAGATCCCGGTCGCGGCGGCGGCCCACGCGGCCCACGCGGCGCCGAGCGCCGACACCTGCGCGGCGAAACCGAAACCGGCGGGCAAGGTCCTGCAGGGCTACTGGGAGAACTGGGACGGCGCCGCCAACGGTGTCCACCCGGGGCTCGGCTGGATTCCCATCACCGACAGCCGGATCGCCCAGCACGGCTACAACGTCATCAACGCGGCCTTCCCGGTCATCCGCTCCGACGGCACCGTGCTCTGGCAGGACGGGATGGACACCGGGGTGAAGGTCGCCACCCCCGCCGAGATGTGCCAGGCCAAAGCGGCCGGGGCGACCATCCTGATGTCCATCGGCGGCGCCGCGGCGGGCATCGACCTCAGCTCCAGCGCCGTCGCGGACCGCTTCGTGGCCACCGTCGTACCGATCCTGAAGACGTACAACTTCGACGGCATCGACATCGACATCGAGACCGGCCTGGTGGGCAGCGGCAGCATCTCCACCCTCTCCACCTCGCAGGCCAACCTGATCCGCATCATCGACGGCGTACTGGCCCAGATGCCGGCCGGCTTCGGCCTGACCATGGCGCCCGAGACGGCCTACGTCACCGGCGGCAGCATCACCTACGGCTCCATCTGGGGCGCCTACCTGCCGATCGTGAAGAAGTACGCGGACAACGGCCGGCTCTGGTGGCTCAACATGCAGTACTACAACGGCAGTATGTACGGCTGCTCCGGTGACTCCTACGAGGCCGGCACGGTGACCGGCTTCACCCGCCAGACGGACTGCCTCAACGCGGGGCTGGTCGTCCAGGGCACCACCGTCAAAGTCCCCTACGACAAGCAGGTGCCGGGGCTGCCGGCCCAACCGGGCGCCGGCGGCGGCTACATGCCGACCGGCCTGGTCTCCCAGGCATGGCGGACCTACAACAACGGCCTCAAGGGCCTGATGACCTGGTCACTGAACTGGGACGGTTCGAAGAACTGGACCTTCGGCGACAACGTCAAGGCACTGCAAGGACGTTGACCCGGTGTGATGCCCGCCGGACCCCACCGGCGGGCATCGCTCAGCGCAGGATGCCCGCCACCGTGGCCGCCTTCAGCCAGGACGGGAACTCGGTGAGCAAGCGGTCGTACAGCTCCTCGTCCGACAGCTGCTCGATGTCGTCCACCGCGAAGAAGCCGACGTTGTCGACGCGGCGGCCCGGCAGTGTGTCGAAGCGCTCCAGCACGCCGTAGTCGGCCCGGCCCATGCCGACGAACTGCCAGAACAGCGGCTCCTCGACCGCCTCGCGCAGCTCCCGCTCGATCTCGGCGTTCCGGTACACCCCGCCGTCGGAGAAGAAGAGCACGAAGGTCGGCTCGGGCCGCGGGTGCTCGCGGACGTAGTTCCGCACCTCCGCGATCACCTTCTGCTCCTCGTTCTGGATGCCGACCTGCCGCATGTCGACCTGTCCCGGCTTCATCCCGCGCGGCGGCTTCTTCCGCCCGAACACCGAGATCGCGCCCACCCGGACGTGCAGCTCGATCCACTCGGGCAGCTCGCCCATGGTGAGATCCGGCAGCCGGGCCGGGTTGCGGGCGAAGGTCCACGCCCGCAGGGTGCCGTCCTCGGCGAGCTGCGCGGCGACCGCGGCCATCCGCTCCACCACCCGGCCGACAGCCCCCTTCGCGTACAGCTGCGTCATCGAGCCGGAGGCGTCCAGCACCAGGATGATCCGTGCGGTGACCCCGGCCGCGCCGTGCTTCCGCAGGCTCACCGCGACCTGCTCCTTGCGCAGCGAGAGGCGCTTGCGCATGTCGATCGGCAGGTGCTCCTCGCCCTTGGTCAGCCGCGGGGCCGGCGAAGGAGCCGCCGGGGCTGCCGCCGCCGGGGCGGAAGCGGGCGGTGCGGCCGGTGGCGCGGGAGCGGGGGGCGCGGGCGGCATCGGCGGTACGGGCTGGACCGGCTTCACGTACTGCGCCGGTGCCGGCGCGGCCGGCGGCTGCGCAGGCTGAGGGGCCTGCTGCGGCTCCGCGTCCACCGTGATCCCGAAGTCGGTGGCGAGCCCGGCCAGGCCCGAGGCGTACCCCTGCCCGACCGCGCGGAACCGCCAGCCGCCCTGGCGCCGGTACAGCTCACCGCCCACCAGCGCGGTCTCACCGGCCGCGGTGATGTCGAAGGACGCCAGCTCGGTGCCCTGGGCCGCGTCCAGCAGCCGCAGGACGAGCCCGCGCATGCCGCCGAAGGAGCCTCCGTCGGCGGAGGCGCTGAGCACCACCCGGTCGACGGCCGGCTCCAGCCGGGCGAGGTCCACCTCCACCGCGTCCTCGACCACCGTGCCCCGGCTGGACTTCCCGGCGTGCCGTACCGCGCCCGAGGCGTGCACCGGCTGGTTGTAGAAGACGAAGTCCCCGTCGTCGCGCACCTTGCCGGCCGCCGTCAGCAGCAGCGCGGAGGCGTCCGCGTCCACCCCTGGGCTCTCCGCCCACGACAGCACCACTCGCACCGCGCCGGCCTCGACCGGCAGATTCGCACCCTTGCTCAGCGCCTTGGACGTCATTCCCCCAGTCTGCCGCCTTCCCCGGCGGGCCGACCCGGGGAAGGCACGGACGCGCCCCCGAG
This sequence comes from Streptomyces sp. NBC_01476, assembly GCF_036227265.1. NCBI lineage: Bacteria > Bacillati > Actinomycetota > Actinomycetes > Kitasatosporales > Streptomycetaceae > Streptomyces > Streptomyces sp. NBC_01476. Next base: position 538,892 of record NZ_CP109446.1, on the reverse strand, counting down.
CAACCCGTCCAGCGCCGCGTGCGCGACGGCCGCGGCCCCGGCCTCGGTGAGCGGCTGGTGGCCGCTGAGCCGGCGGAAGACCAGCGGGCCGAAGAGCACGTCGATGGCGGTCTCGACATCGACCGTGGGATCGACCTCGCCGCGCCGCAGCGCCCTCGCCCACAGCGTGCGGATGGCCTCGCGGCGGCGGGCCAGGAAGAACCGGCGGAAGTACGGGGCCGCTTCGGGGTCGCCGACGCAGGCGGCCAGCAGCTGCGCGAAGACGGCTCCTGCGGGACTGGCGTAGAAGGCGCTGACCCGCACGATCTGCTCGGTGAAGTCGCCGCGGGCGGTCCCGGTGTCCGGCAGCGGCACCGCCTCGGCCATCTGTGTGCCGAACGCCTCGGCGGCCACCGCGGTCTTCGACGGCCAGTGCTTGTAGAGGGTCGCCTTGCTGACCCCGGAGCGGTCCGCGATGGCGTCCACGGTGACGGCCGGCAGGCCGCCCTCGGCCAGCAGTTCGCGGGTGGCGGCGATGGCCGCGTCGTGGGAGCGCATGCTGCGGGCGGACCTGGGGTGGGCGAGGATGCCGTCAGCCGCCCGCGCGCCTTCGTCGGTGAGTGCCACCGCTCAGGCCGCCGCGACGTCGTCGTGGTCGGTGGAGAGCGACAGGTCGCGCCACTGCTCGATGTCCGCGAGCAGGGAGCCGGTCTTGGTCTCGACGTTGGCCACGCAGTCGGAGCCGAGCAGCAGCCGCAGCGGGGGCCGCGGTGCCTCGGTGATCGTCACGATCGCGGCGGCGGCCTTGACCGGGTCGCCCGGCTGGCTGTGGTTGACCCGGGTCGCGGTCTCCCGCATCGCGCCGGCGGTGCCGGCGTAGTCGGCGATCTCGGTGCCGGCGGTGTGCAGGCTGGAGGCGTCGAGGAAGTCGGTGCGGAAGTAGCCGGGCTCGACGAGGGTGACATGGACGCCCAGCGGGTCCAGTTCCCTGCTCAGCGCCTCGGTGAAGCCCTCCACGGCGAACTTGGTGGAGTTGTAGATGCCCCAGCCGGGAGAGCCGACCAGACCGCCGACGGAACTGATGTTGACGACATGGCCGGAGCGCTGGGCGCGCAGTACCGGCAGCACCGCCCGCTGGACGTTGAGCGTGCCGAAGACGTTCACGTCGTACACCGCCCGGACCGCCTCGTCGGACGCCTCCTCCACGGCGCCGAGCAGGCCGCGTCCCGCGTTGTTGACCACGACGTCGATCCGCCCGAAGGTGTCCACGGCCGTGCCGACCGCGCGCTGGGCGGCGGCCGGGTCGGTCACGTCGAGGTCCAGGGCGAGCAGCCGGTCGCCCGCGTCGGGCAGCAGCTCCTTGATCCGGGCGGAGTCACGGGCGGTGGCGACCACGTGGTGGCCGCGGGCGAGTGCCGCGCGGACCAGTTCGACGCCGAAACCACGGGCGGCCCCGGTGATGAACCAGGTCTTCACGTGCTCGTTCATGGCGGTCGTTCCCTTCGCTGACCGTACGTTTTTCCCTCCCAACCAAACTAAACGACCAGTTCGGAAAGCGCCAGGGGAGTCCTGCGCTGCGGGCGAGAGGCAAGCGTTCTTGCGTCCTGTGTGTCAATTATTTCGCCTGACGCGCGGAGTATTGCGCTCCGGTAACCCCGTCATTACGATCCCCCGCGCCAGGCTTTCACGCCGCAGCCAACCCCACGGGCCCTCGCGGCGACGGGAGTTGACAGCCGATCGGAGGAGAGTCCAGATGGGTGTCTCACGCCGGGTCTTCCTGCAAGCCGCCGTCGCGGTCGGAGCCGCTGGCGCGGTCGGGGCCACGCAGACCGCGACGGCCGGCGCCGCGGCGGCCGCGAGCCCGCCGGGGGATGTGGTCGGCAAGGTGACCGTGGGCTACCAGGGCTGGTTCGCCTGCATCGGCGACGGCGCCCCGATCAACGGCTGGTGGCACTGGACCCAGAACTGGGGGCAGTCGCCCTCACCGTCCAACACCGGCATCAAGTGCTGGCCCGACATGCGGGACTACACCCACGGCTACCAGACCGCTTACGCCAACCTTGGCAACGGCCGGCCCGCCACCCTCTTTTCCTCCTACGACCAGCAGACCGTGGACACCCACTTCCAGTGGCTGCAGCAGTACGGCATCGACACCGCGGCCCTGCAGCGCTTCAACCCCACCGGCGGCGAAGGTCCGACGCGGGACGCGATGGCCACCAAGGTGCGCAGCGCGGCCGAGTCGCACGGGCGGAAGTTCTACATCATGTACGACGTCTCCGGCTGGACGACCATGCAGTCCGAGATCAAGACGGACTGGACCAGCAAGATGTCCGCGCACACCGCGTCCCCCGCCTACGCCCGGCAGAACGGCAAGCCCGTCGTCTGCATCTGGGGCTTCGGCTTCAACGACAACAACCACCCCTTCTCCACCGACGCCTGCCTGGACGTCATCAACTGGTTCAAGTCGCAGGGCTGTTACGTCATCGGCGGGGTGCCGCGCGAGTGGCGGACCGGCGGCGCGGGCACCCGCACCGGCTACTCCGACGTCTACCACGCCTTCAACATGATCTCGCCGTGGATGGTCGGCGCCATCGGCAACTCCGGCGACTCCGACAACGCGTACGCCACCTACACCGTCGGTGACCAGGCGGACTGCGACGCGCACGGCATCGACTACCAGCCGTGCGTGCTCCCCGGCGATGTCTCGGGCCGCCAGCGGGCCCACGGCGACTTCATGTGGCGGCAGTTCTACAACATGGTGCGGGCCGGGGTGCAGGGCATCTACATCTCGATGTTCGACGAGTTCAACGAGGGCAACCAGATCGCCAAGACCGCCGAGTCCCAGGCGTGGACCCCCACCAATTCCGGTTTCCTGGCGCTCGACGAGGACGGTACGGCCTGCTCGTCGGACTACTACCTGCGGCTGACCGGCGACGGCGGCCGGATGCTCAAGGGACAGCTCGCGCTCACCGCCACCCGCCCCACCCAGCCGATGGTCTCCGGCGGCGGCGACACCAGCGCACCGAGCGCGCCGGGCAATCTGCATGTCACCGGGCACACCAGCGCCTCCATCGCCCTCGCCTGGAACGCCTCGACGGACAACGTGGGGGTGACCGGCTACCGCGTCCGGCGGATCACCGGCGGCACCGCGACCGTCGTCGGCACCGTCACCGGCGGCGCGACCGCGTACACCGACAGCGGCCTGAGCCCGTCCACCGCCTACACCTACGACGTACAGGCACTCGACGCGGCCGGAAATGTCTCCGGGCCGTCCGGGCAGGTGAGCGCCACCACCGACGCGGGCAGCTCCCCGAACACCAACCTGGCGCTGCACCGCCCGACCTCCGAGAGCAGCCACACCCAGGTCTACGGCTCCGGCAACGCCACCGACGGCGACCCGAACAGCTACTGGGAGTCCGCCAACAACGCCTTCCCGCAGTGGCTCCAGGTCGACCTCGGCTCGGCGCTCGGCGTACGCCGGATCGTGCTCACTCTGCCGCCCGCCACCGCCTGGGCGACCCGCACGCAGACCGTCTCGGTGCAGGCGGGCGCCGACGGCGGCAACCCGCCGCAGGTCCTCGGCGCCACCGGCTGCACCTTCGACCCGGCGTCGGGGAACACCGCGACACTGACCCTGCCGGCCACGGTCACCGCGCGCTATGTGCGGCTCACCTTCACCGGCAACACCGGCTGGCCCGCAGGACAGCTCTCCGAGATCCAGGTCTACGGCGCCTGACCCCCCGTTCGCCGCCTCATGGACCCCCGGCGCGCGTGCGGTCCATGAGGCGGCTCGCTGTCCTCCGGTGTGCCGTCCGCGGGACCTTGCCGCTGTCCCCGGACGCCCAACTGGTCAACGCGCCCGGGGAACGCACGTCATCGCGCTCGCGGGCCGCCTGCGGGTACGTTCGCGGGCGACCGCTGACGATTCCCGTCGGGCGCGCCCGCCCCGGCGGAGGAAGGACCCACCGATGGCGCACCCTCCCGCACTGGCCCGCGCGCTGGACCTGAGCCCGCACCCCGAGGGCGGCTGGTACCGCAGGATCTACGCCTCCGGGGTCGAACTGCCGCACCCCTCCGGCAGCGGCACCCGCTCCTCCGCGACCCTCATCCACTACCTGCTGGCCCCCGGCGAACGCTCGCAGTGGCACAGCGTGGCCTCCGACGAGATCTGGCTCTGGCACCAAGGCGGCCCGCTCCGCCTGCAGACCAGCGCACCGGGCCCGGCGCCCAGCTCGCTCACCGACCACCTCCTCGGCCCGGACCTCGACCGCGGTGAGCAGTTCCACGTCACGATCCCGGCCGGGCACTGGCAGCGGGCCGAACCGGCCGCCGACCACGAGGTGCTGGTCAGCTGCATGGTCAGCCCCGGCTTCGACTTCGCGGACTTCACCCTGCTGCAGTCCCCGTAGCCGCCGGCGCCCGATGGTCAGTGGCGTCCGGCGGCCAGTGAGCCCCGCCCCTCGCGCCCGGGCACGGCGGGCCTGTGAGGGGGCCCGGTCCTCAGCTGCGGGCGAAAGCCAGCAGGTCGGCGTTGAACTGGTCACGGAACGGCGCGATCTGCGACAAGCCGTGCGGAGCACCCGGGTAGACCTTGTACGTGACGTCCTTGACCAGCTTGGAGGACTTGTCGCCGGCCGCGACGATGGGGACGATCTGGTCGTCGTCGCCGTGGATGATCAGCGTGGGGATGTCGAAGCGCCCGAGGTCCTCGGTGAGGTCGGTCTCGGAGAACGCCTTGACGCAGTCGTAGGCGCCCTTGATGCCCACCGACATCGACCAGAGCCAGAAGGCGTCCCGGGTGCCCTGGGAGACGTTCGCCCCGTCGCGGTTGGCGCCGTAGAACATCGCGCTGAGGTCCTCGTAGAACTGCGAGCGGTCGTTGGCGACGCCCGCCCGGATCTCGTCGAAGACCTGCAGCGGCAGCCCTTCGGGGTTGGCGTCGGTCTTGAGCATCAGCGGCGGGATCGCGCCCAGCAGCACGGCCTTCGCGACCCGGTCGGTGCCGTGCAGGCCGATGTAGCGGGTCACCTCGCCGCCCCCGGTGGAGTGGCCCACCAGGATGATGTCGCGCAGGTCGAGGGTTTCGATCAGGGCTGCCAGGTCGTCGGCGTACGTGTTGAGGTCGTTGCCGTCCCACGGCTGCCCCGAGCGTCCGCCGCCGCGGCGGTCGTGGAAGACCGCCCGGAAGCCGTTGTCGGCCATCAACTGCGCCTGGGCGTCCCAGACGTCGGCGGTCAGCGGCCAGCCGTGACTGAAGACGACGGGCTGTCCTGAGCCCCAGTCCTTGTAGAAGATCTGGGTGCCGTCCTTGGCGGTGATGAAGGGCATGGCGTGGTTCCTTTCGATCGGATCGACCGGCGATGCCACGGGTGCCGGCGCTCGCTGCGCGGCGGCGGTACGGGAAGCCGGGTCCACGTTCACTTGTGCGAACGGCCGCGTGGGCGCCCTGCCCGGGCCGCGGACGCGCCGGCGCGCGGCGCTCATGGCCATATCGGCACAGGCCGTGGCGAAAGCCCCGAATGGGTCAATCACCTCAGACCACGCTACCCGCAAAGCCCCGTATCGGCGCGCCGCGGCAGCGGGCCCTGATACGACGCCGGTCGTACCCCCGTTCACTCTGAGGTCGCACCCGCCGGCAAGCGGAATCCGCCCGTGGGGTGTCGCCGCGGCGGGGGGCCGGGCCGCACGATGAGGGCATACCGCCCCGCCGGCCCACCCACCCGCAAGGACCACCGATGATCGAAGCCCACGCCCTGACCAAACGCTATGGCGAGCGCACCGCGGTCGCCGATCTCAGCTTCACCGTACGGCCGGGCGCGGTGACCGGCTTCCTCGGTCCGAACGGCGCCGGGAAGTCCACCACGATGCGGATGATCCTCGGCCTGGACGCGCCGACCTCGGGCGGTGTCACGGTGAACGGCAAGCGGTACGCCGACCACCCGGCGCCGCTGCGCGAGGTCGGCGCGATGCTGGAGGCCCGCGCCATCCACACCGGCCGGAGCGCCTTCAACCACCTGCTCGCGCTCGCCACCACCACCGGCATCCCGCGCCGCCGGGTGGAGGAGGTGATCGACATCGTGGGCCTGCGCGACGTGGCCCGCAAAAGGGTCGGCGGCTTCTCGCTGGGCATGGGCCAGCGGCTCGGCATCGCCAGCGCCCTGCTCGGCGACCCGGCCACCCTCGTCCTCGACGAACCGGTCAACGGCCTCGACCCCGAGGGCATCCTCTGGATCCGGAATCTGCTCAAGGACCTCGCCGCCGAGGGCCGCACCGTCCTGCTCTCCTCCCACCTGATGTCCGAGATGGCGCTCACCGCGGAGAACCTGATCGTCATCGGCCGCGGCAGGCTGATCGCGGACACCTCCGTCGCCGAGTTCGTACGGGACGCGGCCGGCAACTCGGTGCGGGTGCGTACCGATGACGCGGACAGCCTGATGCGGCTGCTGGCGGGCCCGGACGTGACGGTCGCCTCGACCGGTGGCGGCGTCCTGGAGGTGACCGGTCTCACCAGCGACCGGATCGGTCGGATCGCCGCCGACAACGCCATCGCACTGGCCGAACTCACCCCGCAGCAGGCCTCGCTGGAGGAGGCGTTCATGGAACTCACCCGCGACTCCGTCGAGTTCCAGACGCCCGCGCGCGAGCCGGAAGGACAGCCCGTATGACCACCACGACCCCCGCCACGGCTCCCACCGCGGCCCCCGCCCGGCCGGCGGCCCCGCGCGCCCGGGTCACCCAGGCCCGCGTGCTGCACTCCGAGTGGATCAAACTGCGCACCCTGCGGTCCACCTTTTACACCCTGATCGCCGCCGTGGTGGCGCTGATCGGCTTCGGCGCGCTCTTCTGCGCGGTGACCGCCAACCGCTGGCCGCACATGTCCGTCCACGAGCGGGCCGACTTCAACCCGGCACTCACCAGCCTGCGCGGTTTCTTCCTCGCGCAGCTCGCGGTCGGAGTGCTCGGCGTACTGGTGATCACCGGGGAGTACGCGACCGGCATGATCCGCGCCACGCTGTCCGCCGTACCGCGCCGGCTGCCGGTGCTCTGGGCGAAAGCGGCGCTGTACTCGGCCGTCACCTGGGTGCTGATGACGGCCGGCGCCCTGGTGGCCTTCCTGATCGGGCAGGCCCTGCTCTCCTCCCAGCACATCGACACCTCGCTGAGCGCCCCCGGTGTCACCCGGACAGTGCTCGGCGTGGGGTTCTATCTGACCGTCGTGGCGCTGCTCGGCGTCGCGATCGGCGCCCTCGTCCGCAACACCGCGGGCGGTATCGCCACCGTCTTCGGCCTGCTGCTGGTCCTCCCGGTGCTGGCCGAGGCGCTGCCCGCCTCCTGGGGCGACCGCATCAGCCCGTACCTGCCGGGCAACGCCGGGCAGGCGGTGATCGCCCTGCACCGCGAGGCGCACACGCTGGCCCCGTGGACCGGTTTCGGGGTCTTCTGCCTGTACGCGCTGGCCGCTCTGGCCGGCGCGGCGGTGCTGCTCAAGCGGCGCGACGCCTGAGCCGCCCAGCGGCGATTGGCCCCGGCCGTGGTTCGCCGCGGCCGGGGCCACGGTCAGTGCGGCGCGGTTCCCGGGCCGGTGCCGGCCAGCAGCCGGCGCAGCAACTCCTCGTCGTCGTGGGAGAGCTGCGACACGAACCGGGCCAGTACGGTGTGCCGGTCCCGGCCCCGGCCGGCCAGTTCGGTGTGCATCCGCCCGGCCGCCAGACCCGCGGCGTCCTTGATGGGTGTGTACGCGTAGGCCCGCCCGGTCCTGGCGCGGGCCACCGTACCCTTCCGGTGCAGCCGGGACAGGACCGTGGCGACCGTGTTGCGGGCGAGCGTGCCGCCGAGCGCGTCTCGCACCGCGGCAGGGGTCAGCGGCGCACCCGCCGCCCAGAGGGCCGCCAGCACCGCGGCCTCCAGTTCCCCGGAGCGGCGGCGCGGGGTGCCCGGCTGGGGCATATCGGCGTTCTCCTGATCCATCGCTCCGGTCGCACAGAGGTCTACGTCACTGTAGACGAGCACGTTCCGGCCCGGACGGCGGACTCCGGCAGGCGAGGGCCGGGGCAGCCGGGGGGCCGGTCCCGCATGCCGCCAGGGGCGGTCACTCGGGGACGTCGTACTTCTCGGACCACCGGTTCTCCAGGCGCGGTACGAGCCGGGTGAGGACGAACTCCTTGAAGTGGGGTGTCCGCAGGTGCGCTTCGGCCGCGTCCCGCGACACATACCGTTCGAGGATGACGAGTTCGCGGTCGTCGTCCAGTTGACGGAAGACCGCGAAGGAGACGTTCCCGGGTTCTGCGCGGGTGGCCGCCGCCAGCTTCGGGTAGACGGCGAGGACTTCGTCCACATCCTGGTCGGCGGCGATGGTGTGGTGGGCGATGACCAGGAACTCGGGCACGGTGCTTCTCCCTCAGGGGCCGGTGTGTACTCCGCCCGGTCCTCCGGGTGGGCGCGAAGGTGATGGTCGGGGCGGAAAGCCGCAAATCTAGCAGCGCCCCGGCCGGGACCGGCGGACGCCGGCCGCTGGTCGCCGGCCGCAGGTCGCACCGGCCGGACATCCGCGGTCCGTCCGCAGGCCGCCAGGAAACGCCGCCACCGGAGCGCGGCCCTCCCCGCGGCCACCGGCCGCGAGGAGGGCGCGTCACGACCGCCCGGCCGGGAGCGGGGGTCAGCCCCCCTTCACCGGCGCCATCTTCTGGACGACTGCCGGGTTCTTCTCGATCCAGTCCCGCACGCCCTTGGCGGTTCCGCCCTGGCCGGCGCGCTGGATCGACGCCTCCAGTGAGCCGAGTTGTGCCTCGGTCAGGTGGAACCTCCGCATCCACGCGCTGACCTGGGAGAGCTTCGCGCCGCTCTGCTTGTTGGCGAGATCGTGGATCGCGTCGCCGGGACCCCACAGCCCCTTGGAGTCGCCCAGCTTGGTGAGGTGGTAAGTGCTGTACGCCCAGTGCGGGGACCAGAGCACCACGGCGACCGGCTTGTGCCGAGCGTAGTCGCGTTCGAGTTCGGCGAGCATGCTCGCGGTGGAGCTGCTGACCAGCTGGTACTCCTTGTCCAGCCCGTAGCCGGGCAGCACCTTGGACGCCAGCAGTTTCATCTCGCCGGCGCCCGGCTCGATGCCGATGATCTTGCCGCCGAACTCCTTGCTCCTGCCCTTGAGATCCGCCATCGTCCTGACGCCCTTGACGTAGGACGGCACCGCGACCTCCAGCGATGTGCGGTCGTACCACGTGCCCAGGTCGGTGTAGTCCTTCCCGTACTGCTGGAGGTACGAGGCATGTGTCGTGGGCAGCCAGGCGTCCGTCAGATAGTCCAGCGATCCGCTCGCCAGGCCGGTGAAGGCGGCGCCGGGGTCGTACGTGCTCACCTGCGCCTTGTAGCCGCGGTCGGTGAGCACCTGCTGCCACAGGTTGGCGGAGGCGATGGACTCGTCCCAGTTGAAGGAGCCGATCCGCACCGACTGTCCCTTCCCGGTGTTCTGCCCTGCTGTCACCGGGCCGCCCGGGGAGCCGCTGCCACCGAAGACGCCCGCACCGCCGGCAACCAGCGCCAGCGCGACCACGCAGGACAGGCCCACGGCCGGCCGCGGCCGGTAGCGCAGCACACCGAAGCCGTGCACCGAGCCGCGCAGCCCGGCCAGGGCCCGGCGCCCCAGCGGTGAGACCTGGTCGCCGAGCGCGCCGGTGATCCGGTCCAGGTAGATGGCCAGGATCACCACCGCGACGCCGCCCTCGAAGCCGAGGCCGATGTTCACCTGGCTGATCGCGCCGAAGACCGTGGAGCCGAGGCCCTGGGCGCCGACCATGCCGCCGATGACGACCATCGACAGTGCCAGCATGATGACCTGGTTGACGCCCGCCATGATCGTCGGCAGCGCCAGCGGCAACTGGACGCGCAGCAGGGTCCGGCCGGGCGGGGTGCCGAAGGCTTCGGCCGCCTCGACCAGTTCCCCGTCGACCTGCCGGATGCCCAGCTCGGTCATCCGGACGCCCACCGGCATCGCGAAGACGATGGTGGCGATGACCGCGGGCACGGTGCCCAGGCTGAAGAAGATGATCGCCGGGATCAGATAGACGAAGGCGGGGAGGGTCTGCATCACGTCCAGCACCGGCCGCACCACCGCACCGGCCGTGCGGCTGCGGGCCGCCCACACGCCGAGCGGCACCGCGAGCACGAGGGCCACCACGGCGGAGACGACGACCAGCGACAGCGACTGCATCGCCTGGTCCCACTGCGCGACCGAGTCGATCAGCGCGAAGCCGGCGAAGGAGAGCACCCCGGCCGTCACACCGCGCATCCAGAAGGCGATCACCGCGAGGATGCCCGCCATCAGCAGCGGCGAGGGCCCGCCGAGCACCCACTCCACGCCGTCGTACATATGGTTGACGACGGCGCTGATGAGGTCGAAGAGCCACGCGGCGTGATGGGTGAGCCAGTTGACGACGTCCTCGGCCCGGTCGCCGAGACGGATCCTAGGCACGGTCGGCCTCCTTCCCGGTGCCGGCCGGGGCCGGGCCGGCGGCTCCGACGGCGCTGGGCGGGGCCGCGGCGGCATGGCTCAGGCCGACCACGGTCTCCGGCTCGTCGCCGAGCGCCGCGAGCAGGGTGACCCGCGGTATGACACCGGTGAGCCGGCCGCTGCCGTCCACCACGGCGAGCGGCAGCTTCGACTGGGAGGCGGGGGTGAGCAGTTCGGCCAGCGGAGTGTCGCCGTGCGTGGTGACGCAGTCGGTGTCCATCAGGTCCCGCACCGGGCCGTCGCCGCCGCGCAGCGCCTCGGCCACCTTCTCCTCGGTGACGGTGCCGACCAGCGTGCGGCCGGGCGTGACGACGAAGGCGGCGGACGCCTGCTCGGTCCGCAGGGCGCGCAGCGCGGCGCGCGGCCCGTCGCCCGGGTCCACCGTCGCCCGCGGCTGCTGCATGATCGAGGCCGCGGTGAGCACCCGGGACCGGTCGACGCCCCGCACGAAGCCGGCCACGTAGTCGTTGGCCGGGTCGACCAGGATGTCCTCGGCGCTGCCGGTCTGGACGACACGCCCGTCGCGCATGACGGCGATCCGGTCGCCGAGCCGCATGGCCTCGTTGAGGTCGTGGGTGATGAAGACGATGGTCTTGCGCAGCCTCTGCTGGAGGTCCAGCAGCTGATCCTGCATGTCACGGCGGATCAGCGGGTCGAGTGCCGAGAAGGACTCGTCCATCAGCAGCAGGTCGGCGTCGGTGGCCAATGCGCGGGCCAGGCCGACGCGCTGCTGCATCCCGCCGGAGAGTTCATCGGGCCAGGACTCCTCCCACCCCGACAGACCGACCAGCGCCAGCGCTTCGGCCGCCTTCTGCTCGCGCTCCCGGCGCGGGCGGCCCTGCACCTCCAGGCCGTAGCCGGCGTTCTCCAGCACGGTGCGGTGCGGGAAGAGCGCGAAGTGCTGGAAGACCATGCTGATCCGGTGGGAGCGCAGCTCGCGCAGGGCCTTCGGGGACAGGGCCGACAGGTCCTGTCCGTCGAACAGCACCCGGCCGGAGGTGGGCTCCGACAGGCCGTTCAGCATCCGCAGCAACGTGGACTTGCCCGAGCCGGACAAGCCCATGACCACGAAGATCTCGCCCTGCCCGACCTCGAACGAGGCGTCGATGACGGCTGCCGTGGTGCCTTCCGCACGCAACTGGCTCCGGTCGGCGCCCTCCTGGACACGGCGGACGCCCTCTTCCGGCCTTCGTCCGAAGACCTTGAACACATGCTCGGCGACGAGCTTCGACACAACTGCCTTTCGGGGCCGGTGACAGGACCGAACCGGCAGCCGGGGCGGATGGACGGGCGCGACACGGCGCGCATCCGGTACAAACCCGCAGTAACCGGTTCAGTTCCGAACCTAACGGCCCGCCGGTCCCGGTTCCCAGCGCGCGGTCCGGCGGCGGAGCGGCCCCTCGAACGGCTCCGGCCGACCCCGTACCCCGGCCCCCGGGCTGGGAAAACCAGGCAGGGTCGGAGAAGTGAGCCAGGTCACGCCGCCGGGGTACCCGATGCGGTGGATGCCCGCTTTGCACGGCCTTTGCGACCGTCGCCGTGTGTGGTGGTCCGGGTGCGCTCGGCGGCCGGCGTCCCTGGAGGTGGGGGCGGGTCCTTTGTTTGGAAGGCGGCGCGAGCGGGCGGGAATTTGTCCGATAGGTTCCGCTTTGCCATCGCGCCATCGTTGCCCAGCCGTTATCCACGGGAGACGCTTCCGTAGCCGGCCCCGCCGGCGGTCAGCCGGCCGCCGTCCGGCGGGCCCAGTGGTCCCGGGCCTTGCGGGTCTCGGCGAGGGCCGCCTCGGGCGCCGGCGGAGCGCCCGGGGGAGGGGGCGCCGCCAGCATGGTCTCCAGCAGCCGCACCGCGCCGGCCGGGTCGCCGCTGAGGGCGACCGCGGTGGCATGGGCGCGGGCGTAGTCGAGGGTGTCCGGGTCTGTGGGGCCGCAGGAGGCGGTGGCGTCCGCGGTGATGGCGGCGAAGAGCCGCACCGCCTGGAGCGCGCGGTCGGGCCGGCCGAAAGGGGCGTCGTCGTCGGGGCGGCTGAGCTGGAGCACCCGGTCGGCGAAGTGGGCCCGGGAGCGCAGACCGGCCCGTGTGGTGCCCCGGCCGAACGCCGGATTGCGGGCGAGGGCCAGATCGGCGCTGCCGTCCACCGCACGCTGGCGGGGCGCGGGATAGCGGTGGTCCAGGGGCGCGTCGGCGCGGACCGCGGTACTGGGGAGCATGACCGCCAACTGGCGGTGGACGGTGCCGAGGTCGAGCAGCTCACCCCCGTCCGGGACGCCTTCGCCGAGCAGCCGCAGGAGTTCCCTGGTGAAGCCGGTGACGCGTTCGCCCGGCTCGTAGCGGGCCTTGTGCCGGGCGTCGGTCGCGGTGAGGAGATGAACTCCCCTGGTGGCGGCCGTATCCAGCGCCAGCCCGGAGTAACAGCAGTCCAGCACCGCCACTTTGTGACGGGCGGTGGAAGCGCCCAGCAGCCGCAGCACGTCGTCGGCGGGCAGTCCGGTGCGCGCGGCCTCGCTCTCCCGGTCCACCGAACGGGTCAGCGCCAGGCAGAGCCGCCCTCCCTCGCCGATCAGGCCGTGCCCGCTGAAGGAGAAGAGCAGCAGGTCCGTGCCCGGGGCCGTGCAGGCGGCGGTGACGGCGTCCAGCACCTCGTCACGCGACCGCGGGTCGAAGACGCAGCGCACCCCGCTGGGGTGCAGCGCGCCGGCCGGACCGGTGAGCGCGGCGGCCACCTCCCGGACGGAGCCTGTCGCCTGCGGCATGGGCGTGAGGTCGCTGGGGGAGACGTGTGTCGCGGTGCCCACCAGGACCGCCCGGCTCGCCATCCGGTCCGGGAGCCGCACCGCCCAGTGCGTCACGGGTTCGCGGAACCCTGCTGGGCGCCGCCGTCGAGGAAGGAGCGGACCACCGGCTCCAGCGCGGCGGCCTCGGCGGCGCTGGCCGCGGACAGCTTCACGCGGGCGCCGTCCGGGCGCTGGAGGTCGAAGGTCACCCGCTGGTTCTTCACCCGCTGACCGAGCCAGACGAAGAAGGCGGTGGTGACAGCGCTGACCACCGGGGCGGCCACGGTGGCGATCTCGACGGCTTCGGCCGCACCGCCTTGTTCCCCGGTGCGCGCCGCGACCAGCCGCAACCGTGCGAGACCGCGCAACTCTCCGGTCTCGTCGATCCAGTGCGCCAGCCCGCGGCTCAGCGCGTCCGCCTCGGCGGGCGGGCCGGGAAAGGCGAAGGCGAGCTTCCCGGGCGCGGGGCCCGCGGCCGGCATCGTTTCTTCCGTCATGGTGTGCGGCGGACCTCTCAGCGGTGGGGTGCGGCTGTCAACGGGCGTACGGCGGGCCGAACCCGGCCCCGGGATACCCCGGCAGGTCGCCAAGGGGAGACGGCGGCGGTTCCACCGGGCCGGGCGGTGCACCCGGCGGCCCCGGGGGTTCCGGGGGTTCCGCCCATTCGGCGAAGAGCGGCGGCCTGTTGGGCACCGCGTACGGAAGGCGGAACGCGGCCGCGGCCTCGTCCAGGTCCAGCAGGTCGCTCAGTATCCGTACGGTGCCCGGGTGGCCGAGCACCTGTCCGCTCTCCTGCCGGGCCGGGGCAGGGACACCCTGCCAGTAGGTCTCCTCCAGCCAACTGCGGTTCAGGCCGAGGAGATTGTCGGTCGCGGCGGCTGCCTCCCACGGCGGGGGACGGCGTACGACGGCGGCCCCGGGCGGCGCCGGAAGCCCCGGAAATCCCCCGCCCGCCGGCCCCGCCGGCGCGGAGACGGTGCGGGCGACCTCCTCGGCGAGTTCGAAGAGCCGGTCGCCGTCCGGTGCGGGACCCTCCGAGGCGAGGCTGATCCGCATCCGGTAACCGCGTTCGCCGTAGCGGCGGGCGGCATCCGCCCAGACCCCCTCGGCGTACTGCGAGAAGGGGTCGGGCGGTACGGGCCGCTGCCAGATCGGGTCCGGTGTGCCCGGCCGGGCCAGCACGCCGTAAGCCTGCGCGATATGGGTGAGGCGCGCGGTGAATCCGGCCGGCGCCGACCAGGGTTCGAGGCAGACGCTCAGCATCGTGCGGCGCGGCCGGCGGGCGAGGCTGCTCCACACCGGCTCCCACGACACTCGTCCGCCGCCACCCAACGGTGGGACAGCCAGGCCGAGTTGCTCACCGCGGACGGTCCAGCGAGTGATCGGGCCACGGGCGATCACCTTGCGGATCTCCGCGAGGGCGTCAGGGGCGGGACCCAGCGGCGCCAGCAGTCCTGCGACCTCCGCGGCCTCCTGGACCGGCACCGCCCTGACGTGCGGCGGCGGCCGGCCCAGCCGGTCCCGCAGCGCGATGGCGGCGGCCTCGGCGCCCCGCGGATCGGCGGCGTGCACCTGGCCGATGAGGGCGCAACGGATCTCACCGGTGGGCGGATCGCTGAGGTATCTGATCTCGAAGCGCACCGAACCGCCCGGCACCCACTGATGCGCCAGCCAGTCCCGCTCGCGCCCGACGGCCTCGGTCCGCCGCTGCTCCTCGGTCAGGTCGGCGTAACCGCGGGCGTCCCGCAGATCGGTGGCCGGTGCCAGCCGCACCGCGGTCCACGCCCAGCTCTCGCCGGGCGTGGACCGGATGAGCACCCCCTGCGGTGCCATCGTCGTTCCCCCTGTGTGTCCTGGTGTGCCTGTCCGGGGCTACTGCCGCGGGCCGCCGGGCGGTGCCGTGTCGGGGCCCCAGCTCTGCGTGCGGCCCGGTTCGTGGCCGGGACCGGGACCGGGACCGGGGCCGGGACCGGGGCCGGGCGTCCCGGCGGCGGGCGTGCCGCCGTACGCCGGGGTGCCGTGAGGCGGGGTGTAGGCCGGGCCGTGCGTGGCGAACGCCGGGCCCTGTCCGGGGACGGGGGCCGCCTTCGCGCCTTCCTCGACGATCGGCGGAAGGCCCGCCGGGAAGCCGAAGGACACCGGTACGTCCACCCCGTCGATGGCGCTGCTCAGCCCCTCGCGGCAGGCCGCGTGCACGGCTTCGCGCATCGCCCGCACCCGCTCGGTGCGCAGCATCGACTGCTCGGGGCCATTGCGCCCGAGGACCCCGCCGATGACGTCCACCACGAACTTCCCGATCAGCGTGTAACCGCGCCGGGAGCGCCACATCTGCCAGCCGAGGTACAGGCTCGATCCGTAACCGAACACCGACACATACGCGTTGCAGTTGCCCTCGGTCAGGATCAGCCGGTTGGCCACCTGGCGTGCCCCGACGCCGGTGTACACCGGGCGGTTGGCGGCGGCGATCGGGATGCCCCGCTGCCGCAGGGTGCCCGCGATCTTGCTGTAGACCGAGTCGGTGCGGTCGTACCGGTCGGTGAGCAGCACCCGCCACTCCGCGATCGGCTCGGTCAGCCGCGAGCCGAGCAGCACCGCCCAGAAGGTGACGCCCGAGACCACGTTCGCCAGCACGAAGAAGGCGGCGAAACCGGCTCCGCTCTGCGTGACCAGGGCCGCGATCAGACCCAGGAAGAGCAACGGCAGATACACCACGAGCGAGGCGATGAACGCGGCGACGAACAACTGCAGGATCGCGCGCCAGCCGACCCGGTCGTCGAGCGCGATCTCGATCGGGCGGTGCCGCAGGATCTTGTCCAGATAAGCTGCGTTGGCGTCACCGCCCTTCCAGCCGGGCATCCCTAAGACGTCTGTGTCTGCCATCTCTCCCCCTCCAGGTCCACCGACGGAATCTGACGCTCCGTCATGAAAAATGGTCCCATGGCGGGTATGGGGCGCGCACGGTATTTCCCGTTCCGCGGTGGCGTATTTTCCCCGGTCCTGCGCCGGTCCCTGCTCCGGTCCTGCGCCGGTCCCTGCTCCGGTCCTGCGCCGGTCCCGGCGCCGCCGGCCGGTCCGGGGCGGGAGGCGGCGCCGGGGCGCGGGGACAGGCGTGCCAGCATGGCGTCTGCCCGTTGCGGTGCAGCGGGCCGGCCTGCGGTGCGGCGGCTGCCGCGCGCGGGTCGCGCAGGCACCGTTCGCCGCGGTGGCGGCGAGGCCGCCGCCCGGCCCTGGCGTACCGCAGGAGCAGCGTCGTGACCACCGCAACAGAACTGGACACCCTCCGGGCCCTGATCTCCGACGGGTGCCGGGTGCTCGCCGCCCGCGGTCTCGCGGACGGGATCCTCGGCCACATCAGCGCACGGGTCGGAGCCGAGCGGCTGCTCGTACGCTGCCGGGGCCCGCGGGAACGCGGTCTGCTCCACACGACCCCGGCCGACATCCACCTGGTGGACCTCGACGGGCGGCCCGGCGGCCCGGGCGAACTCGCGGGCGGCTGGCGTCCGCCCAACGAACTTCCCCTGCACACCGAGGTGCTGCGGACACGCACCGACGTCGACACCGTGGTGCACGCCCACCCGCCGGCCGTCGTGGCCGCCGACCTGGCCGGTCTGCGGATACGGCCGATCATCGGCGCCTACGACATCCCGGGCACCCGGCTGGCGGCCGGCGGCGTGCCGGTCTACCCGCGGGGCGTCCTGGTCCGCGACCGGCGCCTCGCGGCCGAGATGGTGGCCGCCCTCGGCTCCCGTCCGGTCGTCGTACTGCGCGGGCACGGCCTGACCAGCACCGGACAGAGCGTCCAGGAGGCGGTGCTGCGGGCGGTCTCGGTTGACGGCATCGCCCGGCTCAGCCTCGACGTCGCCCAGGCGGGCGGTGTCCTCACCGACCTGCCCGACGAGGACCTGGCCGAACTCCCCGACCTGGGCGGCACCTTCAACCTCGACACTGCCTGGCGCCATGAGCTCGCCCGGCTGGAGCCGGTACGCTGACCCGCCGCGCTCACGCCCCGGCCGGACTCCCGGCCGCGCCGGCCCCGGACCGGGCGTGTTCCGGCGCCGGGGCGAGCCTCGCCGCCGTGACGTGGGAGACGACCACGGCCACGATCACCAGGGGCATGACGGTCACGCCGTCGTGCCCCAGCAGCAGCGTCGCCAGCAGCACCGACGTCATCGGCAGCCTGAGCACCGCCACCGACATCGCGCCCATGCCCACCGCGGCGCCGGCCACGTAGGGGAGCCCGGGGAGGTGGGACAGGGCGATGCCGCCGGCCGCCCCGACGAACATCGCCGGAAAGATCGGTCCGCCGCGGAACGCCGACAGCGACACCGCGTAGGCCAGGGCCTTGCACACCACCAGCAGCGTCAGGGTGCCCGCCGAGTAGCCCGCGTGGTGGATCAGCAGCCCCGGCAGCGCGCTCTGCCCGGAGAAGAGCACGTCGGCGGTCTGCTTCCCGGTGCCTTCGGCGTACGCCACGGCGAGGCCCGCGACCACCGTCCCCATGACCGGCGTCCACCACAGACGGCGGCGGTTCACCCGTGGCTGGAGGTGGCGCGCCAGCCGCAGGACACCGGTGCCGGCGAAGGCCGCGGCGAGGCCGATCACCAGCGCCCAGCCGAACTGGGCGATGTCGGGCCGCCCCACCGGTGGCAGGCTCGGGATCGTCAGCGTGCCGCTGCCGACGCCCGCCCAGGAGCCCAGGCCGGTGAAGATCAGTGAGCCGATGCCCGCCGCCAGCAGCCCGGGGAGCAGTACGACGCCGAGCGTCGGTCCGCCGAGACCCGACGCCTCCATCAGCAGGAACGCACCCAGCAGCGGCGATCCCAGCAGCGCGCTGATGGCCGCGAAACTGCCGGCCGCCGCCACCACCGCCTGCGTCGTCGCGGGGGCGTCCGGCCGCAGCAGCCGGAATCCGTACCGGGCCAGGCCGCCGCCGAGTGCGATCAACGGGGCTTCGGGGCCGATCACCGCGCCGAAGGCCAGCGACGCCAGGGCGGCGAGCAGGATGCCGGGGAGTTCCGCCGCGGGCGCGGCCCCCTTGGTGTTCAGGCCCTCGGCCGGCTGGTGGCCGCCGTTGCCCGGCAGATACCGCACGGTCAGCGCGACGAGCACACCGGAGGGCGCGAGCAGCACGAAAGGCCACCACTCGGGTGTCCGGTGGAAGCCGAGCCCGGTGGGGAGGTCCTGGTAGAGCGCGGTCTGCAGGTGGTCCACCGCCTGCAGGAAGCCGTACGCGCCGGCGGAGACCACCACGCCGGCGAAGCCGGCCAGGACCAGGAGCACCGCGTAGGGCCTGGTCCGCAGTGGTGCGAACGGGTCCGCGGCGGAAGCGGCCGCGGGGTCTTCCACCGGGGGGCCTGCCGCCGTGGGGTCCGATGGCATCGGGGAATTCCTCCTGGGGGCCGTCCCGGGTCCAGGAGTCCGGCGTGCCGCCGTCGTCCGGCTGTCGCGTCGATGATGACAGCCGGGCGTGTGGTTTCGCGGTATTTGTCCGGCGGTCGGCGAGCGGACCGCCCGGCAGGCCGCGCACCGTGCGGGAGGGTCACGGCCGGCGGTCCGGCCCTGTCCCCGTTCACCGCAACGCCACAGGTCACGCCCGACGCGTCACGTGCGAACCGACGAGCCGTCGACGCCCGGCGATGTCAGGGCCGACCGGTCCGCCAGGAAGCGGCGGATCCGGGCGACCGTGGTCTCGGCCTCGATCTGCGCGGCCGGCCCGTCGTGCGGCCCGACGGTGAAGACATTGGTCGGCGCGCCGGGCCCCCGGCCGCTGCCCCTGCGCCGCGGCGGCGGCGCAGAACCGGTGGCCACCACCAGCACGTCGTAGCGGAGCGTCGTCCCGTCGGTGAGGCAGACCTCGTCACGGTCGAGGTCGATGCCGGCCGCCCCCGCCCGGCGGAAGGCGATCCCCTCCCGGAGCTGGAGTGTGTCGGGGGGCCGGACGGACTGCGGGCCGTAGACGCCGATGGCCGTGAGCAGGTCGAGTTCGGGGTCACCGCGGTCGGCCCGGTCGATCACCACGATCCGGAATCCGTCCTCGTGACGGTGCCGTGCCAGCTGATTCGCCGTCAGCGTCCCGCTGTTGCCGCTGCCCAGAATGACGATGCGTTTGTCCATGGCCCCACTGTCGGCCGGGAGCGGCGCCGGCCGCATGGGCCGAAAGCCCCTGCCGTGGTGCCCTTTCGGGCACACCTCGCAAGGCTCGCGGCCCCGTGACCGGCGAGCCGCCTCAGTGCCCCAGCGTGGCCCGCAGCCCGGGCTGGAGCAGGTCCGCGTGCGCGCGGACCATCTCGTCGCACAGATCCCAGATGCCCTCCACGGGCAGTGCCGCCGCGGTCGCCGGGTCGGCCATCGCGGCCTGCCGGATCGAGCGCGGGTCGTCCTGGAGGGCGGCCCGCACCACCAGGTCGTTCATGCTGAGGTAGGAGCGGTTGAGCGCGGCGCACTGCGCGGGCAGCGCCCCGACCCGGGTCGGCTGCACCCCCAACGCGTCCACCAGGCAGGGGACTTCGACGGTGCCGCCGGCCGGCAGGTTGTCGATCAGGCCGTGATTGGGCACATTGCCGTAGACCGTGCGGGGCGTGCCGGTGGTGACGCTGTGGATGATCTGCGGCGCGTACTCCATGGTCCCCTCGACCGGCAGCGGGCCGCCGGCCGCGAGTGCGTCCCGGGTGGACTCGTAGATGGACACGTTCTCGTCCACGATGCCGAGGTACGCGCCCACCGGCAGCCGCAGCCGCTCCACTTCGCTGTCGTGGTGCAGATACCAGGGGACGTACTCGGCGGAGTGCTCGCTGGTCTCGGTCGGGTAGTAGCCGAGACGCCGGTACATGTCGACCCGCACCCGGCGCCGCAGCTGCGGGTCACCGGCGATGAGGGCGTCGAGCCGGGGGTAGAGGTCGGTGCCGCCCCGCTCGAAGCGCAGCACCCACGACTGGTGGTTGACGCCCGCCGCCTGGTAGTCGATCTCCTCGAACGGCACCCGCAGCAGTTCGGCCAGGTCGTGCATGGTCCAGTACACCGAGTGGCACAGGCCCACCACCCGGGTCAGCCCGGTGGCCTGCGTGAGGTACTGGACATTCATCGCCATCGGGTTGGTGTAGTTCAGCAGCCACGCGTCGGGGCAGACCTCGGCGATGTCCTCGGCGAGCGACCTGAGCACCGGGAAGGTGCGCAGCGCGCGGAAGATGCCCCCGACGCCGAGGGTGTCGCCGATGGTCTGCCGGATGCCGTAGCGGGCCGGCAGGTCGAAGTCGGTGCGGGTGGACTCCCGCATGCCGACCTGGATGATGTTGATCACGAAATCGGCGTCCGCCAGGGCCGCGCGCCGCTCGGCGTGCGCGGAGACGCGCGGTGCGGCGCCGCGCTCCTCGGCGATCCGGCGCGCGGCGCCCTCGGCGGTGGCGAGGCGTTCGGGGTCGATGTCGTGCAGCGCGATGTGCGCGTCCTTCAGCTCGGGGAAGGCGAACAGGTCCGCCAGCAGCCCCTGGGTGAAGACGACGCTGCCGGCGCCGATGAACGCGATCTTGGTGGGAGTCATCACTGGTTCTCTCCGTTGCGGGGTACGGCGGCCAGCGCCTCGGTCCAGGTGGCCTGGGCGGTGGTGCCGCCGTAGGCCCGGGTGGACAGGGCGCCGCAGGCAGCCGCGAGATCGAGGGCTTGCGTGAGGGGCAGGCCGGCCAGCAGGGCGGCGACGAAGCCGGCGTCGAAACTGTCGCCGGCGCCGACCGTGTCCAGCGGCTCGGCGGGTGTGCCGGCGGTGCGCACGACGGTGCGGCCGTCGTGCGCGAAGGCGCCGTCGGCGCCGTCCTTCACCACGACCAGCGGCCCGCGCCCGGCGAGTCCGGCGGCGGCCTGCTCCGCCGTCACCGCGCCTGCGCCGGCCAGCGCCCGCACCTCCGCCGCGTTGGGCAGCAGGACGTCGGTGACCGCCAGCACCGCGTCGAAGCCCGGTGGTGTCCACTGCCCGCTGGGGTCGTCGTTCGTGTCGAGCGAGGTGGTGGCGCCGGCGGCGCGCGCCGCGCGCAGCACGTCGGGCAGTGCGCCGGCCAGCTTCGGCATCAGGAAGTACGACGCCGCGTGGACATGCCGGGACCCGGTGAGCAGGTCCGCCGGTACGTCGTCGGCGCAGGTCGCCGCGAGCGTGCCGGCCGCGGTGAGGATGGCGCGGTCCGCGCGGCGGTTGACCACGGCGGTCAGCGGGGTCGGCAGGGCCGGGTCGAGCCGCAGCGCGCCGATGTCCACGCCCCGCGCGGCCAGGGCGTCGCGGACGAAGCGGCCGGCGTCGTCGTCGCCGACCCGGCCGGCGAAAGCGGTCCGCAGGCCGAGCCGGGCGGCGCCGCAGGCCATGATCGCGGCGGAGCCGCCGAGGGTGAGCAGACCGGTGTCGACGAGTTGTTCGCGCTGGCCGAAGGCGAGCGGTGTGTCGAGCGGTCCGAGGACGACATCGGGGTTGGCGTCCCCGATGACGAGCAGGTCGAAGTCGTGCGGCATCCGGTGTCCCGTGGTGGTGGAGGAGAGGAGGGCGGTCGTGGCGGGCGGGGCGGCTCAGCCCTTGAGTCCGCTGGAGGTGATGGACTGGATGAAGGACTTCTGCGCGGCGAGGAAGGCGAGCAGCACGGGCGCGATGGTGATGGCGTTGCCCGCCATCACCGCGGACCACTTGGTGTGGTGCTGCCCCTGGAAAGTGGTCAGGCCCAGCTGCAGCGTGTAGTGCACATCGTGGTTGATGGCGATCAGCGGCCAGGTCAGGTCGTTCCAGGTGGACAGGAAGGTCAGCACCGCGACGGTGCTCAGCGCCGGGCGGGAGAGCGGCAGCACGATCGAGAAGAGCACCCGCAGCCGTGAGCAGCCGTCGATCCAGGCGGCCTCCTCCAGCTCCCGCGGCAGCGACAGGAAGAACTGCCGCAGCAGGAAGACCGCGAAGGGCGTCACCAGCGACGGGACGATCAGCGCGCCGAGCGTGTCGATCAGTCCGAGCTTCTTCATCACCAGGAAGGTCGGGATCATCGTGAGCTGGAACGGCACCGCCATCGTCGCCAGCATCAGCGTCAGCAGCGTCTTGGACCCGGCGAACCGCATCCGGGCGAAGGCGTAGCCGCCGAGCGAGCCCAGCAGCAGGTTGGAGGTGACCGCGACCGCCGAGACGATCAGCGAGTTGGCGAACCAGCGCGGGAACATGGCGTTGCCCAGCACGTACCGGTAGCCGGTCAGATGGATGCCGTGCGGCCACAGCGCCGGCGGGAAGCGGTTGATCTCCGCGTCGCTCATCACCGAGCTGAGCAGCAGCCAGATCAGCGGGACCGCGAAGAGCAGCGCCAGCGGTGCGAGCAGCAGGTGCCAGGGGCTGAACGGCAGCCGCAGCCGGCGGCGCGCGGTGCCTCCGCTCCCCGGCGCCGGAGGGGCGCCGCTCTGCTGCCGGGCGCCGGCGGCCAGGGACGACGCCGATGTCGCTGATGTGGCCGTCATCGTGTGGCTCCTTCGAGGCGGGTGTTCTCCCGGCGCCGCATCAGGCGGCTCGCGGCGGCGATGACGAGCAGGGCGATGGCCAGCACGTACGCGGCTGCCGCGCCGTACCCGGCGGTGAAGTTCTGGAACGCCTGCTGCCAGACGAAGTAGACGACGACCGTGGTGGAGCCGATCGGGCCGCCCTTGGTGGTGACGTACACCAGGTCGAAGACCTGCAGGGCGTTGATGGTCTGCCAGAGCAGCAGGAACACGCTGACCGGGGTGAGCGTCGGCAGCACCACGTGCCGCAGCAGGTGCCGCCGGCCGGCACCGTCCAGCCGGGCCGCCTCGATCAGGGTCTGCGGTACGTCCTGGAGCGCGGCCAGGTAGATCACCACGCAGAAGCCGATGCTGCTCCACAACGAGATGCCCACCAGGACGTACAGCGCCTGCCCGGGGTCGGTGAAGAAGCCCTGCGGGGACAGGTGCAGCGCGTGCAGCACCGAGTTCGCCGCGCCGAACTGCGGGTCGAGGATGAAGGAGAAGAGCACGCCCTGCGCGGTCTCGGAGATCACGAACGGGACGAAGATCAGGGTGCGGTAGAGGCCGACGAATCTGATCCGCCGGTTCAGCGCCAGGGCCAGCGCAAGCCCGAGGAGCATGCTGAGCGGCACGTACAGCGCCGTGTAGATCAGGGTGTTGTCCACCGCCTGGCTGAAGTGCGGGTCGTGGCTGAGCGCGCGGTAGTTGTCCAGGCCGACCCAGCGGCTCGGGGTGACCAGGTCGTCCGCCCTGAAGGAGAGCAGCAGCGACCACACCACGGGTACGGCGCTGAGCCCGATGATGACCAGCACGGACGGCGAGATGAACGCCCAGGCGGTGGCCGACTCGCGGCGCCGGCCGCGGCGCCGGGCGCGCAGCCGTGCCCGGTCGGTGTCGGAGAGGGTGAGCGGGGTGGGCAGCGGGGGCATGGGAGGCTCCTCAACGCGGGATGAGCAGGGCGGCGTTGGCCTCGTCGGCGCAGCGGCGCAAGGCTTTGGCGGGGGTGCTCCGGCCGAGCAGCACCGAGACGATCGCTTGGCCCAGCGCCTCCGAGATCTGCGGGTACGCGGGGTGCACGGGCCGGACCCGGGCGGTGTCCAGGGACCGTGTGAACACCGGCATCCCGTCGGTGCCGGCCTCCTGGGCGCGCCAGGCGGCCAGCTTCTCGGTGCTGCGGCTGAGCGGCAGGCTGCCGGCCTCCACGTCCCACCGCACGTCCTGTGCGGGCTGCATCAGCCAGCTCACAAAGGTCTGCGCGGCCCTGACCCGGGCGTCGCCGTTGTCGAACACCGTCCAGGTGTCGGGCCCGGAGATGGTCATCGGCTTGCCGCTGTAGCTGGGCAGCGGCACCACGTGGTAGTCGATCTTCGCGTCGATGATGTCCGGCAGTCCCCAGGGGCCGGTGGCGACCATTCCCATCCGCCCGGAGTTGAAGACCTGGTACATCTGCTCGCTGCCGGGCTTGGGGTCGATGTAGACGCTCTTGGCCCCGGCGAGCGCCTGGACGGTCTCCAGGGCCCGCACCCCGCTGTCCGCGAAGCCGATGCCCTTGCCGTTCGGGGCGACCACGTCGCCGCCGAGGTCCCAGATCATCGGCCACAGCCGCCACACCGTGTCCTCGTCGCCGACGCCCGGCCAGCCGGTGCCGTACACACCGCGCCCCGCGTCGGTGAGCTTGGCCGCCATGTCAAGGAACTCGTCCCAGGTCCAGCCGGCCTGCGGCATCGGCAGTCCGGCGGCGGCGAAGAGCTTCTTGTTGCACACCACCGCCAGCGAGTCCAGCAGCGCGGGGGCGGCACGTACCCGCCCGTTGATGGTGACCGCCTCCCGGGCCGGCGCCCAGTAGTCGCTCCACGGCAGGGGGAGCGAGCCGACCATACGGGTCAGGTCGACCACCCGCGGGCTGCGGGCGATGCCGGCCAGGTCGGAGCCGAAGATGTAGGCGATGTCCGGGTACGAGCCGGAGGCGAGGGCAGCGGTCACCTTCTGGAGCATGGAGTCGGCCAGTACGCCGCCGCCGGGATCGACCCGGATCCCCGGATGGGTGGCGTTGAACGTCTTGACCAGCCCTTCGATGGCCGCCCGGCCGGTGTCGGTCTGGCCGTGCCAGAGTTCGATCGTGACGCGGCCGTCCGCGCCGACCCCGTCGCCGCTGCCCGAGCCGCAC
The DNA here is from genome assembly GCF_036227265.1 of Streptomyces sp. NBC_01476. Classification (NCBI taxonomy): domain Bacteria; kingdom Bacillati; phylum Actinomycetota; class Actinomycetes; order Kitasatosporales; family Streptomycetaceae; genus Streptomyces; species Streptomyces sp. NBC_01476. The sequence goes on along the minus strand of NZ_CP109446.1, from coordinate 513,982 downwards.
CCGGCCAGTGCGGCGCCGGCCGCGATGCCGAGCGCGGCGCCGGAGCCCTGACGCAGCACCCGGCGGCGGGACGGCCGGGCGGGGAGGGACGGCAGCCCGGCGGGAAGGGAACGGCCGAGAGCCATCGGACCTCCAGGGGGAACGGGAAACGGAACGGAACCGGAGGATGATCTTCCGGTCGAAGGGCGGACGCGGCCCCGGGGAGTTGGGGTGGGAGGCACGTCGGGGTCCGTCCCCTGGGGCGCGCTCGAAGGCACGCGCCCCAGGGGACGGTGTGGCCGCGGGTCAGGAGCGGCCGGGGACGGATCAGCAGGTCTGCCGGACGTATCCCTTGTCGCCCTTGGCGACGACGTCCACGTCCCGGCGGACGATGCTCAGCGTGCTGCCCCAGTTCTTGCACGCTTTCGTCAGGCCCTTGGCCGAGTACTCGATGACGATGACCTCGTTGCCGTAGGCAGCGGTGTAGTCGCCGCACTCGTCGTAGTCGGCGCACTCCTCGGCGACGGCGAAGTCCAGGCCGTTGGCGGTGTGGTCACCGGAGAGCTCGGCGGTGTTCTTCTGGGCGATCGCCAGGTTCTTCTGGTGCGCGTGCGCCGAGAGCAGCCGGATGTACGCCTCCGCCTGGGCCTGGGTGAGGTAGTCGGGGAAGCGGTCGAAGGTGTCGAAGTTGTCGGGCTCGACCGCCTGGAAGCCCTTGGCGGCGCACTGGTCGATCCAGCCGTTCACCTTGTCGGCGATCCGCTGCCGGTTGCTCGCGGTGCGGATGTCGAGCACCGCCTCGTCCCAGCCGTCGTCCTTGACGATCTTCCCGTTGGCGTCGTGCAGCAGGAGGTCGGAGTCCCACTCGCCCTCGGCGCCCTCCTGGGTCTGGAAGGCGTTGACGTAACAGATGTTGTAGAGCCCGGCGGCCGGGGTGGCGTCGTGGTCACGGCTGACCACCGTCACACCGGCCGGCGGGGTGTAGGGGCTGCCGATCTGGTAGTCGAAGCCGGCGTGGGCCGGCGGTGGGGTGACGGTGCCGGCCGCGCCGGCCGTGGAGGAGGTGAGCAGGGGCAGGGCCACCGCCGCGGCGGCGGCGGTGGCGCCGGCGGCGATCGCGGCGATCCATCGACGCTGGGGGGCTCGGACGTGATCGTTGCGCATCATCGGACTCCAGATGATGGGGGGTACGTCCCCGCCTCGGAGGCCGGCGGCCGTCCTGGCGACTTAGTCCGGGCTTGCGGCGGGAAGGCCGTCCACCGGCTAGGCGTACCTCTGCGCCGAGTGCTCGAATTCGGCGTTGCGGGAAGTAAAGCGAGCAGCTTTCGTCATGTCAAGGTCCCTCGAACGCCCGGAATTTCCCCCGGCGGGTGGTTACGGGCGGCTTTGGGAGCGCGGGCGGTGCGAGGTCAACGGGCCTGGTGGGCGGCGAAGTAGCGGACGATCTCCGGATCGGGCGGCTCGACGGGGACCGGGACGCCGCCGGCGCGCAGTGACGCGGTCGCCGCGACACCTGCCGCGACCGCCTCGCGGGCGGCGACCGGTGAGGTCTCGGTCGGGCCGCCCTGGGCGGCGAACCGCAGGAACTCGGCCACCAGTGCCGCATCGGCGCCGCCGTGGCCGCCGTCGCCGTCCTCCGCGGCCACGCCCTCTTCGGTGTCCGCACCGCTCCCGGGGTGCTCGGCGTTCCCGGGCTCCGGCGGGTCCGCCGGGAAGGTGACGGTCAGGTCGGCGTCCGGGCGGTAGCCCGAGCGGCGCTTGTTCCAGACCTTCACGGTCGCCTCTTCGCCGCTCAGACCGTCGCCGAAGTTCTCCAGCCGCCCCTCGTCGCCGATGACGGTGTAGTTGCGCCAGTAGTCCGGCGTGTAGTGGCACTGCTGGTAACTGGTGAACACCCCGTTGTCCAGCCGGCTGAGCATCATGCTGAGGTCCTCCACGTCGATGACCGGGTTGAGGTCGCGCAGCGCGGCCGGCGGCCAGGCGTCGGCGTCGAACCAGTCCGGCATCCGCCGCCCGGCCGCGGTGGCCGCGCCCTCGCGGCGGTGCGGATTGTCGCCGTAGACGGTCAGACCGCCCAGCGCGACGACGGTGCGCGAGTAGCCGGACGCCAGCCAGTGCATGGCGTCCAGATCGTGCGCGCCCTTCTGCAGCAGCAGACCGGTGGTCCTGGCCCGCTCCGCGTGCCAGTCCTTGAAGTAGAAGTCGCCCCCGTGCCCGACGAAGTGCCGGCACCACACCGAGCGCACGGTGCCGATCGCGCCCTGCTCGATCAGCGCGCGCATCCGGCGCAGCACCGGCAGGTGCCGCAGGTTGTGGCCGACATAGAGCCGGGTACCGGTACGGGCCGCCTCCGCCAGCACCGCGTCGCAGTCGGCGACGGTGATGGCGAGCGGCTTCTCCACGAACACCGCGACCCCGGCGGCCAGGAAGAACCGTACGGGCTCGGTGTGCACGAAGTCGGGGGTCAGCACGAACACCGCGTCGAGGCTGTCCGCGAGCATGTCCCGGTGGTCGCGGTGCAGGGCCGCCTCCGGTCCGAACAACTCCCGGGCGGTGGCCAGGGCGTACGGATCGGGGTCGGCGCAGGACACGACGCGGGCGGTGCCGGGGCGGTTCGCCGGCACCGCCAGCGGTGCGCGCTGCCCGATCCCGACCACTCCGATACGCAGTTCCGCCATGGGCCGGCACTCCTTCACGCTGCGGCCGGGCCGGCGGCCCGACTGCCGCCGGCGCTCGGCGTGCCGACCCTAGATGCTCACAGATGCTCGATCAACAGCCCCTGTGTGCAGTTACGATCACCTGTGGCATCCTGAGACCCTGGGACGGCGGCGGCTTCACCGGCTCGGGACCTGGACGGACGTTCCGGTCAGCCGCCGAGGAAGTGCACGGTCGGACGGGGGTGCATCAGGAAGTCGTGGTGCGAGATGTTCCACGCGTACGCGCCGGCCAGGGCGAAGACCACGCGGTCGCCGGCCCGGATTCCCGGCGCGGTGACCCCGCGGGCGAGGACGTCCTTGGGGGTGCACAACTGGCCGGTGAGCGTGACCGGTTGCGGACCGGCGGCCGGCCGCGGCCAGGGGTGCGGCCACTCCTCGACCGGGAGCACCGAGCAGGGCTGGTCGTGCCCCTTGGCGGCCGGTGTGCGCAGATGGTGCGTGCCGCCGCGGACGACCGCGAACTCCGCACCGTGGCTGCGCTTCACATCGAGCACTTCCGTGGCGTAGAAGCCGCAGTAGGCGGTCAGGGCGCGGCCCGGTTCGATCCGCAGCAGCAGACCGGGGTGGTCCGCGGCCAGACGTCCGAGCCCGGCCCCGTAGGCAGGCCAGTCGAACCGTGCTGCCGGATCGCCGTAGTCGACGTCCATGCCACCGCCGACGTTCACCTCCCGCAGGGCGATCCGGTGCCGGGCGAACAGCTCCGCCGACCAGGTCACCACCGACGCGGCGACAGCCAGGAGTTGGGGCGCCGCCAGCCCGCTCGCCAGATGGGCGTGCACGCCGAGCAGTTCCAACCGCGGGCAATCGCCGCCGGTGAGCAGGCGCACCGCGGCGTCGGCCCGCGAGGGATCGAGACCGAAGGGCGCGGGGCGCCCGCCCATGGTCAGCGAGCCGGCCGCCAGCATCCCCGGCGGCACCGCGAGATTGACCCGGAGCAGCACCCCGACCCGGTCCCCGGCCTGCTCGGCGGCCCGCTCGGCGGCAGACTCAGCGGCCCGCTCGGCGGCACCGGAAGGGCGCGCGGTACGGGAACTGAGGTCCGCCAGCATCCGCAGCTCGTGCTCGCTCTCGACATGGAAGCGCCGCACCCCCAGCTCCAGCGCCGCGCGGAGCTCGTCCGGGGTCTTCCCCGGACCGCCGAAGGCCAGCGCGGCGTCCGGCAACGCCTTTGCCACATGGGCCAGTTCCCCGCCCGAGGAGACTTCGTACCCGTCCACGAAAGGCGTCAGGGCAGCCAGGATCTCCGGCTCCGGATTGGCCTTCGCCGCGTAGTAGAGCTCGACGCCCGCCGGCAGCGCCGCCCGCACGGAGCCGGCGTGGGCCCGCAGAGCCGCCAGGTCGTAGAGGTAGGCGGGCAGTTGGCCGGACGGCAGGGACCCGGCGTGATCGCGTACCGGCGCGGTGAGGATGCTCCCCTCCGGGCGGCTCACTCGGTCACGTCCCCGGCCAGCGGCGACGGCAGGCGGACATACCCCGCCTCGCGGTCGGCGGCGCGCCCCCACCGGGTGAGCAGGTTGGCCTTGGCCGGCAGCGGGGCCCCGGCCAGCAGTGCCTCCAGCCGCGGCGAGCGGGCGTGCGTCTCCGCGTACTCGACCATGGTGCGGCGGACTTCGGACCACAACGCGCCCTCGGCCGACGGGTGCAGATCGGCGAGCGCGGACACCATCTCCCCGATGTGGTTGACCAGCAGGCAGTACACCAGCCGGTCCCAGCCCCGGTCGGCGTCATAGGTCAGCGGTCCCGCGACCCGCGTCGGCAGTGCGGCGAGCGCGGCGGCGTGGTGTTCCGGAAGGAGTTTGGTGCCCTCCAGGTCGCGGAAGAGCACCTGGACCGGCCGGCCGTCCGCGGCCACGCACACCAGCACGTTCTGCAGATGAGGTTCGAGCACGACCCCGTGGTCGAGGTAGGCCGCCAGCACCGGCGGCACGAGCAGCCGCAGGTACGCACGCCACCAGCGCAGCGCCGCACCCCGGTCGTTCCGGCCGACCAGCCGGGAGATGTGCCCGGGGCCTGTCGGGTACTCGTCGGCCACCGCGGCGGCCAGCAGGGCGGTGGTGCCCGGCCGGGCCCGGTCGGTGAGTCCTTCCCTGACGATGACCCCGAAGCCCTCCAGCAGCGACAGGTCGGGCCGGCCGTCCGGCCCCGGCAGCGCCAGGCTGCGGAAGGCGGGCTCGCGCAGCATGTCGCTCCCCGGGAAGCGCGCCGCCAGGTCGGCCAGCACCGGATCGAGCAGCCGGGTCAGCGCCACCGCCCCGGACAGTTCGTAACTCGCGTTCTTCCGCAGGCAGTTGGTGATCCGGATATTCAGGCTGAACTTGAGGAAGGCGGCGCCGTCGTAGACGGTGCGCACCGAGGCGGTCGCGGCGAAGCGGCGCTGCCCGGTGCCCAGATCGAGTACGTCGCCCCGGCGCAGCGCCGCCCGCAGGCCGGGATGCCGGTGCAGCAGTTCGTACTGCCAGGGGTGCGCGGGCAGCAGCCGGTAGCCGGCCGGCACCGCGGCCAGCCGGTCCAGCGGGGCCGCCGCCCCGGGCGCCGCGCGCTCCTCCACCACCAGCCGGTCGCGCACCGCGAGCAGCCGCAGCGGGAAGGACGCCGCGGCCTCGGGGGCGTACGCGGCCCAGGAGGCGGGGTCTCCGCTGCGGGCTTTGGGCGTGGGATGGAAGCGGTGGCCGTAGACCAGTGACTGTTCGGAGGCGAGGTAGCGGGCGAGCGGGTCCCGGCCCGTCGCGCGGCGCGGCGCCCCGAGGCCGGCGGCCACGCCCCGGTGGCTGGAGACCACCTGGTCGAGGAATTCGTCGTTGGGCATGCCGGTCCGTGCGGACAGCTCGGTGTGCATGTGCTCGGCGAGCCGGAGCCAGCCGATCGCGGCCCAGCCGTCCTCGCGGTGTTCGGCCACCGGCCCGGTGAAGCGGTGGGCGCCGAGCCGGGAGGTGCGGCGCAGCGCGACCCGCAGGCGTACCCCGCTGCGCGGCAGCCGGAGCACCAGCTGCCCGTCGGTGACGGCCGTGCGGTGCTCGGGACCGGACACCTCGCGCAGCAGGCAGTTGAGCAGTGTGTGGGCCACCGCGTCGTCGGCCGTGGCCAGTTCGGCGGTCCCGGTCCGGTCGGCGCAGTCGGCGGGGCCGGTGACGGAGGTGAGTGCCATCAGCGACTCCGCAGCAGGTAGTTGGGACCGGTGGTGTAGTGCTTGTTGATGTCGGACGCTCCTGAACGTTTCTTGGTGAGCAGCGTGCCCGCGGTGACCATGGCCTTGACCGGCAGCCGCGCGGCGTCGAGTACCTGGGCGCGCAGTACGGCTCCGGGCCGGCCGGGGCCGTCCCCGAGCCGCACCGCTGCCTCGTCCAGCCGGTCGTGCACGAGGCCGAGCAGCCGGGTCAGGGGGGCGTGGCCGTAGCGGGCGAGCGTGAAGGCGAAGGCACCGGCGCACAGATGGACGGTGATGGTGGTGAAGAGGTCGAGCACCGGTCCGTCGTCGTCGGCGAAGATCCGCGGGTCGGCGAACTCCGCGGGGCCGGGGGCGTCGGACCCCAGGGCGTCGCGCAGCCGGAACCGGTTGATCCGCGGCCCGTCGTCGTCCTTGAAGAGCAACCGGAGCCGGGGGCGGCCGGCGGGTCCGTCCAGCAGCAGCGAGATGTTCTGCTGGTGGGACTCCAGGGCGATGCCGTAGCCGAAGAGCGTGGTCTGCCAGTCGAGCAGCAGCGTGAGCACGGCGTCCAGGAGGGCGAGCACCTCGCCGCCGAACCAGTGGGCGGCCAGGTGCTCGATGACCGGGCGGCCGTCGGGGGCCGGGGCGGTCAGCGCCGCCAGCGGCAGCACGACCGTGCCGTCGAGCCGGCCGGGATGGCGGCGGACGAGTGCGGCGAGGAGTTCATGGCCGGCGTGGACGTACCGGGTCTCGTCGGCGTGCAGGACACGTCCGGCGAAGCGGGGCTCGCGGGCGGCCACGGTCTCCAGCAGGCGCTGCCCGGCGGCTCCGTCGGTGAGACTGCCGGGTTTGATGGTGCGCCGGTTGAGCAGGCCCAGGGTCGAGGTGGCCAGCGGCAGTTTGAGGTGGACACCGGGGGCTTCGGCGAGCGCGACGGTGCGCATCGACAAGGTGGGCGCGACCGCGAGGTGCGGCCGGTCCGCGAGGAAGGCGCGCTCCGCCAGGCCGGCTTCGCGTAACGCGTCCCGCAGTGGTCCGGCGGCCGTCAACGGGTGGACGGGCAGGGCCAGATGGCTCTCGTCCAGCCCCGGCAGACCGAGCGCGGACGGCCGCGGCCAGAAGGCGCCGAGCCCCGCGGTCCCGTGCGGACCGGGCGCGGTGACCGCGTCCTCGGGCAGCACGGCCCAGCGCAGATCGAAGCGCGGGGCGAACTCCGGTGCGCAGGAGGTGAGGTCACGGTCGCCGAGCCCGGGGCGCGCGGCGGCGGTCGGATAGAGGGGATGGCCGGCCCGGGCGGCGAGCGTGTCGAAGGCCAGGGACGATGCCAGGCCCCGCCACCGCACCGGATCGGCGCCGTGCCGGGCACCGAGCCGGGCCATCACCGCGTCGTGCGTCGCCGCCTGGAGCCGCAGCGCGGCCAGGGCGTCCTCGTACTCGGCGGCGAAGGCACCGAAACCGGTCCTGTCCTCCAGCGGGGCGAGTGCCGCCAGCGCCGCAAGCACCTGCGCACCGGACGTCAACCGCCGTCCCCCGGGCTCCTCTTGGAGCATCGGCAGCCGGGCGGCGTATTCGCACTGGAAGCCGTCCGCGACGACCGGCAGCGCGAGTGCCCGGCCGTCCGGGCAGGGCAGCCGCAGCCAGCGCCCGTCCGCCCGGTCCTGCACGGTGGTGCGGGTGCGCAGGCCCAGCACGTCCTCGCGCAGCAGCGTGCTCAGCACCCGCAGCAGCAGTTCCTCCTCGGCCGTACCGGCGGGGCCGGTCACCGTCACGAGGTGATCTCCCAGCTGTGGCCGGCGAGGAAGCCGGACACCGCCCGGTCCACCGCGTCCTGCCCGGGGCCGACGGCCCGGACGACACCCAGCAGATCGCGGTTGGTGTGGTGCAGCGGATGACGCTCGCCCACCGCACGCAGCGGACGGTACGTCAGCCGGACCTCGCCGACGGTGAGATCGCTGGGGCCGGGCGCGGCGGTCAGCGTCCCGGCCTGCCGTGCGTAGGGGTAGTCGAGCCGGGCCGCCCAGCCGGTGCGGGCACCGAGTTCCGCCGGCAGCCGCTCGCCCAGATGGACCCGGAGGATGTGCTCGAAGAGCGGGATCTCCAGCAGATCGGCCAGGAGCAGATCGCACTGGTCGCCGATCGCCCGGTAGTTGACCTCGATCAGCCGCGCCTGTCCCTCCGACACCACGAACTCGGTGTGGCAGGCGCCGAACCCCACCCCGAGCGCGTCGAGTTGGGCGAGCACCTGCGCTTCCGGCGCGGCCGGCCGGTCCGCGGTGAAGGTCAACCGCTCCTCGATGAAGTACGGCGGCGGGGACAGCCGGGTGCGGAAGCCGCCCAGCACCTCGCGGCGTACTCCGTCCCCCAGCGTCTCCAGGGTGAAGAGCTCACCGGGCAGATACTCCTCGAGCACCAGCGCTTCACCGGGCCGGCGGGCCTGGATCTCCTTGCACCGCTGCTGAAGTTCGGCCGGCCCCTCGACGCGGACGACGTCCTCGCTCGCCACCCCCTCACGCGGCTTGATCACGCAGGGGTACGGCACGTCGGGGGCGGCCGCCACAGTGGCCGGATCCCGACCCGGGGGCAGTTCCGCCGACCAGACGGTGCCGGCGCCCGCGGCGGCCAGCCGGCGGCGCATCTCCGCCTTGTCCTTGGTGCGCAGTGCGGCCCGCCAGTCCTTGCCCGGCAGACCGAAGTAGCCGGCCGCCAGGGCGGTCTGGGTCTGCAGGTGGTCGCTGTTGCTGAAGACCGCGTCCGGCGCGCGGTGGGTCGAGACGCGGGTGATCACCGCGTGGACGTCGCGCACATCGCACTCCAGCAGCTCGACGCCCGGATCGCCGCCGTACGCGGCGCGGTGCGCGGCGGGCTGGTCGGTGAGCACGGTGACGTCCAGGCCGAGCCTGCGGGCGGCGGGGAGGAACCCCTCGGTGACCGAGTCGGTCGGGTTCAGGGCCAGCAGGTAGAGCTGCATCTGGAGATCACTTCCGCGCGCACAGTCGTCGGCCGGCACCGCGGGGCGGTGATCGGCCGGAGGTGGGACGAGCCTAGGTTAGGCATGCCTAAGCCTGTCAATTCGCACCGGCGTGGCTCCGATTGGTGCGAACGATCTCCGCCATGATTAGGTCAGCCTTACCTAATCGTGCTGGTCCTCGGCGTTGAGGAGAACGTGTGCCTCTGGCCCCGGCATCCCCGCCGGCCCGTGCGGCCGACGGCCGCGCCGCCCCGCTGTCGGCTGTTTACCGACGGCTCGTCTCGCTCTGCCCTGCGCTCGACCTCCGGGTGGTGGCTCCCGGCTCGGCGGCCGGCCCCGCATGGGTGGACAGCGCCGCCCTGCTCGCCGGCGACGGCGTGCTCGACGCCTGGCTGGAGGCCGAGGCGGCCCGGATCCGGCAGCGGCACGGCCGCACCGCCCGCCCGGAAGTCGTCGCGTCCCGCGCCCTGCACGGCTACCTCTGGGCGGTCTGCCTGACGATGAGCGGACCCTGGTACCTCCAGCGGCGGGTGCCGCGGATCCGGCCGCGGGACCTGCGGACCGAACTTCCGACCGGAGCCTTCGGCATCGTCCCCGGCGACTTCGCCTGCCTGCCCGGCGACCCGGCGGCCGGACGCCCCGGCGTGCGCGTACTGCCGCACGAGGAGGCCCTGCGGACCGAACTGCGGGCAGCGGTCGCCGACCACGTACGGCCGCTGCTCACCGCGCTGGGGCCGCGGACACGCCGGGGGCCGCGCGCGCTGTGGGGCATGGCCGGGGACGACCTGGTCTCCGGCATCTGGCACCTGGGCCGCGCCCTCGGTGAGGAGGAGCGGGCGGTCCGGGCGGCCGGCGAACTGCTGCCCGGCCCCCTGCCGCCCTTTCCCGGCGGCGCGGACTTCCGCCGGCTGGCCGCCCATGACGGCCGTACGCATCTGACCCGTACCCGGCTCGGCTGCTGTCTGCACTACACGGTCCGGCCCACCGAGACCTGCGGCACCTGCCCCCGGCTGTGCGACGCCGAACGGCTCCTGGCGGCGGGCGGCTCGGCGCCGGACTGACGACCCGTCCCGGTCCCGGCCCCGGCTCCCGGCTCCCTGTCCCGGGTCCGCCGGTGGCCGGGCCGCACGCCCGCGACCCTGGCGCGGTGTCACCCGAACGGCCCTGTACAGATGTCCGGCCGGCCGCGATGGGCCCAGTCTTGAGGCCATGCGCCCGCTCCGGTACAAGCTGGGGGTAGCACTCCTTCCGCTCGTCTTCGTCGCGGCTTCCACCGTCCCGGGACGCGAGTCGCGCGACCCCGGGGACGGCTCGGTCACGCACCGGGCGTCGCTGCGGCCCGTCGTCATCGGGCGGTCGACGTGGCACGCCGATGAGAAGTCCGTGCACGGCAAGCCCCAGTACGACCGTTCGGTGAAGGCGATCTTCATCCATCACACGGACAACCCGAACGACTACGACTGCAAGACCGACGTGCCCGCCATGCTGCTGGCCATAGAGGAGACCCACATCCACGACATGGGATGGGACGACCTCGGCTACAACTTCATCGTCGACCGGTGCGGCAACATCTACGAGGGCCGGGCGGGCGGAGTCGACCGGGATGTGCGGGGCGCGCACACCGAGGGCTTCAACGTCGACACGGTCGGGGTCGCGGCGCTGGGGAACTTCGGCAAGGGGCAGAAGGTGCCGCGTCCCATGCTGGAGGCCATCGCCTCGATAGCGGCGTGGAAGCTCGACCCCGGCATCGACCCGAGGGGCCGGGTGCGGCTGGTCTCCAGCAATGACGAGAGCCGCTTCCCGAAGGGGAAGGCGGTGATGCTGCACGCGATCTCCGGGCACCGCGACGCCTACGAGACCACCTGTCCGGGTGACGCGCTGTACGCGAAGCTGCCGTGGATCCGCGATGCCGCGGCCCGGCTGCGGGCGAAGGCCATCTGGACCACCTGACGCTCACACCGCGGCCGGAACCTGCCGGGACCTGCCGGGACCTGCTGGGACCTCCCCGGGCTCCGGCCGCGGCCTGAGGGTCCTTCCCGGCGGCGCAGCGGCCGTCCACCGCGCGACCGCTCTCCGGACGTAGCGCCGCTGCCCGGAGCCCCGCCCGCCGTGGTCCTTTACCGGAAGCCACTCCTCAAAAGCAGTCCTCGCTGCTATGTTGAGAGTTCGGAAAGTTAACAAACTCAGGCCCTCGCCCGACCTGCCATGGGCTGCTCCGACCGGGACGCGGACGGCTGCCAGATCCAGGGGCGTGTCGGGACGTACGCGCGGGACGGCGCGACCGGCCGGACGGACGCCCGGCTCCGCCCCGCGTCCCTCGATCATCTGTACTTCGACACGGAGGCTCGTATGCCGACCCCATCCACGCCGAACCCCTGGGACGGCGCCCTCTTCATCGGCGGGGAGTTCGTCCCGGCCGAGAACGGCCGAACCTCGGCGGTTCTCGACAAGGCGCGCCAGGAGCCGCTCGGCACAGCGGGCTGGGCCTCGCCCGCCGACCTGGACCGGGCGGCCCGCGAGGCCGCCACCGCCGCCGCGGGCTGGGCAGCCACCGACTTCGGCACCCGCGCCGACCTGCTGCGGGATGTCGCGGCGCGGCTGCGGGAGCGCACGGATGAATTCGCCGGCCTCATCGTCCGGGAGACCGGCTCGATCCGCGGCAAGGCCGAGTACGAGGTGCACGGCGCGATCGACGAACTCCACCAGGCCGCCGCGCTGGCGGGCACCGCGCTCTCCGAGACGCTGCCCTCGCGCGCGCCCGGCCGGGAGAGCGTCGCCGAGCGCGTCCCGCTGGGCGTCATCGGCGTGATCACCCCGTGGAACTTCCCGCTGGTGCTGGCGATGCGGGTGCTCGCGCCGGCGCTCGCCGTCGGCAACGCGGTGGTCCTCAAGCCGTCACCGCACACCCCGCTGAGCGGCGGCCTGCTGCTGGCCGACCTGTTCGCCGCGGCCGGCCTCCCGGCGGGCGTGCTCCAGGTGGTGCCCGGCGGGCAGGACACCGGCGAGGCGCTCACCGCCCACCCGGACATAGCGATGGTCCACTTCACCGGCTCCAGCGCGGTCGGCCGGACCATCGCCCGCGAGGCGGGCGGCGCACTGAAGAAGGTCTCCCTCGAACTGGGCGGCAACAACGCCCTGATCGTGCTGGAGGACGCCGACCTGGAGCAGGCCGGGCAGATCGGCGCCTGGTCCGCCTTCCACTACCAGGGCCAGACCTGCATCACCGCCGGGCGGCACATCGTGCTCCGGCCGGTGTACGAGCGTTACGTCGCCGACCTGGCCGCACGCGCGGCCCGGATCACCGTCGGCGACCCGGCCGAGGACGGGGTCGGCCTCGGCCCGATGATCAGCACCGAGCAGCGCGAGCGGGCCAGGGAACTGCTCGCGCAGGCGGTCGGGGCGGGCGCGAAGGTGGTGGAGGGCGGTGACGGCGAGGGGCTGTTCCACCGGCCCACCGTGGTCACCGGGGTCACCCGCGACATGGCGCTGTGGACGGAGGAGATCTTCGCCCCGATCGCCCCGGTGCTCGCGGTCGACAGCGAGGAGGAGGCGCTGGCGGTCGCCAACGACACGTCCTACGGCCTGGTCGACGCCGTCGTCACCGGTGACCCGGAGCGGGGCCGCCGGCTGGCCAGGCGACTGGGCGCGGCCATGGTGCACGTCAACGACACCACCTGCCTGGACGAGGCGCAGGCGCCGTTCGGCGGGCGCGGCGCCTCGGGCCTGGGCGGGCGCGCGGGCGGCGAGTCCAACCTGCACGAGTTCACCGAACTGCGCTGGCTGACCGTCCAGCACGAGCCGGTGGCGTACCCGTACTGATGCCTCCTGCCGGAAGAGCGGCGCGGTCCGGTGGTCCCGACGGGGCCGCCGGACCGCGCCGCTCCCGACGGCCTCCGGCTCACGCCATCGAGTCGAGCGCCCGGCTGCCGGCGAGGTGCACCGCGCCCAGCAGCGTGGCCCGGTCGCCGAGTCCGCCGACCGTCACCTCGGTGTCCCAGGCCAGCTCGCGCACGGTCCTGCGGACCTCAAGCAGCACCAGCTGGTTCTGGCCGACACCGCCGCCCAGCACCACAAGACCGGGGTCGATGAGCGCGACCACGGCGGCCACCAGCCGGCCGATGTCGGTCGCGTGCCGGTCCACCACCCGGCGCGCGGTGGCGTGGCCGCCGGCCGCCGCCTCGAAGAGCGCCTTGGCGTCGCGCGGCACCGGCCCGGCGCCGGCCGCGGGCCAAGCGGCCGCGCACCGCTCCATCAGCGCGTCGGAGCCCAGGAACCGCTCCAGCCCGGCCCGCCGCGGCTGCTGGGACTCCGACCACGGGAACGGCAGCATGGCGGCCTCGCCCGCCGCGCCATTGGCGCCGTTCATCAGGCGCCCGTCCAGCACGATGCCGACACCGATCTTCACGCCGACCTGGATGTACGCGAACATCTGCTGGTTGCGCGCCACCCCGAAGCGGTGCTCGGCGACGGCCGCGCAGTTGACGTTGTTCTCCACCCTCACCGGCACACCGGGGGGTACCGCCAGGGCGTCGGTGATCCCGGCCGTGCCGTCCGGGCGCAGCGTGCCGCCGCGCTCGGTGGTGGGCAGGGTCGGCGCCGCCACCACCACTTCGCGCAAGGGGCCGTGCCGGCCGCCGACCGTGTCCCGCACCGTGCGCACCGCGCCTGCGGCGGCCTCGACGGCCTCAGGGGTCACGGTGGGGTGGTCGGACGGGAGCCGTTCCTGCGCCGATCCGATCTCGCGGCCGTCCAGGGTGTACGCGGCGGCCCTGACGCCGGTCGCGCCGATCTCCACGCCGAGGACGTGGCCGGCCCGGGACGCCAGGGAGTAGACCACCGCGCTGCGCCCGGTGGCGCCCCGCGAGCTGCCCTGGCCGGCCACGAGCCCCAGCCGCGACAGTTCCGCCATCGCCACCGACATGGTGGGACGGGACAGCGCCAGCACCTCGCTGAGCTGCGGTCTGGTCGCCGGACCGTCGACGGCCAGGGCGCGCAGCACGGCGCGCGCGCTGGCGGGCAGGTCGAACCGGTCGGCGGTAACGCTCGTATCCATCGTGTCCCTCGTGCGACGTGCCCCGGTGCTGCGGGGCGGCCCGGTGGGTCCGGATCCTGTCTCCAGGGGATCCTGGAAGGCAAAGTTATCCGATGGACCTCACCGGGCCCACCTGTGTTCATCAACTTAACGAACTCAGGCTGTCGCGACGCTGAACGGTGACCGTCAGAGCAGGCCGCTCCGGGCGCGGGCCAGCGCGACCGCTCCGGTGACCGGGGCCACCTCCAGCACGTGGAGGGCCAGGTCCGGGTGAGCCGCCGCGAGACGGGTCCGCAGGCAGTCGGCGAGCAGCGGCTGGCCGACCACCACCCCGCCGGCCGCCACCACGGTGTGTCCCCGCGCGCCCCGCGCACGCAGCCGGGTGACCAGGGCGGTCAGCTGCGCCGCCGCCTCGTTCACCACACCGAGCGCCAGGGCCGAGCCGGCCGCCGCCGCGTCGAAGACCGCGGGCGCCGCCGGGCCCCAGTTGGCCGTGGTGGGTTCGTCGTTGACGGTACGGGCCAGCGTCTGCGGGTCCGGGTCGCCGTAGTGCTTCAGCAGCGCCGAGAGCAGCCCGTCGTCGGGACGGCCGGCGTCATAGGCGCCCAGGGCCGCCTTCGCCGCCTCCCGGACGATGGCCGGCGCACTGCCCTCGTCGCCCAGCACCCAGCCCCAGCCGCCGGCGAAGAGCACCGTGCCCGCCGCGTCCGCGCCCACCGCGATGGAGCCGGTGCCCGCGATGACACCGATCCCGCTGTCCAGACCGGCCGCCGGAACCAGCAGCGCCGCGTCGTTCACGACGGTGGCGGGCACCCCCAGCGCCTCCACGGCCGCCGCCAGATGCGCGCAGTGCTCCTGCGTGTCACAGCCCTGCGCCCCGACGCCGACCGCCGCGATCTCGTCGCCCTCCGGCACCACCCGGGCCAGATGGCCGAGCAGCCAGCGCGCGGCCCGGTCCACCGGGGCGGCCTCCCAGCCCGCGGCCGGCATCTCGACGTCGGCCCGTACCGCGCCCTGCGGTGTCTCCACCCGGACGGCGAGCTTGGTGCCGCCCACGTCGGCACCCACGAGAACCCTCATACGGCGGGCCGTTCGGTGGTGACCTTGATGTCGGAGTTGTGGAAGACGAACTCCTCCACGTCGACCCCGCGGACCTCGGCGACCGCCTCGACGAGGATCTGCGCCACCAGGATCTCGATGACGGCACGCTGCGCGGCCGGCATCCGGGGCACCCGCACCGCGTGCAGCAGCGGGCTCTCCCGCACCGGTTCGCCGGTCACCAGGATCACCTGGTGGCCGGCCGACGCCAGGGTGCCGGCGACGGCGTGCTCCCGGGAGTCGCCGAAGATGACATGCACGCCACCGCCGGCCGACTCCATCGCACCGTGCAGGTACTGACGGGTGCTCATACCGGTGGACGGGATGCGGGCCACCTCGCGGAAGAGCAGCGCGCTCCCCTCCGCGGAGCCGACCGCGGGGCCGGCGCCGACGAAGTCGGCCGAGGTGGCGGTGGCGAAGAGCGGCGCCAGGCCCCGCACCTGCTCGCCGAGTTCCTTCTCCGCGGTGGCGAAGGCGGCACCGAGACCGGCCCAGCCCTCGTCCACCGTGCCGCCGTCCCACGCGTCGGCGAGGATGCCGAGCGCGGCGACCGTCGCGGTGAAGCCGATGGTCGAGGCGTAGCTGTCGGGGATGCTGCCCAGGTCGAGCAGGCCGGTGGCGGCGTCGGCGATCGGCGAGGGGACCATGTTGACCACCGCGTGGCGCAGTGCCGGTTCGACCGACTCCAGCACGGCCAGCGTCTCCGCACTCCGGCCGCTCTGCGAGACGCCGAAGACCGGGTGCACGCTGGCCGGGAAGGGCAGCGGGTGGTCGCCGGCGCCGAGCCGCCAGGAGTGGATGCCCCGGCTGCGCAGCTCCCACACCGGCGCGCACGCGGCGGCCAGGCTGGCGCCGATGCCGACGAAGACCGGGCCGGGACCGGCGAGCCGGCCGTCGGCGGCCAGGGCCCGCACTGCCGGGGTGAGCCGGCCGATCGCGGCTTCCAGTTCCTCGGCCTGGGTGCTGCGGGCCGCGGCGTAGGCCAGGTAGCCGTTGCTCATGTCTGTTCCGTTCGGTCGTAGGTCCGTGCGGCCGGATCCCAGTGCGGTGGGATCGGGAGGACGGATGGGGCGGTGCTCGCCACGTGCACCGGCGCTCCGAGGCCGATGGACTCCTCGATGGAGAGCATGACATCGAGCACGTGGTAGGCCAGTTCGCCGCCGGCGCGCGGCGGCCGTCCGGCCCGCACCGCGCGGGCCATTTCCAGCACACCGACACCGCGGTCGCTGGGGACGCCCTCGGCGGGCCGGGTCTGCCAGGGGGCGTCGGGCGTGGTATCGGTCAGCAGCCTGGTGGGGCCGTCGAATCCGCTGACCGGCACCTCCAGCACACCGTCGGCGCCGGTGATCTCGAAGAGCTGGCGGCGTACCGGGGAATCGAAGCTGTAGACGGAGGTGCCGACCACCCCGGAGGCGAACTCGGTCACCACGCTGACGTGGGTGGGGACCTCGACCGGGAAGACCGTGCCGGCGTCCGGTCCGGAGACGATGGTCCGCTCGTGGCGCGGAATCTGGCCGCGCGCGCTGACCGAGGTGATCGGGCCGAGCAGCTGCACCAGGGTGGCGAGGTAGTAGGGGCCGATGTCGAAGAGCGGGCCGGCGCCCTTGGCGAAGAGGAACTGCGGCCTCGGGTGCCACAGGTCGGGTCCTGGCCCCTGCATGAGGGTCAGCACCGTCCGCGGCGCGCCGACGGCTCCTTCGGCCAGCAGCCGGTGGGCGGTCTGGACACCGGGGCCGAGCACGGTGTCCGGCGCGTTGCCGACCACCACACCGGCCGCCGCGGCGGCGTCGAGCACCGCGCGGGCACTCGGCCGGTCCAGCGCGAACGGCTTCTCGCCCCACACGTGCTTGCCGGCCGCTATCGCGGCGAGCGCGACCTCGGCGTGCGCGGCGGGAACGGTCAGGTTCACCACGAGGTCGACGTCGTCGCGGCCCAGCACCTCGGCGGTGGTGCCCCAGCCGGCGATGCCGTACGCCTCGGCCTGCGCGCGGGCCCGTTCGGGCACCAGGTCGGCGACGGCGGTGACAGCCAGGTCCGGGTAGCCGGTGAGGGACGTGAGGTACTGGTCGGAGATGTCACCGGCGCCGATGACCGCGACCCGGGTGGGGGCGCTCATGCGTTCACCAGCCCTTGGAAGTAGGCGGCGTTGCGTTCGACGAGCGGCCATACGTCACTGTGGTGCGCGACGACCTCGACGACGGGCAGTTCGATGCCCGGGCCGGCCAGCGCGAGCACTTCGCCCATCCGGCCGGTGGCGTCGACGCCGAGCACCGGGCGGTCGTTGCCCGGTTCCCGCTCGTGCACGACGTGCAGGAGCCGCACCCGGTCACCGAGCCGGGGAAGCAGTTCGAAGACGTCCGCGCCGCCGACCCCGGCCCAGTAGATGTCGAGTTCCAGCACGACGGCCGGGTCGAGCAGGCCGGTGAGCACCTCGTAGGCCGGGACCCCGTCGACGAGCTGCGCGAACTCGAAGTCGTGGTTGTGGTAGCCGATCCGGATGCCGCGGGCGGTGGCGAGTTCTGCGGCGCTGTTGAGCGCCGCGGCCAGCCGTTCCACGCCCGCCCGGTCGGCGATGCTGCCCGGGTCGACGTACGGCGTGATGACGGTGCCGATGCCGAGGGCCTCCGCGGCGTCCAGGATGTCCGTCACCGCGTGCCGGACCACCGACGCGTGGGCGGTGGCGGCGTGCAGGCCGGCGTTCCGCAGGGCGGTGCCGAGCCCGTCGGGGTCGGTGAGGATGTCGTACGGCTCCGCGTGCGTGAAACCGAACCCCGCCAGGCGGGCGAGGGTGCCGCCGAGGTCGGCCGGTCCGATGTCGTCCCGCACGCTGTAGAGCTGGATCCCCAGCGGCTGTCCGGTCGTCATTCGGCGGCCTTTCCGTGGTCGTGGTCGTGCCCGTGGTGGTGTTCGCCGTGTTCGTGGCCAGCCGGGTGGCAGTGGTCGCCGCCCGATGCCGGGATGTCCAGCGTGGGATTGCGGTCGAAGAAGCCGTAGGGCTTGAGGGCGAAGCCCGCGGAGTCGACCGGCATCACCGGCCAGTCCTCAGGCCGCGGGAAGTGGGTGAGCCCGAAGGTGTGCCACAGCACGATGTCGGTGTTGTCGACCGAGCGGTCCGCGGCCGTCCACTCGGGCAGTCCTGCGCCGCCCTTGTGCATGTTGACCAGGTCACCCGCCGGGTAGATCTCGTCCGGCGCGTAGGGCGTGACCCACAGGTGCCGGGTGGCGAAGGTGGCCCGCTGGTGGATGTCGGAGTCCGTGTCGGCCAGCAGTACGGGCCGGCCCTCCGGGTGCAGCATGTAGCCCACCGGGTTGCCCAGCCGGTTGGTGACCGAGGGGTTGACGACCAGCCAGGACCGGTTGCGGGTGTTGTCGGCGAGCCGCTGGGCGCCGGACTCGGTACGCAGCCGGGTGACGGTCTGGGTGAAGCCGGTCCCGGTCGGGTTGCGCGGACCGCGGGGCACGGCCGCCGCCTCCACCTCGTCGACAGCGTTGTCGGTGCCGTCGACCGCCATGTCCAGCCGGGCGCTGAACAGGTGCTGGTGGTAGGGGGCGCCGAGGCCGGGCGCGAGCTCGGAGGCGAACGCGTAACCGGGGCCGGGATAGGACGAGGTGAAGACCACCCCGGTCGCCTTGACCTCCAGTTCGATGGCGCCGTCCAGGGAGAAGTACCAGTAGAAGCCGTAGTCGTAGTTGCCGACGGTGACGAAGAAGGAGATGACCAGACGCCGGTTGCGGCGGGAGTCCGAGGAGCCGTTCCAGTTGTCGAAGTGCTTCCACAGGATGCCGGTGTCCTCCTCGTGGATGCAGATCGCCTGCGGGATGACCCGCACATCGCCTGCGTTGTCGGCGAGCACCGCGTCGAGATAGGTGATGTCGCCGACGCAGTCGCAGCCCAGCTCCAGGGAGTTGGCGAAGCCGCCGAGCAGGTACTCGCCGCAGTCGAAGAAGTTCTGGAACCAGCGCTGCGGGCTGGGGTCGCCATAGGGGACCATCATCTCGGCGACCGAGGCGCGGTAGACCACCGGGCGCTGCCGGCCGGCGTCGTCGATGCTGATGTTGTGCAGCACCAGGCCCTCCCGCTGGTCGAAGCCGACCTGCAGGGACCAGCCGAGCCAGTCGATGACGCCGTTCTCGTCGATGGTGAAGCTGGGACCCTCGGGCTGGGTGATCTCGATCGGCTTGATGCCGGCCCGGGGCGGGCGGCCCACCCACCGCGGGTCGTGGAAGTTGCCGTCCTCGTCGGGCACCGGCAGGTCCGCGTAGTCGATGACGTCCAGCACCTCGCGGGTGACCACGTCCACGATGACGGTGACGCCGTCCACCGGATGCGCCCAGCCGAGGTCGTCCGGTGTCTTCTGCACGAAGGTGAAGCAGCGCTGCAGCCGGCGGCCGTCCTCGCCCTCGCCGGGGACACCGGACGACAGCGGGTTGACGCGCAGTTGGGTGAGGTCGGTCAGACCGCGCTTGCGCATGGCCGCCAGCCAGCGTTCGTCGCGGTGCACGATCTCCTCGACCAGCGAGAACTCGGCCAGGACCACCGGGACATGGCCGTCGGTGGCGACATCCAGTTCGCGGGCCGAGACGACGCGGTCCTCACCGGGGCAGGCGACCACGTCGTGCGACAGGCCCGTCCGCAGGTCGACCAGCATCGCCCGGAAACGGCGCGGGGCGCTCACCCCGGCCAGGAGTTCGCGCTTGTCCTGCTCGGCCAGGCCGAAGTAGGCGACATGGGTGTCGGGGCCGAGCAGACCCGCCCGCTGGAGGAGGGCCTTGCACGCCGTGATCTCGTCGGGGCGTGGCGAGGCGAGGGCGGCGGCCAGGTCCGCCGGGCTGTGGGCGCCGCCGGGGGAGGGGGGCTGCGTTGCTGTGGTCACAGTGGCTCCGCTTCTGCGAAGGGGGGTCGGAGGACGCCGGCTCATACGCCCGCGTTCCGCATGAAGGAGGTGCGCAGGCGGTAGCGGTCGCCGGCGTAGCGGATCGACGAGGAGAGCAGCGGACGCTGCGTGCGGTCGCGGACCGTCTGCCGCATTTCGAGGACGGGGGTGCCCGCCGCGATGGCGAGGTGACCGGCAAGCGCCGCGTCGGCGGGGCGCGCCTCGATGGTGGTGTCGGCCTGGGCGAGTTCGAAGCCCAGGCCGGTGAGCGTGTCGTACAGGGAACGGGTGGTGAAGTCGACCTCGTCGAAGCCGACGGCGATGTCGGCCGGGACAAGCGAGTGGTCGACCGCGATCGGCACCCCGTCGAGCATCCGGACCCGCTCCAGGCGGTACAGCGGAGTGCCGGGGGCGATCTGGAACGCCTCGGCCTCGTCGAAGGTGGCCGGACCGGCCTCGCGGCGCAGCACCCGGGAGGTGGCCACCAGACCCATCCGCCGGGCGGTCTCGGAGAACGACTCCAGGGTGTTGGGCCACTCCTTGCGCTCCGGTGCCGCGACGTACCAGCCGCGGCCCTGTGCCGCGCGCAGCACGCCCTCGTCGACCAGGGCGGTCAGCGCCTTGCGCAGGGTGACCCGCGAGATGCCGAGCATCTGGCACAGCTCCCGCTCGGGCGGCAGCCGGGAGCCGGGCTTCACCTCACCGACGGCTATCCGGTTCTCCAGCGCGGCTCTCGCCTGCATCCACAGCGGCTCCGGGTACGCGCCGGTCAGCGGCGACGCCGCCAGGCCCGGCCGCTCGGGGCTGATGTGCTCGGTACTCATGCCGGGACCTGGACCCTTTCCCACGTGCCGGAGCGCATCGAGGTGTAGCAGGCGTCCAGTACGTGATTGACGACGACGCCGTCCTCGAAGGTCTCGCGTGGCGTCTCGCCGCGGGCGAAGCAGTCCACGAAGTGCCGCATCTGCTGGCTGAAGCCGTAGGCGCGGGCCTCCTCGGGGACCGGGTAGACCCAGCCGGTGTCGGCGTCGGCCTTCTCCACCAGATAGCCGGCCGGGTGCTCGATGAAGCCCCACACCGGTGTCGCGGAGGTGTCGGTGACCAGGCGGCCGGCGCTGCCGACGAGTTCGTGGCGCAGTTGCATGCCGCCCTTCTCGATCCAGGACGACTCCACGGTTGCCAGCTGCCCGCCGGCGAACTTCAGCAGCGCGATCGCGGTGTCCTCACCGGTGGTCCGCTCCCCGTGCGCGAGGGTGGCACCCCAGGCGAAGACCTCGGTGATCGGGTTGTCCTTGCCGAAGAAGTGCCGGGCGGACTCCACCGTGTGGCAGCCCATGTCGAGCAGCGCGCCGCCGCCCGCGGTCTCGGCGTCCCAGAAGTGCGGGGCGTGCGGGCCGGAGTGGGCCTCGCGGGCCCGCATGGTGAGCAGGTCGCCGATCGCGCCGGCGGTGACCATCTCGTGCGCCTTGGCGATGTTGGGCGAGAAGACCGAGCTCTCGGCGTAGCCGTGCCAGATGCCGGCCTCGCGGACGACGTCCAGGATCCGCGCCGCCTCGGCGCCGGTACGGGCCAGCGGCTTGGTGCACACCACGCCCTTGCCGGCCGCGGCGACGGCGCGGACGGCTTCCAGGTGCGCCTCGTTGGGGACCGCGACGACCACCAGATCGACGGCCGGATCGGCGCACAGTGCCGCCATGTCGTCGTAACCACGGGCGTCCGGTGCCCATTTGGCGGCCAGCGCGGTGGCCCGCGCGAGGTCGCGCGAACAGGTGGCGACCAGCGTCGCGTTCCGTACATCCTGGAGCGCGTCCGCGTATGTGTCGCCGATGAATCCCGAACCTATGAGACCGACGCCGATCACGCGTTCCTCTTCCCTCGTCCTGCGGTGGCCGGCACCGGGCACTGCCCGGTCCGGACTCTCATGGTAACAAATGGTCTACTAGTGGTATTGCATGGGTCCGCTTAATAAAGACCACAGAAGACCACGCAGTCGGCCGTTCCCGTCACCCACTCATCAGCCCCCCAGCAGCGCGTCGAAGGCACGGGAGAGCTCCTGGTCGACCGACTTCAGCTCCGGGTGCGCGTCGTAGTACGCCAGCGCCTCGCGGGCGCCTTCCGCGAAGGACACCTGGGGCGCGAACCCCGGCACCAGAGAGCGCAGTTTGGAGGTGTCGAAGAGCATCGAGTGCCGGAAGTCGTGCTCCAGCACCTCGCCCCAGCCGGGCACCTGCTCGGCGATCGACTCGCTGGAGCGGTGCCGCAGCAGCGGATCGCGCACCCCGGCCGCGCCGGCCAGCGTCAGATGGATCTGGTCCCAGGTGAGGATGTCGCCGCTGACCACGTTGACGCTCTCGCCGACCGCGTGGTCCAGTCCCAGCAGCGGTACGAACGCGCGCGCGAAGTCCCGCGAGTGCGTCAGCGACCACAGCGAGGTGCCGTCGCCGTGCACCACCACCGGCCGCCCGCCGCGCATCCGCTCGATCGCGGTCCACCCGGCGAGCACCGGGATCACCGTGCGGTCGTAGGTGTGGAAGGGCCGCACGATGGTCAGCGGGAAGTCACCCGAGCGGTAGGCGTCCTCCAGCAGCAGCTCACAGGCGACCTTGTCCCGTGCGTAGCCGAAGACCGGCTGGCGGCGCGGACTGGACTCGGTGATCGGCAGATTCGGCACCGGCCGGCCGAAGACCGAGCAGGTGCTGATGAAGACGTACTGCCCGGTCCTGCCGGTGAACAGCTCCGGGTGGGCACGGACGTCGTCCGG
Source organism: Streptomyces sp. NBC_01476 (assembly GCF_036227265.1). NCBI lineage: Bacteria > Bacillati > Actinomycetota > Actinomycetes > Kitasatosporales > Streptomycetaceae > Streptomyces > Streptomyces sp. NBC_01476. The sequence continues at coordinate 491,408 of NZ_CP109446.1, read as the reverse complement.
GGTGAAGCCGACCCAGTTGACGACCGAGTCGAACTCCTCGTCACCGAGCGCCGCCTTGAGTGCCACGGGGTCGCGCACATCCGCGCGCAGCGACCGTACGCCGTCGGCGACCGGCCGGACGGGCGCGGAGCGCGTCACGATCGTCACGTCGGCCCCCGCGGCGGCGGCCTGCGCCGCCGCCGCGGAGCCGATCATCCCGGCACCGCCGAGGAACAGCACCCTCATGCCCGCTCCTTGGCCGATGCCGGGACGTGCGCGCCACGGGACAGCCCGCGGCCTACCAGGTGGTCGTACGAGCGCCGCAGCGCCTCGAAGGTGTCGATGTGCAGCCGCTCCAGTTCGACGATGTGCCACCGCAGACCGGACGGTGTGGTCAGGGTGCGGGCCCAGTCGATCCCGCCCTCCCCGATCGGCACCATCACGTCGTTCTCGTAGCTGACCGCAGGACCGTCCTTGACGTGCACGAAGCGCACCCGGTCGCCGAGCCGGCCCAGCACTTCGGCCGGGTCGGCGCCGCCCATCTGCGCCCAGTACGCGTCGAGTTCGACCAGCACCCGGTCGTCCAGCAGCTCCAGCAGCAGGTCGTACGCCTGCCGGCCGCCGAACTCCTGGGAGAACTCGGCGAAGTGGTTGTGGTAGGCGATCCGCATACCGCGGCCCGCCGCCCGTTCGGCGGCCTCGTTGACCCGCTCCACCCCGCGCCGGATCGCCTCCGGCGAGTCGAACTCCTCGCGCTCCATGCTCCACACGAGGACCTCGGCGCCCAGCTGCTCGTTCTGGTCCAGCAGCGCCTCGGCTTCGGCGCCGGCCGGGAACGGGGTGTGCGCGCTGGTCAGGGTGAGCCCGGCGGCGGCGATGGCGTCCCTGACCCGGGCCGGGCCGAAGTGCTCCACCAGGCCGTAGGTCTCGATGCCCAGGTATCCCAGGCCGGCCAGTTGGGCCAGGGTGCCCTCCAGGTCGGCTCGCGCCTGGTCGAGCACGGTGTACATCATGACGCCGATACCGGCTGTCATGTCTCCTCCTCCAGCCGTCCCCGCGGGACCGGCGCTTGTCGGCTCAGTCACGGCCGGACGCCCAGAGCAGCGCCTGGCGGACCAGGGTGCGGACCGGGGGTTCGCCCCAGGAGCGCATGTCGTGGCCGAGGGCCAGATAGACCACCCGCCCCGCGCCGGCCTCGCGGGCGTACAGCACCGGAATGACGGCGCCGTCCGCCCGGTGCCGCTGCGCGAGCACCGTCACGTCCTGGTCCGCCAGCTCGAACTCGTAGTACTCGTCGAAGAGTTCGAAGTCGCTCACCCCGCTGGTGATCGGGTGGTCGGCGACGATCTCGATGGTGTGCCGCCCCTCGTGGTGGCCGGGGCCGTGCGAGAGGTAACGGTTGCCGAGCAGTTCGAACAGCGGCCGGTCGGCCGGGTCGAGCCCGTCCCCCTGCCAGCCCATGATGTTGGCGCCGTGCACCCCCACCAGCCCCTTGCCGGCCCGGACCGCGTCGGACAGCGCCTGCTGCTGCTCCGTCGCGAAGTGCCCGCCCGCGGTGTAGAAGAGGTAGACGTCCGCCTCGGCCGTCTCAGGCCGTGGATCGACGAAGCGGCTGGTGCCCATGGCCTTGCGGGTGGCGAAGCCCGCCTCGACGCCCAGCTGCTGGAAGACTCCGGCGGCGCTGAGCAGATCGTGGTGGATGTCGTCGCCGTTCACGACGACCATGGCTCTCGGCGTCGAGAGGTGTGGCATGGCTCTCCTCGCGGGTGCGCGTGGAACAGGAACAAGGGGCTGGATCGGGGGCGCTCAGCGCCGGGGTGCTCAGACCGGCTTCAGCCGCAGGGCGACGACAGGGTTGGGCACCGGGCTGAAGTAGGGATTCTGCGGAGAGGGGAACCCGGTCGCCTTCGCGGTGCTCCAGTTGCCGTAGCTGCCCCAGTAGAACATCGGGATCCAGGGCAGGTTGTCGACGAAGATCTTCTCGATCCCGTCGAGGATCTGCTGCCGCTGGGCGTCCGTGGTGGCCTTGGGGAACTCCTTGAAGAGCTGCGCGGCCTCGGCGTTCTGGAACCGCTCGATGTTCTGGAAGGTCGGCGTGGCCTTCCCGATCGGGTAGTACAGGTTCGGGTTGATCGTGTCGTTGTAGTACGAGAAGGCACGCGGTGCGGAGTTGACCGGATAGCCCATCGTGGAGTCGAAGTCGCCCTTGGAGGTGATGGTGTTGATGTCGTTCACCGTGGTGGTGTCGATGTTCAGCTTGATGCCGATGTCCTTGAGCTGGGACACCAGCACCTGCACCCGGGAGGCGATGTCGGTGTACGCCGACGGGAAGCTGATCGAGAACTCGACCCGCTTGCCGCCCTTGCGGTAGTAGCCGTCGCCGCCCTTGGTGTAGCCGGCGTCGGTGAGCGTCTTGTGCGCCTTGGCCACGTCCTGGGTGAAGTTGACGCCCTGGAGCGCGGGGGAGACCGACGCGGCGTACGCGGGCATCGGCAGCCCGGTGACGCTGGTGGCCTGCGGCGAGTCGGTGGCCGCGCCGACCTGCTTGCGGTTCACCCCGAGGCTGATGGCCTGGCGGACCGCGAGGTCGCTGAGCGGCCACCGCTCCAGGTTGGGGATCAGACCGTCGGTACCGGCCAGCGGCGCCCAGTAGTTGTAGTGCTTGCTGCGGCTGAGATACGTCTTCTCGGCGTTGGCGATGTACGTGCCGCCCCAGTCCGCCTGGCCCTGGACGAGCGCGTTCGTCATGCTCTCGTTGTCCTTGTACGCCACGAACTGCAGCGCCTTGATCTGCGCCTTCGGCTGCCAGTAGTCCTCGTTGCGGATCAGCGTGAAGCTCTGCGCGGAGAACTTGTCCAGCTTGAAGGGGCCGGTACCGACCGGGGTGTCGTCGGTGTACTTCGTCGGGTCCTTCACCTTGGACCAGATGTGCTGCGAGACGATCGGCGCGGACACCACATTGGTGAAGAACTGCTCGGACGGCACCGGGAAGGTGAACACGACCTGGGTGGGGCTGGGCGCGGTGACCGAGGTGAAGTCGACGCCGAGCAGATTGAGTCCGGGGTTCTTCTTCAGCATCGTGTACGTGAAGACCACGTCGTCGGCGGAGAACGGTGTGCCGTCGGTCCACTTCACACCGGACTGCAGATCGAGCGTGAGGGTCTTGTTGCCGTTCGACCAGCGCCAGGCCTTGGCCAGCCAGGGGATGTCATGGCCGATGTTCACGGTGTTGATCTGCACCAGCGGCTCGTAGATGAAGCCGCCCTGACCCTGCGAGGTGTAGGTCAGGCCCTGCGCGGTGTTGGCGAGGAACGGGTTGAAGACCTTGGTGAGGTTGTCGGACTGGCCGGCGACGGTGAGCGTGCCGCTGCCACCGCCCGAACTGCCCCCCGCCGACGGCGAGCAGCCGTAGAGGGCGAGGGTTCCGGCGCCTGCCAGGGCGCTTGCGAGAAGGCCGCGTCTCGTCATGCCTGACGCGATCGGCGACTGCGAAGTGGTCACGTGCGTCTGCTCCTTGGAAGTAGGGAGAGCGGAAGAAGAACCTCGGGGGGCGGCGGGTGGCCCCGGCGGATCAGGAAACGGGGGCGGTCAGGCCCGCGACGGCCTCGGCGTTCTCGGCCCGCTTGGCGCGGGCCTCCGGGTCGTCGGCGTAGAGCCAGCACCGGGCGGTGTGGCCGGCGGAGAGGTCGAACGGCTCGGGCGCCTGGGTCTTGCACCGCTCCATCGCGTACGGGCAGCGCGGGTGGAAGCGGCAGCCGGCCGGCGGGTCGATCAGGCTGGGCGGCTGCCCGATGTCGCGGACCCGGTCCGCGCCGGCCCGCGACGGGTCGGGCGCGGAGGCGATCAGCAACTGGGTGTACGGATGCGCGGCCTGCTGGGTGACCGCCTCCGACGGTCCGCTCTCCACGACCTGGCCGGCGTACATCACCGCGGTGTCGGCGGCGAAGTAGCGCGCGGAGGCGATGTCATGGGTGACGTAGAGCATCGCGGCGTTGCGCTCCTCGGTGAGGCGGCGCAGCAGGTTGAGGATGCCCAGCCGGATGGAGACATCGAGGCTGGAGACGGGTTCGTCGGCGAGGAACACCTCGGGGTCGGCGGCGAGCGCACGGGCGATGGAGATGCGCTGCAGCTGTCCGCCGGACAGTTCGTGCGGGTACTTCTCGGTGAACTGCCGCGGCGGCATCAGGTTGATCTGGGTCATCAGGTCGTCGATGACCGCGGTCTGCTCCTTGCCGCGCTTGCCGGGCTGGTGCAGCGCGACGGCCCGCTTCAGGGTGCCGGCGATGGTCGCCACCGGATTGAAGGACGCGAACGGGTCCTGCAGGATCAGCTGCACCTGGCGGACGTGTTCGCGGAACGCCTTTCCGCGCATCGCCCTCACCGGCTTGCCGTGCAGCCGCACCTCCCCGCCGGTGAGCGGGTAGAGCTGGGCCAGCAGCCGGGCCAGGGTCGACTTCCCGGAGCCGGACTCACCGACCAGCGCGGTGATCCGCCCCGCGTACAAACTCAGCGACACGTCCTCCACGGCGTGCACCACCTTGCGGGTGGCGCCCCTCTTGGGAAGCCCGCCGCGCACCGGGAAGTACTTGGTCACGTGGACGGCTTCGAGCACGGGCTGCGGCCCGTCCGTGGCACCGCCGGTGGTGGTCGCCTCCCCGGCCGTCGTCTCAGCGCTCATCGTGTCTCACCTGTCGCCAGTTCGTTCGGGGTGGTCTCGGAGTGCGCACCGGCGGCACTCGCGTCCGCGGCCGGCTTCGCGTCCGTGTGCAGCAGGCAGGCCGCCAGCGAGGTGCTGCCGCCGGGGCCGCTCACCTGGTAGAGCCGCGGCACCTGAGCGGAGCAGGCGTCGAAAGCGTGCGGGCAGCGGGGCCGGAAGGCGCAGCCGCTGGGCAGCCTGCGCAGGTCCGGCGGGGACCCGGCGATGCCGGTCAGCTCCCGCTTGGGCCCGCCGAGCGTCGGGAAGGAGGCGAGCAGCCCCCGGCTGTAGGGGTGCTGCGGGCGCCGGTAGAAGTCGTCGGCGGCCGCCATCTCGACGATCTTGCCGCCGTACATCACGGCGATGGTGTCGGAGAGTTCGATCAGCAGGGACAGGTCGTGGGTGATGAAGACGACCGAGAAACCGAGCCGGTCCTTCAACTCCATGATCTTCTCGATGATCTGCCGCTGGATGACCACGTCGAGCGCGGTGGTGGGCTCGTCCATGACGATGATCTCCGGGTCGAGCGCGAGCCCGACCGCGATCATGGCCCGCTGCCGCATCCCGCCGGAGAGTTCGTGCGGGTAGGAGTTGGCCCGGTCCGCCGGGATACCGACGATGCCGAGCAGCTCGATCACCCGGGCGGCACGCTCCTGGGCGTTCATCTTCGGCCGGTGGGCCACGATGACGTCCTCGATCTGGGCGCCGATCCGCAGGATCGGGTTGAGCGCGTGCATCGCCGACTGGAAGACGATGGACAGCTCCTCCCAGCGGAAGCCCCGCAGTTCGGCGTCGTCCATGGCCAGGACGTCGACGGTGCTGCCGTCCGGCTTGGTGTAGTGGATCTCGCCCTGGGAGATCTCGGCCGGCGGCTTGTGCAGCCGGGTGATGGCGTAGGCGAGGGTGGACTTGCCGGAGCCGGACTCACCTGCGATACCGAGCACTTCGCCGCGCCGCAGGGTGAACGACACATCGCTGACCGCGGGGGTGCTGCCGTCCTCGCCGACGTAGTCCACCCGCAGATTGCGGACGTCGAGCACGACGTCGGTGCTGTCCTGGGTGAACGGTGTCGCCGCCGGGCGCCGGACCACCGGGCCCTGGCGCTTGACGCGCCGCGCCCGCTTCACCGACACCTGACCGCGCTGGGCCTTCTTGGTGCCGATGCCGGCCTGCCGCAGCCGCGGGTTGATGAACTCGTCGATGCCGAAGTTGACCAGCGACAGAGCCGTACCGAGCACCGCGATCGCCAGTCCCGCGGGCACGAACCACCACCAGGCGCCGGTCAGCAGCGCGCTGCCGGTCTGCGCCCAGTACAGGATCGTTCCCCACGACCACTGGGTGACGTCGGCGAGACCGAGGAACGCCAGGCTCGCCTGAGTGAGGATGGCGAAGTTGACCGTGCCCAGGAAGGAAGCCGCGATCACCGCCACCTGGTTGGGCAGGATGTCCTTGAGGATGATCCGCCAGGTCGGCTCGCCGGTGGCCCGGGCGGCTTCCACGAAGTCCCGTTTGCGCAAGGACAGGGTCTGGGCGCGGAGCACCCGGGCGCCCCAGGCCCAGCCGGTGATGGTGATGACCAGGATGATGCCGAGCGAACCGCTGTGCGGCAGGTACGCGGCCAGGATGATGGTCAGCGGCAGGCTCGGCAGCACCAGGAACACATTGGCCAGCAGCGACAGCAGTTCGTCGCCGATGCCGCCGACGTATCCGGCCGTCACCCCGACCCCCACCGACAAGATGGTGGTGATCACGGCGGCGCCGAGGCCGACCAGCATGGACGCGCGGGCTCCGTAGAGCATCTGGGACAGGACGTCCTGTCCGTTCTGGGTGGTGCCCAGCCAGTGCGAGCCGGACGGTCCGACCAGTGCGTTGTCACTGACCGTCGACGGGTCGTACGGCGAGATCCACGGCGCGATCACGGCCAGCACGATGAAGATCAGCACGATCGCCAGACCGATGATGGTCATCGGCGAGCGCAGCAGACGCAGCCACAGGCGGGTGGGGCCTTGCGAGGACTCCGCGGGGCTGCCCGGGTCGGCGAGGGCAGTTGCTTGCAGGGCCATGATCAGCTCTCCCTCGTCCTCGGGTCGAGGAACACATACGCGATGTCCGCGATGAGGTTGGCGACGAGTACCAGCACGGTGATCAGCAGGAAAATCGCCGACATCAACGGGTAGTCGGCCGCCTGCGCGGCCTTGAACAGCACCGAGCCGATGCCGGGGTAGTTGAAGACGACCTCGGTGACGATGGAGCCGCCGATGACGAAGCCGAGGGACATCGCGAAGCCGGAGAAGGAGGGCAGCATCGCGTTGCGGGCGGCGTAGGTGTACATCACCCGGCGCTTGGACAGGCCCTTGGCCTCGGCGAGCCGGACATAGTCCTCGCTCAGCGTGGTGACCATCATGTTGCGCATGCTGATCAGCCAGCCGCCGACCGACGCGATGGTGATGGTCGCGGCCGGCAGGACCGCGTAGTTGATCGCGCTGCCGATGAAGCCGCCGTTGAGCCCGATGCTCTGGTCCAGTGCGTAACCGCCGGAGAGCGGGAACCACTTGAGCGAGATGGCGAAGACGTACACCATGATGATCGCGAACCAGAAGTACGGGATGGACGACAGGAAGGTCGTGATCGGCACCAGCGAGTCGAGCCAGGTGCCGCGTTTCCAGCCGGCCAGCATGCCCAGCGAGGTGCCGATGACGAAGCCGAGCACCGTGCAGATGGTGACCAGGATCAGCGTCCAGTACATGCTCTGCCCGAGGACCGTGCTCACCTTCGACGGGTAGTACGCGTACGAGATGCCGAAGTTGCCGGTGAACACGCTGTGCCAGTAACTGACGTACTGCTGCCAGAGGTTCTGGTGCGACTGGCCGAAGAGCACCCGCAGGGCGTGCACCGCGGACGGGCTGAGCTTGCCGTGGAACTGGTTGATCAGGTTGTCCGCCGGGTTGCCCGGCATGATCCGCGGGATGACGAAGTTGAGACTGATCGCCGCCCATGCCGTCAGCAGATAGAAGGCGATCTTCCGGAGAAGTGTGCGCACGGGTCAGTCCCCTTCACGATCGGGTCGACAGGCCCAGCGGGCGGCGCGCCGCACGAGTTGGCGCATGGCGGGCTCCCCCCAGATCCGCATGTCGTGGCCCAGTTGGATGTAGCAGACCCGGCCGGCTCCGTACTGGCGGGCGTGGACCAGCGGTTCGGGCCCCGCCTCGGTCTCCCGCCAGGCGACGACCCGCACATCGGCCGATGTGGCCAGCCGGTAGTGCTCGTGGGTCACCTCGAACGGCGCGATCCCCGCGGTCAGTTCGTGGTCCGCGTCCAGCCGCACCTCGAACCGGCTCTCGTGCGGCGGGGGTCCGTGGGACACATAACGGCTGCCGATCAGATCGGCCAGCAGCCGGTCGGCCTCGTCCAGGCGCTCCGGCGGCGAGGCGAGCACCGTGGTGGAGTGCAGTGCGACCAGCCCGCAACCGCCGTGGACCGCCCGGGCCAGCCCCTCGCGCTGCCCGGCGGTGAACCGGCCCAGCGCGGTGTAGAGGACGATCACATCCGCTTCGGCCGCGCCGTCCAGCGGGGCGGTGCCCAGGCTGGTACGGGTCGCGTACCCCTCGTCGGTCAGCGCGCCCTGCAGCGCGGAGGCGGCGGTGAACAGGTCTTCGTAGACATCGTCCCCGCTGATCACGGCGAGGGCGGTGGACCTGGCGACCGGGGCGCGGGCGACGGAGACATGGCGGGGCTGGGATATCTGCATGCGGAGGCTCGATTCAGTAGGTGGAGCGCAGTTCACCGGTAGGGCTCCAGAAGCCCTCCGCTCGCCCGCTGATCAGGGCGTTGTCCATGCGGTCCAGCGGCAGCGGCACACGCCGCCGGGACCTGCTGCTCTCATAGGTGGCGAAGATCAGTTCAGCGCCGCGCAGCCCGTGCTCCGCGTGCAGCGCCGGCCGCCGGCCGGTCCGCAGTGCCGCGACCAGATCGCGGATGGCCTCGGCGGTACCGGCGACGATCGAGGGATCCACCGCGTGGTCCCAGGTACTGCTGTCGGTGTTGAACGGCGACTCCCGCACCAGGTCGTCCTTGCCGAAGCGCCGCGCCACGACGCGTGCGCCCCGGATGTCGGCCCGGCCCTGGGTGCCTTGGACGATCAGTCCGAGGTCGTTCTCCAGGTGGAGTACGGGGGTGTGCGGTGCGCGCCCGGTGGAGACGACCGCCCGCACCCCGTCCGCCCAGCCGACCTGCGTCAGTGAGGCCGTCTCGGTGAAGACGCCGTACACATACCGGTCGACGGAGGCGTCGATCTGGCCGAGCACCCACTGGGGGGCGGCGTCGTGGCGGTGGAAGAGGATGAGGTCGAGGATGTGGGTGCCCCAGTCGAAGAGATTGGGGCAGTAACCCTCGACGGTCACCACGTCCCCGATCTCACCCTGGGCGATCCACTCCCGGGCCTGGCGCTGGAGAGGGTCGAAGCGCCGCTGGAGATTGAAGGTCAGCTGGACCCCGGCGCCGGCGGCGGTGGCCGTCATCTCCAGGGCTTCGCCGTAGGTGAGCGCGATCGGCTTCTCGCAGTGGACCGCCCGGGCCCCGGCCGCGATGGCCGAGCGGACCACCTCGGGGTGGAACGCCGGGGGTGTGCAGACGCTGACGATGTCCGGCCGGGTCGCCGCGAGCAGGTCGTGGACGTCACGGTGGACCGCGGGGATGTCCAGTTCTCCGGCGAGCGCCTCGGCGGAGGACAGGTCCACGTCCGCGACGCCGGTCAGTGTCACTCCGGGGGCGGCGAGGTAGCCGAGAGCGTGCACCCTGCCCTGCGAACCCGCTCCGACCACCACCGCCGAAAGGTTCTCGACGCTCTCGGTGGCGGTTTCCGCAGCATGTTCCATGGCTGACCCCTCCTCTCCGGACCGTTCTGATGGTGTGCCAAACGCATACCACTTGCCGACATCTTAATACGAACGGCGATCCTGTCTAGAGGTTGATGAGGAGGTAACGCGGCGGAAACTCGCCCTCCTATTAGCCACTTTGCCTACAAAAAGGGACATAGAAGACAGGCGAATCCGGCCAAGGACGGGCCGAACCAATGCTTACCACTTAGAACCAGATGGCTACACTGACCAGCACCACTCAGACAGGAGACTCGTATGAAGATCAGTCAGCTTGTCGGCCCTCGCACCTCCGAGGTCGTCTCCGCGGACGACCCGGTCCCCGCGGACGACCAGGTGCTGGTGGAGGTCGTGGCCTGCGGGGTGTGCACCTCGGACATCGGGCCGTGGCTCACCCACGACAAGGGCGCAGACCCGGTGCGGCTCGGTCATGAGATGGTCGGCCGGGTGGCCGCCGCGGGGCGCCACGCGGGACGGTGGCAGCCGGGCGACCTGGTGACCGGTCTGGGCGGTGACGGCTTCGCGACCCTGGCGGTGATGGACGCCAACGCGATCCTGCCGGTGCCGGCGGGCATAGAGCCGGCGCACGCCATCGGCGAGCCCGTCGCGGACCTGGAGGAGGCCCTGTCCCGTACCGGCATCCGCGCCGGGGACCGGGTGGCCGTGGTGGGCCTGGGCTTCATGGGACTCGGACTCGTCCAGCTCGCCAAGCGGCACGCGCCCGGCCTGCTCGTCGGCGTCGACCCCGACCTGGCCCGCCGGCAGCGGGCCCTCGCGCTCGGCGCCGACCTGGTCTTCGCCCCGGACGAACTGCCCGAGGAGTACCGCACGGCGACCAGCCGGGGCACCGACGCCCGGCTGTCCATCGTGCTGGAGGCGACCGGGGTCACCCCCGGCCTCAAGACCGCGGGCAGCCTGGTCCGCCCGTTCGGCACCCTGTGCGTGGTGGGCTATCACCACACCGGCGACGCGATGATGGACATGGACCTCTGGTACAAGGCCGTCACCGTGGTCAACGGTTTCTGTCCCGACCGCACCCGCTTGATGGGCGCCATGCGGGAGACCCTCGACCTCATCGCCGAGCGGCGGTTCAGCTACGAGCCGCTGATCACCCACCGGTTCGGCCTCGACGGCATCGACGAGGCGTTCCGCACCATGGAGGAGAGCGGGCCGGACTTCGTCAAGGGCGTCGTGCTGTTCTGAACGGCCTGATCCTTCTGAGCGGCGTGACCGGCGTGACCGGCGCGGCCTGCTTGACCTGCCCTACGACCGCGCGAACGACGTACGCAGCCGGTAGCGGTCGCCCGCGTACTGGATCGTCGAGACGAACAGCGGCTCCTGATGGGCGCTCAAGGCGAGCTGGCGCATGACGAGCACCGGGTCGCCGGGTGCCAGATCGAGGTGCTCGGCCGCCCGCTCGTCGGCCTTGGTCGCCTCGATGGTGCTGTCGGCCCTGACAGGTTCGACGCCCGCCGCTTCGAGCGTCGAGTACAGCGACCGGTCCCGGAAGTCGGCCTGCCCGATGTCCGGGACCAGGGCCTGCCGCAACAAGGTCAGATCAAGCGCTATCGGAACCCCGTCCAGCAACCGCACCCGCTCCAGCCGGAAGAGCGGGGTCCCCGGCGCGATGCCCAGCTGCTCCGCCTCGTCGATGGTCGCCGGGCTCGTCTCGGCCCGCAGCACCTTCGAGTTCGAGGTGAGCCCCATCCGGGCCGCCGTCTCGCTGAAGGACTCCAGGCTGTTGGGCCACTCCTTCTTCGCGGTCTGCGCCACGTACCAGCCACGCCCGTGCGAAGGGCTCAGCACACCCGCCTCGACCAGGCTGCCCAGCGCCTTGCGCAAGGTCACCCGGCTGATCCCCAGCTGCCGGCACAGCTCGCGCTCCGGCGGCAGCCTGCCACCCGGCTGGAGCACTCCGCGGTCGATCTCCCCGCGGATGACATTGACCGCCTGGATCCACAACGGCTCGGGATATCCCGGCAGTACGGCTCCTGAGACCTCGGGTGAGTCATTCATACGGTGGAGGCCCCCATGGTGATCCGCTCCGGTGAACAAGCGCGGATCACCTTAGCTTCACCGGCCACTCCCTGGCCAGAACCGGCTACACGGGGTGGCGGCACCCGCCGCCGGGCCGGCCGGCCCGCGGTCCCGGCGGCGCCGGCGGGTGGGGGCGGCCGGCCGCCGGCTCAGACGGTGGGCAGCGTGCCGCCGTCGATGACGTACTCCGCGCCGGTGATCCAGCCCGCCCGGTCCGACGCGAGGAAGGCGATGAGCTCCGCGACCTCCTGCGGGCTGCCGGTGCGGCCCATCGGGATGCCGCCGAGCGAGTCCATGATCAGCCGGCGGGCGCCCGCCCGGTCGGTGCCGGTCGCCTCGGCGGTGTCGTCCATCAACTGCTGCGCGCCCTCGGTCTCGATGAACCCGGGCAGCACCCGCACCACCCGTACCCCGGCGGGTGCCAGCTGCGTGGCCAGCCCCTTGCTGTAGTTGCTCAGCGCGGCCTTCGCGGCGGCGTACGGCATCGGCCCGCTCATCGGCAGCGCCCGCGCGATCGAGGTGACGTGCAGGATCACACCCGAGCCCTGGTCCACCATGAGCGGGGACAGCGCACGGTCCAGCCGGACCGGTGCGAGCAGATTGAGGTCGAGGTTCCGCTGCCAGTCGGTGTCGTCGAAGGAGGCCGCGGCGCCGGAGGTCGTGTCGGCACCACCGGCGTTGTGGACGATCACGTCGATGCCGCCGAACGCTTCGAGCACACCGTCCACGACGTCGCGCACCCCCGGTTCGGTGCTGATGTCCGCCGCGACGAAGAGATCGAGAGCGGCGGGTACACCGCCGGCCGGCTTGGACCGTGCCGTGGTCGCCACCCGCGCGCCCTCACCGGCCAACCGGTCGACGATCGCTGCACCGATACCCTTCGATCCGCCGGTGACCAGTACCCGCTTGCCCGCAAGGGATGCCGTCGACATGACTGTCGCCTCCGTGATCCGTGATCCGTGGTTACGGCCGGTCCGATTCCGGCCGTGCAACCACCGTCGGCCTTCCCGTCAGGGGAAGGTCAAACGGGAGACCGCGGAGGTCAGCGGTTCTGCCAGTCGCCACTGGTGATGCGCCGGCCCGAAGCCTCCAGCTCGGCCGCGGTCCGCGCGGTGGCGAGATACACCCACGCGGTGACCGACGCGCCGTTGGTGGTGCGCACCTCACGGGCGACCCGCTCGACGGCCGCGCCGGGATTGCCGGGGGAGTAGTCCATCATCTGGTCGAGACCGGCCAGCATCTCGTCGTACACATCGTCCGGGACCTGGATCGCCTCGCCCCGCACCCGCCCTCCGTTCGGTTTGGCCACCGCGCACGGGAAGTCCGGTCCCTCGTAGAGCTCGGCGTCGTGCAGGACGGCCGGCAGCTCCGAGGTCGCCAGGCCGCGGAACATCCAGCTGTGCTCGGTCGTGCCAGGACGCAGCGTGCCGTAGACGAAGAAGGGCCACTGTCCGGGACGGGGCTCATCCATGAGCGGTGCCCCCTGCTGCCACGACCCGGCCGGCGGCCGGCCCCGGACGACACCGGCGAGTACGGAGGACATTCACGAGGACTCCTTGCTGGAGGGCCGACTTGCGGGGCACGACCGGCAGCCGAGGAGGATGCCGCACGCCGGGTACCGCCGCGGACGCGAAGAGGCAGCTGCCGACGCCCGCGCCTTTCGGGCAACCGTAAAGTCCGTGAGCGCCGCAGCCGTAAAGTGACGCGCCGGGAGATCGCGCGCGGCCCGGCGGCCTATTCGGCGGCTTCGGCCGGTTGCGCTGGTTGGGCCGGTTGCGCCGCTTCGGCCTGTTCCGCCCGTCCGGCAGACCCCCTCGGCGGCCGGGCCGGGAGGTCCGCCTCGGCGAGGCCGGCCGGGGCGGCCTGCCGCCAGGAGTCGACCAGGATCACGTACAGCTCGTCGAGCCCGTCCAGCGCCGCCAGTCTGGCCCGCACCCAGGAGGAGTTGGCCTCATGAGGAGGCACCCAGAACCTCTCCGGCTCCGCGGCGATCAGCTCGTCCCGCTCGTACCGGGGGTAGCGCACCGCGAAGGACGTGCCGTCGCCCGGGACCGTGACGAACATCCGCCCGGCGACATGGAAGGTGGGATGGTTCCACAGCTCCTTCTCCACCGTCCCGGGCAGGGACAGGGCGATCCGACGGACGTCGGAGGAGTCGAGCATGGAGGCGGCCTTCGATCGGCGGGGCGGTTCTGCCCGGACGCTAGCAGCACGCCGCCGCGCGGGCCCGTTCGCCTGCCGTACCTTGCCGCACCTTGTCGCATGTTGCCGCGCGGGCGCGGATGATACCGGCTGGAGCGCTGTCGTGCGGCGTGGAACGCCGCACGATGACCCGTCCGTGGGTGACGACTTGCCGGTCTCTGCGGCACAGATCAGCATGAGGGGGCAGGAGATCGACCTCCGTTCTCCGGAAAGGTCGGGGACATGGGCCTTTACTTCGCGAACGCGATCGACGATCTGGTCGTTGACGCGCTGGCCGGCTTCTGCCGGGCGCACGGTCAGATGGTGAAGTGGGAGGAGCACGACGGCTACGTGCGGGCCTTGCGGTCCGCGCCGTCTCGCCGGGTGGGCCTGGTGTCCGGCGGCGGGTCGGGGCACGAGCCGCTGCACATCGGCTACGTCGGGACCGGCATGCTCGACGCGGCCTGTCCCGGGCGGATCTTCGCCTCGCCGCACAACCGGCAGATCTTCGAGGCGTCCCGGGCGGTGGCCCGTGAGGACGGCGTCCTCCATCTGGTGAAGAACTACACCGGCGACAAGATCAACTTCGGTATCGCCGCCGAACGGCTGGCCCGGGAGGGCATCCCCTGCGCGCGGGTCCTCATCGACGACGACGTGGCCTCGGACTCCGAGGAGGTGGCGACCGGCCGCCGCGGCACGGGTGCGACCGTGCTGGTGGAGAAGATCCTCGGCGCCGCCGCCGACAGCGGGATGGGCCTGGCCGACCTGGCCGCCCTCGGCACCGACGTGGTGAGCCGCTGCCGCAGCCTCGCGGTGGCCTCCGCCGCCCACACCTCGCCGGCGACCGGGCGGCCCGCCTTCGACCTGCCGGCGGGCGACATCGAGTACGGCGTCGGCATCCACGGCGAACGCGCCCGGCGGACCCTTGTCGAGCGGCCGTTGCGCAAACTGGCCTCGGACATGGTGGGCACCCTCGCCGACACCCTGGGTGTCGGTGCCGGGACCCCGGTCTTCGTTCTGGTCAACGGCCTGGGCGCGGTCACCCGGATGGAGCTGTACGCCGTCCTGAACGAGGTGGTGCCGGCGCTCGACGACCGCGGCGCGGTCACCGAACGCACCATGGTCGGTGACTTCGTGACGGCCCTGGACATGCGTGGCTTCTCGCTGACCCTGATGGTGGCGGACGAGGCCACGCTCGCCTATTACGACGCACCGGCCCGTACCCCGGCCTGGTGCTGACCCAGCCCCGCACCGCGACGCCCCCCGGCGCGGCTCCGGAGCATCCGGACCGGCCCTGAGACCACCGGAAGAGGCAGCCATGTCCGTACGACCCGAATCCGCGTCCACCGACGGCTGGATACGACGCTTCGCGGCCTCCGCGGCCGCGACCGAGGCGGAACTGACCGCCTTGGACCAACAAGTCGGCGACGGTGACTTCGGCACCAACCTGCTGGCGGGCCTGGATGCGACCCTGCGCCGCCTCGACCAGGGCACCGCCCCGGGCGCGGCCGGTCCGCTGGAGGCCGCCGCCGCGGCTTTCCTCGACGAGGTCGGCGGCACCAGCGGCCCCCTGTTCGGCCTGCTCTTCCAGGAGATGGCGGTCGCGGTGGCCGCCGCGGGCGACGCCCTGGACATCGCGGCACTGGCGTCGGGCGCGGGCAACGGGCTGGCGGCCATCCAGCGGGTCGGGGAAGCGTCGGTCGGCGACAAGACCCTGGTGGACGCGCTCGCCCCCGCGGTCATGGCGCTGGGTTCCTTCCCGCCGGCGGCCGACCCGGCCGGGGCGCTGGCCCGTGCGGCGGACGCCGCCTGGGAGGGGGTGGGGAGCACCACGCGGCTGACCGCCCGCCGCGGCCGGGCCAGCTATGTCGGCGACCGGGCGGCCGGCGTCCCGGATCCCGGTGCGGTCGGCATCGGCCTGCTCTTCTCCGCGGCCGCGGGCACCGTGTCGAGTCTGGAGCCGCTGCTGCGGGGACCGGTGCCGGACGACGTCCCGGTGGAGCGGAGCGCCTGACGGCTGCCTGAGGCACCGCCCACGGTTCACGCGGGCAGCTGCCGGGCCACCCGCTTGCTCGCCCACTCGAAGACGTCCGGCTGGTCGAGCGAGGCGACCCACAGGTCGACGCTCGCCGCGACCTCCTCGCCCGGCCACGGGCCGACCCCCAGGACCCGCAGGCCGGCCCGGACGGCCGCCTCCACCCCGCAGGTGGAGTCCTCCACCGCGAGGGCGTCGGCCGGCGCGGCCCCGCAGTACCTGGCCGCGGTCAGGTAGACGTCCGGGTACGGCTTGGGGCGGTTGTTCTCGTCGGGGACCACGATGTGGTCGAAGTAGCCCCGCAGCCCGGCGTGGCGCAGGCAGCTCTCCACGACGTCACGCGGGCAGTTGCTGGCGACGGCGAGCGGGGCGAACTTCGCCGCGTTCGCCACCAGCTCGCGGGCGCCGGTCATGGTCTGCGGGTTCCGCTCCACCAGGGTGCGGAAGTGTTCGAGCAGGCCGGACGTCAGCTGCTCGCCGAGCTCGGGGCGGCCGGATTCGTCGGCCATGAGCCGGCCGCATTCGGTGTAGTGCAGGCCCTTGCTGCGCTCGGCGAAATCCGGGGCCGGAGTGACCCCGAAATCGCGCATCACGAGTTCGCGGGCGTCCTGCCAGTGCCGTTCTGTGTCCATGAGAGTGCCGTCGCAGTCGAAGACGATCGCTGCGGGAGTCCAGTTGAGAATGCGATGAGAGGTCATCACAGGAGATGTCCGTTCGGGAATGCCTGGAAGCGCCGGTACGGGATGCCGTGTGCATACGGCTGCCGGCCGGCGCGCCGAAGATTCAGGCAGGCGCGGGCCCTCGGTGGACACAGCCGCAGAAAAGGCGTTTTGGCGTCCACCAAGAACATATCGATCATTACGTTATTGACCGATGCAGAGGGTAGTCAAGCCCTCTCAAGGAGTAACTATTGGTGTCGGCTGTATCCGAGGACCCCGTAGGCGGAGTATTCGGCGCCCTGCAGAACCCGGAAGACACAGGTGCGGTGGTACGCCACGGACTCGACACGCGCGGGCGGCGCGAACTCGGTGAAGCGGGTTGCCACCAGGCGTGCGCTGGTGGGACGGGTCAGCCTGCCGTCGCTTGCTGCCGCGGCCGCCTGACGCGCCGACTCCAGCAGCACCATCCCGGGCACGTGATCGGTCGGATGATCGAAGAAGAAGGGGTGATGGGGGTCAGCCGGCTCGACCGCCAGAGCGTCACCCATTCGGGTGATTAGCACGTCGCGCCCGTCGGCGACGGCCAGCGTCGCGGGTTCGGGACGTCCACCGGCCGCCGGGGGCGACTGCTGTTGCGGCGGTGCGTCCGCCCGCAGAGCGGCGTAGCGCTGTGCTGCGACGAAGCGGACACCGCCGCCGGACCGGGCGAAGATGTCGCCGCCGGCGAGGTAGGTGACGTCGAGCCGCATGCCGTTGACGTCGCCGTGGGTGCCCCGGTGGAGGTCGCTCACCTCGACCCGGCAGGTGACCTCGGTGCAGCCCTGGGCGGCCCGCGGCTCGCGGCCCGCCGTCAGGGTGTACTGCAGATCGGTGATCAGCAGGTGGCTTGTCCGCGGGACGCCGAAGTACCGCAGCGGCACGTAAATGCCCAACTGGCGCATGGTCTCCACCAGGATCAAAGGGCTGTGCAGATCGCTACCGTCGCGCGGAAACGTCGTATGCGATCGCGGCCAGCTGGCCGCGGCCTCGAAACCACCGGTCCGGTCCGGGCGAACGTCCGTAAGGAGCACTTCGGCGACGGACGTGCGGTGCACCAGTTCGCGGGGGACCGTTTGTGACCGGCTCAGTGAACGGTCATGCCCGGAGACATCTTCGACCGAATCTTTCATACAATAAGAAGAACTCACGCTTTGCCGATACGCATGCGCAATTGCTTCGCGGATGTTACTGGAGGCAGTACATTGCCTGCCGTTGGTAACGATGCGGCATCGGAGTGAGTGTGCAGGTACGTGCGGAGACGACCCGGGGGTTTCTTGTGGAAGCCGCCGCGAAATTGTTCGACGAACGCGGATATGCCGGGACGAGCATCAGCGACATCAGCGCCCTGTCCGGCCGTACCAGTGGAGCGATCTACTTCCACTTCGCCGGCAAGGAGAAGCTGGCGCTGGCCGTGGTCGAGGCGCACTTCGCCGCCTGGCCGACGCTGATCGGCGACGCCCGGGCGGAAGACAGACCGGCCCTGGAGAAGCTGGTCGAACTGAGCTTCACGGTGGCCAGGGCCTTCCGGGACGACGTCATCGTCCGGGCCGGATCACGGCTGTGGATGGAGCGCAAGGCCATCGACGCGCAGCTGCCCACCCCGTTCATCGGCTGGATCGAGGTGGTGACCGAACTGCTGGAGGAGGCGGCCCGCAGGGGTGAACTCGCCACCGGGGTCGACCCGGTCATCGCGGCCCCCGGCATCGTCTACGCCTTCTTCGGGCTGCACACCGTCTCCGACGCCCTGGACGGCCGCGACCGCATCGAGGAACGGCTGCACGACCTCTGGCTGCTGCTCCTCGTGGCCCTGCAGGAAACCCCCGACCCGGCCTCCCTCCTCGCCCGTGTCCACGTCACCCGCGCCGCCCGCGAGACCGCCGGGGCACCCGCTTAGCGGCGGCCCGCCGGCCGGGCGGGCCGGCGGGCTAGTGGGAGGAACGGATGCGCAGGGAGCCCTCGGCGGCGAGGTGGTCCCGCACGGTGGCGCGGGTGAGGGTCGACGCCGTGTGCACGATGCTGGCGATGGCGTCCTGGGGGTCGAGCCCGTGCAGGTCGGTCAGGCTGAAGAGCGCCTCGGCGCTGACCACGACCGCGAGATCGTTCTTCAGCTGGGCCAGCGCCGCGGGGTCGGTGGCGCCGAGGGTCCGGGCCAGCGGTGCCAGCGCGTGGTCGATCAGGCCGAAACGCAGGCCGGGCCGGGTGACGCCGCCGGCCGCCGGCCGGACGACGGTGGCCGCGATCATGGCGCGGACCACGCCCTGCCGGGCCAGGACGTGCCGCAGCAGGAACTCGGTGGCGACGGCGACGCGTTCCACCGCGTCGTCCGATCCCGCGACCGGTTCCAGTGCCTCCTCCGGGGTGGGCAGCTGCCCCGCGATGGCCTCCTGCAGCAGGCTGGCGAGGTCCGGGAAGTAGCGATAGGCGGTGGCCTCCGAGACCAGGGCCGTCCTGGCCACCTCGGGCATGGTCACTTCGCGGCCGGTGCGGCTCAGCTCGGCCGCGGCCTGCACGATCGCGGTACGGGTGCGCAGCTTCTGGTTGGCGCGGCCGTCCGTGCTCGGCGATGTCATCGGTCCACCTCTCGTCCGCAATCGCTAGCGAGTGCGCTCCCATGATGAGAGTCTGCTTGCGTCGTACGACGCAAGCACTCTACAGTCATGAGAGCATACTCTCACAAAGGAGTCCACTATGAACGAGGCCGTGATCGTCGCCCCGGAGGGTGGTGAGGTGATCGAGCTGGGTCCGGCCCGGATACGCATCCTGGAGGACGGTGGCACGACCGCGCACCGGCTCGGCATCGGGGAGATCACGCTCGCCCCGCACAGCGCCGGCCCGCCCCAGCACCGTCACGCCGAGCACGACGAGGGCTTCTACGTCGTCTCCGGCACCGCGCGGTTCACCGTCGGACACACCGATCACGACGCGCCGGCCGGCACGCTCGTGATGGTGCCGCCCGGCGTCCCGCACACCTTCGCCAACCCCGGCGACGAGCCGGTCGTGATGGTCAACACCTTCACCCCGGATCTGTATGTGCGGTACTTCCGGGACCTGCGGGACGCTCTGGCCGGAGGCCGGGAGGTGAGCGCGCAGACCACCGCCGAGGTGATGGGCCGTTACGCGACGACGCCGGCCACCGACTTCGCCTGACCGACTGCCGCCGGTCCGCCGCGCATCGGAGCCCGGTGGCTCCAAACGCGCGGCGGGTCGGACCGGATGATCAGGCGGTCTCGGACGGCTTCACGACGGTGTCGACGAAGTCACCGATGGCGCCGAGGGTGAGTCCGGCCTGCTCGATGTGCGGGAAGTGGCCGGCTCCGGGGACCTGCACGAAGTGGCCGTCGGGGAAGGACGCCGCATAGCCGCGACCGTACTCCAGGGGTGAGATGCCGTCCTGTTCACCCCAGACGACGAGGACCGGCACGGTGACCCGGTGCAGGCGGCCGCGGAGCTTGGGGTCATGGGTGAACTCCGGTCCCGCGTATGTGGCGAGCGTCTGCTGGTTGGCGGCCATCACGGCCCGCTGCTGGTCGGTGAAGGAGGAGAAGTCGGGGCGGAAGGCCGGGTTGGCGAAGGAGAGTCCGCTGATGCCGGCGGGGGCGAGACCGCGGGTGTCGACGACCTCGTTGCCGTCCTCGCCGTGGATGCCGACGGCGTTGAGGAGGGTCAGGCAGCCGATCCGGCCGCGGGTGTCGCGCAGGGCCATTTCCGCGGCGATCCAGCCGCCGACGGAGTTGCCGATGACCATGACCCCGGTGAGGTCGAGGGTGTCGAGCAGGTCGAGGTAGGCGATCGCGAGGTCGGCGACGGAGTCGGTCCCTTCCGGGCGGGGCGTGCCGTCGAAGCCGGGGTGGGTGGGGGCGATCACGTAGGCGTGCTCGGAGAGTGCGGAGGCCAGGCCGGCCACCGTGCGGGGGCCGGCGCCGCCGTGCAGCAGCAGCACGGCGCTGCCGTCGGTGTTGGTGCCGAACTCGTCGATGGTGAGGGTGAGGCTGTCGGTGAGGTCGACGGTGCGGGAGGTGTGGGTGGCGGTGGGGGTGCTCATGATGGGCGTTCCTCTTTCGTAAGAGTTGACTCGCATGAATATAGGCGGCTCGCACCCCATCGTGCAAGTCGACTCTCACGACGAGGGTCGGCCACTGTTTCCGGCTGGCGAACGCAGGGCTCAGGAGGCGTCGGACTCCCCGGAGCCGGAGCCGGAGCCGGAAGCGGATTCGGAACCAGAGGCGGCCAGGTGCCGGTCGAAGGCGGTCATCAGCAAGACCAGGACGCCGATGCCGATCAGGATGAGGGCGACATGCCGCAGCCCGGTGTCGTCGACGTGGGTACGGAAGGCGACGCCGGTGATGGTGGAGGCGGCGATCGAGCCGATGTAGCCGAAGGTGCGCAGCAGTCCGGAGGCGGTGCCGACCTTCTCGGCCGGGGACTCCTTGTACAGGGCCGTCTGATTGGTGACGTTGCTCGATCCGGACGTGAGACCGAAGAGCGCCGTCACCGCGATGATCGCGATGACGGGGCTGTGGCTGGTCAGGAAGAGGGTCGCGACCGCCCCGGCCAGCATGAAGACCGCGGCGGCGATCAGCGGCCGGTGGATGGCCTGCCGGCGGGAGACGACCCGTGCGGCGGCCGCGGAGAGCAGGCCCATCGGGATGAGGATCAGTCCCGCTTCGTAGGCCGACAGGCCGTGCGCGGCCTCCATCCACTGGGTGAGCCCGTACAGGATCACGTAGGTCCCGAGCAGGGTGAGTCCGTAGCGGACGTACGTGCGGGTCAGCGCCAGGTTCGAGGCCAGCAGCCGGATGTCCAGGAACGGGTTGGCGGCCCGCAGTTCCCACCGGATGAGCGCGGCGGCGACGGCTGCGGAAGCGCCGAGGGCGATCCACTCGGGGTGGGGGAGGGCGAGCAGGAAGACCAGCAGCGCCGTCATCGTGCCGCCGAAACCGATCACGCCGGCCAGGTCGATGCGCCGGATCACCTCACGCGCCGGGCGCCCGCTGATCCGGTCCGGGTCCCTGGCGATCCAGCGCAGCGCCATCACGAAGGCGACGGCGGCGACGGGGACGTTGATGAGGAAGGCGGCCCGCCAGTTGAACCAGCCCACCAGCAGCCCGCCGATGGTGGGGCCGATCGCGACCGTCGCGGCTCCGGCGATGGCCAGGCCGCCCAGCACGCTGCCGGGCGGCGACGCCAGGCCGACGGCGGTCGCCCGCCTCCGGATCAGCAGCATCGCCGAGGGATAGCCGGCGGACGTGCCGAGTCCGATCAGGACCCGGGCGGCGACCAGGGTGGGCAGGTTCTGGGCGGTGCCGCCGAGGATCCCGCCGGCCAGCACGATGACGATGCCGACCAGGAACACCCGCCGCGGGCCGAACTCCTCGGAGAGCCGGCCGGCGGTGGGCTGCGCTATCGCGCTGGTCAGATAGAGGCTGGAGATCAGGATCGAGGTGCGGCCCACCGGAACGCCCATGGCGGCGGCGATCGACACCAACGCGGTCGCGATCACCGAACTGTTGATGGGGTTGAGGGCGGACCCGATGAACATCGGCGCGACGAACCGTGGTCCGAACGGACGGTCCACGACAGGCGTACGTGCTGTGGCGGTGGCGCTGTCGGACACATCCATGGGCGGCGGCCTTCCCTGTGGTCATCGGACCGCGCACAGCCGCGCGAACTGGTCATCCACGCAATGCGCAGGCTACCTGTCAAAATATAGCAGGCAGCCTGCCTATCCCGTAGGCTGGCCCCATGGTCAGCGGATCAGAGCGGGCACCCAAGGCAGCCACCGAGCTGATGCAGGCGATGACCCGGCTGCGCGCCCGGCTGCGGACGGAATCCGCTCCGGGCGAGATGCCGTGGACCTGGTCGCAGCTGATGACGCTGGCGCGGATCGTGAGGGAGGGCCCGACCACGACCAGTGCGCTGGCCCAGGCCGAACACGTGCGCCGCCAGTCGATGGCCGAGACGGTCGCGGTGCTGCGCGCCAACGGCCTGATCACGTCCGACCAGGATCCGAACGACGGCCGGAAGACGCTGATCAGCGCGACCCGCGAAGGACAGGTGCTCTCCGCGACGATCCCGGCCGCACGGGAGGCATGGCTCGTCGCGGCGATCGGCGACCTCCTCGACCCGGAGGAGCAGCAGACCCTGCTGAAGGCCGCCGCGATCATGAACCGGATCGCCGACAGGACCTGACCGGTTCCGGACCTGACCGGGCCGCGGGGCCGAGGTGCCGGGCCCCGCGGCCCGCAGAGCAGTGGCCGGCGGCCCGCAGCGGCTCCTCGACGCCCCAAGACGCGCCGCCCTGGGCCGGGCGCCAGGTCCCAGGCGGTGCCGGCCGCCATCAGTGACAGCCCGATCCGGTAGGCCGCCTCGCGGGTGTTGTTGACGCTGCGGCGCCGCGCCGGGGTCATGCGGACACTCATGCCGTTTCTCCCTGATCGTCCCCCTGGTCGGACAGCCTGGGACGGTGGGGCCGGGGACGGTGGGGCCGGGGCGCGCTGCTTATCAGCCAATCCCCGGCTTGGCCAAGTCATTACCCAGCGAATGCCCGATGCGGTAAACCTCCCGGCGGGTTCATACGTTCGTGAGGCATGACGCTTCCGCAGACCAAGCCATCCGAGTCCGCAGCGCCCACCGTCCCCACGGAATCCGCCGCCGAGTCCGCCGCCGAGTCCGCCGCCGAATCCATCGCCGGAGCCGGCGTCCAGTCCGCCGCCGGGTCCATCGCCGGGTCCATCGCCGGAGCAGCCGCCGAGGCCGCCGCCCCGGCGCAACGTGCCGCGGAGCCCGCCGCGGCCACCGGAATACCCAGGGCGCCCCTGCGCAAGTACCGCGACGTCGCGCCCGAAGGCGACGTCCCCACCACCCGTACCACCGGCCTGCATCCCGACTTCTGGTACCCGCTCGCCCGCTCACGGGACCTCAAGGCGGGCAAGACGCTCGCGGTGAAGTTCGCCGGCACACCGATCGTGCTGGTCCGGCCGCGCAGTGGCGCGCCCTACGCCCTGGAGGACCGCTGCGCCCACCGCCAGGTCCCGCTGAGCATGGGCGTGGTGAAGGACGAGCAACTGCTCTGCGGCTACCACTGCTGGGCGTACGACCGCACCGGCGCCTGCGTGAGCATCCCGTACCTGGACCGCGGGCGGACCCTCCCCAACGGTGTGCGGAACTACGCGTGCCGGGAGGCGTACGGCTTCGTCTTCGTCTTCACCGGCGACCAGACCCTCGCCGAAGGCACACCCATGCCGGAACTGCCGTCGTACTCCGACCCGCGGTACAAGGCCCGGGTGCTCGACCGCGACATCGCCTGCCACTACTCCTTCATGCACGAGAACCTGATGGACATGAACCACCAGTTCCTGCACCGCAGCCTGATGGGCCGGATCCGGGCGAAGCTGCTGGACGTCCGCGAGGGCGAGGACTGGCTGGAGGCCGACTACTCCTTCTCCCGCACCGAGGGCAAGCAGTCGCTGGGCGAGCGGTTCATCATCGGCAGCGGCAACACCGACAAGTACGCCGACCTGATGACGATACGCACCGGCTACCCGTATCAGACGCTGCGCTACTGGACCGACGGCGATCGCGACGAGCCGCCCGCGCTGGACCTGTGGAACGCGTACATGCCCACCGACCGGGAGCAGCGCCACAACCACACCTACGGTCTGATCATGGTGCAGAAGCCTCCGGTTCCCGGGGCCATCCATCTGCTGTGGCCGTTCATCACCCTGTTCACCGAGGCCATCTTCGGCCAGGACCGCGTCATCGTCGAAGCCGAGCAGGGGGCCTACGAGTCCCAGGGCGCGGATCTGAACAACGAGGTCTTCCCCATCATCCAGTCCCTCAAGTCCCTGCTGGCCCGGCGCGGCATACCGCTGCCCGCGGGCGGCAACTGAGCTGTCCGCAGGGCCCGTCGGGACCCTGCGCGCCGGTCCCGCCGCGTGTGCGGCGGGGCCGGTTCGGGCTGTGCGCCGGTGAACGTCCGCTGAACATCCCCGGCGCACATGGAGAGTTGTGGCGTGTCGGCACTGTCGGGCGCGAGTGATGTCGAGCATCATCCAGGTGGGACTCGCGGGGCCTGCGGGGCCTGTGGCTCATGGGAGACCCCGTCTCGCTCCTGAATCCCACCGACCATGCCCTATGACAAGGACAACTCTCTTGCACAAGAGGAAATCAAGATTCCGGCCGCCCGTCGTGCTCGCCGTCGCCGCGCTGGCCGCCGGCAGCGTCGTGGCCCTCCCGATGACCGCACAGGCGGGCGCCCCGAAGGACACCGGAACCACGGCAAGGCAGGGTGAGTTCGCCGCGGCGGCCGCGAAGTACCACATACCCGTGAGCGTGCTGCTGGGACTGGCCTACCAGGAGTCCGCCTGGGAGACGCACGCGGGCACGCCCAGCAGCGACGGCGGCTACGGTCCCCTGCACCTCACCGATGTGACCGAGGAGATGATGGCCGGCGGCGGCGCCGGCGCCGCGGACAAGGGCGACCTGGCGGCGTTCGCCAAGAGCCCGGCGCAGCACACCCTGCAGGCCGCGGCGGCACTGACCGGACTGCCCGAGGCGCAGCTGCGGACCGACCCGGCCGCCAACATCCTCGGCGGCGCGGCGCTGCTCGCCTCGTACGAGAAGGCCCTGGTGGGCAGTTACCCCACCGACGCGGGCCAGTGGTACGGAGCCGTCGCCCGCTACAGCCAGTCGGCGCAGAAGCAGAGCGCGGAGATCTTCGCCAACCGGGTCTTCGGCACCCTGCGGACCGGTGCCGGGCGGACGACCCGGGACGGCCAGCAGGTCAGCCTGCAGGCGGCGCCCGCGCTGCGGCCGGCGACCACCGAACTCAACGCCCTGCACCTGCTGGCGACGCCGGCCACCCAGGCCGAGTGCCCGCCCACCGTGCTGTGCACCTTCATTCCGGCCGCGGCGTCCAACGGCCAGGTGTCCGACCGGCCGGCCAACGGCATCAAGATCGACACCATCGTCATCCACGACACCGAGTCGTCGTACGACTCCGCCATCGCCACCTTCCAGGCTCCCGGCGGGGATTCGGCGCACTACGTGATGCGTTCGTCCGACGGCGCGGTGACGCAGATGGTGCCCACGAAGGACATCGCCTTCCACGCGGGCAACTACTCGACCAACCTGCACTCGATCGGCATCGAGCACGAGGGATACGCCGCGCACGGCGCCACCTGGTACACCGAGGCGCAGTACGAGGCGACCGCCGATCTCGTGCGCTACCTCGCGCACCGCTTCGGCATCCCGCTCGACCGCGAGCACATCATCGGTCACGACAACGTCGCGGGGCCCAACTCCAGCCTTGTCGCCGGGATGCACTGGGACCCGGGCACCGGCTGGGACTGGGAGCACTTCATGGCGCTGCTCGGCGCCCCCGTGACCGGGGCGCACGGTGTCGGACCGGTGGGGTCGGTCGTGACCATCGCGCCCGGCTACAGCCGGAACGTGCAGACCGTCGAGGTCTGCCCGGCCGACGACCCGACCGGGGCCACCCCCTCCTGCACCGCGCAGCAGCAGAACGCCAACTTCGTTTACCTGCGCACCGCGCCCGACGCGACCGCGCCCCTCTTCGGGGACCAGGCGCTCCACGGCACGGCGCCCGGCACCAACGACATCAGCGACTGGGGCAGCACCGCACAGGCCGGGCAGCAGTTCGTCGTCGCCGGCCGCAGCGGCGACTGGACGGCCATCTGGTACAGCGGCGCGAAGGTCTGGTTCTACAACCCCGGCGGGTGCAACACCACCCGGGCCCACGGCGTCAAGGTGATCACCGCCGCGAGCACCTCCCCGGTGGCGGTCTACGGGTCGAGCTACCCGGACGCCGCGGAGTACCCGGCCGGGCTCTCGCCCTCCACCCAGGCGCCGTTGAGCTTCTACACGGTGCCCGCGGGACAGGCGTACGTCGCCACCCGGCCCGCTGCCGCGACCGCCGACTACTTCACCTCGGGTGCGGTCGTGACGGGTGCGAAGACGATGTACACCATCCAGTACAACCACCGCGTGGCGCTGGTGTACAGCGCCGACGTGAGCGCGACCCCCGCCCCGTAACCCGGGAGCGTGAACAGGCACGGCGCCGGCCGCGCAGCCGGCGCCGTGCCTGTCGTACGTCCCGCACCCGGACGGGAGGGCGGCGCAGCGTCACGCTCCGACGAGGTCGCCCGGGCCGGTCGCCGCGACAGCCGGGACGGCGGCGGCACGGCGGCGGGCGATGCGTCCGGAGACCAGATACCCGGCGATCATCAAGGCGATGACGGCGACGGTCTCGGTGCTGCCCCAGATCCACGTGGACGCACTGACCTCCTTGGCGGGGATCTTGGGCAGGTCGTCGAGTGACACACCGGGCTGCTTGGCCGCGTCCGCCTGGAACGCCTGGTTGCGGGCGGAACCGTGGAGGAACGGCGCGACGAAGAGCACGCTGAGCCCGAGCACGGCCTCGACCGCGATCGTCGCGGGGAACTGCCGGACGAGGATCGTACGGAGCGGGCGCTGGTCGCCGGCCGCGCGCAGGGCGTCGATGCGCGGGTGCAGCCAGAACTGGTTGAAGACGCCGAGCAGCAGCAACGCCCCGAAGATGAGGATCTTCACGCCGAGCACCCGCCCGTACATCGTGCTGGTCAACTGCGAGAGTCCGTCGACGTGTTCCCAGTACAGGAAGAGCCCGGACAGGGCGATGGCGGCCACACAGCTCATCGCGGCGGCGGAGAAGCGGCGGATCGCGGGGGACCAGAACGCACCGCGGTCGGCGGGGGCGACGGCGCCGGGGAGGGCGAGCAGCAACAGTCCGGCCAGTCCGCCGATCCAGACCGAGCCGCCGAGCAGGTGAAGCATCCACATGACGGTCTCGAAGCTGGTGCGGCCCCAGTCGTCGGGCACCGCGTCGGGGAACTTGGTGGTGCCCAGGGCGACCGCGCCCGCGCCGAGTCCGGTCGCCAGCAGCCAGCGCCGGGCAGGACCCGCCGCGACCCGGCGGGCGGCGAGCGGGGCGACCAGCACGGCGCCCACCAGGACGAGGGTCACTTCGAGCCCCGACAGCCGGCCCGCGTTGCTGCCGTCGTACAGGGCGTTCCAGGCGGCGCCGTAGTCGTAGCCACCGCTCTCCGACGCCCCGTGGGCGAGGTCGGTGAGCACGGCGGGCACGGCCAGCACGCCGAGGACGGCCGCCACCCGGGCGAGCCGGGCGGTCACCGCGGCCAGGGTCTCCGATCCGACCTGACGGGCCGCCGGGCCCACCGCCAGCAGAGCCAGAGCGGTCAGGCCGACGAATCCCATCAGCGTCACCCAGGTCGTCCAGGCCACCGCGCTGTCCTCGAAAGGACCCAGTGGGGTGGAGGGCCCCGCAGCCGCGAAGAGCGGCAGTGCGTGGGACAAGTGACTGGTGAGGGGCATGGCTGACCGCCCTTGCTCGGGATATGTCGGTAAGAGGCGCCTTAGGTTAGGCATGCCTAAGTTGAGCGGTCAATGTGACGAAGACGACGGGTCCGCCGTTGAACGCGAGGGCTCCTGACTGCGTATTTGTCCTTTCCACGCCGCGCCGCCCGCAATTCGCGGGCGGCAGAAATGTCGGGTGCGGCGTGGTCGCCATCGGCCGGATGGCCCGGCAGGGACTGCCGCACGGGCACAACTCACGGGCCGGCGCCGCCGGTTGGGGACGCGGCCTCCGCGCACCTCGCGCGTGGTCACCGCGTGCGGTCAGCGCCGCGGGCCCGGCTGCTCCGGGTGCCCGACGAGCGTCTGGGTGCCCAGGACGGCCAGGAGCGCGAGCCGTTCCGCGTCCTCGGTGCCCGGCTCGGCCGTGTAGATCATGATCCGCAGATCGCTGCCCGCGACGGTGAGCACGTCGCAGTCCAGCGTGAGCGGACCCACCTGCGGGTGCTCGACGGTCTTGCGCGACGCCTCGTGCCGGCCCACGGTCCCGGCGTCCCACAGCTCGGCGAAACGCGCGCTGTTCGTGCGCAGTTCCGCGACCAGCCGGCGCAGCCGCTGGTCCGCGGGGTACCGGCTCGCGGTGGAGCGCAGATCGGCGACCAGCGCGACCTCGAACGCGCGCCGGGCCTGCGGGGTATGGCGGACCCGGC
The DNA here is from genome assembly GCF_036227265.1 of Streptomyces sp. NBC_01476. Taxonomy (NCBI): domain Bacteria; kingdom Bacillati; phylum Actinomycetota; class Actinomycetes; order Kitasatosporales; family Streptomycetaceae; genus Streptomyces; species Streptomyces sp. NBC_01476. The sequence goes on along the minus strand of NZ_CP109446.1, from coordinate 462,828 downwards.
CGCGCGGCCCGACGAGGTTGCGCCACACCGCGTTGCGCTCGTTGCCCCGCCACCCGGACGGATCGCCCATCAGGGCCCCGTACAGCGGACTGGCCAGCAGCAGCGTCCAGGCCGCGTCGAACACCGCGACAGGCGTACCGGTCAGCCGGTCCAGCAGCCGCTGGACGCTCGGTGTGATGTAGGCGGGCACGGTGCCCTGTCCCGGCGGTACGAGTCCTGCGACGTGGAAGAGATGTTCCCGCTCGGCTCCCGACAGCCGCAACGCCCGCCCCAGCGCCTCGACGACCTGCTCCGAGGGGTGGGCCGCCCGGCCCTGTTCGAGGCGGGTGACGTAGTCGACCGAGATCCCGGCCAGCAGCGCCAGTTCCTCGCGGCGCAACCCCGCCGCCCGCCGGTGCCCGCCGGCCGGCAGCCCGGCCGCCTCCGGCGCGACGCGGTCGCGCCAGCGCCTCACCGTCTGCCCGAACTCCGAGGTTGCCATCTGACCACTGTGCCTCGCGCCGCACGGATGTGCCTGGTACCAGGAGTCCCAGGAGTAGCGGTGACGGCGGGGAGCGGCTTCGCCGGATCGACCGGGCCCCGCCCGGGCGCCGGGCGCTCATCGTACGATCATCGAATGGCTGACATGACCGAAACCACGCCAGGCTGGCTCGCCCCCGACGAGCTGGAGCTGACGCGCGCCCGTATGCCGATCCTGTATGTCGACGCCGTGCCCGTACGGGTGGACGACAGCGGGGAAGTCACCCACATCGGCCTCCTGCTGCGGATGGGGCCGGACGGGACGGTGAGCCGCACCCTCGTCTCGGGTCGCGTCCTGCACCACGAGCGTGTCCGCGACGCCCTGATGCGCCACTTGGAGAAGGACCTCGGCCCGGTGGCGCTGCCCCGGATCCCGGTCTCCCTGCAGCCTTTCACCGTCGCCGAGTACTTCCCGACCCAGGGGGTCACGCCGTACCACGACCCCCGGCAGCACGCGGTGTCCCTCGCCTACGTCGTAGCCGTCGCGGGCGACTGCCGCCCCCGCCAGGACGCCCTCGACCTCGTCTGGTTCACCCCGCAGGAAGCGTCGTCCCCCCAGCTGCAGGAGGAGATGCCGGGCGGCCGGGGCGTGCTCCTCAAACAGGCCCTGGCCCACGTCGGCTGCCTGTCCTGACCCACCGGCCACCCGCCGGGCGCGGGGACCCCGGCCGGCCGCCTCGCGTCAGGGGCGGGGCCGCACCGGGGCGGCGGCCGGCCGGCGGCGGGGGAGGTGCTCGGCGGCCCAGATCGTCAGTCCGCCGGCCATGAGCGCGGCGGCCATGATGGTCACTCCGCTCCAGCCCCACGTTTCGTACACCGGACCGGTGACGGCCGAGGACGCGGCGCCGCCGAGGAAGATGCTGGTCATGTAGACGGAGTTGATACGGGCGCGGGCGTCCGGGCGCAGCGCGTAGATGTCGCGCTGGCCGAGGACCTGATGGCTCTGGACGGCGAAGTCGAGCAGGATGCCGCCGAGGGCCAGAAGGACGAGGTGCGACACACCGAGGCCCGCGATCAGCATGGCGACCAGCCCCAGGAGGATCGCCGTCGCGCGGCCGGCCACGCCGTGTCCCGCGTCGCCCAGCCGCCCGGCGACCGGCGCCGACGCCGCTCCGGCTGCACCGACCAGGGCGAAGACGGCGACGCCTCCTTGCGAGAGGTGGTGACGGTCGACGAGTTCGTACGAGACCGCGGTCCAGTACGCCGTGAACGCCCCGAACATGCCCGCCTGCGTCAACGCCCTGCGGATGAGGACCGGTTCGGTGCGGGCCAGCCGGCCGACGGACGCCAGCAGGCTTCCGTAGCGCGCGGTGTGAGCCGGCCGGCGCACCGGCAGCACCTTCGTCAGGGCGATGGAGGTGAGCAGCATGACCACGGCGGAGATCACATAGATGCTGCGCCAGCCCCAGGCCGCCGCGGCGAAGCTGGCGACGGACCGGGCCAGCATGATGCCCAGCAGGAGGCCGCTCATCACCTGGCCGACCAGCCTGCCGCGTGACTCCTCGGGTGCGAGGTGGGCGGCCAGCGGGATCAGGATCTGGGCGACCACCGACGTCACGCCGATCAGGGCGGAGACCGCGAGGAAGACCCAGAAGTCCGGCGCGAACGCCGCCACGGCGAGCGCGGCAGCCGTCAGCAGCAGCGTCCGGGACGCCAGCCGCCGGTTCTCCAGCAGGTCACCGAGCGGCAGCAGGAGCGCGAGGCCGAGCGCGTACCCGATCTGCGTGGCCGTGACCACGATCGTCGCCGTGCCCTGGCCGACCCCGAAGGAGCGGCCGAGCAGACCGAGCAGCGGCTGCGCGTAGTAGAGGTTCGCCACGCTCGCCCCGCAGGCGAACGCCAGGGTCAGCACCACCCACCGCAGGGAACGCCCCGGTCCGGTCGGCTCGACGGGGCTCCGCTCAGGGGTCGCCGTCGGGGCCGAGGGGCGTTCGGTACGTGTGCGCATGGCGCTCCCGGACTAGTTACTGAACATTGCGTTCAGTATGAGCGTGGCGGGTATCGCGGCTATTCCCGGGGCCCGCGATCCCATCGAGGAGGTATTCCACGGAGCGTTCGGCGAGGGCGTCGTCGAGGGAATCGTGGCTGAAGAGCAGGCGGTAGTAGACCGGTGCGAAGACCAGGTCGAGCGTGGCGTTGACGTCCAGGTCCCGGCGCAGTTCGCCGGATTCGATCCCCTTGCGGATGATCTCCGCCGCGACCGCGCGGCGCGGGCTGAGCCACTGTTCGCGCAGCGCCTGGGCGATCTCGGGGTCCGATTGCGCGTCGGCGGCCAGCGCGCGCATCAGCGGGCCGGCCGGGGTCCGCGTGAACAGGCGGACGGCCGCCACCGCCAGGATGCGCAGCGCCTCCGTGGCCGTGACCCCTTCGGGGATCGACCAGGAGTCGGCGGCGCGCAGCATGAAGCCCTCCAGCGCGACCGCGCCGCGCGAGGGCCACCACTTGTAGATGGTCGCCTTGCCCACCCCGGCGCGGGCCGCGATCGCCTCCATCGTGGCCGCCCGCAGACCGCCCTCGATCATGAGGTCGCCCGCCGCCGCCAGGATCGCGGCCCGCCGCGCTTCGCTGCGCGGGCGCCCGGTGCGTACGGGCTTGCCGCCGTCCGCCTCGCCGGCGCCCTCTCCGGTCGCGTTCACCAGCGTCCCGCCTTCTGTCCCATGAACCCGGCACCCTACTGAACGATACGTTCACGCCGGCCGCGGCATGCGGGAGCGCCGGTGCGTCGCTCGCGCGCCGCGCTGCGCCATGGACGGGGTCGCCGGGGAGGCCGGGCCGGCCGCTCGGCCCGGTCGGTTCGGCACCGCGGGGCGTAGCCTGAACGGAGTAGCGCTGAGTCGCCCGGGAGGCCGCGATGTTCAACCTCATGGATGAGCTGTTCGTACCGGGGCGCAAGCACGCCGAGGACGAACGCAACCGCCTGGAACTGACCCGCGAGGACGAAGGCAGCAGTGACCCGGCGCGGGGACCGATAGACCTCGCCTCCGGCACCGTGACGGTCCGCCCGCCCCGGCGGCCCGCGCAGACACCCCCGCCCGGCTCCCAGGACTGACCCCGGCGGCTCCTGTCAGCTCTCCCTGACCTGTACTCCACGGTGCGCGCCAGGCGTTCGTTCACCGACCCGCCGCTGCCCGCCGTCTTCCTGGTACCCGTGGTCCCAGGAAGACGGGAGGACTGGCTGACCGCGCCCCCGCGGCGGAGCCTGGAGACATGACGACAACACTGATCACCGGAGCGAACAAGGGACTCGGCTACGAGACCGCCCGTCGGCTCATCGCCGCGGGACACACCGTCTACGTCGGCAGCAGGGACGCCGAACGCGGCCGGCGGGCCGCGGACGAACTGGGCGCGCGGCTGGTCCTCATCGATGTCACGGATGACGCGTCGGTCGCCGCGGCGGCGGACGCCATCGCCGCCGACGGCGGGCTTGACGTGCTCGTCAACAACGCCGGCGTCGAAGGACGGACACCGGACGGGGGCGTGGTCGGCGCCGCCGAGCTGACCGCCGGCTTGATGCGGCCACTGCTGGAGACGAACGTCCTCGGCGTGGTGCGCGTCACCCACGCGTTCCTGCCGCTGCTGCAGCGGTCCGCCGCCCCGGTCGTGGTCAACCTCAGCAGCGGCCTGGCCTCGATGGCCCGGATCACGGCCGAAGGCACACCGACCTACGCCTACCCGGGCGTCGCCTACCCGGCGTCGAAGGCCGCGCTCAACGTGATCACCGTGCAGTACGCGAAGGCCTTCCCGAACATGCGGATCAACGCGGTGGAACCCGGCTACACCAAGACGGACCTCAACGCGAACACCGGTACGCAGACCGTCGAGGAAGGCGCGGAGATCATCGTCCGCATGGCGCAGGTGGGCCCCGACGGCCCGACCGGCGGGTACTTCGACGCCAACGGCCCCCTCCCCTGGTAGACGGGGATCTCAGCCGAACCCTGGGGAAGAAGGGGCCCGCCGAGCGGCGGGCCCTCCCGCGTCACTGAGCCCTGAGACCGTGCGCGCGGAACTGCTCCCTGACACGGGACAGCGTGGCGGCGTCCGGCACGGGATTGCCGGCGAGCGGGAAGGGGATGCCGAGGGCTTCGTACTTGGCGCTGCCCAGCTTGTGGAAGGGAAGCACGTCCACGCGCTCGACGTTGCCCAGGCCCGCGAGGAGCGCCGCGAGGCCGTCGACCGCGACCGGGTCGTCGGTCCAGCCGGGGACCAGGACGTACCGGATCCACACCGGGACGCCGAGCCGGTCCAGGCGCCCGGCGAAGCTGAGCGTGGGGGCGAGCGACTGGCCGGTGAGCCGGCGGTAGGTGGTGATGTCGAACGACTTGATGTCGAGCAGCACCAGGCTGGTGTCGGCCAGGAGCCGCTCGTCCGCGGCCGCGCCGAGGAACCCGGAGGTGTCCAGGGCGGTGTGCAGACCCAGTTGCCGGCAGCGGCGGAAGATCTCGGCGGTGAAGGCGTGCTGGAGCAGCGGTTCACCGCCGGTGACGGTCACCCCGCCGCCCGCGGCGGTGACGAAGGCGCGGTACTTCTCGATCTCCGCCATGATCTCGTCCACCGTGGTGAGCTTGCCGTCGCGCATGTACCGGGTGTCGGGGTTGGCGCAGTAGAGGCAGCGCAGCGGGCAGCCGTTGAGGAAGAGGACGAACCGGGTCCCGGGCCCGTCGACCCCGGTCGACAGGTCCCAGGAGTGGACGCGGCCGGTCAAGGCCGCGTCCCTGGTGTGCGGGCTGCTGGTCACAGGGCACCGTGGAAGGTGCGGCTGATCACATCGAGCTGCTGCTCGCGGGTGAGACGGATGAAGTTGACGGCGTAACCGGAGACCCGGATGGTCAGGTCCGGGTGGTTCTCCGGGTGTTCCATGGCGTCCTCCAGGGTGGCGCGGTCCAGGACGTTGACGTTCATGTGGAAACCGCCGGCCCCGGTGTAGCCGTCGAGGATGCCCACCAGGTTGCCGGCGCGCTCGGCCGGATCGTGGCCCAGTCCCTCCGGGGTGACGGTGGAGGTCAGGGAGATGCCGTCGCGGGCCGCCTCGTAGGGGATCTTGGCCACCGACAGCGCGGAGGCGGCCAGACCGTGCCGGTCCCGTCCGTTCATGGGGTTCGCCCCCGGCGCGAAGGGCGCACCGGCGCGGCGGCCGTCCGGGGTGTTGCCGGTGTGCTTGCCGTAGACGACGTTCGAGGTGATGGTGAGCACCGACTGGGTGTGCACCGCGCCCCGGTAGGTGGGGTGGCGCTGGAGCTTGGCCATGAAGGAACGCACCAGATCCGCCGCGATGGCGTCCGCGCGGTCGTCGTTGTTGCCGTAAGCAGGGAACTCGCCTTCCACGACGTAGTCCACCGCGTGGCCGGCCTCGTCACGGACCACCCGCACCCGGGCGTACTTGACCGCGGCGAGGCTGTCGGCGGCCACCGACAGGCCGGCGATGCCGCAGGCCATCCAGCGGTGGACCGGGTGGTCGTGCAGGGCCATCTCCAGCCGCTCGTAGGCGTACTTGTCGTGCATGTAGTGGATGACGTTGAGGGTGTCCACGTACAGGCCGGCCAGCCACTCCAGGGTCCGGTCGAAGGCCGCGTACAGCTCGTCGAAGTCCAGGTACTCACCGGAGAGCGGCACGGTGGCCGGCGCCACCTGCACGCCGGACATCTCGTCCCGGCCGCCGTTGATCGCGTACAGCAGGGCCTTGGCGAGGTTGACCCGCGCGCCGAAGAACTGCATCTGCTTGCCGACCTTCATCGCCGACACGCAGCACGCGATGGCGGTGTCGTCCCCGGTGACGGGGCGCAGCAGTTCGTCCGACTCGTACTGGATCGAGGAGGTGTCGATCGAGACCTGGGCGCAGTAGCGCTTGAAGCCCTCCGGCAGGCGCGGCGACCACAGCACGGTGAGGTTCGGCTCGGGCGCGGGACCCAGGTTGTACAGGGTCTGCAGGAAACGGAAGGAGGTGCGGGTGACGAGCGTGCGGCCGTCGCTCCCGATACCGCCGATCGACTCGGTGACCCAGGTCGGGTCGCCGGAGAAGAGCGCGTCGTACGCGGGCGTCCGCAGGAACCGTACGATCCGCAGCTTGATCACGAAATCGTCGATCAGCTCCTGCGCACCGGTCTCGTCGATCAGCCCCTCGGCGAGGTCGCGGGCCAGGTAGATGTCCAGGAAGGTCGAGGTGCGGCCGAGCGACATCGCCGCGCCGTTCTGCTCCTTCACCGCGCCCAGGTAGCCGAGGTAGAGCCACTGCACCGCCTCGCGTGCCGTCCCGGCCGGGCGGCTGACGTCGCAGCCGTATGTGGCCGCCATCTCCTCCAGCTCGCCCAAGGCCCTGATCTGCTCGGCCAGTTCCTCACGGTCGCGGATGACCTCGGCGGTGGAGGCGTGCGAGTCAAGCCGCGCCCGCTCGGCGCGCTTGGCCTCGATCAGCCGGGTGGTGCCGTACAGCGCGACACGGCGGTAGTCGCCGATGATCCGGCCGCGGCCGTAGGCGTCCGGCAGACCGGTGACGATGCCGGCCTTGCGGGCACGCCGCATCTCCGGCGTGTAAGCGTCGAAGACACCGTCGTTGTGCGTCTTGCGGTAGGTGCCGAAGACCCGGGTGACGAACGGGTCGGGTTCGTACCCGTAGGCGCGCAGACTCGTCTCGACCATCCGCAGGCCGCCGTTCGGCATGATCGCGCGCTTCAGCGGTGCGTCGGTCTGCAGGCCGACGATCAGCTCCCGTTCCGGGTCGATGAATCCGGGCCGGTGGGAGGTGATGGTGGACGGCGTCGCCGCGTCGACGTCGAGGACGCCCTTGCGGCGCTCCTCGGGAAAGAGCGAGGAGACCTTCTCCCACACCGCCCGGGTGCGTTCGGTGGCACCGGCGAGGAACGACGCGTCGCCTTCGTAGGGCGTGTAGTTGGCCTGGATGAAGTCGCGGACCGCGATCTCCTGGCGCCACGGTCCCTCGGTGAAGCCGTGCCAGGCGGCGACGGGTGCTTCTCGTGTCGTTCGGACGGTGGTGGTGGTCATGGGTTCCCATCCCTGGCTGCGTTCGCCGGACACGCCATCGCGTGTCCGCTTGTCCCATGTCCCAGCTTCGCCGCCGGCCGTTCGCCGGGGCAGGGCCGGTCGAGGCCGTCGGGAAGACCGTTCGGCTCTGCCGGCAGGGTCCAAAGTCCCGGGCGCCGGGTTGCGGCCGGCCGGCGGCCCGGACCTGTTGAAACGTCACTCCCATCACGCGGATCCCGTGCAGACCATTGACCCCGGGCGCGCCACCCCCTACCTTCGGCCACGGTACCGAGTAATGAAACGTTTCATTCCCCAGAATGCCAGCCCCGGACGTCCTCACCCTGTCAGCGGCCCAGCCGGCCGCTTCAGGCGTTCATGCCCGCTTCCTCCCTCCCCCCACGGAGCCAACCATGGTCCCTGAACGGCGTGTCCGCGGTCGCCGCCGCGTCGCCGCTGCACTGAGCTGCGTACTCGCACTCCTCGTCTGGGCGCCCGCCCCGACCGCCTCCGCCGCCGCGCCGGGCACCCCGTGGCCCGCGGCCCCCGACTGGCAGAGCTACGTCCAGGCGCCGTCGAGCGCGACGGTCTGCCCGACCGCGGTGACCAGCACCTCCGGCGCCGTCACCGGCGCGCAGAACCTCGTGTGCGGCGGATCGGGCACCGCCACGCTGACCCTGACCGCGGGCGGCGCCACCCCGACCGTCGTCCTCGACTACGGCAAGAACGTCGGCGGCGTGCCCTACTTCGACGTCCGGGCCGCGTCCGGCTCGCCCACCCTCCAGGCCGGCTACAGCCAGGCCCGGCAGTACCTGACGGCGACCGGCGACGCCGCCCAGCCGTGGGCGGAGGGTGATCCGGCCCGCCACGACACGTACACCGTCTCCGGCCCGGGAACCATCACCAACCGCTACGAGCAGGGCGGTGAGCGGTACGAGGAGATCACCCTCACCTCACCGGGCAGCCTCACCCTCGGCGCGGCCGGCCTGCACTACATCGCCGACCGCACGACCGCCGACGGCTACCAGGGTTACTTCGTCTCCAGCTCCGACGAGCTCAACAGGATCTGGTACGACGGCGCCTACACCGGCCAGCTCGACTCCGCCCCGACCGGCTCGCTGCCCGGCAGCTGGACGATCACCGGCGGCGTGCTCGACAACTTCGGCGGCAACGCCGGCCTGCTCCGGCAGGGCACGTCCTGGGGCGACTACACGACCACCTTCGACACCCGGATCATCGCCGACCAGGCCGGCTGGGTGGTCCGCGGCCAGGACGCCGACAACGGCTATGTGTTCATCCTGAACGCCGCCGACGACACGGCGGGCACACCGAACACCCTCCAGGAGTTCGACGTGCACGACGGGACGTACACCAGTGTCGGCACCGCCCCGCTGCCCACGAGCCTGGCGCCGGACACCTGGCACACCGTCACCACCACGGCCGCCGGCACCACCGTGACCGTCTTCCTGGACGGTGTGAAGGTCGCCGCCGTCGACTCCGCGTCCTTCCCGGCCGGCACCCGCGCCTACCCGGCCGGCACCGTGGGCCTGCGCGAGTTCAACGGTGAGGAGGCCGACTTCCGCAACCTGAGCGTGGTGGCAAGCTCCGGCGCCACCCTCTACAGCAACCCGCTGAGCAGTGCCACGGCACTGGCGGACTTCACCGTCCCCGGCGTCAACACGCTGCCCTCCATCCTCGACGGAGCCGCGCGCGACCGCGCGGTCTGGAGCGGCGACCTGAACATCGAGGGCCCGACCGTCTACTACTCCACCGGCAACGCCTCCTATCTCAAAGGCGCGTTGCAGCTCCTGGGCAGCTACCAGCTCTCCAGCGGCTTCGTGGCCGGCGACAAACCGCCGCAGTCACCCCTGCACACCGGCGCACCCATAGCCGGCACCACCGGCGACTACTCCGCCTCGTACTCGGTCTACTGGCTGCTGGGCCTCGGCTCCTACTACCTCTACACCGGCGACACCGCGTTCATCCAGCAGGAATGGCCGGTCGTCAGGAACGAACTCGCCTGGAACGCCTCGCAGCTCGACGGCAACGGGCTGCTCACCACCACCGCGGCCGACGGCGCCGACTGGGACTTCTACGACAGCAACAAGACCGGTGAGGTCACCGCGTACAACCTCCTCTACTACCGGGCCCTGCTCGACGGCGCGCAGATCGCCACCGGGGCCGGGCAGGGCGCACAGGCCGCCGCGTACACCCAGCAGGCCGCCGCGCTGAAATCGGCCATCAACGCCCACCTGTTCAACACCACGACCGGGCTCTATCTCACCAGCAGCACCCAGACCTCCTCGGTCGCGCAGGACGCCAACGCGCTCGCCGTCCTCTACGGGGTCGCGCCCGCGGGAAGGGCCGCCTCGATCCTGGCGTCCCTGAAGTCCCGGCTGTGGACCAGCCCCTACGGTCCGCTGCCCTTCTCCTCCGACGCCGGCAACAGGCCGCTGGTCAGCCCCTTCATCAGCGGCTACGAACTCCAGGCCCGGCTGGCGGACAACGACACCGCCAACGCCGGGCAGCTGCTCAGCAGTGTGTGGGGCCACATGATCACCGCCGGCGGCTACGAGGGCGGCACCATGTGGGAGAACGTCTCCGCCGCCGACGGAACGCCAGGACTCGGCTCGGGCACCAGCCTGGCGCACGGCTGGTCCACCGCGCCGACCAGCGCCCTGTCGGGTTACGTGCTGGGCATCCAGCCGGCGTCCCCGGGCTACGCGACCTGGTCGGTACAGCCCCACCCGGGCGATCTGGCCTGGGCCGAAGGAAAGGCGCCGACACCGCACGGAGCCGTGCAGGTGTCGTGGGCGGGGGAGCACGGGGCCGGCGAGTTCGCGATGAGCGTGACCGCGCCCTCCGGCACCAGCGGCACCATCGCGGTGCCCACCTTCGGCGCCGCCTCCCCGGTCGTCGCGGTCAACGGCCAAGTGGTCTTCAGCGGCGGTGTGTTCACCGCCGCCCCCGGTGTCGGCGGCGCCCACCAGGACGCCGACTACGTCTACCTCACCGGTGTCCAGCCCGGCACCTACACGGTCGCCGCGAACCCGGGCGGTACGGCGCCGGCCGGTTACACCCTGTGTGCCCAGCAGAACGGCACCTGCGCCTTCACCGGCACCCAGTCGGTCGCCTACGGGGCGGCCGGCATCTACGACTACCGCACGGTCACCGGCGGCACCCCCTGCGACGACGCGACCCTCGGCGACCCCGACTTCGGCTTCGTCAAGTCCTGCTACACCGGCCCGGTCGTCAACGGCCCCGGCGGATCGGCGTACTGCGCCCCGGAGAACGGCCTGTGCGCCTTCGGCGGAACACGCACCGTCGCCTACGGCGCGGGCGGGACCTTCACCACCAAGTCGCTGTCCGGCGGGACCGCCTGCACCAACGCGGTGTTCGGCGATCCCGTGCCCGGCACGGTGAAGTCCTGCTTCCTGCTGCCTGGTTGATCACCTTCCGGGCCGAGGTGCGCCGGTGCTGAGCCCGGGGACGGCTACCCCGCGGCCTGTACAGCGGACGTGGCGGGCGCCGGGACGGGCCGGGCGGGTGCGGGATCGCCTGCGCCGTCCTCCTCGGTGTCCACCAGGGTGCGTTCGTCGAAGGGCAGATCGCCGCCGAGCACCAGGTTCACCCGGTTCTTGTCGACCTCCCGCACCCACGTGCCGACCAGCAGCGTCGCGATCGCGTTCCCGGCGAAGTTCGTCAGTGCGCGCGCCTCGCTCATGAAGCGGTCGATCCCGACGATCAGGCCGACACCGTCCACCAGGGCGGGCTGGTGGGACTGCAGACCGCTGGCGAGGACGGCGATACCGGAACCGGACACGCCCGCCGCGCCCTTGGAGGCCAGCATCATGAAGAGCAGCAGCCCGATCTGCTGGCCGAGGTCCAGCGGCCGGTCGAGCGAGTCCGCGATGAACAGCGACGCCATGGTCAGATAGATCATGGTGCCGTCGAGGTTGAAGGAGTACCCCGTCGGCACCGTGATGCCGACCACCGGACGGCTGACACCCAGGTGTTCCATCTTCGCGATGAGCCTCGGCAGCGCGGACTCGGAGGAGGAGGTGGACAGGATCAGCAGGAACTCGCGGCCGAGGTAGCGCAGCAGCCGGAAGAGATTGACGCCGGTGACGAGCCGCAGGACGGTACCGAGCACCACGACGACGAACAGCAGACAGGTGATGTAGAAGCCGATCATGATCGTCGCCAGCGCCCTGAGGGCGTCCGTGCCGGTCTCCCCGATGACCGCCGCCATCGCCCCGAAAGCGCCCACCGGGGCGGCCCACATGATCATGGACAGGACGCGGAAGACCAGTTTCTGGATGTGGCCGATGCCCCGCAGCACCGGTTCGCCGGCCCGGCCCATGGCCTGCAGGCCGAAACCGACCAGCAGGGCGACCAGCAGGGTCTGCAGCACCTCGCCCTCGGTGAGCGCCGACACCAGGGTGGTGGGGATGATGCCGAGCAGGAAGTCCACCGCGCCCACATGGGCGTCCGCCGCGGCCGTGTGCCCGATGCCCCTGGTCGCGTCGGTGAGATGCAGACCGCTGCCGGGGTGCAGGATGTTGCCGACGACCAGCCCGATGGCCAGTGCCACCGCGGACATGACGACGAAGTAGCCGAGCGCCAGACCACCGACCCGCCCGACCCTCGCGGCCTGGCGGACGGAGCCGACCCCCAGCACGATCGTGCAGAAGATGATCGGCGAGATCATCATCTTGATCAGGGCGACGAATCCGGTGCCCAGCGGCTTGAGTTCCTTGGCGAAGTCGGGCCACAGGAAGCCGGTCCCGATACCGAGCAGCACGGCGACGATCACCGCGAGGTACAAATACTGTGTGCGATCCCGCTTGACGGGTGGCGGCACCGCCGGCGATTCGGACATGACGGTTCTCCTTGACGACATCAATGGCGTACGAGGCAAGCCCCGGCTGCCCGCCGGGGGACCGCGGGCGTGCGGTACGTCAGTGCGTGCGGCTCACGTCCTGGCGGTTCCCGCGACTATCCCGATTCCCGTGACGTAGGTCACTGTTGTGTTCGTTGAGTTCACGCATCACACCGAAGGGCGGCCGATTCCGATGGCAGCGCGGCGCGTGCCGTACCCCCGCAGCCTGGCCGGGCAGTTGTTCTTGATCCAGACCGTGCTGGTCACCCTCGCGGTGACGGCGTGCGTGATCTTCACCTACGTCAGCAACAGCAGGCAGGCCGAGGAAGCCGCCCGCCGGCAGGCAACCGCCACCGCGCGCGCGGTGGCCGACGCGCCGTCGGTCGCCGCGGCGATCGCGGCCGCGGGCAGTCCGGCCGGCAGTCCCACCGCCGTCCTCCAGCCGTACGCGACAGCGGTGCAGCGCGACACGGGGGTGGACTTCGTGACCATCATGGACACGCACGGCATCCGCTGGACCCACCCGGACACACGGCAGATCGGGCGACGCTACCTCGGCCACATCGCGCCCGCACTGGACGGGAGGACGTTCTCCGAGACGTACACCGGGACGCTCGGCCCGTCGGTGCGGGTGATCACCCCCATCCGCTCCGGGCCGCGGACCGTCGGGCTGGTCAGCGCCGGCATCACCGTCCAGGCGATCAGCGAGCGCTCCCGGGAACAACTGGTCACCCTCATCGGTGTGGCGGCCGGCGCGCTGGCCCTGGGCGGGATCGGCACCTACGTGGTCAACGCCCGGCTGCGCCGCCACACCCACGGCATGAACGCCGGCGAACTCCACCGGATGTACGACTACCACCAGGCGGCGCTCCACGCGGTGCGCGAGGGGCTGCTGCTCCTGGACGGCAGCCAGCGCATCGCGCTGGTCAACGACGGCGGCTGCGAACTGCTGGGCATCGGCGCCGGCGCGGTGGGCCGCCACGTCACGGAACTCGGCCTCCCGCAAGCCCTGACGGCGGCGCTGCTGTCCGGCGAGACCCGCGTCGACGAACTCCACCTGACCTCCGAGCGGGTCGTCGTCCTCAACACCGCGCCCGTCTCCGGCGGTGAGCAGAGCGGCACCATGGTGACCCTGCGGGACCACACCGAACTGCAGGTGGTGATGGGCGAACTGGACTCAGAACGCGGCTTCAGCCGGGCCCTGCGCGCCCAGGCCCACGAAGCGGCGAACCGGCTCCACACCGTTGTCTCCCTGGTCGAACTCGGCCGCGGGGACGAGGCGGTCGACTTCGCCACCTCCGAACTGCGGCTCGCGCAGGCGCTGACCGACCAGGTCGTCGCGGCGGTCGGCGAGCCCGTACTGGCCGCCCTCCTGCTCGGCAAGACAGCACAGGCCAACGAGCGCGGTGTGGAACTGCTGGTCACGCGGGACAGCCGGCTGGACGACGGACTGCTGCCGGACGCGCTGCCCGCGCGGGACCTGGTGACGGTGCTGGGCAATCTCATCGACAACGCCGTCGACGCCACCCAGGGCCTGCCGGCCGCGCAGGTCACGGTCACCGCGCGGGTGGACGCCGGCCATCTGCTGCTGCGGGTGGCGGACACCGGACCCGGCATACCGTCGGGCGACGCGGACTCGGTCTTCGAGCACGGCTGGTCGACGAAGCCCCCGGCGCCGGGAGGCCGCGGGCTCGGGCTGGCCCTCGCACGACAGGCGGTCACCCGCAACGGCGGCACGCTCTCCCTGACCGTGCCTCCTGAGGGCGGCGCGGTCTTCACCGCCCGGCTTCCGCTGGCGCCGGCCCGGCAGACCGGGGCACCCGTACCCGATGCGCGTCCCGCCCTGAGAGGAGCCGGCAGATGACCGACGCCGACATCCGCGTCCTCGTGGTCGAGGACGACCCCGTCGCCGCCGACGCGCACGCCCTGTACGTCGACCGCGTGCCCGGCTTCACCACCGTCAGCAAGGCGCACTCCGCCGCGCAGGCCCGGCGCCTGGTCGGCCGGGTGCCGGTCGACCTGATCCTGCTCGACCTGTATCTCCCCGACGGGCACGGTCTGGAGCTGGCCAGGTCACTGCGGGCCGCAGGGCACCGGATGGATGTCATCGCCGTGACCTCCGCCCGGGACCTGGCCGTCGTCCGCGAAGGGGTCTCGCTCGGCGTGGTCCAGTACGTCCTCAAGCCCTTCGCGTTCGCCACCCTCCGCGACCGCCTGACGAGCTACGCCCGGTTCCGGGCGTCGGACGGCGAGGCGGGCAGCCAGGACGAGGTCGACCGTGCGCTGGCCGCGCTGCGCACCCCGGGCCCGGCGGCGCTCCCCAAAGGACTCAGCGCGCCGACCCTCGAAGCCGTCGTCCGTGTGCTGCGCGCGACACCCCCCGGTCTGACCGCGACCACCACGGCCGAATCCGTCGGCATCTCCCGCATCACGGCACGCCGCTACCTGGAGCACCTCGTCGACGCCGGACGCGCCGAGCGCAGCCCGCTGTATGGCCAGGTGGGACGCCCGGAACTGCACTACCGGTGGCTGAGCACCCCGTGAGCCGCGGCGCAGCAGCCGCCCGTACTGCGCCGCTGCCGGTCAGCTCCCGGCGCGGTCGCCGGGGAGCGGGGTGCCGGTGAGGGCGGCACAGCGGTCGAGGAGTTCGTCCTGGAAGGCGGGCGCACCCGCCGCCGGATGGGCCTCCTCCTGCCGCTGGTGGTAGAAGTACCGGCCACTGACCCGCGCTTCCGCGTCGTCGCTGACGGCCAGCCACGCCTGGGTGACCGGGGCGAGGCTCAGATCGTCCGGCGCTCCGCGCCCGCCCATCCGCGTGGCGACCCAGCCCGGCGTCAGGGAGTTGGAGAGCACGTCGGGCCACCGGCGGGCGACGGCGAACGCCAGCGTGACATCGAAGAGCTTGCTGTCGGAGTACGCCTGGGCCGGGTCCCACCGCCGCCGGCTCCAGCCGAGGTCGGAGAGGTCCGGATTCCCGCCGTAGTGCATCGCGGAACTCAGGTACACCAGCCGGGCCGGGCGGTCCACGAGCGCGGTGAGCAGGTAGGGCGCGAGGACGTTGACCGCGAAGGTGTGCGCGACCCCCTCGTCCGTCACCCGGTGCCGCTCGCGGAAACCGACGCCGGCGTTGTGGATGACCGCGTCGTAGCGGCCGAGCGCGTTCACCTGCTCCGCGACCTCCCGGGTCTCGTGGACGCTCGACAGGTCGCCGGTGACCACGGCCTCCGCCTCGGGCAGGGCGCGCCCGGCGTCCTGCGCCCGCCGGCTGTTGCGGGCATGGAGGGTGACCTTGTGCCCTTGTTCCGCGAGCAGCTTCGCGGTCATCAGACCGAGGCCGTCGCTGGATCCGGTGATCAGTACACGTGACATCAGGTACTCCCGGTCGCGGTAAGCGTGCGGTGGCCCCGGCCCTTCTGCTTCCGGGCCCGCGAGGACCACTCCCTCCAACGTAAGGGGTGCCTCCGGGGCTGTCGCCGCGCGTTCGGTGGCGCGGGGTACCTCTGCGTGCGGATTGATACTGTTGAGGCATGGATCTGGACCTGCGCAAGCTGCGTTATTTCGCCGCGGTCGCGGAGCACCGGCACTTCGGCCGGGCCGCCGAGCAGCTCTACATTTCCCAGCCGGTGCTCAGCCGGCAGATCCGCGCGCTGGAGCAGGAACTCGGCTGCGCCCTGCTGGTGCGCACCACCCGCAGCGTGCAGCTGACGCCGGCCGGCGAGCAGTTGCACGAGGACGCGCGCGGGGTGTTCGCGAGCGTCGATTCCGTGGTCCGCCGCGTCCACGAGGCCGACCGCGGCGTCGAACGGCTCGTCGTCGCCTTCGCGTCGGGACTGCACGTGTCCGAGGCGGTTCGCGCGTTCACGGCCACCCATCCCGGCGTCGAAATCGAGCTGTTCCGCCTGAACTGGTGGGAGCAGGACGCGCCGCTGCGCGACGGCCGGGCCGACGTCGGATACCTGCGGCGTCCGTTCGACGACACGGGGCTGCGCGTGCTCGCCGTCGGCAGCGAGCAGAAGGTCTCCTGTCTGCCCGTGACCCACCCGCTCGCCCGCCGTCGCGCCCTGACCCTGGCGGATCTCGACGGCGAGACGATCCTCGACGCGCAGGCCCGGCGGACGTCCTCGGTCGAGGAGAAGTTCGAGCTCATCGCGGCCGGCCACGGCATCGCGATGGTGCCCCGCAGCGTCGCCGCCTCCTACTCACGGCCCGACCTGGTCTACCGCCCGGTGACGGACGCCGCACCCGTCGAGACGTGCGTCGCCGTGGCGGAGGACCGCCGCGAGCGCCGCGTCCTCGACTTCGTGACGTTCGCGGCGCAAACGCTGGGCGAGGAACCGCCGCGGCTGGCGGCGGTCGACTGACCCGCCGGTCACCGCGCTCTGCCCATCGTGCCTGACGGCCGGGTGCCGGGCGCATCACCCGGCACCCGGCCGTCAGGCACGATGGGCACGTGCTCATCAGCCTCGGCGGCCTGCCCGCCACCGGAAAGACCACCCTGGCACGGGTTCTCGCACCGCAACTGGGCGCCGTTCACCTGCGGGTGGACACCATTGAGCAGGCCATCGTCCGCTCCGGACTGGCCACGCACCCGGTGGGCCCGGCCGGCTACGTCATCGGGTACGCGCAGGCCGAGGAACACCTCCGCCAGGGACTCACCGTCATCGCGGAATCCGTCAACCCGCTGTCCGTCACGCGCGACGCCTGGCGCGACACGGCGACCCGCGCCGGCACACCGGTCCTGGAGGTCGAGACCATCTGCTCGGACCCCGTGGAACACCGGCGCCGCGCGACCACCCGTGCGGTCGACATCCCCGGCCTGCGGCTGCCGGACTGGGAGGACATCACCGGGCGCGCGTACGAGCCCTGGACACGCGGCCACCTCGTCATCGACACCGCGGCCCATGACATCGACGCGTGCGTCACCGCGTTGCGCAGGGCGCTGGAACGGGTGGGCGGGTGAGGGCCGAGACCGCGTACCACGAAGGGCTGGGCGAACGCTTCGCGGCCCAGGCCACGGACGGCTGCTGCAACGCGTAGACCGGCCGGCCCTGTTCGGCGCTCGCCGGTGACGCGGCCGGCCGGCGGGTCCGGGACCGCGGCTGTGGGCGGGCGGGCCTCCACGCCGCCGTCGTGCCGAGTTCCTGGGCGGCGGCGGGTCCGGCGTCAGGCCCTGGTGGACGTCAGGGGACCGGTTCCGCGCCGGAGGCCGGGCTCACGGCGTGGGCGCATCGCCCAGGAGGAACTGTCCGCCCGCCTTTGCGGCGAGTTCGGGACCGAAGAGCGCCCCGGGGGTGTAGGCGCCCGGCCGGCCCTCGCCCCCGGCGAGCCGGCGCGCGACCTCGGCCGTCACCGCGGAGGTGAACGCCATGGCCTCGCCCGTGCGCATCCACCCTTCCCGGACGCTGCCGTCCGATCCCTCGACCCTGGCCCGCGCCCAGGAGAACTCCCTGGTCCGCTCGCGCGGTGTGACGCGGGTACGGGCGAGCCTGCGTTTGGCGGAGTTGCCGAGCGGTGGCAGCGACAGCAGCGCCGCCACCACCGGCAGGACCGCGCGGATCGCCCGGCCGGCCGGCACCATGCCGGAACCGGCGACCACGAAGGGCGCGCCGGTGGCCCGGCGGGCGGCTTCCAGCTCACCGGTGGGCGCCCCCATCGCCTCGGCTGCCGACCCGTCGGGCAGGGTGAAGCGTTCGAAGTCACCGCCGAGCCGGGCGCGTACGAGCCGGCCGTGCTCGTAGCGGCGCCCGCCGCCCGCGAGAGCGTCGACCATGGACCCCGCCAGCGCGGAACCGATGCGGCCGGGCTCCTCCTCGACCATGGGCAGTGCGTCGACTCTCACCCGCGTCACCGCGGGCCGGTCCGCGCACAGTTTCAGTACGACGCTCTCCGTGCCGAGCACGCCGAACCCCGCACCGGTCACCAGACACCGGCCGGCCGCGGCGGCCTCGTCATGCAGCGCGAGCAGTCCGGTGACGGCGGAGAGCTCGTTCGCCAGGTCGACGTAATGGCTGCCCGGTGGGCACGCGCGGGCGAGCGGTACCGCGGTCCCGGTGAACGGCCCGATCGTATTGACCACCACCGCGGGACCGGCCGCCGCCAGCCGCGCCGCGACGGCGCCGACCGAGTCCGCCACCACGGTCCGCGGCGTGCCGCCGATCGTCGCGGCCAGCTCACGCAGACGTTCCGCATCGCGCCCGACCAGCACCAGGGCGGCGCCACTCGCCGCCAGGCGGGCGGCGATCGCACGACCGGACCGGCCGGTGGCTCCCAGAATCCAGATCTCGTTCATCGTCGTCCACTCATCCAGATCGCGGTGGCGCGGACGCGGCTGTCCCTGCCGTGCCGGCCCCGGCCGGTGCTGCCGGGCCGTGTGGCCACCTTGCCGTCGCGGCCCGTGCCGGGTCCAATGACTGTTCCGCACAGCGCATCCCGGTTCGCGCATCACCGCAGGTCGCACGTCCCGCTGAGCCCCTGAGTGGGGGAGTGCGCGGGTTACGCTGGACGCATGACGGACTCGCCCCCACCCCCGCCTGCGGAGGACCTCGATCTGCGGCTCGTACGCTGCTTCACGGTCGTTGCCGAACTCCGGCACTTCGGGCGCGCCGCCGCTGTCCTGCACCTCACCCAGTCGTCGCTGAGCCGCCAGATCCGCCGCCTTGAGGAGCAGGTGGGCGCCCGTCTGCTGGACCGCACCCCGCAGGGCAGCCGGCTCACCGAGGCCGGCGAGGTCTTCCTGCCGCTGGCGACGGCGGTGCTGCGTTCCTCCACCCAGGCCGTCGTACGGGCCAGGGCCGCCGCCCGGCCCAGCCGTGTCACCATCGGCTACACCGCGAACCTCATCGTCACCCCGGCGGTAAGCGAGCTGCGCCGCAGGCACCCGGACGCCGAGGTGCGGACCCAGCACCTGTCCTGGCGCGAACCCCGGGCCGCGCTGCTGGAGCACCGGGTCGACGCGGTCGTCACGCGACTGCCGTTCGCCACCGACGACCTGCACGTGACGGTTCTCTACGACGAGCCCCGGGCGCTCCTGATCCCGCGCGACCACCGCCTGGCCGGCAAGGAATCCGTCACCCTCGACGACATCGCCGACGAACCGATGCCCCGGGCCGCCGACCCCGCCTGGAACGCCTTCTGGCGCATCGATCCCCGGCCCGACGGCAGCGCCGCGCCCGACGGCCCCCTCATCGACGCCGTCGAGGACAAGATCGAACTCATCGCCGCGGGGCAGGGTGTGGCCATCATTCCGGGGTCCGCCGGCGTCAGCGGCTTCCACTTCCGTCCCGACCTCACCACCGTGCCCCTCGAAGGCGTCGAGCCGAGCCACGTCGTGCTGGCGACCCGCGCTGGCGACCGCAGCCGGCTGGTGGCGGCCTTCGCCAAATACGCCGAATCCCACCTCACAGCCCTCGGCGCCCCGCGGTCGTCCGCCGGGCCCCCGGAGGCTCGTTGTCAGAGGGCTGTGTCACAGTGGGCGCATGCTGGGGATCGTGGCGCGGACGGAGGACGGTGAGCGGCGGCATGTCCGTTTGTCCGCCGAGGAGTTGACCGGGTTTGCCCGGCGCATCGGCGGCGGTTTCGACGGCTCGTCCGAGACCGCCGCGGCCGGCGTCCGTGCCGCCGGGGACCAAGATCCCGGCCGGGCGATCACCGTCACCCTCGCGGAGGGGCGGCCTCGCCGTGCCGGCTAGCGACCGACCCGCGTCCGGGGCCGGACGGGCATCCTCCGGCGGAGGCCCGCGGTGGCCTTGGCTTCTCGGGTGGTGCGCTGTCGGCGCCGGCCTGGCCACCGCACTGCTCGGGCTGCTGTCGATCGGGTTGTTCGTGCTGCCCGTCGCCGTCGTCGGCGGGCTGATCCTGTGGCGGACCGGTCCGGCCCTCGCGTGGCCCGGGCTGCTCTCCGGGGCGGGCGTGCTGCCGCTCTACGTCGCCTTCCTCAACAGGAGCGGCCCGGGAACGGTGTGCACCTCGACGCACGGCGGCCAGAGCTGCACCGACGAGTACACCCCGTGGCCGCTGCTCGCCGCGGGCCTGCTCCTGCTCCTGGGCGGGGTCCTGCTCCACCGGCAGCTCCTGCGCCGGGGCGGTCGCCCCGCCGGCTGACCGAGCACCGTGCGGCGCCGGAAGAAGGTCCAGCCGGGACCGCGGCCGTGACCGTGACTGCGGCCGTCAGCACGAAGCGGCGTGGGCGAGGTGGGTGGGCAGGGTGTGGGCCGGCGGGGAGTAGACGGTGCCGTCGTCCTGGTCCTGGCCGCCGCGGTAAAGGATGTTGAGGGCTTCCTCCATGGCCGGCGGCAGATGCGGGGGCGTGCCCTGGTAGCACTGGCGGAGCAGCGCGTGGTGGACACGGGTGGGCAGCAGGGAGAGGCCGCCGGGCTGACGCCGGGGCGTACGGGGACAGCCCGGGGTCTGCAGCAGGCGCGCCTGGTTGCGCCAGTGCTGGGCGGTGCGGTGCTGCCCGAGGTGGCGGTGGTGCAGGTAGAGGCAGAACGCCGCAGTGTGGCTCTCACCACCTGCCGCGTACTGCCACCAGAACTGTGCAGCTTCGCGGTGGCCGGTGAGGTGGAGCAGGGCGCCGAAGACGACCGCGCCCTCGGTGTGCGGGGTGGTGCTCTGGGCGAAGCGGGTCAGGGCCGCGGCGGCGCGGGGATCGCCCAGGACCAGCGAGACGGCCAGATGGAGGTCGCGGGCGGCGGTCTCGCGGATGGTACGGGCGCAGGCCGACACACACACCGGTTCCCGTGCCGCGCCCGGTGGCGCGTCCGTCGGCGGCGGGCGGTGGTGCTGACAGCCCGGCGCCGCCTCCGCGCCGTCGGTCCCGGCATCCGGCAGGTACGGGTGGAGCCCGGCGGTGGTGACGTCCTGGAGGACCTCGGCGTCCTCCAGGAGCGCGTCGAGACCGAAGGAGATGCCGCTTCGCTGCGGGCCGCTGGTCACTGTTCCTCCCTCAATTCCTTCATCTGCCGCGCCAGTCGGAGTTTGGCGTAACGGATGTGCGAGCGGACGGTCGCCTCGTTGACACCGAGGTAGCCCGCGACGTCCTGGTCGTCCGCGCCGAGGACGTACCGCAGCACGATGACGTCGCACTGGTTCTCCGGCAGCCTCGATATCGCCGTGTACAGGCCCAGTTCGCTCTCCAGGACGGCGAACTCGTCCTGCAGCTCGCGCAGCAGGATCTTGCGTACGGCGGCGTGGAAAGCGGCCGTCTCCGGCATGACCGGCAGGCGGTCGTGTTCGGCCAGCCAGACCGCCAGGTGGTCCTTGAGCACGGCCCAGGCGTAGGAGGGCACCGACTTCTGCCGCAGCGCGGCCTCCCAGTCCTGCTCCAACTGCTCGCGCACCGCCCGGACGATACGGGCGGCGGTCCTGCGGTTGCCGACCTGGAGGAAGGCGTACCGCAGCCAGAGCTTGGAGTGGTACGCGCAGAACGCGTCGAACGTCAGCAGTTCCCGGTGCGTGCCCCGTTGGGGCGGTATCAGCGAGGGGGCGGCGGCCGGGCGGTTCCGCGGGGCGTCGGTCACTGCGGCTCCGGATACTCGGGCGGGGCCGGCCGGGGGCACGCAGGCCGGAGTGACGGCGGGGCACCGCACGTTCCCGCCGCCAAGGGATACCGGGCAGGTGACCGCAGGCCACCGGCCAGGAGCCCAGCGGCGGCTCCCCGGACCACCGGTTGCTGTGGATCTATGGACACGGACGATCCGTTCGCTGGCACCGCGCCGCTCCGCCGTCGCGTGGGGCATCGGTGAGGAGGTGTTCCCTTACTCCTCAGCAAAGCGGACCGTATGCCCGGTTGTGCAAGACTGCTCCGGCCTTTTTTCGCCGAACGTGATCATGCGACTACGCGGGTGATCTTGCTCGGCGGTGCGGTAGTGCGGCGATGCCGGGGCGCGGGGGCGCGGAGACCCGCCGGGGGCGGCGGGACCCGGGATTCGGCCGAAGACCGACGCTTGTAGGCTTCCGCCGCCGGGGAACAACCAGGGGCGGCGGACCCCGGCGACCGCCCGTTCGCCGCCCGGCGGCACAACGCACAGGTGCGAGGGGGACCGTGATGAGCGACGGCAACGGAGCCGGGCAGATCGATCTGCGGATGGACCGGCCGCATTCTGCCCGCATGTACGACTACTACCTCGGGGGCTTCACCAACTTCCCCGCCGACCGCGAAGCCGCCGGGCAGGCCATGAGCGCCTTTCCGTCCGTACTGGTGGCCGCCAGGGCCAACCGCCGCTTCGTGCACCGCTCCAGCCGCTACCTCGCCGCGCGCGGCCACCGTCAGTTCCTCGATGTCGGCACCGGTATCCCCACCTCGCCCAACCTGCACGAGATCGTCCAGGGCGTCGACCCCACCGCCAAAGTGGTCTACGCCGACAACGACCCCATCGTCCTGGCCCACGCGGCGGCCCTCCTGCAGAGCACGCCGGAAGGCCGTACGGCCTATGCCCAGGCCGACATCACCGACCCCGCCGGCCTGTTGAACGCACCCGGGGTCCGCGACACCCTGGACCTCGGCGAGCCGGTCTCCCTCAGCCTCAACGCCATCCTCCACTTCGTCCCCGACGAGCTGGGGGCGCATGCCATCGTCGACGAGCTCAAGGACCGGCTCGCTCCCGGCAGCACGCTGACGATGACTCACCTGACGGCCGACTTCGACCCGGAACCCGTGCACCGGCTCGTCGCCGCCTACCGGGCGGCCGGCACCGCGGGACAGGCCCGCACCCGGGAGGAGTTCGCCGCCTTCTTCCACGGCTGGACCCTGCTGGAGGAAGGCGTCACCCCCACCTCACGGTGGAATCCGGACCGCGAAGAGGACCAGGGCAACATCACCGACGCGGAGGCGGCCTGTTACGCCGCCGTCGCCGTCAAGCCCTGACCGCTCCGGTTCACGGCGGACGGGGCGCTGCCCGGGGGCCCGGCGTCGGGGGAGGGGTCCGGCCGGGCCCGCCCCACGCCCGCCGGCGGGCGCAACGGCCTCGACCGGCGCTTCCCCGGCTTCGCCGAGGCGCTGCCGCGCCGGCCGTCGCGGCGATCGTGCTCTCGCCGACCGGGCCGGGACCGCGGTCCCCGCGTGCCTGTCACGCCGGGGTCAGACAGCATCCGCGGGGACGCTGATGAGCCCTGTGACGCGCGCGAGGTCGAGCTTGGTCTCGTCCTCGCTGCCGGGCGCCGCGGTGAAGATGACGATCTTGAGGTCCGTGTCGGCGTCGCCGAGCACGTCGCAGTCGACGGTGATGTCACCGACCGCGGGGTGGTGGATGGTCTTGTGGTCCTCGGCGTGCGCGCCGACCGCGCCTTCCTGCCACAGCCGGGCGAACCGGGCGTTCCCCTCGACGGTGCGGCGGATCAGCTCCGTCACCCGCGGGTCGCCGGGATAGCGCGCGGACGCCCGGCGGAGGTCGGCCACGATCGCCCGGTCCGAGGTCTCGGCGTTCTGCATGTCGACCCGCCAGCCGGCCACCCGTCCGCGGTCGGCGGCCACCGGGAAGCGCGACCGTACGAGATTCCGCTCGTCCGGCGCCAGGGCCGACAGGTCCCCGAGGAGCGCGGCCCAGCCGTGGTTCCACCACAGCAGCCGCCAGTCGGCCGCGAACACCGCCACCGGTGTCTTGCCGAGCCGTCCGACGACGCGCTGCACGCCGGGCGGAATGTGGTCGCTGACCATGCCGTCGTGCGGCGGCTGCAGACCGGCCAGCCGGTAGAGGTGGTCGCGCTCGTCGCCACTCAGCCGCAGCGCCCGCGCCAGCGACCCGGCGACCTGCGCCGACGGGGTGGTCGCCCGGCTCTGTTCCAGCCGCACGATGTAGTCGACCGAGACGCCGGCGAGATCGGCGAGTTCCTCGCGGCGCAGCCCCACGGCCCGACGCACCCGGCCGGCCGGCAGCCCGACCTCGGCCGGCGTGAGCCGCTCTCGCCAGGCGCGGATCGTGGCTCCCAGGCCGGTCGCATCTATGCTCATCTCCCCATTGTGCGCCGGTCGGGAAGCCGGAGGGTGGTACTGCCGTTCCTACCGGCGAGGGATCCCTGGCTGCTTCCCCCCGGGCCGCGCACAGTGGAGACATGACCATCACCTTCATCACCGGGGCCAACAAGGGTCTCGGCCACGAGACAGCCCGCCGCCTCGCCGAACTCGGCCAGACCGTCGTCCTCGGCGCCCGTGACCGCGAGCGCGGCCAGGATGCCGCGGACCGGATCGGCGTCCGCTTCGTACCGATCGACGTCACCGACGACGCGTCCGTCGCCGCGGCGGCGTCCGACATCCTGGAGCACGAAGGGCACATCGACCTCCTGATCAACAACGCCGGGATCATGGAACCCCGCGTCCCCGCCGGGGAACTCACCTCCGCCGACGCCGCCAACGTCTTCCAGACCAATGTGATCAGCGTCGTCCGTGTCACAAGCGCGTTCCTGCCCCTGCTGCAGAAGTCGCAGCACCCGGCGGTGATCAACGTCAGCAGCGGGGTGGGGTCGCAGGCCCTCACGCACGACCCGGACCGGGTCGAGTCGAAGGTCGTCTCCCCGCTGTACGCGGCGTCCAAGGCCGCGGTGACGATGCTGACCATCCAGTACGCGAAGGCGCTGTCCGGCGTCCGCGTGAACGCCGTCGACCCCGGGTACACCGCCACCGACCTGAACGGGCGCCGGGGTCAGCAGACCGTGACCGAGGGGACCGACGCGATCGTCGCACTGGCGACCGAGACCTCCGACGCCGGTACGGGCCGCTTCGTCGACCGCTTCGGCCCCGTCCCCTGGTGACGGGCGCGGCCGGACTCTGATCGCCGGAGCCGCGCCGGTTCAGCTACACAGCCAACTGTGCAGTTGGCTGTGTAGCTGCTAGGTTGGGGACATGAGCGGACAGCGGGCGGATGCGTCCCTTCTGGCGGGGGAACTCCGGGTCGTCCTCGGACAGCTGCTGCGAAGGCTGCGCGAGCAGACGGAGGGCAGTGACCTCACGAGGTCGCAGTCATCGGTACTGTCACGCCTGGAGCGGGAGGGCTCGGCCACGGCCACGGCTCTCGCGCGCGCCGAAGGTGTTCGGCAGCAGTCGATGGCGAAGATCATCCACGCTCTGCAGGACGCCGGGCTGGTCAGCGGCTCCCCGGATCCGAACGACGGCCGGAAGAGCCTGCTGAGCCTCACCGAGACCGCACGTGAGCAGTTCCGCACCGGACGCCGCGCGAAAGAGGACTGGCTGACCAACGCCATCGAGACCAGCCTCTCGGCCGAGGAAATCGGACAGCTCTCGTCGAGTACGGAGCTGCTCAGACGGCTGGCGCAGTCGCTCTGACCGCGCCCGGCCCCGCACCCCCCCCGCACGCGCCGGCGGCCACGCGCCGCCGTCACGCGGGCGCAGGTTCCCCGGTGTCCCACTGTCCCGCTGCCCTCACCCTGACCGAACCGTCACCCGAAGGATCCGGCATGCCCCTGACCACCCTTGACCCGAAGACCGCCCTGATCGTCGTCGACCTCCAGAAGGGCATCGTCGAGATACCTCTCGCACACCCGGTCGCCGGCATCGTCGACCGCTCGGCGGCTCTCCTGAAGACGTTCCGCGGACTCGGCCTTCCGGTCGTGCTCGTCAATGTCGCGGGAGCGCCGGCCGGCCGCACCGACGCCGGACCCGGTGCGGGCCGCTCCTTCCCCGACGGCTGGACCGACCTCATCCCGGAACTGGACCGGCAGCCCGACGACCTCCTCGTCACCAAGCACGCGCGCAGCGCCTTCGCCAGGACCGGCCTGGCGGACCGGCTCCACGCCCTTGGTGTCACCCAGGTGGTCATCACCGGCATCGCCACCAGCAGCGGGGTGGAGTCGACCGCCCGTGACGCCCATGAACTGGGCTTCCATGTGACGCTGCCCGTCGACGCCATGACCGACACGGAACTCGCCCGGCACGAGCACAGCGTGGCCCATATCTTCCCGCGCATCGCCGAGACGGGCACCACCCAGGACGTGCTGGACACCCTGTCCGACCGGAGGTGACCGCCGCGACCGCGGCCCCCGCCGCCGGCCGCCCGTGAACCGGACTCAGAGCTGGGAGCCGCCTCCGTCGACGGGGAACTCCGCACCTGTGGTGAAGGTGGCGTCGAACGCCAGGAACGCCACCGCCTTGGCGATCTCGGCGGAGTCCCCGAATCGCAGCATGGGGTTCTCCGCGGCCATCTGCGCCCTGGTCTGCTCGGCGGCCTCCTTCGGCATCGACTTCTCCAGAATTCCGGTGTCGATGGGACCGGGGCTGATCGCGTTGACGCGAATCCCCCGCGGCAGGAGTTCGCGGGCGAGACTCCGTGTCATGGAGCGCAGCGCGGCCTTGCTGGCGGAGTAGGCGCCGCGGGACTCGCTCCCGGCTCGGATCTCGATCTGCGGCTGGTCCGGTACTTCACGGTCGTGGCGGAGCACCTGAACTTCGGCCGGGCCGCCATCGCGCTGCACCTGGCCCAACCGTCACTCAGACGAGGAACTCGTCGCCTGCACCAGCACGGCGGCGATCTGGTCACGGCCTCTCGGACCCGGCCAGGACGGCCGGCCGGCACCCGCCGGTCCCGGCGTCGACGACAGCTTCGAGGACAAGCTCGAACTCGTCGCGGGAGGCCACGCCATCGCCATCCTGCCGGCCGGCGACCGGCGCAGCACCCTGCGCGCGGACCTGGCCACCCTTCCCATCGAGGGGATCGACCCCTGCCAGGTGGTGCTGGTCACCCGCGCCAGTGACCCCAACCCCCTGGTCGCGGCCTTCCGCGCGTCCGCCCGCACCCGGCTCACGGGCGGCAACTAGCGCGGTGACCATGGATGTTCGCCGGGGCTGAGCCCTCAGGTGCGGCTCCGGTACGAAGGCTTGCGGCGTTTCCGGAGGCCCGGACGGTGTGAGCGCCGCCGCCTGTCGCTTCGGGGTCACCTCGGGGTGACGCGGCCACTTCAGGACTCCGCGGTGCGGAACTGGGCGAGCAGGACCTTGATGCGGTCGGCGTTGTGCCCGGGGCGCAGCCGGTCGTCGCGGCCGAGCATGACCAGTCCGTGCAGCGCCGCCCAGAGGACCTCGGTGAGGGTGTCGATGTCGCGTGCGGCCGGAATGGTGGCGACTGCCTCGCGCAGTTCGCCGAATGCCTGGGCCAGCGGCGCCGGGGTGTCCTCCGCGCCGAAGCGCAGGTGCGTGGGCCGTGTGAACATCGCGTCGTAGAGCGCGGGGTTCTCGGCGGCGAAGCCGCTGAAGGCGGCAGCGACCCGGCCGAGCTCGTCGGCGGGCGTGGCACTCCCGAGACGAGCCGCGCGCAGCGTCTCGGCGAGTTCGCCGAAGCCCTCCACCGCGACGGCTTCGACGATGTCCTCCATCGACCCGAAGTGCTTGTAGAGCACCGGCTGGCTGTACTCGATCGCGGCGGACAGCCTGCGCGTGGTGACCGCGTCCCAGCCTTCGCTCTCTGCCAGGGTGCGCGCCGTCGCCGTGATGAGCCGGCGACGGGCGGTGCGCTCGCGTTGCCGGCGGTCCTCGATAGCCATACCTGACAGTATCACCGCTAGAACGGCTAGCGTCGCTATTGACGGAAGCATGGCTAAGGGTTAGCGTTGCTAGTGCTAGCAACGCTAACCACCGTAAGGACACCGACATGACCACCCCCGAACGCCGCCTCGCCGACCTCTTCGTCGAGATGGGCAACACCCACAACCCGGACCTGGTGGACCGCTTCGTCGCTGAGGCCTACATCAACCACAACGACTTCGTCAGCGACGGACGCGAGGCCAACCGCCAGTTCTGGACCGCGTTCTACACCGGCCTGCCCGACGTGAGCGTCACGATGGAAGACCTGATCGTCTCCGGTGACCGCGTCGTGGGCCGCTTCACGTACCGCGGCACCCACACCGGGGACCTCCTGGGCATTCCCGCCAGCGGCGCGTCCGTCGAGATGCGCAGCATCGACATCTGGCGCGTCAAGGACGGCATGTTCGTCGAGCACTGGGACGAGCTGAACCTGATGCAGGTCTTCCAGCAGGTCGGCGCCCTGCCGCCGCTCGGCGGTCCCGAGGCCCGGGCATGACACTGCTCGCGCACCTCGCGGCGCTCCTGGCGATCATGAGCACGGGAGTCGTCTACGGCACCGATGTCTTCTGCGCGCCCGTCCAGCGCTCCGTCACCGTCGCCCGCACAACCGTTCCGCCCGGCGGCGGGTCCAACGGGCAGGACCAGCCGCGGGCGGAGCGCGGGATCGCGTCGCCCCGCCCGTCAAGAAGGGGGACCCACGATGAGATCCGGCACCTACCTCTCCACGTTATGCGTCGCGGCAGTCATGACCGCGACCGCGGTGATCACCGCGACCACCGCGACCACCGCGACCTCCGCGACCGCCGGTCCGGCCGCGGTCGCGGCACCGGGAGCCGCCACGGCCCGCCACCAGGCGGTTCCGGCCGCCGGCCCCGCGTGGCACACCGTCCAGGCGGGGAAACTGTCCAGCTCCGCCTTCCTGTTCGAGGTGGCGACGGCCGGTGCGGACGCCGCATGGGCGGTCGGGAACCAGACCGTGGGCGGGGTCACCAGCGGCGTCATCCTGCACTGGGACGGCACCGCGTGGCGGCGGCAGCCCACCCCGGGGGTGCCGGCGACCGGTGTCTGGCACGCCGTCACCGCGGCGTCGGCGCACGACGTATGGGCCTACGGCTGGAGTCAGACCCGCGAGACGCTGGCCCACTACGACGGCAGAAGCTGGACGGCCGTCGCCCTCCCGGAGCTGCCGCCCGAGCAGATCTACGGATTCGCCAAGATCGCCGCGGTGCCCGGCCGGCTGTGGGTGGTGAACGACACCAGCATCGCCACGTACTCCGGTGGCACCTGGCAGCGCACGGCCCTGGGAAGCGGCGTCTTCATCACCTCGATCGAGGCGCACAGCGCCACCGACGCCTGGGCGGTGGGAGAGTCCGGCGACGTGCCGGGAGGCCGGTCGGTGGCCCTGCACTGGAACGGCCACGCATGGAAGGACGTCTCTCCCGCCGGGAGCAAGCTCATCCTGTCCGACGTCTACCGCGAATCGGCCCGCAGCGTCTGGGCCGCCGCGGTCACCCAGGCCGACGAGGACAACCCGCCGCAGACCCGCGTCCTGCACTGGAACGGCCGCACCTGGAAGGACGTCACCGGCCCCCTGACCGGCCTGGTCTCCGGCGAGATCAGCGGCGACGGCAGGGGTACGGTCTGGGTCTCGGGCGACCCGGCCGGCTTCGAGGGCCCCGCGGTCTACTGGCGCCACCGCGGCGGAGTCTGGACGTCGGCCGTGGGAGACACCGTCCCCGGCGGCGTGACGCAGTCCTACACCGTCCAGGATCTGGCACCCATCGGCCGCACCGGCCGGTTCTGGTCCGTGGGCAGCTACGAACTCCTTGTCGGCGAGGCCACCTCGGCCACGTACGAACTGATCCAACGCTCGCCCCGCTGACCTTCCCGCTCCCACCGGCCGGCCCGGCGGATCCGGTACGGGGCGCGAGTGCTCGGGGTGCTCGGGGCGCTCAGGGCGCTCAGGGCGCGCCGGCCGCGCCGGGCCGCAGTCCGTCGAGGAGCAGCCGGACCACCGCGTGCGCGCCTTCTTCCCAGTCGGGCTGGTCGTGCGACGTGCAGATGCCGCCCATCGCCCGGAAGACCGTTGCCGGGGCGACGTCGGCGCGGAGGGCGCCGGCCTCGACCGCGGCGGCCATGATCAAGGCGATGGCCTCGGTCATGGCCGCCCGGCCCCTGGCGAAGACCGGTGAGCCGGTGTTCATGACGTTCTGCAGGGCGACGGCCATTCCCTGGCTGGCCGCCGAGTGGGCGATGAGCTGCCCCAGGAACTCCCGCAGCGCCTCGTAAGGGGTGACGGTCTCCAGCAGCCGTGGTGCCGCCGCGCACAGGTCCTCCACCCGCTGCCGGTAGACGGCCTCGACGATGGCCTCGCGGGTCTCGAAGTGGCGGTAGAGCGTGCCCACCCCGACCCCCGCGCGGCGGGCGATCTCCTCGATGCGGATGTCCGGCCGCCCGGCGTCGAACGCCTCCCGCGCCGCTGCCAGCAGGGCATCGCGGTTGCGCAGGGCGTGCGCGCGCAGCGGCTTGCCGGCCGCCGTCCGTGGTGGCGGGCCACCGTGCGCGGAATGGCTGTCCAATGGCTTGTTCCTCCTGCCGGATGCCGGTCGGTCCACCGGCGCTGCGCTCCCTCGTCCCTCCTCGAAGCTTACCGGAATCAGATTCCGCTATGCTTGGCGGAATTATATTCCGGTTTCCGGCGGAAGAGCCCGGCCGGTGTCACCGCACCCCACGACGCCGCTCGCACCCTGCTTCTGCCGCCCCCGACACCCTCCTGAGGACCGAGACGATGCAGCACATGACGTTCGGCCGGCGTACCGGCCTGCGCGTGTCCGAGTACGCGCTGGGCACCGCCAACTTCTCCACCACGCCCGGCGCCGGCGCGGACCGTACGGAAGCCAGGGCGATCTTCGACACCTTCGCGGAAGCGGGCGGCACCTTCGTCGACAGCGCCGACCATTACCAGCGCGGGGAAGCCGAGACGGTGCTCGGGGAGTTGCTGGGCGCCGACCGGGACCACTTCGTCGTGGCGACCAAATACACCCGGGGGAGCGGCGACCACACCCGCATCGGCGAGACCGGGAACAGCCGCAAGGTGATGGTCCGCTCGCTGGAGGCGAGCCTGAAGCGGCTGCGGACCGACTACGTCGACGTGTACTGGGCGCATCTGCCCGACACGCTCACCCCCGTGGACGAGATCGTCGCGGCCTTCGACGACCTGGTCAGGGCCGGAAAGATCCATTACGGGGGTCTGTCCAACTTCCCCGCCTGGCGGGTGGCGACCGCCGCGACCGTGGCCGATCTGCGCGGGCGGGCGTCGGTCATCGGCGTGCAGACCGAGTACAGCCTCG
Source organism: Streptomyces sp. NBC_01476 (assembly GCF_036227265.1). Taxonomy (NCBI): domain Bacteria; kingdom Bacillati; phylum Actinomycetota; class Actinomycetes; order Kitasatosporales; family Streptomycetaceae; genus Streptomyces; species Streptomyces sp. NBC_01476. The sequence continues at coordinate 431,579 of NZ_CP109446.1, read as the reverse complement.
CCGACCGCACCGCGGAGCGCGAACTGCTGCCCATGGCCGAGGCGTTCGGTCTCGGCGCCGCGCTCTACGCACCACTGGCCGGCGGCCTGCTGACCGGCAAGTACCGCCACGGCGACGAGGGGCGTCTCAGCAGGTGGGGCGGCGGGGTCCACACCGAGGACGGCGAACGCAAGACCGCGGTCGTCGACGCCGTCCTTGCCGTCGCCGAGGAGACCGGGGCCGGTGCCGGCCAGGTGTCGATGGCATGGCTGCGTCGCCGCGCCGCGCGCGCCGCCACCGCCCTCGTCCCGGTCATCGGGCCGCGCACCACCGCCCAACTCGGCGAGTACCTCGGCGCACTCGAAGTCCCTCTCACCGATGAGCAGTACGACCGGCTGGAACGGGCGAGCGCCGTCGTCCTCGGCACACCCCACGACACGAGCGCGGCGGGTCTGGCAGCGAGCCTCGGCGGCGACCCCCGGCGTATCGAACACCACCCCGTACCCGTGATCTGAGCACAGGGTGCCAAGGCGGCGCGCGTAAACCGTGAACGCGCCGCGAGCGACGCCCTTTCTTCGCGTCCGGCGGCTCATGTGCGGGCGCCAATTGCTCCGATCGGCTGACGCGTCGGCGGGGCCGACGTATCAGCCGGAGCCGCGACGACATTCTGCTTCCAAGGCCAATGGGGCGCCGACCGAAGGAGTGTTGTCGTGACAAGTGGCGGTACCGCGGGTGCGGTCGAACTCGACGACTCGTACGAGGACGCGCTGCCGGCCGAACGCAGGCGCCCGGGCAGCATCTTTGTGAGCTGGGCGAGTTCAACGGATCACAAGATCATTGGCTCGCTCTATCTCTGCACGTCCTTCGTGTTCTTTCTGCTCGGCGGCATCATGGCGCTGCTGATGCGCGCCGAACTCGCCAGGCCGGGCAGCCAAGTCCTGTCGAACGAGCAGTACAACCAGGCGTTCACGATGCACGGCACCGTGATGCTGCTGATGTTCGCGACCCCGCTCTTCGCCGGCTTCACCAACTGGATCATGCCACTGCAGATCGGCGCGCCCGATGTCGCCTTCCCGCGGCTGAACATGCTGGCCTACTGGCTCTACCTGTTCGGCTCGCTGATCGCGGTCGGCGGCTTCCTGACTCCGCAGGGCGCCGCCGACTTCGGCTGGACCGCCTACTCCCCGCTCTCCGACGCCGTACGCTCGCCCGGTGTCGGCAGCGACCTGTGGATCATGGGCCTGGCGTTCTCCGGCTTCGGCACCATCCTCGGCGCGGTCAACTTCATCACCACGATCATCTGCATGCGCGCCCCCGGCATGACGATGTTCCGGATGCCGATCTTCACCTGGAACGTGCTGCTCACCTCGGTCCTGGTGCTCTTCGCCTTTCCCGTCCTGGCGGCTTCCCTGCTCTGCCTGGAGGCCGACCGGAAGTTCGGCGCGCACATCTTCGAAGCCGCGAACGGGGGACCGCTGTTGTGGCAGCACCTCTTCTGGTTCTTCGGCCATCCGGAGGTGTACATCATCGCGCTGCCGTTCTTCGGGATCGCCTCCGAAGTGATCCCGGTCTTCGCGCGTAAGCCGATCTTCGGCTATGTCGGGCTGGTCGCGGCGACGATCTCCATCGCCGGTCTGTCGGTGACCGTGTGGGCGCACCACATGTTCGTCACGGGCGCGGTGCTGCTGCCGTTCTTCTCCTTCATGACCTTTTTGATCGCGGTGCCCACCGGGGTGAAGTTCTTCAACTGGATCGGCACGATGTGGCGGGGATCGCTGTCGTTCGAGACGCCGATGCTGTGGACACTCGGCTTCCTCGTCACGTTCCTCTTCGGTGGTCTGACCGGTGTCATCCTGGCCGCGCCGCCGCTGGACTTCCACGTCTCCGACTCGTACTTCGTGGTGGCGCACTTCCACTACGTGGTCTTCGGCACTGTGGTCTTCACGATGTTCGCCGGCTTCCACTTCTGGTGGCCGAAGATGACCGGGAAACTGCTGGACGAGCGGCTCGGCAAGATCACCTTCTGGACGCTCTTCTTCGGCTTCCACGGCACCTTCCTGGTCCAGCACTGGCTGGGCGCGGAGGGCATGCCCCGCCGGTACGCGGACTATCTGGCCGCTGACGGGTTCACCACGCTGAACACCGTCTCGACGATCAGCTCGTTCCTGCTCGGCCTGTCCATGCTGCCGTTCCTCTACAACGTGTGGAAGACGGCGAAGTACGGCAAGAAGGTCGAGGTCGACGACCCGTGGGGTTACGGCCGTTCGCTGGAGTGGGCGACCTCCTGCCCGCCGCCGCGGCACAACTTCCTCACCCTGCCGCGGATCCGCTCCGAATCCCCGGCGTTCGACCTGCACCACCCCGGTGTCTCGGCGCTCGAAGAGCGCACCAACCGCCCTGACAAGTCGGTCACCGTGGCGCCGGGGGACAAACACAAGTAGCGGCCGCAGCGAACCGGGGTGACTCGTGCGCACAGATGGGAACGACGACCGTGGGCTCGATCAGATCGAGAGCTATCTGCTGTGGAGCGCGGAGGTCGAGGAAGGGCGCCGGCAGGCGGCCCGCTTCACCGCGCATCTGCCGTGGCTCACCACCGCGCAGCGCGAGGAGGTCGAGCGGGTCTACCTCGCCGACCGGCTGGCCCTCTCACGTGCGACGCTGCACCGGATCGGCGATCGGGCGGCGGAACTCCGCGAGGAGTACGGCGAACGCTACCGGCACCTCAGAAGGCGCTGCGTAGGAACCGCGGTGGCCGGCGTCGGCCTGGCGCTCAGCGCGCTCGGCGCCACGGTCTTCCTCACCCGGTGACACCGCCCCGCGCGCGCCCGCACGACATGCCGAACGTCCCGCGGTCGCTGGTCGGGCGGGATCTCCCCTGCCGGCTCGCCACGGCCGGTCGAATGCGGTCCCGTCAGCGACCCCCGTAGCAACCGTCGCTTCGACCCGGCGGCCCGGCCCAACCGGAATCGCCACGTACCTGGCAACGACCGATATCGACCAGTTCGCCGGCATCGAAGCGGAGGTCCGCACGCACTACGAGGGATTGACGGCCACCGACGAGGGAGAACGCATCTCCTACGTCCACGCCGATGTCCGGGAACCGGAGAAGATCCTCGAAGCGGCGCGCGGGCACCTCGACTTCGACCGGCGGCGACGATCTGGTCAGTTGGCGAACTCGTACTGCTTCGAGCGAGGTGCGTAGCTGAATCCGGCGAAAGGCCAGGTACGCCGCAGCCAGGTGTCGATGACGTGGTAGAGCGGAGCATCCAGATGGGCGTAGTCCTTGCGCACCCAGGAGCGGACGACAGCGTGCCCGGGCCGGCCGGCAGGGTAGATGTACACACAGCCGATCACGTCGTCGTCCTCGCTCATCACGGAGTACGTGAATCCCGCGCGCGTGCGGAAGTCGGCGGCGTGCTGGACGAGATCACCCATGTTCTCGTCGATGGTCATGGAAGTCGGCCAGCTGTACTTCTCGAAACCGGGGGTACGCCGGATGTGTTCCATGCTTGTGGTCCAGGCCCGGTAGTCGCGTTCGTTGTGTTCGGGGCCGAGGGGGACCAGGCGGAACTTCCCCTTGATGAATCCGTCGGGCACTTCGAAGTCGGCCGGCACGAAGGTGCCGCCCACCGGCATACCGTTCCCGGAGGGCATGTCCGCCGACTGGTTCATCCGTTGTCACCCATTCCCGAAGATTCCGGCGGAACGCCAGGACCACCGACTCTGCACCGCGTGGCCGTTGTGGACCCTGACGCCCGATTTCTCCGCCAGCATACCAACGGGTGCTCGGGACTCCAGCCCGACGGTATCGGGTTCACATCGGTTTCGCACTCACCCAATCACGATGGAACTGACGCAGTGTCGAGTCCAGGTAGAGCGGCTCGATCGTCACTCCGCCCTGGGCGTCGGGGCGTTCGATGGACAGATATGCCCAGACCCCTTCTGCCGAGATGTTGTCCTGATGCCGCTCCCACAGGATCGGTTCCTGGCGCTTGATCAGCGGCACATCGAGATCCAGGATGCAGACCGAGCTGATGAGTTCCCTGTTCAGGGAGCGGAATTGCAGGAGCTCACGGGAGAGTTCCACCGGAACGCCGCTGCGGACCACCAGCTCCCGGAACGATTCGACGGCCGCGGTCCACGCCTCGCGCTCGCCGTAGAGCAGGTACTGGTACGGACGGCCGGAGCGCAGATTGGTGGAGACCACCTCGAAGAAGGCGCCCGGTTCGTCGCCCTGGGTGTCCGACTGGAACAGGCGTGTCATGATGCGCATCCGGGTGATGCACGCCTCCAGTCCGATCGCCTCGGCGTCGGTGACGAAGCCCACCGGCCCCCAGCCCTCGCTCTCCTCGGCCAGGTCGCGGGCGACATCGCTGATCTTGGCTTCCAGGCGACGGCTGATCCGGGTGAACATGTCCAGGTGCCGCCCGCCGAGGTCGCTGGACTCGACGATGGCGCGCCGGATCTGAGCCCGTACGCCGACGGGGTCGTCGGGGGTCTGCGGGCGCGGCCGCTCGCCGAACACGAGGTAGTCCAGGCTGACGTTGAAGAAGTCGGAGATACCGACGAGGGTGTCGAAGCTGGGTCTGATCCGGCCGTGCAAGTAGTGCGAGATCGTCGCCTCGTTGACGCCGAGCGCACGGGCCAGTTTTTTCCTGTTCCCAGCTAGTCCCGGGCTGTCCAGCAGGGCGCGCAGAGATGCCTCGAACGCAACCCGTCGCGGTTCCAGGGCCATGGTCAGTACCTCAACACAGGTTCATTCCGCCGTCGGTGAGCCACCGGTTTATTCAGGCTATCGGCCGCTGCCTCCCCAGTAAAGAAGGGCGTTGATACCCCATCAGGTCCGACCGTACGGTGAAGCCAGTGAGGGGCTGGGAGGCAGTCATGATCCGTGTCAGGGGCCGATTACCGCGATCACCACGGCTGCGTCGCCGGGTGGCCGTATCCGTCGCCGCGCTGATCATGGCACTTCCTCTGCTGGTGCAGCCGGAACTCTGGCAGTACCTCACCGCCGCGATCCTCGTACACGACATCATTCTGCGGCTGCGCGGCAGCGAGAACGACCAGCCGGAAATCCGGACAGCACCACGGCCACGTCCAGCGGAGGAAGAGCGAGATGAGAGCATCGGTCAGACTTCCGAATCTGACACAGTACGAACATCTGGGAATCGACCGTGAGTTCAATCTGGCGGACGGTCATGCCCACCAGTTCCAGGATCCCGCGCAGCAGCGGATCATCCGGCAGTTGCCCATTCTCTTCGCGGAAAGCGCGGCGCTTCCGCAACGGGATGCCGAAAGGGAATTCCAGCGGCATTTCTACCGACTCGCCGGTCAGCTGTCCGCGGCTGACCGGCCGCACACGCTGCTGTGCCACTCGGCGTCCACGTCCATCGACCTCATCGCGGCCTTCCTCAGCACCCGGGGGATACCGGTCGGCCTGCTGCGGCCCTGCTTCGACAACCTGCCGGGCATACTGCGCCGGCGCGGCGTGATGCTCCAGCCGGTCACGGAGGCGGAACTCACCGGCCCCGGGCTGGAGCGTCTGCTCGCCTCAGGCGGACAGGGAGCGCTGTTCCTGACGCTGCCCAACAACCCCACCGGATTCGAACTGGGCGAGCCGGAATTCGCCCGGCTCGCCGAGGGGTGCGCCGCGTCCGGCACCCTTCTCGTTCTCGACTGGACGTTCCGCTTCTTCGGCCGCTACGAGCGATGGGACCAGTACGCGGTGCTGGAGCGCTCCGGAGCCTCCTACCTCTGTGTCGAGGACACCGGGAAGACGTGGCCGACCCTCGACATGAAGTGCAGCGTCCTGGCCACCAGCGAGGATCTGTACGGGTCTGTTTACGAGCTGCACAACGACCTGCTGCTCAACGTCAGCCCGTTCGTGCTGCGTCTGCTGACCCGGTACCTGGAGGACTCCGGGCGGCGCGGTCTGGAGGCGACGGTGCGCCGGCTGGTCCGGAACAACCGCGCGGTCCTGCGGCAGGCACTGGAGGGCACCGTGCTGAGCCCGGCCGAACCTGGCCGGACGATCAGCGTCGAGTGGGCGCGGATCGAGTCCCCTGGGCTCAGCGCGTTGGAGGTGGTTGATCTGCTGGGCGGCGCGGACGTCGGGATCCTGCCGGGCGACCACTTCCACTGGGACGATCCGGCGGCCGGCTCCCGCTTCGTCCGGTTCGCACTCGCCCGCGACCCGGAGGTGTTCGCCGCCGCCTGCGCCCGGGTGCGGGCCGCACTGGGCGGCCAACGGCCGCCCGAGCGGTGGACCGGTGCGGCATGAGGATCATCTATCTCGACGAGCCGACGTACCTGCCCGGCGCCTGGCGGCTGCGGTTCGCCGAACTGGGCGACTTCGAGGTCTACGACGACCGGCCCGATCCCGCGACGGCCGCGGCCAGGCTGAGCAGCGCCGATGCCGCGATCGTGGAGTGGACCCACCTCGACTCCGCCCTGCTGGCCGAGGTCAGCAGGCTGCGCTACCTCACCTTGGTGACCAGCGGTTTCGACACCGTGGATCTGCCGGCCGCGCAGGCCCGCGGGATCACGGTGGCCCACTGTCCCGACTACTCGTGCCAGGCGGTGGCCGAGCACACGTTCGCACTGCTGCTGGCGGTGAGCCGCCGGCTGCCGGCCGCCGACCTCGCGGTACGGCGGGGCGCAGGCCATCTCTACCGGCCGTTTCTCGGCAGGCAGCTCGGCGGCGCGACGCTGGGGCTGCTGGGGACCGGCCGGATCGCCACCGCCGTCGCCAGGATCGCCAGCGGCTTCGGCATGCACGTCATCGGCACCAACCGCACCGGCGCCCCCGCGCCCGGCATCACCCTCGTCCCCCTCGACGAGCTGCTGAGGCGCAGCGACGTACTCTCCCTGCACCTGCCGCTCAATGCCGCCACCCGGCAGATCCTCGATGCGGAACGTCTGGCCGCGCTCCGGCCGACGGCGGTACTGGTGAACACCTGCCGGGGCGCCCTTGTCGACCAGCAGGCGCTGGCCGGCATGCTCACCGACGGCCGCCTCGCAGGAGCCGCACTCGACGATCTCACGGAGGAAGGCGCGGAGCAGCTGCGCGGGAGCGGCAACGTTGTGCTCAGCCCCGGCATCGCCTGGTACACGGACACCGCACGCACCGCGAACCTCGCCGAGATCCACCACAACCTGGCCTCGTACCTCGCCGGCCAGCCGGCCAACGTGCTGACCGGCCCCGCCTGATCCGTACTGCCCCGGCAGTCGGCTTTCCGGGACGGCCGGCCCACCCTGCCCCCTGGTAGTCCTCCGGAAGATCGCAGGGGGAGCACCGTGAGCCATGCGCCGACCGGTCCGGTGAGAGGGCCGGTGACCTCGGGCCAACGGCGCCGCACCTCGTCGTTCAGCCGGGGCAACGCCTCGATGCCGTGCCACGTCGGGTCGGACGCGCCGAAGTGGAGTCGGCCGACCCGCGCCACCACGACAGCTCCGAGACACATCGGACAGGCAGCCGCTCGCGGCTGCGCGGGCACGCGGACGCGTGAAGCTGGAGTCCGCACGCTCACTCTCGTGAAACACCCGGGAAACCGGCGCTTCCTAGACTCCGAAGGATGCACCTGACGGTCCTTGACGCCCCCACCGAGTGGAGCCGATTCGCCGAAGGCTCCATCGAACGCCGTATGCTCACCGCTCTCGGCGACGCGCTCGGCGTGCCGCTGCGTCCGAAGCCGCTCATGCTGCCGGACGGCAGCCGCGTCGAGGTCGAGGGCATCGACGCCAGGGGCTGTCTGCTCGTGCAACTCGTCAGCAACCAGGGCGCCTACAAACCCGCCTACCGCAACAAGGTCATGGCCGACATGTTCAAGCTGCTGTGGCTGCGGGACTCGGTGCCCACCGCCGAGCGCACCGTGCTCGTCGTCACCGAACTGATCGTCCAGGCGCTCGGCGGCTGGGTGGCCCGCGCCGCCGCCGAACTCGGCATCGAGATCTACGTTTTCGACGGCAACACGGTCGTAACGCTGCGGCGCCCCGCGTAAAAGGGGCGACATCGGCGGCAGCGCACGGCCGAAACACACAGTGGCTACGGTCGGAGAACCTAAGCGGATTTCCGCGTGGCAGTCAGCCGAACTCGCTACGCACGCTCTCCGACTTCCAGGATCGGGCCCATGCGCCCGCGACATGGATGGGAGCGTGAAGGTGCCAGCAACGCCTGCACTGGAATTGCGGTCCGTGCGCCAGGCCTACGGCTTCGGGCCGGCCGCGACGGTCGCCCTCGACAACGTCTTCCTGACGGTGCCGCCCGGCCGCTTCGTCAGCCTCATCGGGCCCAGCGGCTGCGGCAAGTCCACGCTGCTGCGCCTCGTCGCAGGCCTCGAACAACCCGACCGCGGCGACGTCCGCGTGCACGGTGTCACACCCGACAAGGCGTGCGCCGCCAAGCTGATCGGTCTGGTGCCGCAGAGCCCGGCCCTGCTGCCGTGGATGTCCGTGCTCCGGAACGTCACACTGCCGCAGAAGATCAACCCAGGCGCCGCCAAACGCCGCGAGCGCATTGCCGGCTTCACCGAACGCGAGACCGCGCCGGCCGCCCCCGACATGCGGGAACTCCTGGTCAAAGCAGGTCTCGGCGAGGCCCTGCACAAGCTGCCTGCCCAGCTCTCCGGCGGCATGCGGCAGCGCGTCGCGATCGTGCGCGCCTTCGGCCTGCGGCCCGATGTGCTCGTCATGGACGAACCCTTCTCCGCGCTGGACGAGTTCACCCGCGAAAGCCTCCAGGACCAACTGCTCGATCTGTGGGACGAGCTGAAGACGACGGTCCTGTTCGTCACCCACTCGGTGTCCGAGGCCGTCCGGCTCTCCGACACCGTGGTCGTCATGGCCCCGAATCCCGGCCGGATCGTGGAGACCATCGAGGTCGACCTGCCCCGGCCGCGCGGTGAACGCCTCTTCGGGGAGCGCCGCTTCCACGAGTACGAGGACCTGATCAGAGACCGGCTGCGCCGCGCCTGGCACAGCGACGCCGCGTGAGTGGGGGTTCAACGACATGACCGTAGCCGAGGAACGCACCACCGCCGCGTCCGTGGCGGAACAGCCGGCCGAACCGTCGCGCTTCAGCCTCAGCCATCCGAAGTCCCGGCTGGCCTGGATCCGCCCCTCCATGTGGCTGCCGCTCGTGGTGATGCTGGCGGTTCTCGCCGTCCTGTGGCAGTACGGCGCCAGGAAACTGCCGTACCTGCTGCCGTCACTGCCGGACATCGGCAGGTCGCTCACCTCGAACCTCGGCTACTACGTCGACAACGCCCTGGTCACCCTGGGCGAGGCGACCGCCGGGCTCGCGATGGGGTTCGCCGCCGCGTTCCTCCTCGCGGTCTTGACCAGCGAACTCCCGCTCGTGCGCAGGGCGGTCATGCCGATCGCGGTCGTCCTCAATGTCACCCCACTGGTGGCGATCGCGCCGGCCCTGGTCGTGGCCTTCGGCTTCGGCCCGCTGCCCAAGCTGATCATCACCGGCCTGATCTGCTTCTTCCCGATCCTCATCAACACCGCGGTCGGCCTGCGGTCCGTGCCGCAGCAGGTGCTGCAGGTGTACCGGACGATGGACGCCGGCCGTATCGAACTGCTCTGGCACCTGCGCATCCCCAACGCGCTGCCCTTCCTCTTCGCCGCGCTGCGCATCGTCTTCCCGCTGTCGATCATCGGCGCCGTGGTGGCCGAGATGTCGGCGGCCGGCTCGACCCGCGGCCTCGGCACGGCGATCAGCGTGGCCTCGTCCATGAACCAGCTGCCGGTCGTGTACGCGTCGATCTTCGTCCTCGCGCTGATGGGCGTACTGCTCCTGCTCGCCGTCACGCTCGTCGAGCGGCGCGCGCTGCACTGGCACGACAGCGCCCAGGACTGACCCGCCGACCCCACCACTGCACCATCACCACCGATCACACCCAACCGTCGCCATCGCGCACGGCCACCACGGCCGGGCGCCCGGTGATCCATGCCCGCATTCGCACCACCCCCGGCGCAACGCCAGTTTGGAGTCACCCATGCAGCACCGTCTGATCAGATCCGGGTTCGCCGGCCTCGCCGCCGTCGCGCTGACCGCCGCCGTCGCGGGATGCGGCTCGGGTTCGGGCGACAGCACCCCGGCGGGCTCGAAGGGTTCCGCGATCTCCGCCAAGCGCTGCGCCGAGAACAAGGCGGCCGGCAAGATCACCTATCTGTCCGGCTACCAGTACCAGTCGTCGGTGTCGATCCTCGAATACATCGCCGCCGCCAAGCTCGGCTACTTCAACGACCTCTGCCTCTCCGTCACCCTCAAGCCAGGCACCGGCGACACGGCGCAGAACACCAAACTGCTGGCCAGCGGGCAGGCGACGGTGTCCGCCGTCGCCGAACAGGACGTCATCCAGGCCCAGGCGAACGGCATCGACATCGAGGGCATCTCCTCGTACTCCAACGCCGGCCTGGACATCCTGATGACGAACAAGGACATCACCAAGCTCACCCAGCTGGACGGCAAGGTGGTCGGCCACAAAGGCTACGTGCCGGCCGCCGTCGAGGCGATGCTCGTCAAGGCCGGGGTCGCGTGGGACTCGCTCAAACTGGTGAAGGAGGGATACGACCCCTCCGTACTGCCCCGCAGGCAGGGCGGCCTCGAAGCGCTCACCGGCTTCATCTCCAACGAGCCGAACCAGCTCAAGGCGGCCGGCAAGGACGTCACCGTGTGGAAGCCCGTCGACTACGGCATCCCCAGCTCCATCGGCGCGATGGCGGTGAACCCGGCGTTCGCCAAGGCGCACCCGCAGGCCGTCGAGGACGTCCTGCGCGCGGCACTGCACGCCTACGACTACTGCTCGTCCAGCGAGCAGCACCTCACCGAATGCGTCGGCTACGCGGCGCAGCTGTCCGGCCCGACGTACGACAAGGCGCTGAACGCGACCATCTGGAAGACCGAGACGCAGGTCGTCAAGGAGAACCCGACACCGGGACAACCGCTGGGCGGCATCGACCCCGCCAACGTGGCGAAGCTCGTCGACATGCTGCACCAGTTCAAGATCGTGCCGGCCGACGTGACCGCGGACCGCGCCAAGGGGTGGTTCGACACCTCGTTCATCAGCAGTGTCTACGCCGCAGGCAAGCTCGTCTGGCCCGCACCGTAGCCGCGCCGGCCCGGGGCGGCGCAGCCGGTCCCCGGCCTGCCCGAGCGGTTTGAAGAATCTCACGGAAAGGCCACACACGTGCCTGCGAAAGAGTACGGAATCTTCCTCCCGATCGGGAACGGGGGATGGATGCTGTCCACCACGGCCCCGCATCCCGAGGCGGACTACGCGTGGAACAGACGCGCTGCCCTGCACGCGGAGAACATCGGCCTCGACTTCATCATGTCGATGGCGAAGTGGCGCGGCTTCGGCGGCACCACCGACCACTGGGGCCGCTCGCTGGAGTCGATGACGATGATGTCGGCGCTCGCCGAGGCCACCACCCGGGTCAAGATCTGGGCGACCCTGCACGCGAACGTGCACAACCCGGCCATCGCGGCGAAGATGCTCACCACCCTCCAGGACGTCTCCGGCGGCCGGGCCGGGATGAACATCGTCAACGGCTCCTACGCGGGGGAGTTCGAGCAGTTCGGCGTCTGGGACCCGGAACTCGGCCACGAGGACCGCTACCGGATGACGGAGCTGTGGACGGAGGCGGTCACCCGGCTGTGGACCGAACCCTCGGTCACCATGCACACGCCGTACTTCGACCTCGTCGACTGCGAGTCCCGCCCGCATCCGGCCAGTCGCCCGACCGTCATCAGCGCGGGCAAGTCCGAGGACGCGCGCCGCTTCCAGGCGCGGTACGCCGACGGCGCCTTCCTCGCCGCGGAGAGCCTGGACGAGATGAGGATGCTGTCGGCCGACGTCCACGCGCGGGCGAAGGCCAACGGCCGCGTCTGCAAGACCTATTCGATGCTCACCGTCGTCCAGGACGCGACCGACGAACTGGCGGCGAAGAAGGTCAGGGAGTGGGGCGCGGGACTCGACCGCGAGGCGCTCGCCCACATGCGCAGGACCTGGGGAGTGCCCGAGGACCAGGCCCGCGCGTGGGCCGAGGGCGCCGAGGGGGAAGCGGCGTTCCAGACCGCGTACGTCGCCGGGTCCGCGGAGACGGTCACCGAGCACATCGAGTACATCGTGCGCGAGGCCGAGCTGGACGGGCTCATGCTGATCTTCCCTGAGTACGACGAGGACATGGTGCTGTTCGGCGAGACGGTACTGCCCGCCCTGCGTGCCCGCGACGAGGTGGCGGCCTGATGTCCGACCTGCGCGAGCGACAACTCGCCCGTCTCACCCGGCCCGGCAGCAGCCCCGCGCTCGTCGTCGTCGACGTACAGCGCGACTTCGCCGATCCGGCGTGTCTGGCGGAGTACCACCTCACCGCTGCCGCCCTGACCGCCCTCGACCGGGCCGTCACCCGTATCGGCGATCTCGTCGGCGCCGCCCGCGCCGCCGGAGTGCCGGTGGTCTGGGTCGAGCTGGGCAGCGATCCGGCGCGGCCGTGGCGGGCGAGCAACTGGCTGCGCGGCGGCGACTACGACGCGCCCGTGAGCCCGGCGGAACCGTGCCTGCTCGGTACGCCCGGCGCCGAGATCCACCGCATGCGGCCCGCCGCGGGCGAACCGCGGGTGACCAAGCGCGGCTACAGCGGATTCCTCGGCACCGACCTCGACGCGCGGCTGCACGCCGCCGGCTGCGACTGGCTCACCGTCGTTGGCCTGACCAGTGAGTGCTGTGTCTACGCCACCGCGCAGGACGCCACGCAGCTGGACTGGCCCGTGGTCGTGCCGCAGGACGCGACGGCCGCCTACGACCTCGACGTGAACGCCGCGGCCCTGGTCCAACTGGGGCTCAACGTCGCCGTACTCAGCGACGCGGACGAGGTCGTCGAGCTCTGGAAGAAGGTCCCGCGGTGAACGGCATGCACACAGCCTTCGACCTCTCCTTCACCCACACCGAGGGCGCGTGGGCCCGGCAGGGCTCCTGGGTCGGGCTGGACTTCCCGGACGTGCGCATGTTCATGGAGCTCGCGCGGACCGCCGAGCGCGCCGGCGTCGGCATGCTGTTCTTCGGCGACGGCAGCGGTGTGCCCAGCACCTGGCGGGGAAGCATCGCCCCCGCCGTGGAGTGGGGCATCCAGTGGCCCCGCCACGACATGGCGCCGGTCATCGCGGCGATGTCCACCGTGACGGACCGGATCGGCTTCGGCCTGACCTACTCCTCGACGTTCATGCACCCGTTCTACGTCGCCCGGCTGCTGAACTCCCTCGACCATGTCACCGACGGGCGCGTCGCCTTCAACGTGGTCGCCTCGACGCGCGGCGCGGACGCGGCGAACTACGGGTTCGCGGAGCTGATGGACCACGACCTGCGCTACGAGCGGATGGAGGAGTTCATCGCGGTCTGCCGCGCGCTGTGGGACTCCGTGGCACCCGACGCGATCGTGCGCGACCGGACGACGGGCCGGTTCGCCGACCCCTCCAAGGTGCACCCCATCGACCACCGCGGGCGCTTCTTCACCGTCAAGGGCCCGCTCGCCTCGGTGCCCAGCCCGCAGTACCACCCGCTCATCGTCCAGGCGGGCAACTCGCCCCGGGGCATCGCCGCTTCGGCCCGGTTCGCCGACCTCATCTTCGGCTTCGGCGGCAACGTCACAAGCCAGCAGCGCCACCGCAAGCTGCTCGACGAAGCGCTCCTCGCCGAAGGGCGCGACCCGGCGCACGTCGGCATCCTCTGGGCCACGCAGGTGATCGTCGGCCGGACGACCGCCGAGGCACGCGAACGCTTCGACTCCGTCCTGGAGTTCTGGAACGAGGAGGCGATCGCCACGTACCTCTCGCACAACGCCGGCTACGACTTCTCGACGTTGCCGGAGAACTTCCGGTTGGCCGAACTGCGCGACGAGATCGTCGCGGTCAACGCCAGCCCCGCGGGCCTCGTCGGCTCTCTCATCGCGGAGTTCGGCGAGGAGCGGACCATGAGCCGTGACGAGTTCTTCACGCACGGACGCACACGGGCGGTGGGCCTCGACCACAGCCTGGTCGGTGACGCCGCCACCGTCGCCGACGCGCTGGAGGAGAACTTCGCCGCGACCGGATCACGCGGCGGTTACATGTTCTCCTGCCCGCTGGCCATGCCCTCGGGGTTCGGCGGCATCAGCGAACTGCTGCTGCCCGAGCTGCGCCGCCGCGGTGTGCTCGCCTCCCAGTCCCCGGGCGCCACGCTCCGCGAGAACCTGGCGGTGTGAGATGACCGCGGCAGGCGGGCGACGCGACTGGCTCGCCCTCGGCAGCCTGTGCCTGGGGTTCTTCATGCTGCTGCTGGACAGCACCATCACCTCGGTCGCCCTGCCCGCCCTCATCACCGGGCTGCACACCACCGAGACCCTGGCGATCTGGGTCAACAGCGGCTATCTGATCGCGTACGCCGTGCCCTTGATCGTCGCGGCCCGGCTCGGTGACCGCTACGGTCACCGGCGCGTCTACCTCATCGGTCTCGTGGCCTTCACGCTCGGCTCCCTGCTGTGCGCGCTGGCCCCGACGGTCACGGTCCTCATCGGCTGGCGGATGGCGCAGGGGGTGGGGGCCGCGCTGATGACACCGCAGTGCCTCACCCTCATCAAGGCCATGTTCCAGCCGCCGCGCCTGGCCGTCGCGCTCGGCGTGTGGGGCGCGATCGGCGGCGCCGCGGTCGCCCTGGGACCGCTGCTCGGCGGGCCGCTCGTCGCCGGGGGCGGCTGGCCGGCGGTGTTCTGGGTCAACGTCCCCGTCGGCGCCGTCGCCATCGCCGCGGTGTGCGCGTTCGTGCCCGCCCTCACCCGCCAGGCGGCCCACATCCCGGTCTGGGCGATCTGCGCCAACGCGGCCGGCGTCCTGGCGCTCGCCCTCGGCATCCAGGGCACGCACGCCGGGAGCGGTGACGCGTTCGGTGTGCCCCGGTGGCTGCTCGCGGCAGCCGGCGCGCTGACAGTCGCGGCCGTGGTCCGGCTGCAGCGCCGTGACGGGCCACGCGCGCTCGTGCCGCTCGATCTGCTGCGCAGCCGGGGATTCGTCACCTCTGCCTGCGGGGCCGCCGCGGCGGCGTTCTGCTCCGGCTCGGCCATGATCCCCCTGATGCTCTACCTGCAGCGGGAACGCGGGCTCGACGCCGGTGCGGCGGCGCTCACCCTGGTGCCGATGGGGGTGGTCTGTCTGCTCGGCGCACCGGTCTCGGCCCGCCTCAACAACGGCATCGGGCCCAGGGGGGTCGCCGTCATCGGCTCCCTCGCGCTGGTCGTGTCCATCGGCGCGTCAGCGGTGCTGGTCGCGGCGGACGCTCCCGTGGGCGCGCTGACCGCCGTCTTCGCGCTGTACGGCGTGGCCAACTCGTTCGTCTGGTCGCCCCTGTCGATCGCGGCGGTGACCACGGTCGCACCGCAGATGGTCGGGGCGGCGTCCGGAGCCTTCAACGCCATGAAGCAGCTCGGCGCGGTCCTCGGCAGTGCGATCTCCGCGGTGCTGCTGACCGCCTTCGGATACGCGGCCACGCTCAGCGGCCTCGCCGCGGTCGGACTGCTCTGCCTCGCGGCGGCGCTGTGCCTCCGCGTGGACCGGCGCGGGGACGGATCTCCGGGTGCGTCCGCCGCGCCACCCGTACTCACAGGAGTCGCATGATGAAGTCTGTCGCCGTCGTCGGAAACCCCAAAGCCGCCTCCCGTACCCGCGACGCCGCCGAACGCCTGGCCGCCGCCCTCGGGCTGGAGTGCGAGGTCCTCGAAGTCGCCGCGCTCGGGCCCGGCCTGCTCGGCTGGGGCGATCCGGACGTCACCGCCGCGGTCGACCGCGTGCGGGCCGCGGACGTCGTGATCGCCGCGTCCCCCACCTACAAGGGCACCTACACCGGACTGCTCAAGGTCTTCCTCGACCAGTTCCCCACGGCGTCCGGCCTGGCCGGCCAGGTGGCGCTGCCCCTCATGCTCGGCGCGGGGCCCGCGCACGCGCTCGCCCCGGAGACCGGTCTCAAGCCGGTGCTCGTCGAACTCGGGGCCACCTGCCCCGCACAGGGTCTGTACCAGCTCGACTCCGCCTACACGACGGACGGGTCGCTCGCCGGGTGGGTGGAGCGGTGGGGCCGGACCGTACTCGACGCGGCGAGAGCGGCGCGGACGGCCAGAGCGGCGCGGACGGCCAGAGCGGCGCGGGCGGCGGACACGGCAGACACGGCGGACACCGCGGACACGGCGGCGACGCCGAAGGGCGGGGTCAACCGATGACGTCCGCACCGGACTTCACGTCCGACCCCGGTGAGATGAAGAGGGCGTTCGCCGGGTTCCCGTCAGGAGTCGCGGCCCTGTCGGCGGTCGTCGACGGCGACCCGACTCTCATGATCGTCTCGTCGTTCGCTGTCGGGGTCTCCTACGACCCGCCGATGGTCTCCTTCGCCGTGCAGCGCAGCTCGACGACCTGGCCGGTGCTCTCCCGTACACCCGCGATCGGGGTCTCCGTCCTCGGGGAGGAGCACACCGGCAAGGCCCGGCAGATGGCGTCCCGCAGCAAGGACAGCCGGTTCGCCGGCCTCGGCACGGTGCAAACGGCGTCCGGCGCGGTGTTCCTGGAAGGCGCGCCGGTCTGGCTGGAGTGCGCCGTCGAGCGCAGCTATCCGGCCGGTGACCACGACATCATCCTGCTGCGGGTGCTCGCCATGATGACCGACGACGAGCGCAACCCCGTCGTCTGGCACCGGCAGACCTTCAAGCTGCTGGGCAGCTGAGGCGCCAACGGCGCCCTGCCGCGCCGGACTTCGGGGGCACGCCGCAGCGCGTACGGCCCGCCCGGCCGGTGGACTCCTGGGCGGGCCGTCATGGGGTGGAACGGAACACGTAGTCGCCGGAACCGGTCAGGAAGACCGCGTAACCGTCGCGCACGCCGGCGAACCTGGCGTCGGGCGCCGCCGTGACCGCGTGCCGGTCGTGCGCGGGGACGAGGATCTCGGCCGTCGCGCCGACGGGCACGCTGACGCGGAGGGTGAACTCACCGTGCTGGAGGGTCCAGGCCGAACTCACCCGGCCGAGCGGGGACGCCACGTGGGCGGAGGCGCTGGTGAGGCCGCCGACCGGATACGGCTGGATCCTGACCTTCGTGTAACCGGGCGCCGCCGGCTCGATCCCGGCGACGCGCTGGTAGAGCCAGTCGTCGACCGTCCCCAGGAACGCGTGGTCGTGCGAACGCGAGCCGGCCCCCCACTCCTCCCACATCGTCGTGGCACCGAGAGCCTGGAACCAGTAACCCCAGCCGGGGTAGGTGGGGTTGGTGGCGACCTGGTAGGCGAGGTCTCCGGCGCCGGAGTCGGTGAGCACCGGAAGGATCACCTTCGTGCCCAGCGCGCCGGTGTTGAGGTGGTTGCCGCGGGTCCTGATGTCGTTGGTGAGGTTGGCGAGCACGGCCGGCCGGTCGGCCGCGGGGACGAGGCCGAGGCTCAGCGGCAGCAGGTTCGAGGTCTGCCGGTAGCCGGCCGCCTTGTCGTCGTAGTAGGCGTGGGCCGAGGTGTCGAAGAAGGCCGCGTTGAAGGCGTCCGCCGTCGTGGCCGCCAGGGTGCCGAAGTGCGTGGCGTCGCTGTCGTGGCCGAGGGCGTGCGCGATCCTGGCCATGATGGTGGCCGTCCGGTAGATGTACGCGGTTGCGACGAGCCGGGTGCCCTCCGGCGGGAACGCGGCGCCGGGCGCGACCCAGTCGCCGTAGCTGAAGCCCGTGTAGATGCCGCCGGTCGCCGCGATCGTCTGCTCGTAGTGGTCGAGCCACTTCTTCATCGCGGCGTAGTTGTCGGCGAGCGGGCGGGTGTCGCCGTAGTACCAGTAGAGATCCCAGTTGATCAGCACGAAGCTCGCGGACCAGACCGGGTCGGTCACACCCTTGGCCCCCACGGTGCCGGGGACGGTGTGGCCGATCGTCCCGTCCGCGTTCTGGTCGTCGCGGTGGGCGCGCATCCAGTTCTCGTAGAAGTTCTCCATGTCGAAGTTCGCGATCGCGGAGTCCGCGTTGAGGTGCGCGTCCGCGTCGTAGGGCCGCTTCTCGTACATCGGGGTGTCGGTCGGGATGGAGTGCAGGTTGTTCAGCGTCGTGTTCGCCTGGGCGTCCTGGTAGCTGTTGAGCAACGGGCTGGAGCTGGTGAAGTCGCCGGTGGCCGCGACCGCCGTGTGTACGCGCTCCGCGGTGACCGATGCCACGGTGACTCCGGCCGGCGCGTCGATCTGGACGTAGCGGAAGCCGTCGTAGCTGTAGCTGGGCCGGTAGCTCTCCAGGCCGCCGCCCTTGAGCGTGTACCTGTACGACTGCAGGCCGGCGTTGTCGACGGTGCCGTCCGGGAGCAGCTTCTCCCCGTAGGTGATCGACACCACCGCCCCGGCCGGTCCCCGCAGGGCGACGCGCGCCCACCCGGCCGTAGGAGTGCCGAAGTCGTGGACCTGGACGCCGTCGCCCGGCGTGGTGACGTTCTTCACCGGCAGGCTGCCGGTCACCTTGATCGGCGGGAACGCCGCGGCGCGGAGCGTTCCGCCGGGCGCGGTGACGGCGGGCGCGGGCTTCCAGCCGGCGTCGTCGAACCCGGGACGGTTCCAGCCGGGCTGCTCCAGCCGTGCGTCGTACGTCTCGCCGTACAGGACGGACTCGGTGCGCGTCGGCCCGTCGGCGGCCTTCCAGCTGCCGTCGCTCGCCACCTGCTGGGTGCTGCCGTCCTGGTAGGTGATGTCCAGTTCGAGCTTCAGTTTCGGCTCGCCGTGCCAGGGCGAAGCGTCCCACTCGTCGGGACTCGTCATCGCGTAATAGCCGCGTCCCAGGCTCACCCCCAGCGCGTTGCGGCCGGTCCGCAGCGCCTCGGTGACGTCGTACGTCGCGTACAGGACGGTCTTGTCGTAGACCGTGAAGGCGGGGTCGAGTTCGTGGTCGCCGACGCGCTTTCCGTTGAGGTAGAGCTTGTAGTAGCCGAGCCCTGCGATGTACGCGCGCGCGGACCTGATCCGCTGGCCGGCGCTGAAGTCCTTGCGCAGCAGCGGCTCGGGCGGGCTCGGCACGCTGACCGAGGTGTACCAGGGGGCGTCGCCGTAATGGGCGGCTTCCAGGGCCGCAGGCCAGGCCGAGTCGTCGAAGTCCGGTTGCTGCCAGCCGGCGGCCGCGCTGTCGGCCGAGGTCCAGGCGCTGTCGGTGACGAGGTCGAGCGGGTCACCGGTCGAGCCCTGGACGTGCAGTGTGCCGATCAGTCCGGCGGGGCCGGCGAAGGCGTTGACGGCCTGGACCGCGATCACATTGCGGCCGGGACGCAGGTCGGCTGCGATGTCGACGAGGGTCGCCGTGCTCCAGGAGTTGCTCACGTCCGGCGAGCGGGTGATCTCTTTCCCGTTGACGTAGAGGATGAAGCTGTCGTCGGCGGTCAGCTCGAACTGGGCCGTGCTGACCGCCTCGTTCGCGGGCAGGTCGAACGCGCGCCGGAAGTACCGGGTCGCGACCGGCACCGAGTCGGTCGGTCTGCCCTCGGGGTACCAGATCCAGTCGGCGCCGGTGAGCGAGCTGGTGGCCGGCTGCGAGGGCGAACCGATCCACTTCCCGTGGAACTGGTCCGGCGTCAGGAACGCCGTCTCGAACCACGCCGGCTGACTCCACCGCGACGCCTTGTGGGCGGTGTCCCAGACCCGCACCCGCCAGAAGTAGCGGGTGCGGGAATGCAGGGCGGCCCCGGCGTAGTCGATGTCGAAGGACCGCGACGAGCGCACCGTGCCGCTGTCCCACACGTCCGCCCGCCCGTCGCGCGTGGTGGAGACCGCGACCTCGTACGCCGACTGCCCGGCGCCGTGCGCCTGCGCGCTCAGGGTCCAGCCGAGCCGCGGCCTGGCCTCGTCGACCCCGAGCGGGTCGACCTGATGCTCGACCGTCAGCTGCCCGGCCTGGAGGCCGCCGGTCCGGGCGGCGCTGTCCGCCCGGACGGGTGCCACCCCGAGGGCCAGCAGGACCAGCACCGCTGTCGTCACGCGCAGAATCACTGCGTCTCCTCTGCTTCGGAGGGGATGGCGTCGGCTCGGGGTGCGGTGTGACGCGCACGAGGCTGTCGGGGTTCGGGGTTCGGGGTTCGGGGTTCGGGGTCCGGCGTCCGGGGGCCGGACGCTGTGCCGGCCCGGCGTTGCGTCATCGCCGTGGGAAAATCGTTTCAACTCCGCGTGGCATGAAGGTAGGGGCCGCACCGGGGTAGGTCAAGAGTGCTGCCGTAATGAGCAACGGCCCGGAATTGAAACGTATTTGAAATCCTGACAGGCCAGGCATCGGCCGAAACGGGCCTGCCCGCCGCCCGCCCTCGCGCGGAGGCGCGGCAGAGGGGCGGGCCGGCCGGCCGGTCGGCGGCTCTCGCTGAGGGCGTTCGCGTACTGCTCGTCGGTCACGGGCTCCAGCCAAGCGGTGCCGTCGCCGCTTCCGTCGCCGACCACGAGCGCGGGGTGGGCTATCCGCACATTCCTGGCCTCTCGCCGCGCCAAGACCGCCCCGCAGCAGGCCGGGCTGCCTGCGTACGGCGGCAACCGGTGCGTGCCGGGCCTGCGCCGTGAAGAAGCGGCCCTGCTGGCCGGCGTCAGCATCGCGTCACCTCGCCGGGGCCTCCGAGGAGTTCCTTACCGCGTGGGCGTGCGTCTGGCCACAGCGGCCGCAAGTCCTTCCGCCACCCCGCGGCCGGCACCCGTGCGCAGGGCGGCCGGCAGCACCGGTGAGTCCTGTGATCGCCCCGCCCTCTGATCGTGTGTCCTCAGGACACCGGTGGCCGGATCACGATCCGGTGGAGGCTCCGTGGCCGAGGGCCCACGCGTCGATGTCGCGGTAGTGGATCGGCCCGCGGCTGCGGCCGGCGTTGCTGCCGACCAGGTGCAGACGGCGGGCAGGCCATGGGCGGCCGGTGAATCCGGTCAGCCCCTCGGCGATTTCCCCCGCCGAGGACTGATCCCCCCGGCGGGCACGGGCCAATGTCAGATGCGGGCGCAGGGGGCGGTCCTCGAAGGCGACACCGCAGTTCCTGACGACGGTCCGCACATCGGCGGCGAGTACGTGCAACGCGTCGAGTTCTCCGTCGACACCGGTCCACAGCACCCGGTCGTCGAAGCTTCCGCTGCCGCGCAGAGCCAGCCGGAGCGGTGGATGGTCCGCCGCGAGGCCGGCGAGAGGCGGCCGCAGAAGCGGCACCGTACCGACCGGCAACTCCCCGAGGAACGCCAGCGTGATGTGCCAGTCCTCCACCCGGTTCCACCGCATATGCGGGTACGCCGCACAGGCGGCGCGCAACTCGCGGGCCAGTTCCTCCTTCGCGTCGTCGGGCGGGGCGAGGGCGATGAACACACGCACGGTCGCGGCCTGAATCTGATCATTCACACCGGCCTTCGTACCACCCGGGCACCGCACGCGACCGCCCGGACACCGCAGGGGAGCGTGGCAGAAGTGCGCACGGTCCCGCGGTTGTGGAAGGGGCGCTTCGGCACCCGGCAGGTGGGACACGGGGACGACCGCGTGACCACGCAGATGCGATGCACCACCAGCCAGGCAGAGTTCGCGCCGCTCAGCGTGACGGTGGCGGGCAAGTCGCAGCCCCGGAAGCCGCGTTCGCCGGTGGGGGACCATCCAGATCACTGCACTACTGTGGCGGGCCATGAACGCGGATCGTTGGCTGGCGGACACCCGGACCTCCTACGACACGGTCGCGGTCAGCTATGCCGATCGCATGCGCGGGGCTCTGGCGGGGGAGCCGTATCTCCGGGCGGCCCTGGCGGCGTTCGCCGAATTGGTGGACGCCGCGGGCGGTGGGCCGGTGGCGGATGTGGGCTGCGGTCCCGGACACGTCACCGCTCACCTTCAGGAGCTGGGCGTGGACGCTTTCGGCATCGACCTTTCATCCGCGATGATCGACGTGGCCCGGCGTGACCACCCCCGCCTGCGGTTCGAGGCGGGCTCGATGACGGACCTCGACCTCGCCGACGCTTCACTGGCAGGCCTGCTCGCCTTCTGGTCGCTGGTTCACGTCCCCGACGAGGCGGTCCCCACGGTCTTCGGCGAGTTCCGGCGCCTGTTGCGTCCCGGCGGGCCATTGCTGCTCGGCTTTCACGTCGGCGACGGGTCGACGCTGAAGACGCAGGGCTACGGCGGTCACCCGATGAACGTCCACGTCCACCGCCGCCGGCCCGACCAGGTGGCGGCCTGGCTGCGCGACACCGGCTTCACCATGGAGGCCCACCTGCTGATCGCCCCCGACGAGAACCTTCCCGGTGCCGTCCTCTTCGCACGCCGTCAGCCTTAGCTGAGCGCTCCCGGTGCGGCCGACCGTGTTCGGCGGTTCCGCGACGCCGACAAACCGGCCGGGCATGGTGCGGACGCGGACCGACCACCCCCGCGCGGTGCGGTCGTCTGGTTCGGGAGGACCGAGCGTGCCTGTGCGGCGAGCCCTCACCTTGGGACAAGGTCAGGCGCGATCCTCCGAGGCGCAGAACACATAAGGCCTGGCGAAGCCGGACGCCCGGCTCGCGGTCGGGCGGTCACCGCTAGGAGCCGTCGAAAGCCGTTCGGGAGTCGAGGATGCCGCCGGCGTTCTCCTCTGCCCAGCGGGCCAGGGACCGGACGACTTCCAGGAGGCTGAGGCCGCGCGCCGTGAGGGCGTAGTCGACGCGAGGGGGCTTGGTGTCACGCACGGTCCGTGTGACGAGGCCGTCGCGCTCCAGCCTGCGCAGCGTCGCGCTGAGCATCCGCTGAGTGATCGGACCGCTGAGGCGGCGCAGTTCATTGAACCCGCGCGTGGTGCCGGCGAGCTTGCAGATCACCACCACGGTCCATTTGTCGCCGATCCGTTCGAGCACGTTGCGGATGAGATCCTGGCCTTGTTCGCACAGAGCGCGAG
Source organism: Streptomyces sp. NBC_01476 (assembly GCF_036227265.1). Lineage (NCBI taxonomy): Bacteria > Bacillati > Actinomycetota > Actinomycetes > Kitasatosporales > Streptomycetaceae > Streptomyces > Streptomyces sp. NBC_01476. The sequence continues at coordinate 408,714 of NZ_CP109446.1, read as the reverse complement.
CCGTGTCGTCCGGTTCCGTGATCGGGTGCACCATGCCAGTAAGTATACGAGCGACACCCGGTGCGCTCCGCGCCGTCCCTGACGGCGGACGGTATCCGCAGAGATACCTGCGCACTTCAAAATTCCCTCTTGCCGCCTTGATCGTGCTCCCGGAGACTCGAAAACGCCGGGATATGCCCCGGGTATTCATGGGCGACTTACCAGGAGCTGTGACGTGCGAGCGGTTGGGCTGTACGAGTTCGGCGGACCGGACGTATTGCGGGTTGTCGATCTCCCGGATCCGCACGCAGGACCCGGCGAGATCCGTGTGCGCGTTCACGCGGCCGCGGTGAATCCCGCGGACACGCTGCTGCGCTCCGGAGTGCACGCGCGCATGCTCGCGGCCGTTCCCGGCCCGTACGTCCCCGGAATGGACATCGCGGGCGTGGTCGACGAGATCGGCCCCGGGACCGAGACCGATTTGCGTATCGGCGACTCGGCCATGGCTGTGGTCATGCCGATGGGGACCGCCGCCGGCGGTTACGCCGAGTACAAGGTGCTGCCGGCGAGCTGGGTCGCCCGTGCGCCGAAGGGCTGCGACCACACGAGCACCGCGACCCTGCCGATGAACGGCCTCACCGCCCTGCGGACGCTCGACCTGCTGGCACTCCCGGCAGGATCGGTCTTCGGCGTCGTCGGAGCGGCCGGGGGGCTCGGCGGACACCTGGTGCAACTGGCCAAGCACCAGGGACTCACCGTGATCGCCGATGCCGCACCCGCCGACGAGGAACTGGTCCGCAGCTTCGGCGCGGACGAGATCGTCGCCCGGGGGACCGGTGTCGCCGAGCGTATCCGCGCCCGGTATCCGGACGGTGTGGACGCGGTCGCCGATGTCGCGCTGTGCGGTCCGGGACTGTCCACGGCAGTCCGTGACGGCGGCACATTCGTCCTTTTCCGCGGCGCTGATGAGCCCGGTGGCTATGCGTACGGAAACAGTGGCAGGATATCGGTTGTGACGACTTTCGTCCCCGACTATTTCGGGCGAACGGACAAGCTGGATCAGATTCGGGAACTCGCGGAGGCGGGCGTCCTCGCCCCGCGGGTCGCGGAGACCTTTACCCCGGCCGGGGCAGGTGATGCGCACCGGCGGTTGGCGGGCGGCGGTGTCCGCGGCCGGCTCGTTATCGCTTTCTGATAATCCTTCATTTCGATAACTCCAGGAGTAGTCAGTCATGTCAGCACGTTTCGCCGAAAAGGTCATCCTTATTACCGGTGCCACGTCCGGTATGGGCCGCGCCGCCGCTGAGCGGGTCGCGGCAGAGGGCGCGAAGGTCGTCCTCGCGGCCCGCGGCAGGGAGGCAGGTGACGCGCTGGCCGCCGGCCTCCGGGCCGGTGGGGCGGACGCCGTCTTCGTGCGCACCGATGTGACGGTGGAAGCCGAGGTCGCGGATCTTGTCCAGCAGGTGGTGGACCGGTACGGGCGCCTCGACGGGGCCTTCAACAACGTCGGCGCGGCCACCGCTGTGGGCCCGCTGACCGGGATCGACGGCAAGGCATGGGATGCCGACCTGGCCCTCAACCTCAGCAGCGTCTTCTTCAGTCTCAAGTACCAGGTGCCGGTGCTGCAGGCCTCCGGTGGCGGTGCGATCGTGAACAACGCCTCCAACCTCGCGGTGACCGGTGCCGCCGGGATGGCGTCGTACAGCGCGGCGAAGCACGGTGTCGTCGGTCTCACCCGGTCGGCCGCTCTCGATACGGCGGCTTCGGGTGTACGGATCAACGCGCTCGTCACCGGCGGTGTCGACACCCCGCTCCTTCGCAACAACATGGGTCTGCCGCCGGAAGAGGCGGTCCGTGTCGCCGGAGCGGCGCACCCGGTCGGGCGGATCGCCCGCCCGGAGGAGATCGCGGCGTTCGTGGCGTTCCTGCTCAGCGACGAATCGACCTTCATCACCGGGGCCGCACTGGCCATCGACGGTGGGATGACCGCGGCGTGACGGTCGCGTCGGCGGTATGCGGGTGAAGCGGGCCGGTGGGCAGCCGGCACCGCGGACGTACGCTGCGTTGACCGGGCCCGGGGACACGCACGGTGTCTTCGTCCCGCGGCCGTGAGCCCGCCCCGACCGGGGACGGCCCGCGAAGTCCAGCCGCGCAGCCCGCACGCCCCGACGGTGCCCGTCCGACGCCTACCGCCTCCGCGGGTCCTGGGTCCGACCACGGGGTTGTCGGCCGACTCGCCGCGATCGGGACGCGGGCTGCGAAGCGTTGATCAGCGCCGGGGCGGTCGAGGCGGACGGGGGAGCCGCCCCTGCTCTTCGCCGCGGCGGGGAAGGCGCCACCGGCGACGCACCGGGCCGCTGGTTCGTACGCGGGCAGGCCGCAGGCAGGGAGGCCGTCTCCCTGGACCGGCCGCCGTTCGCGCAGACCAGCTCCCACCTGGCGGAGACCGCAGCACCGATCCGCAACGCGGAACGCCGCCCGGACTACGCCCCGGAGGCCCTGCAGCCGCCGCCCGTGAACTGCCGAGGCTCCGGGTCGAACTCGCCGCAGCCGACCGCCGCTTGCGTTGTCTCACCGACGTACGTGCCGCGGTCGTCCTCCCCTCGGCTCCGCGTGACGCGCTGGTCGACTCCAGGCAGATGGGGCGGGCGGCAGGCCACTGGGCTGGACGCCGCGCCGACGACCCGCCTTGACGAAGTCAACCCACAGTTGCTGACCCCCGCTGGCCGGCAACCTCAAGGACGAGACGACAGCCCATCAGCCCGGCCTCCCGAACGCACCGCCCGGCACCGCCTGAGTTGCCGGCCGCGCTCAGCCGTTCGCGCCTCCTGCCGGACTCGCCCGGCGCAGCCCCCCACCTCCGGCGCAGCGGCGCCCCCGCACCCCGCGGCGGCCAGCCGTGAAGCACGTGGGTCCCCGCCGCGGAGCGGCACGCGCCGCAACCTCCCCGCGTCCGGGCGGCCCCGGGACCGCCAGGACGCGACGCCCCACAGACCACGCTGTCACCAACTCCCAGCCCACAGGCCCCTCGTCCGCCCCGCGTCGCGGACCTGGACCGACACCGCACCCGGCACAACGGCACATTCTCCGTTCGCAGATATTGACAACGTTGTCTACGCGAGCCACGCTAGCGGCGATTTCCATCCGGCTGCGCCGCCGTGCGAGCCCTTCGTCGTGCGTGGAGTTGTGGAGTTGCCGTATGGCCCGAGAACTTTGTCCCTGCTGATGACCACGGCCGAGGACTTTTCCGCACCCTTCCCGCGCCGATCCGCGCGAGCCCGCCGCCCGGACGCGTCCTTCGTCCATCATGTCGGGGCGGACGGACCGGCGGACCCGGAGCGAGTGCCGCACCGGCGACGTGCACTCCGCCCGCGGCGGACGGAGGGCGGCAGCCGGGCTTTCCCCTCGCGGCAGGCGACGGCCGCGACAACTCTCCCACCGAAAGGCTCTGTTGTGTCACATCACCCCCATGCTCACCTCTTGTCCTTGAGACGGTGGGTGAGCACGGCCGCGGCACTGATGCTGCCGGTGCTGGCGCTCGCCGTCCCGCCGGCGGCGCACGCCGCGACGGCGAAAGGCACCGCACCGGCGGCCGGCAGCTTCAGCTCCTCCTTCGAATCGGCCGACCCGCAACCGGCTGTGAACACCGTCGAGGTCGACGCGCACGGCAACCCGGTGCAGAAGAACCTGAGCGGAACGAGCCCCTCGGGCCTGCCCGGCAGCCTGCTCGGCCAGGTCACCGCGGTGACCGCGAGCGCCGAGAACGCCCCCGGCGAGGTCGCGGTGAACCTCAAGGACGGAAACCCGTCCACCAAGTGGCTCACGTTCAGCTCGACCGGCTGGGCGGCCTACCAACTGGCCAAGCCCGCCGCGGTGGTGAAGTACTCGCTGACCTCCGCGAACGACTCACCCACGCGTGACCCGAAGGACTTCACCCTTCAGGGCTCCGACGACGGCAGCGGCTGGGTGGACCTGGACAAGAAGACGGGGGTGACCTTCAGCGGCCGGTTCGCCACCAACACGTACAGTTTCACCAACACGACGGCCTACGCGTTCTACCGGCTGAACATCACCGCGAACTCCGGCGACTCGATCATCCAGCTCGCCGACTGGGACATCAGTGACGGCACCAACGTCCAGCCCCCGGCCACCCCGATGGTCACCACCCCCGGGTCCGGCCCGGTCAGCGGCTACAACATGAAGCCGAGCGCCGGATTCACCGGAGTGGCCTCGCTGCGGTACTCGGGCGGCGCCCAGGCCGACGGCGAGGCGTCCGCCACCAACCAGCTCTTCGACGTCCACATCCCGGTGGGACCCAAGAGCCGGCTGTCGTACAAGATCTTCCCCGAGTTCACCGGCCGTGACGCCCAGTACCCGTCGACGTACGCCGCCGTGGACCTGCACTTCACCGACGGGACCTACCTGAGCCGGCTGTCGCCGGTCGACCAGCACGGCTACCGGCTCACGGCCGCCGGCCAGGGCGCGTCGAAGGTGCTCTACGCCGACCAGTGGAACGCGGTCGAGTCGGAGATCGGAAAGGTCGCCGCGGGCAAGACGATCGACCGCGTCCTGCTCGCCTACGACGACCCGCAGGCCAAGGCGGCGACCCGTTTCCAGGGCTGGATCGACGATCTCACCGTCACGGGCACGCCGACGCCGATCGACGCCTCCAGCCTGACCAACTACGTCGACACCCGCCGCGGGACCAATGCCTCGGGCTCCTTCTCACGCGGCAACAACCTGCCCATCTCGGCGGTGCCGAACGGCTTCAACTTCTTCACGCCGGTCACCGACGCCTCGTCCAACTCCTGGGAGTACGAGTACCAGCAGGCGAACAACGCGGCGAACCTGCCCCTGCTGCAGGGACTCGCGATCTCGCACGAGCCGAGCCCGTGGATGGGTGACCGCGACCAGATGTCGGTCATGCCGGTGCCGGCCGGAGGATCGCTGACCGGTTCGCCGAGCAGCCGGGCACTCGCCTTCAGCCACGACGACGAGATCGCCCGGCCGGACCTCTACCAGGTCACCCTGCAGGACGGCCTGGTCGCGCGGATGTCGCCGACCGACCACGGCGGCGTCATGCAGTTCACCTTCCCCTCCGGGCAGGCCACCGGAAGCCTCGTCTTCTTCAACGGCACCTTCACCATCGGTACGGACGGTACGTTCACCGGCTGGGTCGACAACGGCAGCGGTCTGTCCGCGGGGCGTACCCGGATGTTCGTCTCCGGCACCTTCGACCGGGCGCCGACGGCCTCCACCGGTACCTCGGCGACCTTCGACACCTCCTCGAACCGCCAGGTGACGCTGCGCATAGCGACGTCGTTCATCTCGACCGACCAGGCCGGCAAGAACCTCGGCCTGGAAGTCACCGGGCGCAGCTTCGACCAGATCCACACCGCCGCCACGGCCGCGTGGAACAACCGCCTCGGCCGGATCTCGGTGGCGGGTGCCACCCAGACCCAGCAGGTGACGCTCTACTCCAACCTGTACCGGCTGAACCTCTACCCGAACTCGCAGTCGGAGAACACCGGCACCGCCTCCGCGCCGCACTGGCAGTACGCGAGCCCGGTGTCGCCGGCCACCGGCACCACCACCGCCACCAGCACCGGCGCGAAGCTCGTCGACGGTCAGCTCTACGTCAACAACGGCTTCTGGGACACCTACCGCACCGTGTGGCCCGCCTATTCGCTGCTCTACCCGGACGTCGCCGCCAAGATCGCGGACGGCTTCGTCCAGCAGTACCGCGACGGCGGATGGATCGCCCGCTGGTCCTCCCCGGGCTACGCCGACCTGATGACCGGCACCAGCGCGGACAACGCACTGGCCGAGGCGTACCTCAACGGCGTGAAGCTGCCCGACCCGCTCGCCGCCTACGACGCCGTGGTCAAGGACGCGACGGTCGCCTCCGGGCGCAGCGAGGTCGGCCGCAAGGGGATCGAGTCCTCGCTCTTCCTCGGCTACACCCCGACCTCCACCGGCGAGTCGGTCTCCTGGGCGCTCGAAGGCTTCATCAGCGACTACGGCATCGGCAACATGGGCGCGGCCCTGGCCAAGGACCCGAAGACGCCGAAGGCGGAGCGCGGCCGGCTCAAGGAGGAGTCCGCCTACTTCCTGGAGCGCGCCCGCGACTACGTCAACCTCTTCGACACCAAGACGAAGTTCTTCGAAGGACGCACCGCGAGCGGTGACTTCCTCGCCGGCGACCCGCTGGACTGGGGCGGCGTCTACACCGAGACCGACGGCTGGAACTACGCCTTCACCGCGCAGCAGGACGGCCAGGGACTGGCCAACCTGTACGGCGGCAAGAAGGGGCTGGAGCAGAAGCTCGACCAGTTCTTCGCCACTCCGGAGAACGCCGACCACCCCGGCGGCTACGGCGGCACCATCCACGAGATGGTGGAGGCACAGGCGGTGCGGATGGGCCAGCTCGGCATGAGCAACCAGCCGTCCCACCACATCCCCTACATGTACGACTACGCCGGCGCGCCCGCCAAGACCCAGGCGCTCGTCCGGGAGATCATGCAGCGGCTCTACGTCGGCGACGAGATCGGCCAGGGCTACCCGGGCGACGAGGACAACGGCGAGTCGTCGTCGTGGTACATCCTCAGCTCGCTGGGCATCTACCCGCTGCAGGTCGGCTCCTCCAACTGGGCCATCGGCTCACCGCAGTTCACCAAGATGACCGTCCACCGGAGCACCGGCGACATCGTCGTCAACGCGCCGGCCAACAGCACCAAGAACGTCTACGTGCAGGGCGTGACGGTCAACGGCAAGACCCAGCGTGCGGTGTCCATCGACTCGTCCGTCCTCGCTCACGGCGGGACGATCGACTTCCGGATGGGCCCGAACCCGTCGTCGTGGGGCACCGGCAGCAATGACGCCCCGCCGTCCCTGACCAAGGGCAGCGCGGCGCCCGAGCCGCTGCAGGACACCACCGGCCCCGGGCTCGGCACCGCGACCGCCGACGGCGGGCAGGACGCCGCGAAGCTCTTCGACGACACGTCGACGACGCAGGTGACCTTCGCCACCGGTACCCCGCAGATCACCTGGGTGTTCCGCGGCGGCAAGCAGACGCCGACGACGTACACCCTCACCTCCGGGGCGGCTCCGGGCGACCCGGCGGACTGGAAGCTTCAGGGGTCCAATGACGGGATCACCTGGACCACGGTGGACTCCCGCAGCGGCGAGGTGTTCCCCTGGCGCGACCAGACCCGGCCGTTCACCATCGCCAAGCCGGGACGGTTCGCCCAGTTCCGCCTGGCGGTGACGAAGACCGCGGGAGCCGCGCAGACGAACCTCGCCGAGATCGAACTGCTCGCCGGCGGCGACGTCCAGCTCGGCGGCGACACCGTCAGTGTCAGCGCGGCACAGAACCCGGTGCCCGCGACGTCGGGTGTCGCGGTGTCGGCGCCGCTGGCGACCCTCACCGGTGGCACGGCGAGCGGCTACCAGGCCACGGTCAACTGGGGCGACGGGTCACCGGCCACCACCGGGGTCGTCTCCGCCAGTTCGCGGGGCGTGTACAACGTCACCGGGTCGCACACCTACGCCAAGCCCGGTTACTACCAGGCGAGCGTCCAGGCGACCGACGGCACGAGCCAGGGGTCCACGACGGTCGGGGTCGACGTGTCGTACGCCCCGGCTTCCGGCCTCACGGCGGCGTTCGACACCGTCTGCGTCGGCGACGACGGCGTGCTGGCTGCGGACTGCGACTCCGTGGGCTACGGGTTCTCGCGCACCGCCCTGGCGGCGGCCGGCGTGACGCCCGGCAAGCAGCAGCAAGTCCCGGGAACGGCACTGCACTTCACGATCCCGGCGACCGGCGCGGGTGCGCCGGACAACGCGACCGGCAACGGCAGCACGATCGTGCTCAACCTGCCGGACGACGCCAAGAGCATTTCCTTCATCGGCACCGGAACGGAGGGCAACCAGAGCACGACCGGCACCGCGACGTTCAGCGACGGCAGCACCGCGAGTGTCCCGATCCAGCTGAGCGACTGGACGCTGGGCGGCAACGCCAACGGCACACCGGCGTACGGCAATGTCGTCGTCGCCAAGTCCGCGTACCGGCTGGCCGGCACGGCCAAGGACAGCGCGCAGCCGTTCCTGTTCGCCACGACTCCGTACCAGATCCCGGAGGGCAAGACACTCGTCTCGGTCACCCTGCCGACGCAGACCGGCGACCCCGGTTCTGTGGGCAGGATCCACGTCTTCGCCATCGCCGACGACGGCACCGCGGCCCCCGCGCTGACGGCCACCGCCGGGAAGGACCAGACGGCCACCGCCGGCAAGGCCCTGTCGGCGGACCTCGGTTCGGTGACCGGCGGGGTCACCGACGCGACCGGCTACCACGCACAGGTCCAGTGGGGTGACGGTACGGTGCCCGAGGACGTCACGGTCGGCGCCTCGGGTTCGCTGAGCGGACAGCACACATACCAGCAGCCGGGCACGTACACGGTGCACGTCACCGCCTGGGACACGCTGTCCAGCATCACCGGGACGTTCACGGTGACCGTGGCGGGGGAAGCGGCACATCCGTCCATCACGGCAACGGTGACCTCCAGCGGCAAGGGTAAGAGTTCGGTCGTCGTCACCGGCACCGGATTCACCGCAGGCGAGCGGGTGACCGTCAAGCTCGGCACCGGCCCCGCTGCCGTCGTCACGGTGAAGGCGTCCTCCGGCGGAGCGGTCCGCGCGACCGTCGAGGTACCCCGGAACACGCGGCCGGGACGCTACTCCGTCACCGCCACGGGTACGTCCTCGCGGACCCCGGCGACGGCCACCGTGCAGCTGGGCGCCCACTCGTCCGCACCGGCGTACCGTACGCCGGTGATCCCCACCAGCACCCCGAAGCCGGGGGGTGGCGCCGCCTGAGGCTCCCGCTGACCGGGCCGCACTGAGCGGACCGGTCAGCGACCCGCCCCGCCCGACGCCGTCGGCGGACGACCCCTCCGGGGGCCGGCCCGCCGGCGGCGTCTCGCGCGCCGGACACACCGGACTCGCCGGGCCTGGGGGGCCCGGGTGGATGCCGGGGTCTTCGCGGCCGATGAGTCTTGTCGCTCCCGGCGGTCTCCACCCCCGAGGATCTTCCTGTTCCGCTGCTGAGGAGGAGACGGCGAAGGATGAGCGTGTTCGTCTTGATTCCCGGGGCCGGGGGGCGCGGCCTGGTACTGGCATCGTGTCGTGCCGGAGCTGCGGGCCAGAGGGCACGAGGTGGTCGCTGTCGAACTGCCGGGCGCTGACGAGTCCGCGGGGCTGCCCGAGTACACCGACGCGGTGGTCGCCGCGGTCGGCGATCACGACGACGTCGTGGTGGTGGCCCAGTCGATGGGCGGCTTCACCGCCCCGATGGTCTGCGCCCGCGTCCCCGTGGCGCTGCTGGTGCTGGTCAACGCGATGATCCCGCTGCCGGGCGAAACACCCGGGGCCTGGTGGGACAACACCGGATCGCAGGAAGCCCGGGTCGCGGCGGCCGAAGCGGGGGGCTACGCCGTGGAGTTCGACCTGGACACCTACTTCCTGCACGACGTGCCGTCCGAGGTCGCCGCCGACGTGGGTCAGCAGGGCCCCGAAGCCGAGATCGCCTTCACCCAGCCCTGCGACATCGCACAATGGCCCGACGTGACCACCCGCGTACTCGCCGCGGCCCAGGACCGCTTCTTCCCCCTGGACTTCCAGCGCCGAGTCGCCCACGACCGCCTCGGCCTCCCAACCGACACCATCCCCGGCGGCCACCTGGTCGCCCTGTCCCACCCCACCACCCTCGCCACCCGCCTGACCACGTACCCACACTGACCAGCGGGGCGGTTCCGTCCGCAGTCCGGATCCGGTGGTCGCAAGCTGTCCGGGCCCGGGCCGCACCGGACGTTCGTGGGGATGTTCGCAGGGCGAGCGCGCGGTCAGGGGACGGGAGGGCCGGGACGCTGGGGCTCGGGGCGGGCTGGCGCAGGCTTTCCCCGCTCCGCGCCCGGTCGGTGCGCAGGCATGAAGGAGACCGGCCCCTTCCGGTGAAGCGTCGCGACGCTGGGGGTCAGCTCTTGCGGAATTCGTCGACCATGGCGTCGGCGTCCGCGTTGTTGGGCTCGCTGTTCACGTTGCCGACGCCGGTGCGCCCGCCCTCTTCCTGCCACTTCTGCATGAGTTCGCGCTTGCGTTCGTTGGGCAGATTTTCCACCCACTTCCGATTCTCCGGCGACATCCGGCCTGTCATCTCAGCCATCGGGTTCTCGGACATCTCACATCCTCCTCGGCGGCGATAAGCCTGCTGCGGACATTTACAACGTCTCAAATGACCGGTCCCGCCGCCACCGGAGACCTTTGGGCGGCGGGGCCGGACCGGCCCGGGACGACCGGCCGGAATCCAAGATCGTAGGAAGGCGTCCGGACGGGCGACGCGCCTGACGGCGGTCAGTACGTGACGAAGATGCGCCCGGCTGCCGCCTGGAGGATGGTGGATGCGTGGGGCGTTTTCCCGGGACGCGCCGGTTCGCGCAGCGCCACAAGAGGTCCCGGGGACGGTGGAACCACCAGCCCGCAGGACTCCCGGTCGGTGTCGGGTGAGTGCCCCAGGCGAAGCGCGTTCTCCTCTCCCCAAGGGAAATCGCTATGGATTCCAGTACCAGGGCAATGATTGCTGTCGGCGTGGCGGCGGGTTACATCGTCGGCCGCAACAACAAAGAGAAGCTCGCTCTCAGCCTTCTGTCCCTCGCAACGGGCCGCGCCCTGGACCCCATGGCGCTGCTGGGCCAGGGCATCAGAAAGCTCACCGAGAGCCCCCAGTTCGAACAATTCAGCGAATCGCTCACCAGTGCCCTCGAACAGCAGACGCGCTCGCTCCTGGAGAGTGAGGCCGCCGGGAAGCCGGAAGACGTAGAAGACGTAGAAGATGAGGAAGATGTAGAAGGCGCCACAGACGAAGGGGACGAGGAAGAGGGCGCCGGGGGAGAGGAAGAGCCGGGGCACCCGGACGACCAAGCGGTGACGCCCGCTCCGCCTTCTCCGCCCCCCGCCGCCAAGCAGACGAAGACCGCACCGCCTTCCGCCCGGGCAGCCGGACCGAAGAACCCTCCCGCCGCGAAGGCGAAGGCACTGGGGAGGAAGGCGAAGGCCGAGAGGTCCGCCAGAAGGCCCGGACCGAAGAACCCGCCGGCCGCGAAGGCCATGGCCAGGAAGGCCGCCGCCGAAGGGGCAGCGGGGAAGGAAGCCCCCGCCCGTGGAAGCCGGCGCAGGTGAGTACGGCGGCAGCGCTGACCCATGCCCGAGCCCCGTCCTCCGTCCGGTCGCAGCGGCCTGTGACTCCGATCGCCCGGAAACAGCCCATGCGCAGGTCTCGGCCGGGCCCGCCGGACGTCCGGCCCGCGGGTATCCCGCCGACCCGCCCCGGGACACGGGTGCCGCGGGGGCGACGAACCACACCGGCCCCGAACAACCGATGAGAACCAACGGCCTCACTCGTCAGTGGAAGGCGGAGCATCGTGGGTGAATCGAAGAATGTCGGCTTGGCCGCGGCCATGGCCGGGGGCTACGCACTCGGCCGTTCCAAAAAGGGACGGATAGCCCTGACCGCCGCAGCGCTCCTGGTGGGCAAGGGTCTCAGTCCGCGCCACGCGATATCCGGCGGCATTCACAGACTCCCAGGAGTCCCGGCGAAGAAATCCGAGGAGACGCCGGATGCCGAGCAGGGCGAGGAGGCCGAGGAGCAAGAGGAAGCTCATCACAACCCCCTCGCACGCAAGGCACGTGCCGTCACGTCGGCAGCCGCGAAACGCCCCCTGACGGCTCTCACCGACGCCCTGCACGAACGCACGCTCGCGCTCGGCGGCGAGCCAGAGTCAGAGACGGTGCCGGAGTCGGAGCCGGATGAAGAATCGGCCGAAGAAGCCGACGACGCATTCGACGGCGAATTCGACGACGCATTCGACGAGGACCAGGACGGCGAAGAGGCCGACGAGGAGCCTCCCCCGCCCGCGAAACCCCGGCGGCGTCCGACGGCCGAGAAGCGGACCGGCGGTACCGGGAAACCGAAGTCCTCCGCCGGGAGGTCCGCGCCGGGCAAACCCGCCGCGTCCAGGAAGCAGGCCGCGGCGAGGAAGCGTCCCGAGGAGAAGTCCGCTCCTGCGAAGAGGACCGCGGCGAGAAAGGACTCGCCCACCAAGAAGTCGGCCTCGCGGCCTCGACGGGAGAGGTGATCTGTGGTGGCAACCGATCAGAAGGACGCCGGGACCGATGCGACCCCGATGACGCTTCTCAAGCAGGAGCTTCGCCAGTATCTGGGTGCGCAGATGAAGCACTTGGCGCAGAAGGCCGGGAACAAGCTGACCGACGCGACGGGGCTCTCCAGTGTCGACGAGGACAGCGGGACCCTGCCGAAGATCGGCGCCCGGGTACTCCACGGCGAATCTCCGGTGAAGGCCGTCGCCGGCGAAAAAGCCCAAGACGTCAAGGAGAAGGTCACCGGAAAGGTCAAGGACATGGTGCCGGGCGGCGGATCGGGCGGGGGCGATCAATCCGCCGACACCAAGGCCATGACCATCGTCGAGACGATCGACGTCGGGGTGCCCTTGCGTTTCGCCTACGACCACTGGACGGAGTACGACAGCTTCAGCGGATTCACCAAGGGCGTCAAGGAAGCCGAACGCGGTGACGAGGCGACCAGTGAGTGGACCGTCAAGGTCGGGCCGTCCACGCGGAAGTGGAAGGCCACGGTGCAGGAGCAACTGCCGGACGATCGCATCGTGTGGACGTCCGAGGGTTCTCAGGGCACCACGCAGGGGGCGGTCAGCTTCCACGAGATCGCTCCCACGCTCACCCGGATCGTCCTCGTCGTCGTGTACTACCCGTCCGGAGTCGTGGAGAAGACCGGAAACATCTGGCGGGTGCAGGGCAGGCGGATCCGGCTGGACTTCAAGAATTTCCAGCGGTACGTCACCTTCTCCGAGGACGAGCCCGAGGGATGGCGCGGCGAAATCCGTGACGGGGAGATCGTCCGCACCCATGACGAAGCGGTCGCCGAAGACGAGGACGAGACGGACGGCGAAGACGAGGACGAGACGGACGCCGATGAGGAATACGAGGACGAGACGGAGGACGAGGACGAGTAGATTCCCCGCCCCGCTTTTCCCGGTGTCGCCCGCGCGGAACGGTAGCCGATCCGGCATGACGACGACATCGCTGCGGGCCGTGGCCCTTGTGTGCACCCTCCACCCGTCTCCGTCCCGTTCGAGTTCTTTCCGCGGCCGTGCCGCCCGGGGCGATACGTCCCCGGGCGGCTCCGGCGTGGCGAATAGCCGCCGGCCGGCCGTTCCCGCGTGGCGGGCCCGCCCCCTCGGACCCAGGCCGGTCAGCCGCCGGTGCGCTGGTCGTCGCTGGCCTGGCGGAGCCGGTGGGTCTGATGAGTGATGGTGTCGACGCGGGCCGCGAGCTCGGGATGGCCCTGGAGGTGCGGGCGGGCGGCTGTCAGGGGAGCGATCAGGTCCGCGGCATTGTCGGTGCCCAGCGCCTGGTCGAGGTCGAGGAGGGTGGCCCGGGCGCCGGCGGGCAGGTCGGTGAGGGCGGTGATCCGGCCGGCGAGCCGCCGCAGGTCGGCGGCGTTGAGGCGGGCCCACGCGGTGATGCTGCGGTCGGCCGCGCGGCGGTCGCGGGTGGCTTTGACGCGCTCCTCGCCGGTGGTGCCGGGGTGCCCGGGACGCAGCCGCAGGTAGCGGCGTTCGGCGGCCTGGCGGCTGGCCACGCCGAGCGGCGCGGCGAGATCGGCCCAGCTGGCGCCGGCTTCACGGGCCGTCTCGATCAGTCCGGTTTCCCAGCCGGCGAGCCGCTCTCGCACCTCCCGGAGCAGGAGCAGGGACGCCAGGGCCTGCTCGGGCAGGGGGTCGGGGCCTGGCCGCCTGTCGTCGTCGGCGGCGGTGCGGACGGCCTCACCGATGGCTTCCAGGGCCGCGGAGGCGGCGAGAAAGGAGACCGGATCGGTGCGCGGGCCGTCGGGCGGGAACGAGGGATCGGCAGCGTGCATGGGACCTCCTTCGGTGGCGTCACCTCTCGGATGACATCGGAGTTGTCAACGAATGGATGACATGCTACAACGGATCTCAGGTGAAGCGCATTGGCAGTCTCACTGCCTGGACCGACTGGAGGTGTTTCGCGATGTTGATGCGCACCGACCCCTTCCGCGAACTGGACCGCCTGGCTCAGCAGCTCATGGGCCCGGGGACCTGGTCACGGCCCTCGGCGATCCCGATGGACGCCTACCGCGAGGGTGACGAGTACGTGGTCTCGTTCGATCTGCCGGGGGTGTCCCCCGAGGCGATCGACATCCACGTCGAGCGCAACATCCTGACCGTGCGGGCCGAGCGCCGGCCGGCCGAACGGGCCGAGGACGCGCAACTGGAGCTTTCGGAAAGGCCGTTGGGCGTGTTCTCGCGTCAGATCACGCTGGCTGACGTCCTCGACACCGAGCGCATCGCGGCGGACTACGACGCGGGTGTCCTGACGCTGCGGATCCCGATCACCGAGCGTGCCAAGCCCCGCCGGATCTCCATCGGCGCCAAGCCCGAGCACCAGCAGATCAGCAGCTGAGCGGCGAGCCGCCCGACCGCCCGCACCTGCCGGTGGTCACCGCCGGGGCGGGGCCGCCGCCCCGTCCCGGCCCCGCCCACGGCCCCGTTCTCCTGCCTGTCCTTGGCTCGCAAGCCCGCACCCCGAGGAGGCTGAGGTGACCCCGCGTACGGAAGCGTTCCTGTCCCGGGTGCAGGAACGCGGCGAATACGACACCCGGCACGAGGCCGAACGGGCGGCCCGCGTCGTCCTGGCTCTCCTGGGCGCGCACCTGGTCGGCAGGGAACGCGCGGAACTCGCCGCCCGCCTGCCGGAGACCTACGCACTGATCCTGCTCAACCCCCTGCCGGCGGAAGAGCCGCTGACCGCCGAACGATTCGTGCGCGCGACCGCCGCGTGGATCCCCGGCGCCACGGAGCAGACCGCGACCTGGGACGTAGGCGCCGTCCTCAGCGCGGTCTCCGACGCGGCCGGCCGGGAACTCACCGACCGCATTCTGCTGCAGCTCCCTCCCGGCTACGACCTGCTCTTCGGGCTGCCACAACCCACCTGACCCCCGCTGATCCGCTGATCCGCTGATCCGCTGATCCGCCGATCCCCGGATCCACCCGCTGTGCGTACCCACCCCGAGCGAGAAAGGCAGACGTCCCGCCCATGTTTTCCCGCCCCGCATCCCGTACGAGGTTCGAGCAGCTGCTGGAATCGGTGCGCTACGAGGGCGCATATCCCACCAGGCAGCGGGCCGAGGAAGCGGTCCACACCGTGCTGGCCGCCCTCGGGCGGCAGCTGACCGGCGAGGACCGTACGGCGCTCGCGGCCCAGCTCCCGGTGGAGGCGGCGATCACCCTCACCGCCCAGGTTCCCGACCGTGAACAGCTCAACGGCTGGGCCTTCGTGGCGGACATCGCCGCCCGTACCGGCGGCACCCACGCCACCGCCCGCTGGGACGCCGGTGTGGTCCTCACCGCGGTCGCCGCCCTGGCCGGCCGCGAGCTTCTCGCCCGCATCCTCGACCGGCTGCCCGCCGGCTACGCGCTCCTGTTCGGGCGCGCCGAACTCGTCCAGGCCGCCTAGGGACGCGGCGGAGTACGGTACCGGCCTGCCGGGGGACGTCGAGCCATCGACGTCTCCCGGCGACCCGGCGATCGTGAGAACCTGACGCTGACGGCGGGCGATGCAATCGGAGGAGGTGCGGGCGGATGGCGAACGAGGCGAACGAGGGGACAGGAGATGCGCCCGCACCGGAGACGACGCAGGCGGGCGGACTGCCCGGCCTGCTGGGGGCCGCGGCCTGTCTGGTGGACGAGCGTGGCGCGATCGCCGCGGTGAACGCGCCCGCGGAGCGACTGCTGAGAAGGAACGCGGCCGATCTCGTCGGCCGGGACGCCCATGACCTGCTCCACCGTGACCGCCACGGCCAGCCTCTGGCCAGGGCCCAGTGCCGCATGGTGGAGGCGTTCCTGGGCCGGCGCACGCAGGGCGGCAGTGGCTGGTTCGAGCAGGGCGACGGGGCGCTGGTCCAGCTGTCGTGGCTCGTCACACCATGCGCCACTGCACGGGATGAGCTGGGCGTGCTGGTGGTCTTCTACGACTCCGGCCCGGAGCCGGCGGCCACCGATGTGCCGGAACCCGGCGGTGCCGGCAACTCGACGCTGCCGGAACTGGAACGCCTGGCGCTGCTGGCCGAGACGACCACCCGGCTGACGTCGACGCTCGACAGTGACGAAGCTCTGCGCCGCCTGGTGCGGCTGGTGATCCCGCGGCTGGCGGACTGGGCGGTGATCGACCTGATCACCGAGGTCGACGAGGTGCAACGCACGATGGTGGTGCACCAGGAGGAGGGCGAACTCGTCGTCCGGGAGGACTTGCAGGGGCCGATGCCGCCGGTGCCGGCCGAATCGCCGATGCCCCTGTCGCGGGCGTTGCGGGGCGCGGCGTCGACGCTGGTGACACCGGTGACGTACCAGGGGCCGCCGGACTCCGGAATCGCCCTGGAACAGCAGCGGCTCTTCGAGGCGACGGGCATGCACTCGGCGGCGATCGCGCCGATCCGGGGCGTGCGGGAGGTGCTGGGCGCACTGACGCTGGGGCGGTCCAAGCGCCCCGACCCGCTGACCCCGGCCGATCTGTCCCTGCTGGAGGACATCACCCGCCGCACCGGACTTGCCCTGGACAACGCCCGGCTCTACCAGCGCCAGCGCAAGATCGCCGAGACGATGCAGCGCCACCTGCTGCCGCAGCTCCCCTCGGTGCCGGGACTGCAGATGGCCGCGCGCTACGTGCCCGCGCCGAACGACTCGCAGGTCGGCGGTGACTGGTACGACGCCTTCCTGCTGGCCGACGGCACGACGGCCCTGGCGATCGGCGACGTGGTCGGACACGACCTGGACGCGGCAGCCGGGATGGCGCAGATCCGCAGTGTGCTGCGCGCCTACGCGTGGACCCACCACGGGCCGCCCAGCGCGATCCTGAACCGGCTGGACACGTCGGTCACGCACATCACCGGGGTGCCGATGGCGACCCTGATCTTCGGGGTCGTGGAGCGCTCCGAGGACGGCACATGGCGCCTGGCCTGGACGAACGCCGGCCATCCGCCGCCCCTCCTGGTCACCCACGACGGGCAGGCCCGCTACCTCACCGACGGGCACGGGATGCTGCTCACCACGGGCCTGTCGCCGGTACGCACCGACGCCTACCTCACGCTCCCGCCGCAGTCGACGCTGGTCCTCTACACCGACGGGCTGGTCGAGAGCCACGACCGCCCGATCGACGACGGCATGGACCGGCTGCGCAAGCATGCCGCTTCGCTGGCACACCGCCCGCTGCCCGCCTTCACCGACCTGCTGCTGGAGCGCGCCCGCCCCGCCGGCAATGACGACGACGTCGCCATCCTCACTCTGCGCACCCCGGCCGCCCTGGGGGATCCGCTTGCGAACGAGGCTCCCCGGGCGGGCCGTTGACAACAGGTCAGGCCGCGGGCTGGGCGGTGGTCGCCTGGAGGGCGAACGACGCCACGATCACCTCCGTCGGCTGAGATGCGGGCGTGATCCCGCGCGAAAGCCCGCCCGCGCACCGGTCCACCGGTCCGCGGGCGGCCCGTTGCGCGGTGCCTCAGGCGCCGACCCGCGGTGGTGTGCGGGTTCCGTAGACACGCTGGGCGCGGGAGGCGTAGAGGCGGGGCCCGAGCAGCGGCATGATCAGGCGGGCAGGCGGCGGCGCCTGCGCGAGCAGATCCTTGATCAACTCGGGGTCCGCCTCGTACATCGCCATACCGAAGGTCAGCGGCAGCGTCTTCTTCGAGCTCTTGGCGAACCCGTGCTCGGCCAACTGGTTCCACTCGGCGGCGGTGACGTGCTTCTCGGCCAGCGGCAGGATCTCCTTCTCCTCCAGCGCGAGATGCTCGACCAGCGCGGACAGCAACTGCTCCAGGGCGCGGGCGAGTTCCTCGCCGCCCTGTCCCGTGGCACGCCACCCGGGCAGCAGCCCGGTCACCTCGTCGTAGGCCCGGTGTATGGCGTTGTGCTGCTCCTCCATCGTGGGGACGATGGCCGCGCTCGCCTCGCCGCCACGCTCAAGGAGCAGCGGCCACAGCACCAGGTCTTCGCCTTCGTGGTGCAGATGCAGGACGCCGCACACCAACTCGACGTGGAGCGCGACGACTTCCGCACGCTTGGTGTCGTTCGCAGCCACGTCCAGCACCGCCTGCGGCAGGAGGCGGAACTCCCGGCGGAGCATGGTGTGGGCCATGTACATGTCCCGTACGTCGGCCATGGGCTCGTTGCTTGGGCTGTTCACTGGTACCTCGATCGATGACAATTGGGTGGCAATGGTCAGGGGTTACGACGGCCCCGGGGAAGCGGCCGAAGCCCGCAAGGTTGCCACAGATGCCGTCGTCGGCGTTACCTGTCCTGGGCACGCACAGCAGTGGTCACGGCACGATCACTGCCTTGAGTGGCTCGCCGCGGCCCACCGCGTCGATCGCGTCCTGTGCCTGGTCGAGCGAGAAGCGGTGCGTGACCATCTCGGCGAGCGGGAACCGCTGGTGGCACATCCGGGTGATCCGGATCGTCTCGTACATGTGCCGCGGCGTCGTATAGGCCGAGCCGATCACGCTGATGTTGCGGTTGTTGAGATAGCGCGGCTCGACCGGCGAGGTGCCCGGCGCGGACCACAGGCCGAGGATGATGTACGTCCCGTCGGTGGCCACCAGCGGGAGGCCCTCGGTGAATGCCGGGACCCGGCCGGCGGCCTCCACGATGACATCGGCGCCGCGCCCGCCGGTGATCTCCATGACCGCGGCGGCCCGCTCCTGCTCGCTGGTCTTCGTCACGTCGATCGTGGTGGTGGCGCCGAGCCTCTTGGCCATTTCCAGCCGGTTGGGCGGTGCGCCGAGTACCGTGACGCTCCCCGCGCCGGCGAGGTGTGCCAGAAGCGTCGCGGCCAGGCCGACCGGCCCGGAGCCCTGCACGACGACGTTCTGCCCGTACTGGATGCCGCCCAGCCGGTCCAGGGCATGGAGGACGGTCGGCATGGCGCAGCCGAACGCGATGAGGGCGTCGGCCGGGACATCCGCCGGGACCTTGAAGAACGCCGTGCGGTCCGGCAGCCAGGCGTACTCCGTGTAGGTCCCCACCGGCGGCTTGTCCGCGTGCTGGTGCAGCTGGAACGTGACCAGGTTCGGACACATGGACACGTCTTCCAGGACCGTGCAGTAGTAGCAGCGGTAGCACGGCTGCGCCGGCTGCCAGTAGATGACGTCTCCCACCGCGACCGGCTCGCCGGCGCTGTCGGTGGTGATGCCGGAGCCGAGTTCCTCGATACGGCCGATGGCCTCGTGCCCGAGGACCATCGGGTTGGGAAGGCTGATGTCACCGGACTGGAGGTGATGGTCCGTGCCGCACACGCCCGACATCTGGACGGACACGATGACCTCGCGGCCGGCCGCGGAGGGGGTGGGGCGCTCCCAGATCTCCAGGGGCGAACCGGGCTTCACCAGCACGGCACGCTTCACATTGCGCATGTTCTGTCTGTCCTTCGTCTGATTCTGTGAGTCGAGGATCTTGGCCGGGCCGACCGGTGGGGTCACCGGGCGTAGCCGCCGTCGGCCATGACGGTCTGGCCCGTCACGAAGGCGGCGTCGTCGCTGGTGAGGAAGGCGATGGTGCCGGTGAGGTCTTCCGGCAGTCCGTTGCGCTTGATGGCCTGGGCCTGCGCGGCGGCCTCAAGGGCTTCCTGCGGGTGGACCTGCTGGGAACCCGGGGTGATCGTCAGGGTCGGGCCGACGGCGTTGACGGTGATACCGAACGGGGCGAGGTCGTTGGCCAGGCCGCGGCTGAAGCCGATGTTGCCCATCTTGCTTGCCATGTAGTGCGAAATACCGGCGACGTTGGTGACGATCGAGTTGGAGGTCAGGTTGACGATGCGGCCCCAGCCGCCCTTCTTCATGGTCGGCAGCACCGCCTTGACCATGAGGAACTGGGAGTCCAGGTTGACCGCGAGGACGCGCCGCCAGGTGTCGTAGTCCAGTTCGTCGATGTCGAGGAAGGGGAAGATGCCGGCGTTGTTGACCAGGATGTCCGCCCGCCCGAAGCGGTGTGCGATCTCTTCGCCGACGGCCGCGGTCTGCTCCGGGTTCGACACGTCGGCGGTGAGGCCGAGCGCCGTGTGCCCCTTGTCGGCGAGGAGCGCGACCGTCTCGCCGGGGCTGTTGAGGTCGACCGCGACGACCGTGGCGCCACGCGCGCCGAGATCGACCGCGATGGCCTGTCCGATACCGCGTCCGGCGCCGGTGACAACGGCCACCCGGCCCTCGTGCGTCTGAAAGACCGACATGTCTGAACTCCTTTGCTGTGAACTGATCCGGTTCCGGGCCTTGTGCGGACGGGACCGGCGACTTCGTGGCCGGGCTTCTGCGAGCCCGGGCGTCTGACTGCCTGGGGACCTGACTGCCTGCGGGCCGTTATGCCGCGCGGCCGGCCTTCAAGGTCCTGGTGACCTCGGCGATCCGCCGGCCCTGGAAGGCGCCGGAGGCGCGGGCCGTGCGGTCGACGGGGAACTCCGCCTCGGCACCGGTCACATGGGAGGTGCCGTACGGGTTGCCGTCGGCGAACTTGACGGGGTCGGTGAAACCGGGGGGCACCACGAACCCGCCGAAGTGGTAGATGGAGTTGTAGAGCGCCAGCAGGGTGGACTCCTGACCGCCGTGCAGCTGGGACGTGGCGGTGAAGCCGCTGTACACCTTGTCCGCGAGGAGCCCCTGGCCCCACAGGCCGCCGAGCGTGTCCAGGAACTGCTTGAGCTGGCTGGCGACGTTGCCGAACCGGGTGGGGGACCCGAAGATGACGGCGTCGGCCCACGTGATGTCGTCCGGCGTGGCGAGCGGGATGTGCTCGGTGGCCGCCACGTGGTCGGCCCACGGCTTGACGTTGGCGATCACCTCCTTGGGCGCGAGCTCGGCCACCCGCAGGAGACGCACGTCGGCCCCGGCCTCGGAAGCACCGGTGGCGATGGTCTCCGCCAGCTCGTGAACGGTGCCGGTGGAGGAGTAGTAGATGACGGCGACATTGGGTGTGTGGGGCATGGTGTGGTCCGTTTCGGTGGGGAACGCGTGAAGCCCGGAGGCTTCGGTGAGTCAGGGCGGCGCATAACGTTGCGTGCGCAAACAAGGAAATCGAGAGCCGTCGGATCCGCAGCTTTTGGCCCTGCCGGTCAGACGCGGAGGTCGCAGACCGGACGGGGCACCGAGGCGGCGAACCTCGAACTCACACCCACCATGATTCGGCACGCAGACGCTGCCGCACAGCCTCCCTGTGCACCACTGGTGGTGCCACTGGTGGTGGCACCACCAGTGCGGGGGCTGGGGCCCACGGGATCCGTTGGTGGGTCACGCCTGTTGGCTTGGCCTGCGGCAGGTGCGGCGCGTACGCAAGGCGGGACGGGGCCGACGGCGAGCAGCGGCGCCCCTCACGGCCGGTCCACGCCGGCGGACGCGTTGGTGCGGTGCTCGGCCACGAGTGGCCACGGGGGCTCGACGCAGGCCGGCGTTACGCGATCAGTGGTCGCGGTGCCGCTGGCGCTGCCGCGCTTCGGCGGACGGCCGGTGCGTACTCGCCGGAGCGGTTGTTCCGCCACGGCCCTGGGGGCGCCTGGTGGCGGTGGTCCGGCCGTGAGGAGAGGCGGGCCCGCGCGGCCATGAGCGGCCCGCTGCCTCGTCCGTAGCCACGACGAGGCCATAGTCCTGCAGGGTGCGCCGGACAGCCCTCAGGTGGCGACTTTGAGGTCCTGGTAGGGCTCTTCGGCGCCGAGCTTCTCGCGGGTGGCCCCGTCGGGAAGAAGAAGCAGCAGCCGGCAGCCGCCGGGACCGGTGAAATCAAGCGAGACGTGGGTGAAGCTGACGCGGCCGAGCTCTCGGTGCCGCATCTCCAAGGGGGCGGACGGGCCGTCCAGAACGTCCCGCGACTCCCACAGCCGCGCGAATTCCTCACTCCGAGTCTGCAGTTCCACGGACAAGGCGCAGAACGCAGGGTCATCGACCAGGCCGGTGGTATGGGCCCTGAACCGGGCGATCGCCTCCGCGGCGGACCGGCTCCAGTCCGTGAACAGCTCTCGGAACGACGGCTCGGTGAAGAGCAGCCGCAGGAAGTTACCGCCTGCCAGGCGTTCCCCGAACAGTCCGACCGCGGCGCTGTTGGCGGACACCACGTTCATGTACTTGTCGAGCACGTAGGCCGGACTGGGCGAGTAGCCCTCGACGATCCGGTCGGCCAGCGACGCATCGGGGAGGAACGCGGCGGTCGCACCGCCGGTCATGCCCGCCAGCTCCAGCACGTACCGCCGCTGGGCCGAGTCCAGGCGCAGCACCTGGGAGATGGCTTCCAGGACCTGCCGGGACACGTTCTTGGCGCGCCCCTGCTCGATCCACTGGTACCAGGAACCCCCCACGCCCGCGAGCATGGCGACCTCTTCCCTCCGCAGCCCGCGCCGGCGTCGCGGTCCGGAGAGCAGCCCCACCTCCTCCGGGGTGAGATCGGCACGGCGCGCCATCAGGAAGCGGCCCAGCTCGCGGGCCCTGAGATCTGCAGTGGTCGAGCGTTCCTCCATGCCGCGAGTGTACGTCGATGCAGTTGCATGGATCCACGCGCGCTTCGCCCGAGAGGCGCCTCGCATCAAGGTCGCCGTGCGGTCCTTCGTTACGGACCCTCACTGTCCGCCGTCTGCGGGCCGGGTCCCGGCGGCGCGCCGGCCGGGGTCAGGGCCGCGAGAGCGGTGTGGGCAAGGGTGGCCTCCGCGTAGTCCCAGGACCAGCCGCAGTCCATGACCAGGGTGCGCCACGCGGCGGGGCCGAACCACAGCCACAAAAGGTCGCCGGTCTTCTGGGGGGCGGGGGAGAGCGGGCCCGGGGTGAGGGTCTGGAGATGGTCGGCGATGACGTTCAGGGAGTGGCGGTAGGCGGCGGTCGCGCGTTCCCAGAGGGCAACCCCGCTCTCGTGCACGGGCAGCGCCTTGCGGATCGCCTCGTGCGTGGTGAACTGCCGTTCATTGCCGAGCCGGGTGCCGTGGGCCGTCGACCGGAGCACCTCGGCCGGTGTGTCCAGCTGGAGCGTATGGGCGACCGCCGCCTCGTGGCCGGACTCCGCGACGGCCCGGTCGACGATCCGGTCCAGGATTTCGGCCTTGCTGCCGGCGCTGGCGAAGACGGTCTTCGGCGCCACCCCGGCCGCCGCGGCGATGTCCGCGACGGTCACCCGCCCGTAGCCGCGTTCCGCGAAGAGCGCGGTGGCCCGCGTCAGGATCAGCTCGCGGGTGCGTGCGGCGGACTTCTCCCGCAAGGGGGAGACATAGGCGCGTTTGGCGGTCATGGCGGCCACGATACCGAAAGGGGGCTGCTGTGTGGTATTCATTATCTCGCTTATTACTCGAATTGGAGCGGC
Source organism: Streptomyces sp. NBC_01476 (assembly GCF_036227265.1). Lineage (NCBI taxonomy): Bacteria > Bacillati > Actinomycetota > Actinomycetes > Kitasatosporales > Streptomycetaceae > Streptomyces > Streptomyces sp. NBC_01476. The sequence continues at coordinate 385,255 of NZ_CP109446.1, read as the reverse complement.
GGGTCCCGCCTGCTTCTCCTCCGGCGAAGGATGCGCAGATGACGACCGATCCCGCGGAGCTGGGCGAGGCCCTGTTCCGAGTCCTGCAGACGGGCGACGCCGACCTCGCGGTCGAGGTCGTCCATCCCGACAACCACAACCGCGAGGCCTCGGTCGCCCCCGCGGCCTGCTCCCTGCCCGGCCCCCGGGGCACCCTCGCCTCCGGCGCGTGGATGCGCTCGGCCTTCAGCGATCTGCGCTTCCCGGTCTCCGCTGTCGTACGCGACGGCGACCAGGTGTGGCTGCGGCTGCGCATGCAGGGCACCCACACGGCGTCCTTCGTACGCTTCCGCGAAGGCCGCCTCGACCAGGCGATTCCGCCCACCGGACGGGACATCGACTTCGAGCAGGTCCACATGCTCGATGTGAAGGACGGCAAGGTCGTCCGCCACGAGGCGCTGCGTGACGACCTCACGATGCTCGGCCAGCTGGGCATCTTCCCGCCCTCGCCGTCCGTGGGACTGCGCATGCTCGCCTGGAAGGTCACCGGGCGCGCCGGCCGCGCGGCCGAAGCGGTCAGCGCGAAGGCGGCGGAAGCAGCCGCCGCGCTCGACCGGACCTGACGGGCCCTCAGGGTCCTGGCATGCGTGAACCGTTGGCGGCCTGATGCCTACCGTTGGGCGGTCGGCGCCCGGACCGTACCGCCGGCAGCTCTCGCCTCCAAGGGGGCCGAGTGGAGGTGGCGCGGGTGCTGACGGCCGGTTCGCTCGCGCGGCGGGTTGGCCGCCAAGCTCCACCTGAGCGCGGACGGCCGCTGCCGCTCCCTGTCCCGGCTCGTCGGACCCGGCCGGCGGGCTGACCGCGTGCGGTTCGCCTCGGTGGAGCAGCAGAGATTCGAGCCCTGGGACGCGAGCCGGGCAGGACCCGTATGAAGTCCGCGGGCGTGGCCGCGCAACTCACCGTGCGAGGGGAAACGCGGTCCGGGCCAGAGCCTCCGCCGCGAGGCGTACCGCGTTCTCCCAGGTCCGGAAGTCTTCGGGGGACAGATGGTCGAGGTAGTACTCCTCGCCCACGGCCTGCACGAATGCGTACTCAGGTGCTGTCAGGCACGCGATCCCCTGCCAGACCCGAGCCGCCGCGTCCCTCGGCGATACGGCACCTGTGCACAGCCGTGTTGCCATGTGATGCAAGAGGCAGCGTTCGGCGGTCTCGTCGTCGGGGATCCGGACCCCGAGCTCGTTCGTTGTCCCCTCGAAGAGTGCGGCGGTCTCCTCGGTGTCTGTGCGCCGGGAACGGCCGGCCAGGTCACGCAGCGAGGGAGAGTCGTAGCCGGCGGCCAGCACGTGGGCCGCCGCCATCGGCAAGTCCTCCGGGAAGATCAAACCCACGACGTACTGCCAGGCGATGGTGACGGGCTGGTCCATGAAGGCATCCTGCCCATCCGGGACAGGTCTGACCAGCCAGTTCTTCCGACCCGTCCGGGGCGGGGGCAGAGGAGGAGCGCGGCTGAACCGGCGAAGGCGCCGCGCCCTGCGGCCACGCCCAGGCGGTCCAGGCATCCATCGACGCCGGCGAACTGCGCGGGGAAGTGGACGCCCAGGCACTGGGCCGCGTCCTCGTCGCGATCGGCGACGGGCTGAAGCACAGCCGGTCCGCTGTCCACCCCGATGTTCCAGTCGAACTCACCCGCGGCATCGGCTTCGGCCTGAATCTGCTAAAGCAGCCGTTCCCAGGTGCCGTCGGCCGACCACAACCGGTGTCGCTCATGGACTGTCTTCCACGGCCCGAAGCGTTCGGGCAGGTCTCGCCAGTGCACTCCGGTCCGCACCCGGTGCAAGATCCCGTTGATCAGCTCCCGGTGATCACGCCACCGCCCGCACCGCGCGTTGCCCACCGGCAGGAGCGGCCGAAACCGTCCCCACTCAGCGTCTGCCAGGTCACCCCGCCCCATGACTGGAGGAACGACCTGGACACACGCTGGTCGCAAGATCAATCGACCCCTGACTGCGATTCCACAACGAAGGGTGCGTATCCCGCCGTCACCTCGCTCACCTGGAGATCAGAGAAGAGGAGGGTCAGGTTGTGTGCGTTGGTCTCAAGGTGTACCTCGTGGAAGTCGATTCCAAGGGCTTTCGACCAGCGTTGGGTCGCCTCCGACTCGGGAAGGAGCTTGGCTCCCGGGTACATGCAGTGCCACTTCACGCCCCACACGTATCCGTCGAGGTCGACACCGGTCTCGTAGTCGATGAGCCGGTCGTCCAAAGAGACCCGCCAGGTCTCCGCCGGCACTGACGTCCGGCACCAGGCCTCGACACAGTACCGGAAGAGATACCGCAGGTGAGATGGCGCTATGCCGGTACTCGGCGCAGCCGTCGCGTGGACGATGACCTCGTAGTCGCGCATGTAGTTCGTGTATCCGTGGTGCACGACAGCGTGGTCAAAGGTCTCGTCCAGCAACTGTTCGAGTTCGGCGGTATCCATGCCGTCCTTCTACCTCCCTCACCGAGACGTCCGACAACGAGATTTACAGGTGCCAGGCGCTGCTGTCTTGCCTGATCCTCCGCGGCTTCGCGAGCGCTTCCGACGTGGGGTCGGTTCTCCCTTGTGGCTGCTGGAGGCGCGGTGGCCGCACAACGCCGTGGACGTGCCCGCGTCCGCGGTGAGAAGGGCATCCGCCGGGGCGGACACCCCCTCAAAGCCGCGGCCTGACCCACCGGGGGCCACCAACTCACAGCACCGGTCAGCTGGTTGGACCCGCCCCCGCCCCGTCCACCCGCCGCGGCTCCACCGCTCGCCCCGGTACCAGGACGGCAAGGGTGCTGCGCGCGTCACGCCGCAGCGTGCGGCGCCGGGCGAAAGTGGCAGTAAGGGCGAGGACTGAGACCGTGCCTCCGTAGAACACAGCAGCGATCGCGGAGAGGAGCCCGATCGTCATCGGGCACGCACCTTTCTTCCCCCGTTCGGCCGCCCGGCTCACAGCCCTGGGCGGGCGTTGATGCGCTTTCCTCTCACCATACGCACGCCGTCAACACCTCCCGTGCGTCGGACATCACGCGGATTCCGCCGGCGGGTCGGCGCGATCCGCAGGGGAGCTGGCGTCGGTGGCGACGGGGCCGGTACGGGTACGGGTCCGGCGGGCCAGCGCGGCCGCTGCGACGCCGGTCACTCCGAGGAACCCCAGGGCCAGCAGGAAAGCCGGTGAGGTGGGGGAGGTGGCGCGGCTCCCGGCGACCACGTAGGCCGCGGTGTTGGCCAGGCTGCCGGCCGCGGTGGCGGTGAGGAAGGGGAGCAGCCGGATACGGGAGATGGCCGCCGCGTAGTTCGCCGCCGCGAACGGCACCCCCGGGAAGAGCCGCAGCGCCAGCGTGCTCCGGAAGCCGTGCCGGCTCAACTGCCGGTCCACGGAGAGCACCACGCGCCCGCGCAGCAGCGGCCGTACGGCGTCACGTCCGAGGAAACGGCCGAGCAGGAAGGCCAGTCCGGCGCCCAGCACGGTGCCGCCTATCGCCGCGGGCAGCCCGGCGTGGATGCCGTAGAGGGCGCCGGCCGCCGCGTTGAGCAGCGGGCGCGGTACGAAGGCGACGGTGGCCAGTCCGTAGGCGAGGGTGAAGAGCGTCACCGCGGTGACCCCGGACGACGCGTGCAGGGGCCACCCGTCCGTCAGCAACCGCTGCGGCTGCCACGCGAGGACCCCGGCGATTCCGCAGGCCAGCAGCAGGACCAGCAGGGCGAACCGCGCCCACGGAGAGACCACCGCCCGCGACCACCGAGCCGCGAAGCCGCGGGCAGGCGGCGCGGCGGATCCGGGAGCGGGAGCGGGAGCGGGAGCGGAAGGGGGAGCGAGGATGGCGGGGTCGGGGTCGGCGGAGTCGGCCACCCGGCGAGCCTAACTGAGCGGGCACCCCTCCCGTCCCGCCGGCGGCACGAGGCCCGCCCGACACCCCGTCAGCCGCCCGCCTGAAAACCCTTCGACAACCCCGGCCCCCGGGCCGCATGCTCACTCCCATGTTCCGGACCGCCTTCCGCGCAGTCGCCACCGCAGCAGCGGTCGCGGCGCCGAAGGCTGCCCAGGCCCGGGCAACAGCCCCCACCGCTCAGGCACCGGCCCAGGCCCACGCAGCGGCACCGGCCCCCGCCCCCGCCGCAGCCCCCCGGCCCACCCCGAGCCCCCGGAACACCCGGCCCACCCCCGCCCCCGCCCTCCTCGACGGCACCCGACGCTGACCCTCCCCGGACAGAACAACCGGCGGACCCCACAGGGGGAGGGTCGGTCCGGCCAAGGGGTCCAGGCATTCAGGCCAAGAGTCATTCCGTCCGCGCGGACCACCACCTCCCGCGCGGCGCTTCGAGGAAGAGCACACCGATGCCCAAGCAGGCATACGTCCGGACCAAGCCGCATCTCAACATCGGCACCATGGGTCATGTCGACCACGGCAAGACCACGCTCACCGCCGCCATCACCAAAGTGCTGGCCGACCGCGGCACCGGCACCTTCGTACCGTTCGACCGCATCGACCGCGCCCCGGAGGAGGCGGACCGGGGCATCACCATCACCATCTCGCACGTCGAGTACGAGACCGGTACCCGGCACTACGCGCACGTCGACATGCCCGGGCACGCCGACTACGTGAAGAACATGATCACCGGCGCGGCCCAGCTGGACGGCGCGATCCTGGTCGTCTCGGCGCTCGACGGCGTGATGCCGCAGACCGCGGAGCACGTCCTGCTGGCCCGGCAGATCGGCGTGCGGCACATCGTCGTCGCGCTCAACAAGGCCGACGCGGGTGACCCGGAACTCACCGACCTGGTGGAACTGGAGGTACGCGAACTGCTCACCGCCCACGGCTACCCGGGCGACGTCCTGCCGGTGGTCCGCGTCTCCGGGCTGCGGGCGCTGGAGGGGGACCCGCGGTGGAGTGCCGCGATCGGCGAGCTGCTCGACGCCGTGGACAGTTATGTCCCGGTGCCCGAGCGGTACACCGACGCGCCGTTCCTGCTCTCGGTGGAGAACGTGCTCAGCATCACCGGGCGCGGCACCGTCGTCACCGGGGCCGTCGAGCGGGGGACCGTGCGGCCGGGCGACCGCGTCGCGCTGTACGGCGACACCGGCGAACCGCTCACCAGCGTGGTCACCGGCCTGGAGACCTTCGGGAAGCCGATGGACTCCGCGCAGGCCGGGGACAATGTGGCCCTGCTGCTGCGGGGTGTGCAGCGTACGCAGGTGCGGCGCGGCGACATCGTCGCGGCGCCGGACAGCGTCACCCCGCACCGCCGGTTCACCGCGCGCGTCTACATCGTGCCCGCGGTGGAGGGCAGCCGGCACACGCCGGTCGCCAGCGGCTACCGCCCGCAGTTCTTCATCCGCACCGCCGACGTGTCGGGGGATGTGGACCTCGGGCCCGGTGGCATCGCGCTGCCCGGTGACACGGCGGACATCACGGTCGAACTCGGCCGCGCGCTGCCGCTGGAGCCGGGGCTCGGCTTCGCGATGCGCGAGGGCGGGCGCACGGTGGGCGCGGGGACGGTCACCGAGGTGAGCTGACGGCACGGCGTGTCGCACCCCTGCACGACAGGGGTGCGACACGCCCGTGCGCCACCCGCGCTCCCGGCGCCCCCGGGGGCGTACGCGGTCGCCGGCGGGGGCTGGGAGAATCGGCGGATGAGCCAGGAACCCGTCCCCGTGACCAGGGCAGTCGACTTCGGCACCGCGAAACTGCTGCCTGATCTGGACCGGCCGCGGGCCTGGCTGCTCACCGTCGACGGGGCCCCGCAGTCGTACGTCGACCTGGACGACCCGGCGCACCTGGAGTTCGAGTACACCCGGCGCATCGCCCATGTGCTGGAGTCCGCCTTCGACACGCCGGTGCACGCCGTGCACCTCGGCGGCGGCGCGCTGACACTGCCGCGCCGGCTGGCCCACACCCGGCCGGGGTCACCGCAGCAGGTCGTGGAGGCCGACCGGGGGCTGGCGGCGCTCGTCACCGAGTACCTGCCGGTGGCAGAACCGGGCATCGCCGTGTACACCGCCGACGCCCGGCAGTGGCTGGCCGCGGCGCCCGACAGCAGTGCGGACGCGATCGTCGCCGATGTCTTCACCGGCTCACGGGTGCCGGCGCATCTCACCTCGGTGGAGTTCCTGCGCGAGGCGGTGCGGGTGCTGCGCCCCGGCGGCGTCTACACGGCGAATCTCGCCGACGCGGCGCCCTTCCCTTTCCTCGGGTCCCAACTGGCGTCTGTGCGCGAAGCGTTCGGGCCGGACGCCGAGCTGTGCGTGCTGGCGGAACCGGGTGTGCTGCGGGGTCGCCGCTTCGGCAACGCCGTGCTCGCCGCCGCCCGCCGGCCGCTTCCGCTGGACGCCCTCGCCCGGCTGTGCGCGGGCGACGCCTTCCCGGCCAGGGTGGTGACGGGCACGGCGCTGCGCGAGCTCACCGGGACCCCCGTGCACGACGCGTCCGCGGCCCCGTCACCCGAACCGCCGGAAGGCGCCTTCACCGTCGGCTGAGACCGGGGGCGGAGGGGCGCCCCGGGGGCGGACCGGATCTACTGCCCGGTGGGCTGCGGCACCTGCAGGTCCGCCGTCACCACGTGCCCCTCGGGCGTACGCCGCTCCAGCCGCCGTACGTCCGGCAGCACCAGCACCGCGCCGGTGAGCAGCACCACCAGCGCCGCCGACCCCCACAGCGCGTCGGTCCGGCCGAAGGCGTTCGCCGCGGGACCGGCGGCCGCCATCGCCAGCGGCGTCAGCGCCACCGAGCCGAGCCAGTCGTACGCCGACACCCGGGCCATCTTCTCGTCCGGGATCTCCTGGTGCAGCGCCAGCATCCAGCCGACCGCGAACACCTCGACGGCGATCCCCGCCACGAACATCACGGCCACCAGCAGCCCGAGGGACGGCGCGAGCGCCAGCGCGGCGGGAGGCAGCGCCAGCGGGAAGATGGCGAGGGTGCCGACCAGCAGGATGCGGCGCGGTCGCCAGCGCATCATCAGCAGCCCGCCGCCGACCGTACCGATGCCGCTCGCGGCCAGCGCCAGCCCCCACGGCCCGGCGCCGCCCAGATGCTCCCGGGCGACCAGCGGACCGTAGACCGCCTCGCAGGCGCCGACCACACCGTTGACGACCGCGAACTGCACCACGATGCCCCACAGCCAGGAGCGGGAAACGAACTCCCGCCACCCCTCGTGCAATTCGCGCAGGATGCCGCCGGACGGGGTGTCCCGGACCGCCCTGGCCACCTCGATCCGCGAGCGCAGCGCCGCCGCCACCGCGAAACCGGTCGCGTCCACCGCGAGCACCCAGCCGGGACCGATCCCCGCCACCAGGGCGCCGCCGAGCGCCGCGCCGCCGATGGTGGCGCCGTTCACCGACAGCCGGTAGACCGAGAACGCCTTGCCCGCGTGCTCGCCGTCGACGGTGGACAGCAGCAGACCCTGGGAAGCCGGCGAGAAGAACGCCTGGGCGGCGCCGCCGATGCCGGTGAGCAGCGCCATCTGCCACAGCGCGGGATGCCCGGTGAGCACCAGGAACGCGAAGAAGCCCTGCGAGAGGGCGTTCGCGCTGTTCGCCACGACCATCACCAGCTGCCGCGGCACCCGGTCCGCGACGGCGCCGCCGACCAGCAGGAAGACCACCATCGCCAGCGTGCGGGCAGCCGCCACCAGGCCCACGTCGGTGGCGCTGCCGCCCTGTTCGATGACCGCGTAGGCAGCCGCGATGGTCGCGCCCGAGCCGCCGAGGTTGGTGATGAAGGACGCGGAGACCAGCAGCCGGAAGTTCTTCCCGGCCCACGGCGGCATCACCGGCAGCCGAGGCCGGGGCCGCGGGCGGGGCAGGCGGGGTGCCGGAGCGTCACTGGTCACCCCGGGACTCAACACGAGCGCCCCGCCCGCCGCAAACTGTTTCCGGCCCGGCTAAGGCTGCTTGATCAGCCGGATCGTGCTCTTGATCTTGTCGACGGTCGCCTGCGACACCTGGTCGGCGTTCCCGCGGTCCGCGTAGAGCACCCACACCACGAGCTTCTTCGCCGGGTCGGGCTGGGTCGGGTCGATCCAGGCGACGGTCCAGGCCTCACCGGTGCTCGTGACGCACTTGCCGGCCGGCACCTTCGTGGCGGTGGCCTGCGCCTGCCAGCCGCTGATCCCGTAGGCGTTGGTGAACTCCTTGCTGTTCTGCGCCTTGGAGAAGGTGCCCTTGCCCTTGTTCTGGAACGCCCAGTACGCCCAGGAGGTGGCCTGCGACTCGGCGGCGTTGCGGACGCTCGTGGCGCCGTTCGCGCCCTTGGTGCCGACCACCGCGCGGTCGGCGGTGCCCTCGGAGGACGTGCACCAGGCTTCCTTGTAGTAGGCCGGGCCGCTCATCGCGACCTGCGCCTTGCCGTTGTCGTCCTCGTAACCGACGATCTCGTCCTCGGTCTTGACCGACCAGTCCGGTGGTACGTCGAAGGCGACGTTGCGCTGGGTCCTGGTGACCACTTTCCAGCCCGGGACGACCGGCTTGACGTTCGCGGTGCCCGGCGCCGCGCGCGGGTTGTCGGTGAGGTCGTCGCTGGGGGTGCCGGTCGCGGTGGGGGAGGGCGTGGCCGAGGTCACGGTGGCGGTCGGCGTCGGGGAGCCGCCGTTCTTCGCGTCGTCCTTCTTGTCGCCGCCGGCCAGATACACCGCGCCGACGACGATGGCGGCGATCACCGCGACCGCCGAGGTGATCGCGATGGCCACGTTGAGGTTCCGGCGGCCACGCGGCGGCTGCGGACCGTCAGGGCCCTGGGGGCCGGCCGGGCCGCCGGGCCCGGTGGGCTGCCCCCACGGCTGGGGCGGCGGATAGCCGGGCTGCTGCTGGTAACCGGGCTGCCCGTACGGCGACGGCGTGCCGTACGGGGACGGCGGCGGTTGCTGCGGCGGGTAGCCGGGCTGCTGCCCGCCCGGCTGCTGATAGCCGGGCTGCGCGTACGGGTTGGGCGGCCCGTACGGTCCCTGGGGTTGTTGTGGGGAGTTGTTCCCGCTGCCCTGCGGATACTGCTGTCCCCCGTTTTGTTCTCCTGGCCACATGGCTGGAAACACTAGGGGAGGCGGCCCCGAGGTTCCATGCCGCATCTCATTACCGGCTGGTAATCTCCAGTCATGTCAGAGACCTTGCCCGCCTCCGGGCCCTCGATAGGCGAAATGCTCAGCGCCACCGTGCCCATGGTCCGCACCCTCAACCTGGAGTACGAGCAGATCACCGCGGAGCGTGCCGTGGTCCTGCTGCCGGACCAGCCCGCCTTCCACAACCACGTCGGGGGCCCGCACGCCGGGGCGATGTTCACCCTCGCCGAGTCCGCGTCCGGCGCCATCGTGCTCGCCGCCTTCGGCGACCAGCTGAGCCGGGCGGTCCCGCTCGCGGTGCGCGCCGAGATCGCGTACTCCAAGCTCGCCATGGGCCCGGTCACCGCTACCGCTGAACTCGGCAGGCCGGCCGCCGACGTCGTCGCCGAGCTGGACGCCGGTACCCGCCCCGAATTCCCCGTCGAGGTGTCCATCAGCCGGGCCGACGGCGCCGAGACCGCCCGGATGAGCATCGTCTGGACGCTGCGGCCCAACAAGTGACGACCCCGCACCGGGCCGCTGGCTGTCCACAGCCGCTCCGCTGACCGGACGCCATCCTCCGCCGGTCGGTTAGGCTTCCCAGGTGGGCGCCGGGCGCGCCCATTTTCCGACCGTTGTCATGGGGAGGGGACCGGCTGTGCACGTCCAGGAGTGGCTCGACGGCATCCCACCGGTCGCCGTCTACCTGACGGTGTTCCTGGTGGTCGGTGTGGAGAGCCTGGGCATCCCGCTGCCCGGTGAGATCGTCCTGATGACCGCCGCACTGCTCTCCTCCCACGGGAGCGTCAACCCCTGGCTGGTCGCCGTCAGCGCCATCATCGGCGCGATCGGCGGCGACTCGATCGGCTACTCCATCGGCCACAAGGGCGGCCAGCCACTCCTGGACCGGCTCGGCGAGAGATTCCCCAAACACTTCTCACCGGGTCATGTCGCCACCGCCGAGCGCTCGTTCCAGCGCTGGGGCGTGTGGGCGGTCTTCTTCGGCCGCTTCGTGGCGCTGCTGCGGATCTTCGCCGGGCCGCTGGCGGGCGTGCTGAGGATGCCGTACGGGAAGTTCCTGCTGGCCAACGCGCTCGGCGGCATCGTCTGGGCGGGCGGCTTCACCGCGATCATCTACTACGTCGGGGTCGTCGCCGAGCCGTGGCTCAAGCGCTTCGGATACTTCGGGCTGGCCATCGCGGTGCTCTTCGGCATTGGTTCGTTCCTCCTCGTGCGGCGCCGCGCGGCCAGGGCACAGGAGGAGATCGAGTCGGCCTCGGCCGAGACGGCGCCCGAGGTCGCGGTCGCCCAGGCCGGCGAGTAGCGCCGCCCGGCAGCCCCCTCGGTCCGGCAGAGCCGCCCCTCGGTCCGGCAGAGCCGCCGCAGGGCCCGCGCGGGTCAGCCCAGGGACTCCCGGTGCACCACCGCGAGCGACACGTAATGCCCGGCGTTCAGCCGGATCCCGGCCCGCTCCTCCGGCGAGAGCTGCCGCCTGACCTTCGCCGGCACCCCGGCCACCAGTGAGCCCGGCGGCACCACCATCCCCTCCGGCACGAGGGCTGCCGCCGCGATCAGCGAACCGGTACCGACGCGGGCGCCGTTCAGCACCGTCGCGCCCATCCCGATCAGTACGTCGTCCTCGATCACGCAGCCGTGCAGCACCGCGTTGTGGCCGACGGTCACGCCCGCGCCGATCACCGCGGGGAAGCCGGGGTCGGCGTGCACCGTGCAGTTGTCCTGGATGTTCGAACCCGCGCCGAGGCTGATCGACTCGCCGTCGCCCCGCAGCACCGCGTGGTACCACACGCTCGCCCCCGCCGCGATCGTCACGTCACCCACCACCACGGCGCCCGCGGCGGTGTACGCGCCGGGGTCCACCCGGGGCTGCCGCCCGCCCACCGCGGCGATCAGCGCACCGGCCGGCGGCCGCTGTACCGCGGTGCCCGGACCGTCCGCCGCGCCCGTGCCGTCCGGACCGTCCGCCGCGCCCGTGCCGCCCGCCCGCTCCGCCATGGCCACCGTCCTCACGCCGCTCCACCGCCGTCCACCGGCACCGTATACGGTGGGCCCGTGCCCAAGAATGAGAACGTGTTCTTCTCTGTGATCGGGGGCGCCGCGGCCTGGCGGCGCCGCGCGTCCTCGCGCCTGGTGCACCGCGGCTGGCGCTGGATGCAGAACGCGGGCGCGGTCACCGCCGCCCGCCCTGGACCGCTGCGCTTCGGCGCCATCGGTGCCGGTACCCGCCTCGCCTTCCCGCAGGGGACCGTCTTCGGCGAGCGGTGGATCCACCTCGGCGACCATTGCATCATCGGTGAGCAGGTCACGCTCACCGCCGGGATGATGCCCGGCCTCGACCTCGGCCCCGACCCTGTGCTGCGGTTCGGCAACGGGGTCGTGCTCGGCCGTGGCAGCCATGTGGTCGCCTCGGCGCCTGTGACCTTCGGCGACGACGTCTACTGCGGCCCGTACACCTATGTGACCAGCGACAACCATTCCTACGACGACACCACCCAGCCGGTCGGCAAGCAGTGGCCGCGGACCGCGCCGGTGGAGATCGGCTCGGGCAGCTGGCTCGGCTCGGGGTGCGTGATCCTGCCCGGTGCCCGGCTCGGCCGCAATGTCGTGGTCGCCGCCGCGGCGGTGGTGCGCGGTGAGGTCCCCGACTACGCGGTGGTGGCAGGCGCCCCGGCCCGCGTCGTCCGCCGCTGGGACCCCGCGGCGGGCTGGCAGCCACCGCTGCGCACTCCGGCGCCGGTCCCGATCCCGGACGGCGCCACGCCGGAACAGCTGCTGGCGCTGCGGGAGTTGGAGGAGCAACTGGCGGACGGGCAACTGGAGGACAGGAGCGGCGCGTGAGCGGCCCCGCCCGTGGATCCCGCCGTCCGGGGATTTGTTAGGTTCGCCGTATGCGCGCACCGATCGGGAACTTCGAGGACGCCCACCCCGCCACCGAACGCCGGGAACTGCTGCCGCCGCCGGTCGCCGCCGCGGTGACGCCCGAGATGATCCTGGTGGACACCGATCCGGCGAAGGCGGACACCGCGGACTTCGTGGCCGCCTACGGCCCCGAACTGATGGATGTCTCCGCGAACTGCGTCGTCGTGGCCGGCAAGCGCGGCCAGGACGTCACCCTCGCGGCCTGTGTGGTCCTCTCCACCACCCGCGCCGACGTCAACGGCCTGGTCCGCCGCCACCTCGGAGCGCGCAAGGCGTCCTTCGCCGCGATGGACCTCGCGGTGAGCGAGACCGGCATGGAGTACGGCGGGATCACCCCCGTCGGGCTGCCGGCCGGCTGGCCGCTGCTGATCGACGCGGCCGTTGTCGACACGCCCTATGTGGTGATCGGCAGCGGCGCCAGGCGCGGCAAGCTCATCGTCCCCGGCAAGGCGCTCGCCGGGCTCCCCGGCGCCGTGGTGCTCGCCGGTCTGGGCACCTGACCCGCCGGTCTGTGCACCTCCGGTCTGTGCACCTGACCGCGGTGGCTCAGCCGGCCAGCCGCGGAATCTCGATCGCGGGGCACCGGTCCATCACCATGGCGAGCCCGGCCGCCCGGGTCCGCTCGAACGCCTTCTCGTCCACCACCCCGAGCTGGAACCAGACGGCCTTCGCCCCGGCCGCCACCGCCTGGTCGGCGACCGCCCCCGCCAGCTCGGAATTGACGAACACGTCCACCACGTCCACCGGGAAGGGGATGTCCTCCAGGGAGGCGTACCCCTGCTCGCCGTGGACGGTCTCCGCCTTCGGATGCACCGGCACGATCCGCTTGCCGAACCGCTGGAGCACCGCCGCGACGCCGTACGCCGCCCGCGAGGTGTTGTTCGACAGGCCCACCACCGCCCAGGTGTCGCCCGTCCCGGTCAGAATCCTCCGCACCGTCTCCGCGTCGCCGTACACGCCGTCCTCCAGCCTGTCCCGTCTCGGAACCATCATCACGTCCTGCCTGCTCGAACCCCGGAACGGCGGCTGCCATTCCCCCGGCCGTAGGCTGAACGGATGATCGACCGGTATCTGACGGTGGCGCGCGAAGGCGTCCACGAGAGCGAGATCAAACGCTCCCGTTTCCTGTGCGCGCTCGCCCCCGCCGCCGCGGCGGACACCGCGCAGGAGTTCATCCGCCGGATCCGCAAGGAGCACCCGGCCGCGACCCACAACTGCTTCGCCTACGTCATCGGCCCGGACGGACGCCTGCACCGGGCGAGCGACGACGGCGAACCCGGGGGCACCGCCGGCACCCCCATGCTCCAGGTGCTGCTCGCCCGCGAGGTACGCGACACCGTCGCCGTCGTCACCCGCTACTACGGCGGCGTCCAGCTCGGCGCCGGCGGCCTCGCCCGCGCCTACGGCGGCGCCGTCTCCGCCGCGCTGGACAACATCGGCACCATCGAGCGCCGCCGCCTCGCGCTGGTCACCGTCACCGCCGACCACCAGCGGGCCGGCCGGCTGGAGAACGAACTGCGCGCCGCCGGCCGCACCGTACGCGACGTCACCTACGCCGCCGAGGTCACCTTCCACCTCGGCGTCCCCGAGGCCGACCTGCCCGCCTTCCGGTCCTGGCTGGCCGACACGACCTCGGGCGCCGCGGGACTCACGGTCGAGGGCAGCGCGTACGTGGACGTCTGAGCGCCCAGGACGGCCGCCGCTGACACCGCGTCACACCCGCGCCACGGCCCTCGGACGAAGCGCCGGCCCCGCGCCCTCTACAATCCTGATCACCGCGGACATCCACGGACACATGACCCGGGCCGGGGGAGCGGCCCGGGCGGGGACGACCGCGGTGCCACGACCGGCGCGACCGTGCCGGGACCGTACGTACCGGCGCTCAACCGCGCTGACCGACGGGGACCGGCGTCAACCGACACCAAGGAACGGCGAGGCCAAACGTGCGGGTGGGAGCCACCGAGTGAGATTCCTGCACACATCGGACTGGCACCTGGGGCGGTCCTTCCACCGGGTGAGCCTGCTCGACGCCCAGCGCGCCTTCCTCGACCACCTGGTGGACACCGCCCGCAGCGAGCGGGTCGACGCCGTTCTGGTGGCCGGAGACGTCTACGACCGCGCCGTGCCGCCGCTGTCCGCCGTCGAGCTCTTCGACGAGGCGCTGCACCGGCTCGCGGAGCTGGGTGTGCCCACCGTGATGATCTCCGGCAACCACGACTCCGCCCGGCGGCTCGGCGTCGGCGGCCGCATCATGGGCCGGGCCGGTATCCATCTGCGCACCGACCCGGCGACCTGCCACCAGCCGGTCTTGCTCTCCGACGAGCACGGCGAGGTCGCCGTCTACGGACTGCCCTACCTCGAACCCGCCCTCGTCCGCCAGGAGTTCGACGCCGAGCAGGCCGACCACACGGCGGTGCTCGGTGCCGCCATGGACCGCGTCCGCGCCGACCTCGCCGGCCGCGCCGAGGGCACGAGGGCCGTCGTGCTCGCGCACGCCTTCGTCACCGGAGCCGCGCCCTGCGACAGCGAGCGCGACATCACCGCCGGCGGCGTCCAGGCGGTCCCCGCGGCGGTCTTCGACGGCGTGCACTACGCGGCGCTCGGCCATCTGCACGGCTGCCAGACGGTGAGCGAACGCGTCCGCTACTCCGGCTCACCGCTGGCCTACTCCTTCTCCGAGGAGCACCACCGCAAGAGCGTCTGGCTCGTCACCCTCGGCGCGGCCGGCGAGGTGGACGCGGAACGCGTCGACACGCCCGTGCCCAGACGACTCGCCCGGCTGCGCGGCCGCCTCGACGACCTGCTGGGCGACCCCGCCCATGACCGCCACACCGACGCCTGGGTGGAAGCCACTCTCACCGACCCCTACCGCCCGCACGAACCGATGGCGGCCCTCACCAAACGCTTCCCGCACATCCTCAGCCTCGCCTTCGAACCCGAGAACGGCGACGACGACCCGGCGGCCTCCTACGCCCAGCGGCTGCGCGGCCGGACCGACCGGCAGATCGCCGAGGACTTCGTGGCGCACGTACGCGGCCAGGCGGCGGACCCGGGCGAACGGGACGTGCTGGCGGACGCGTTCGACGCGGTACGCAGCGAGGCGGTACGGACGGAAGGCGACTGACCCGATGCGACTGCACCGACTCGAACTCACCGCGTTCGGACCCTTCGCCGGCACCCAGCGGGTCGACTTCGACGAACTCTCCTCAGCCGGGCTGTTCCTGCTGCACGGCCCCACCGGAGCAGGCAAGACCTCCGTCCTGGACGCGGTCTGCTACGCCCTCTACGGCCAGGTGCCCGGGGCCCGGCCCGCGACGAGGCTGCGCAGCGACCACGCGGCGGCCGGCACCGCCACCGAAGTGGTCCTGGAACTGACCCTCGGCGGGCGGCGGTTGGAGATCACCCGGCGGCCGGAGCAACTGCGGGCGAAGAAGCGGGGGACGGGTACGACTCTCGACAAGGCGGTCACGCTGCTGCGCGAGCACAAGGGCGGGCAGTGGGAGGGGATCTCCAAGTCCCACCAGGAGATCGGTGAGGAGATCAAGCAGCTGGTCGGGATGAGCTGCGAGCAGTTCTGCCAGGTCGTGCTGCTGCCGCAGGGCGAGTTCGCGACCTTCCTGCGGGCCAGTGCCACCGAACGGGCCGCGCTGCTCGGCAAGCTCTTCGACACGCGCCGCTTCCGCGGGGTGGAGCGGTGGCTGCGGGACCGCAAGCAGGAGGCGTCCCAGCGGCTCGGCCAGGGCGACGCGGACCTGCGCGACCTCGCCGCCCGGCTGCGGCAGGCGGCAGGACCAGGACCCGGCCCGGAGGCCGAGGCGGACCTTCTGGAGTGGGCCGCGGTCCTGCGCTGCGACGCCCGCGAGGCCCGCACCGTCGCCCGGTCGGCCCTCCACCACGCCGAGACCGCCCACCGGGCCGCCGCGGACTCCTTCGACGCGGCCCGGGACCTGCACGCCCTCCAGACCCGCCACGCCGACCTCTGCCGCCGCGCCGACGCGCTGGCCGCCGAGGACGCGGCTCGTACGGCAGCCCGCACCGCCCTCACCCGCGCCCTGCGGGCCACGACCGTCGAACCCGCCCTCGCCCACCGCGACAAGGCCGCCACCCAGCACCGGGACGCGCTGACCACCGAACGGCGGATCGCGGCCGAACTCACCGCGTCCGGAGAGCAGTTGCCCGAGGGCGCCCTCCCGCAGGCCCGCACCGGCACGCGTCCCGCCCGGGGCGAAACCACCGCCCCCCGAGCCGAGCCCGGACCCCTTACGGGCGGTACGGATGCGGCCCCGGCTGCTTCCGGGCTGCCCGGGTACGAGAGCGGGTTGCGTGGTGAGGCGAGGGAGCCGGGGCGGGCGGACGCGGCCGGCGGGGTCGAGTCCCCGGCGCGTGCGAGCCGTACGGATGCGACCCTGGCCGCTTCGGGGCTGCCCGGGTACGAGGCCGGGTTGCGTGATGAGGCGAGCGGTTCTGCCGGCCTCTCGCAGCCGGAGCGGGCGGGCTCGGTCCCGGGCGCTTCCGGGCTGCCCGCGGCCCGGGGTGCAGGCGGGGAGGCCGAGCGGCTGGCCGTGTCCGGGGCGTCTCGGCAGGAGCGGCTCGGGCGGGCAGAGGCGGCGGGTGGGGCTGAGCCGTCGGCCGCGTCCGGGGTCCGTGGCATGCCGGCCCCTTCCGCCGGTGCCCGGCAGCAGGACGAGGCGGCTGATGTGACCGCGCCACGGGGGCGGAACGTGGTGCCGGGGCAGGGCGGGGCGGTGGGCCGTGCGGAGCCGTCCGCCGGTTCCGGGGCGGCCGGGGGTGGTTGGGCCGCCGCAGTCAGTGACGTGCTCGCGCGGCGGGTCGGGGAGCTGCGGGAAGAGCTCGGGGGGCTGGCGCAGGCCGGGGAGGCCGAGGCGCGGGTCCGGGAGGTCGAGGCCCGGCGCGGGCAGTTGGAGCGGGAGGAGCGGGCCGCCGAAGGCATCGTGCGGGAGGCGGAGGCGTGGCTGGGCGAGTGGCCGCGGCAGCGGGCCGCCCTCCAGACCCGGCTCGACGCCGGCGCGGACGCCGCGGCGCGCGCGGGCGGCCTGAGCGCGCGGCTGGAGACGGCCCGACGGCAGCGCGACGCCGCGGCCGAACGGGACCGGCTGAGGGCCGAGTTGACCCGCACCGAGGACGCCGTACGCCACGCTCGGGACGCCGCGGCCGACGCGCGGGACACCTGGCAGGACCTCCGCGAGGCACGCATCGACGGCATCGCCGCCGAGTTGGCCGGGGAGCTCGCGGCGGGGGAGCCGTGCCGGGTCTGCGGCTCCGCCGAACACCCCGCGCCCGCCCGCCCCGCGCCGCAGCAGGTCACCCGGGCGGACGAGGAAGCCGCCGAGGCGGCCTACCAGCGGGCAGCCGCCGCGCACGACACCGCGCGTACCGAAGCCGCCCGGCTGGGCGCCGCCCTGGAGGCGGCCGCCGCGACCGCCGGTGCGGAGCCGGCCGCCGGACTGGCCACCGCCTGCGCCGTACTGGAGGCCGAACACGCCCAGGCCACTCGGGAGGCCGCCGGGGTGCCCGAGGCGAAGCAGGCGCTGGCCCGCGCCGAGGAGGAGCGCGACAGCCGTACCGAGCAGCGCAACGCGGCGTTGAACCAGGCTGCCGCCCATGCCTCGCGGCGCGAGGAACTGGACGACCAACACGAGCAGTTGAGCGCGGAGCTGGAGCGCGCCAGGGCCGGTCACCCGAGCGTCGCGGCCCGCCGGGCCCGGCTGTCCGACCGCATCGCGCTGCTGGAACGCGCCGTGCACGCCGTGCGGGCCCGCGGCGAGAGCGCCGACCGGCTCGCCGAGGCCGAGCGGGCACTCGCCGACGCGGCGGCCCGCGCCGGGTTCGGCTCACCGGCCGAGGCGAAGGCGGCGCTGCTGCCCGCCGAGCGGCTGTGGCGGGCCGAACGCCAAGTGGAGGCATGGTCCAAGGAGGAGGCCGCGCTCGAAGCCGATCTGGCCGCACCGGAACCCGCCGCCGCGGCGGCGCTGCCACCGGCCGACCCGGCCGCCGCCCAGGCCGCACTCGCCGCCGCGACCGCGCGGCTGCGGGCCGCCTCGGCCGCCGAGTCCGCCGCCACCGCCCGCTGCCGCGACCTCGACCGGCTCTCCGCGGACGCCACCGCACGCGTGCGGCAGCTCGCCCCGGCCCGCGCCGAGTTCGCAATGATCGCCCGGCTCTCCGACCTGGCGTCGGCGACCAGCGCCGAGAACCGGTTCCGGATGGAGCTGGAGACGTACGTGCTGGCCGCCCGCCTCGAACAGGTCGCCGCCGCCGCCGGGGTGCGCCTCCAGCGGATGTCGGCCGGCCGCTACACCCTGGTGCACAGCGACGCCCGGGGCAGTGGCCGTACCAAGTCCGGCCTCGGCCTGATGGTGGTGGACGCCTGGACCGGCACCGAACGCGACACCGCCACGCTCTCCGGCGGCGAGACCTTCTTCGCCTCACTGGCCCTCGCGCTGGGCCTCGCGGACGTGGTGACCGACGAGTCCGGCGGCACCCGGCTCGACACCCTCTTCATCGACGAGGGCTTCGGCAGCCTGGACGACCAGACCCTGGACGAGGTCCTCGACGTCCTCGACGGCCTGCGGGAGCGGGACCGCGCGGTCGGCATCGTCAGCCACGTGGCGGACCTGCGGCACCGCATCCCGGCCCAACTGCGTGTCCTCAAGGGGCGGGACGGCTCCACCGTACGGATGCGGACGGCCGCGCACAGCTGATCCGGCTCAGAGCACGAACGGCCGGCGTTCCAGGGGTGAGGAGTACACGATGCTCGTGGTGACCGCCCCGAGCCCGGCGATCCGGCCGGTGACCTCTTCCAGGTGCCGCATGGACCGCGCGGCGACCTTCATCACGAAGCAGTCGTCCCCGGTGACATGGTGCGCCTCCAGGATTTCGGGCGTGGTGCCGAGCAGCGCGTGGAAGGGCTTGTAGTTGCCGGTGGGGTAGCGCAGCCGGACCATCGCGAGGATCGGCAGTCCGACCCGCTCGTGGTCGATCACCGCGGAGTAGCCGCTGATCACCCCGGCCTCCTCCAGCCGGCGGACCCGGTCGGTCACCGCGCTCGGCGACATCGACACGGTCCGGGCCAGCTCGGCGTAGCTCGACCGCCCGTCGCGTTGCAGGGCCTCCAGCAGTCGCCAGTCCGTGGCGTCCAGGGAAATCGTGGTCATCCGCCATGCGTAGCAGCCGAAACCCCGGTGAATCAACAGCAGTGCCGGGGAATCCCTCTTCAGCGGCGGCGTCCGCGCGCCTAGATTTCCGGGCATGACCACTTCCGACACCGCGGACCTGCTGCCCCCCGCCGACAATGCCGTCCTGCGCGTCCCGCCCGCCGCACCCACCGACGCCGCCGCGTACTTCGCCGCGTCGCTCGCCTTCCACACCGACGTCTCGGATGTCGCTGCCGCGCTCGCGGCCGGTGGTGACCCCGGCTTCGTGGTGGTCGACTGCCGCAGCACCGAGTCCTGGAACCAGGGGCACATCCCAGGCGCGGTCCACCTGCCCACCGACCGGATCCCGCGCCTGGCCGGTACGTTCCTCGACCCCGCGGTCCCGGTGGTCGTGCACTGCTGGGGGCCCGGCTGCAACGGCGCCACCCGCGCCGCGCTGAGCCTCGCCACCCTGGGCTACCGGGTCAAGGAGATGCTCGGCGGCATGGAGTACTGGATCCGGGAGGGTCTTGATCACGAGATCGCCGACGGCGCCGTACGGCGCGCACCCGACCCGCTCACCGCTCCCGTCGGAGCCGCCGACTGCGGCTGCTGAGCGGCCGGGACGATCAGGCCGGGACCGTCAGGCCGGGACTGTCAGGCCGCGACGATCGGGCCCGGACCTTCGGGCCGCGCCGGCCCGGAAGAAACGATCAGGCCGGAGCCGTCACGCGGAACCGTCACGCCGGAACCGAGGTGAGCTCGTACGCCCAGAGCTCGCCTCGGTCCGCCACCCGTATGAAACCGACTCTCTCCAGCACCGCCTGGGACGCGCGGTTGCCGGGCTCCGTGGTGGCCAGGACCACCATCACATTCGGCTGGGCGAGCGCCCACTGGCACAGCGCCCGGGCCGCGTCGGTCGCCCAGCCCGCGCCGCGGGCCGATTCCGACAGGTCGTAGCCGATCTCCACCGAACCCTGGTCCGGCGGTCCGTGGAAGCCGGCGCCGCCGACCGCGGTGCCGTCCTCGGACCTGGTGATCGCGAACAGGCCCCAGCCGGGCCGGTAGACGCCGGCTCTGGCGGTGGCCACCGTCATGGTGGCGGCGCCCACCGTGCCCTCGCCGGGCACCCCGTCGATCCAGACCAGCTCGGCGGGCTTGCCGTCGGACAACTGGACGGCGTCGGCCGGCAGCTGCTCCCGCAGGGTCAGTCTCCCCTGGGTCAGCACCAGGCGTCCGCCGTCATGGGAAGCGTGCAGGGTCATCCAGCCGTACCGCCTTGTCGTACGAGAGGGTCCGGCCGGGCCGCCGAGGCGATCCGGCCGCCGAGCAGCAGGGTAACGGGCGGGCGCGGAAAGAGGTTCCACTCCGGCGGGCCGCCGTGTGCCCCGTGCGGTGCGGGCCGCCCCTGCCGGTGGCGGCCCGCACCGGTGTCCTAGAGCGCGGAGAGCTCCGCCACCAGGTCGTCAAGGCCGAGCGAACCCAGCGACAGCGCCGCCATGTGCCACGCCTTCGCGTCGAAGGCGTCGCCGTGGGCCGTGCGGGCCGCCGCCCGGCCGGTCAGCCAGGCGCGCTCGCCGAGCTTGTAGCCGATGGCCTGGCCGGGCATGCCGAGGTAGCGGATCAGCTCGCTGTCCACGAAGTTCGCCGGCCGGCCGCTGTGCCGGCCGAAGAACTCCCGGCCCAGTTCCGGCGTCCAGCGCTCGCCCGGGTGGAAGGGCGAGTCCGCCGGGATCTCCAGCTCCAGGTGCATACCGATGTCCACGATGATCCGGTTGGCCCGCATCATCTGGGCGTCGAGGTAGCCGAGCCGCCGCTCGGGGTCGGTGAGGAAACCGAGCTCGTCCATCAGGCGTTCGGCGTACAGCGCCCACCCTTCGACGTTGGCGCTGACCATGCCGACCGTCGCCTGGTAGCGCGACAGGTTCTCCGCGACGTGCACCCACTGCGCGATCTGCAGGTGGTGACCGGGCACACCCTCGTGGTACCAGGTGGAGACCAGGTCGAAGACCGGGAAGCGGGTGCGGCCCATGGTGGGCAGCCAGGTGCGCCCGGGCCGGGTGAAGTCCTCCGACGGACCGGTGTAGTACGGGGCCGCGGCGCCGCCGGGCGGGGCGATCCGGGACTCCACCCGGCGGACCCGCTCCGCCAGTTCGAAGTGGGTGCCGTCCAGCGCGGTGATCGCCTCGTCCATCAGGCCCTGCAGCCAGTCGCGGACCTCGTCCACGCCCTCGATGGC
Source organism: Streptomyces sp. NBC_01476 (assembly GCF_036227265.1). Lineage (NCBI taxonomy): Bacteria > Bacillati > Actinomycetota > Actinomycetes > Kitasatosporales > Streptomycetaceae > Streptomyces > Streptomyces sp. NBC_01476. The sequence goes on along the minus strand of NZ_CP109446.1, from coordinate 363,889 downwards.
CTGCCCGTGCTCCTCCAGGTGCTTGAGCACCTCCCACGGAGTGGCGTCGGGCAGGATCTTCCCCGCCTCGGCGAGCATTTCGGCACGCAGCCGGTGGAACTCGGACCAGCCGTACGCGTACGCCTCGTCCAGATCCAGGTCGGTGCCGTTCCACAGCCGGGACCAGCGGGCGTACCGCTCACGGCCCACTGTGTCGGGGGCTCCGGCGACGGCGGGCGCGTAGGTGTCCCGGAACCAGTCGCGCAGTGCCGCGAAGGCGGCGGTCGCCTCGGCGCCGGCCGCGGCCAGCTCGCCCCGCAGCTCCTGCGGGCCGTCCGCGCCCAGCTTCTCGAACCAGCTGCCCGACCCGTCGTCGCCGATCCACTCGCCGAACTGCCCGATGACGGTCTCCACCTGGCGCGGACCCGCCTTCAGCCCGCGGTTCAGACCCTCGGTGAGCGAGGCGCGGTAGCCGTCGAGGGCGGCCGGGACCGCGCGCAGCCGGGCGGCCACGTCGGCGTACTGCTCCGGGGTGTCGGTGGGCATCAGCGAGAACGTCTCGCGGATGTTGTGCGCGGGCGAACCCAGGTTGTTCACCGCCCGCAGGTGCTCGTCGGCGTCGTGCACCGCCAGCTCGGCGGTGAGCCGCTCGCGCAGCAGCCGGGCGCAGCGCCGCTCGGCGTCGCTCTCCGCGCCCGGCCGGGCCTCGGCCTCGGTCAGCCGGTCCAGCGTCGTACGCGCCAGCGCGGCCAGCGCGTCGGCGCCCGCCGGTGACAGGTCGGGCAGCCGCCGGTTGCTGTCGGGGGCGCCGAGGTACGTGCCGAGAATCGGGTCGAGTTCGAGGAGGTCGTCGACATAGGCGTCCGCGACCTGCCGGGGGAGTGCACTGCTGCTGAGAGTGGACATGGCGCCATCCTCGTACGAGGAAGCGGTCCGCGTCACTAGCAAAAAAATCAGCGAACCTTACGTGTCGTGAGCGGGCGGCAGCAGCGGCCCGCACTCCCACTGCTGGAAGATCAGCCGGGTCTCCACCCGGGCCACTTCCCGCCGGGCGGTGAACTCGTCGAGCACCAGCCGCTGGAGGTCCGCGGTGTCGCTCACCGCCACCTGCACCAGGTAGTCGTCGGGGCCGGTCAGATGGAACAGCGCCCGCGACTCCGGCAGGCCGCGGATCCGCTCCACGAACGGGCCGACCAGCTCCCGCCGGTGCGGGCGCATCTGCACCAGCAGCAGTGCCTGCAGACCGCGGCCCAACTTCGCCGGGTCGAGCCGCAGTTCGTGGCCGAGGATGACGCCGCCGCGGCGCAGCCGGGCCACCCGGTCCAGGCAGGTGGAGGGTGCCACGCCGACTACCGCGGCCAGGTCGCGGTACGTGGTCCGGGCATCGTTCTGGAGCACCCGCAGGATGTGGAGATCCACCGGATCGAGTGCGACAGATTCGGTCATCGGCCGAACGTAGCACGGGGTTTTCCCGCCCCGTCCCGTTGGGCGTTCAGTCTGAATGGCATGAAGCCGACCGCATCCCCGTCCGCTCCCGCCGCCGCGGGACACCCCGGCTGGGCACCCGCCACCGAGGCCGTGCACGCCGGCCGCGAGGACCTCGCCGCTCTGGGTGTCCACGCCGTGCCGCTGGACCTGTCCACCACCTATCCCTCGTACGACAGCCGCGCCGAGGCCGAGCGGCTGGACGCCTTCGCCGCGACCGGCGCCCGCCTCCAGGGGCCGCCGGTCTACGGACGGCTCGACAACCCGACCACCGCTCGCTTCGAGACCGCCCTGGCGCGGCTGGAGGGCACCGGGACGGCGGTCGCCTTCGCCAGCGGAATGGCCGCGCTGACCGCCTGCCTGCTGGCCCGCGCCGCCGAGGGGCTGCGGCACATGGTCGCGGTCCGGCCGCTGTACGGAAGCAGCGACCACCTGCTCAGCGGCGGGCTGCTCGGCACCGAGGTCACCTGGACCGACCCGGCCGGCATCGCGGCCGCGCTCCGCCCCGACACCGGCCTGGTGATCGTGGAGACGCCGGCGAACCCGACGCTTGCCGAGGTCGACCTGCGGGCGGTGGCGTACGCCTGCGGGTCGGTGCCGCTGCTCGCCGACAACACCTTCGCCACCCCCGTGCTCCAGCGGCCGGCGGAGTCCGGTGCCCGCATCGTGCTGCACAGTGCCACCAAGTACCTGGGCGGGCACGGTGATGTGCTCGGGGGCGTGGTCGCCTGCGACGAGGAGTTCGCCCGGCGGCTGCGGCAGGTGCGCTTCGCCACCGGCGGGGTGCTGCATCCGCTGGCCGGCTATCTGCTGCTGCGCGGGCTTGCCACGCTGCCGGTACGGGTCTCGGCCGCCTCGGCGACGGCCGCGCTGCTGGCCGCCCGGCTCGCGGACGACCCGCGGGTGACCGCCGTGCACTATCCGCGGCTCGGCGGCGCCATGGTCGCCTTCGAGACGGCCGGCGACCCGCACGCGGTCATCGGCGCGGTCCGGCTGATCACGCCGGCGGTGAGCCTGGGCAGCGTGGACACCCTCATCCAGCACCCCGCGTCGATCAGCCACCGCATCGTCGCCGCCGACGACCGGCGCAGCGGCGGTGTCGGTGACCGGCTGCTCCGGCTGTCGGTGGGACTGGAGGACGCCGAGGACCTGTGGCGCGACCTCGACGGCGCGCTCGCCGCGTCGGTGGCCGGCCCGGCCGGGCACGGCGGCACCGACGCGGCGGCCCGGGTCAGGGCCGGCGGCTCGTGACCCAGGGCAGCGGAGCCGGCGACGGGTCGGCGTCCGTCGCCGGCGGCAGGGAGGCGGTGATCACCAGGGTGCTCTCCTCGACCTGGTAGTCCAGCGGCAGGTCCAGTTCGCGCATGACCGCCACCATCGCGGTGTTGGTGGACCGGGTGACCGCGTAGACGCTATCCCGGCCCGCCTCGGCGGCCAGTTCGATCAGCCGGCGCAGCAGCGCGGCGCCGATGCCGCGGCGCTGCCACTCGTCCTCGACGAGCAGCGCCACCTCGTTCTCGTCGCCGTCCCACAGCAGGTGCCCGAGTGCCACCAGCCGCCCGGAGGCGGTCTCCACCGCGAGGGAACGGCCGAAGCGCGGGCTCAGCAGGTGGGTGAGATAGCGGTCGGCGTCCTCGACCGGGCCGTGGTAGCGGGAGGTGAGGGTGGCGGAGGAGCAGCGGTGGTGCATCGCCAGGGCCGCCTCGTGGTCGTCGGGGCCGGCCCGGCGGACGGTGATCTCGTTGCCTTCGGGGAGGATCAGGGTGTCCTTGCGGGCCGGCATCCGCACGCCGAGCCGCGCGTCCAGTTCCACCAGTGCGCGGGCGCGGGCGAACTCCGTCGGGGTGAAGGGGAGATGGTCGCGCCGGACGGTGATGATGCCGCCGGACGGGTCGCGCAGCCGCATCACGGTGGGTTTCCCGCTCTCCGGCTCCGGGGGTTCCTCAGCGGCCGCCGGACCGCTCTGCGGCGTCGAGGTGATGGTGCAGCGGCCGAACAACTGGCGCAGGGCGAGCGGCAGTTCAGCGGCGTCCAGGGCGGTGCGGGTGGCCAGCGCGAGCATCCGGGTCGGCGCGTCCACCAGGTCGTGCGCGTCGGCCCGCTCCAGCCAGTTGTCGGTGCCGCCCGCGTCCGCCACGGTCAGCAGGAGGGCGGCGGCCGGCAGCGAACGGGGCGCCCGCAGCAGGAATTCGTCCACGGTTCCCTCGGCCAGCGGATGGGTCTGCAGCGTCACGATGTCGACCCGGCCGGCGGCCAGCGCGGTGCAGACGGCCCCGAGGCTGCCCGGGGTGTCCCGGACGGTGGTGCGCATCCGCCACAGCGTGGTGTCCTCGGGCGCGGCCGGGGCCGGCGGGGCGTGGCTGTGCCGCCGTGTCCACCAGGTGTGGAAGGCCGCCGCGGCGAGCAGTCCCAGCGACGACGTGACCAGCAGGACCCTCCCGTCCGGGCCGTGGTTCACCAGGTCGGCGACGAAGTCAGCGGCGGCCATCGCCGTGAAGAGCGCGGCCACTTCTGCGAGGTCGCGGCCCCAGTACCGGTGCCGTGCTCTGCTCTGGGCAGGGGTCGAATGAGGCATGCGACCACAGTGCCGAAGGCGTGTTGCGTGATCACGAACGTTCCATGACCAGACGGTAAAGGACCGATCGTCCCGGTTGATTGACCTTTCCCCCTGTTTCTCGCCATCCATGGCTGAAATCCGCCGTTGCGCCGGATCGGCGGGCGGGCCCCGGTCGCGGCGCGGCCCGGACGGGGCGCGGTGAATATCCGCGGGACGCCGGGAACTCCGCCGGGATGGGGGGAGTTGTCTCAGTACGGGCCGGTGCGAGCACCGGTCCGGCCAGCAGCCTCGACCGGGCGCCCCCGTCCCGGTCGAGGCGCCCCGGCCGCCCGCCCGTCCGCGGGTCCCCTCCTCCCGCGGACGGTGGGCGGCACCCGCCTCGGCTACTTCACGCCGAACGCCTGCTGCAGCGGGTCGATCGCGAAGTAGGCGAGGAAGAAGACCGACACGATCCACACCAGCAGGTGCACCTCGCGCGCCTTGCCCAGCGCGGTCTTGATGACGATGTAGGACAGGAAGCCCGCGCCGATGCCGTTGGTGATGCTGTAGGTGAAGGGCATCACGGCGATGGTCAGGAAGGCCGGGATCGCGATGTCGTACTGCGTCCAGTCGATGTTCCGGACCTGCGCCATCAGCAGGAAGCCCACCGCGACCAGCGCCGGCGCCGCGGCCTGCGAGGGCACCACCCCGGCCAGCGGTGCCAAGAAGAGCGCCACCGCGAAGAGCGCGCCCGTCACCACGCTCGCCAGACCCGTACGCGCGCCTTCGCCGACACCCGCCGCCGACTCCACATAGGCGGTGTTGGAGGAGCTGGACGCCAGACCGCCGGCCACCGCGGCCGCGCCGTCGATGAACAGCACCCGGCCGATGTTCGGCACCCGGCCCTCCTTGTCGAGCAGCCCCGCCTCGCTGGAGATACCGACGATGGTGCCCATCGCGTCGAAGAAGTCCGACAGGACCAGGGTGAAGACGAACAGCAGCGCGGTGACCACGCCCGCCTCCTGGAAGCCGCCGAAGAGGCTGAAGTGCCCGAGCAGCCCGAAGTCCGGGCTGGCCACCACGTCGTCGGGCAGCTTGGGCACGGTCAGGCCCCACGCGGCGTCCGGGATGTCGGCGATCGAGTTGACGATGATCGCCACGATCGTCATCACCACGATGCTGATCAGGATCGCGCCCTTCACCCGGCGCGCCACGAGCGCCACCGTGAGCAGCACGCCGAGGCAGAACACCAGCACCGGCCAGCCGGTGAGCGCGCCGGTCGCGCCGAGCTGGACCGGGGTGGTGGTCTTGGCCGCGTCCGGGATCCGGCTGGCGAAACCCGCGTCGACCAGGCCGATGAACGCGATGAACATGCCGATGCCCACGCCGATCGCCTGCTTGATGGCCTGCGGTATCGCGTTCATGATCGCTTCACGCAGCCCGGTGGCCACCAGCACACAGATCAGCAGGCCCTCCAGGACCACCAGACCCATCGCGTCCGGCCAGCTCATCTTCGGCGCGAGCTGGAAGGCGACCACCGCGTTCAGACCGAGACCGGTCGCGATGGCCAGCGGCAGATTGCCGCCGACGCCCATGATCGCGCTCATCACCGCGGCCACCAGTGCGGTGGCGGTGAGCAGTTGACCGGTCGAGAGGTGGTGCCCGAACTTGTCCGTCGCGCTGCCGAGGATGATCGGGTTGAGAACGAGGATGTACGCCATCGTGAAGAAGGTGGCGAGACCGCCCCTGACCTCCCGCAACGGGGTCGAACCGCGTTCGCTGATACGGAAATAGCGGTCCAGCAGGTTGCCGGCCGGAGGCGGTGGTACTTCGGTGGGCGTCTCGGCTTCCACGGCGGGTCCTGACATGGCGCTCCTCTGAGGTCGAACCGGGCTGACCGGTCGTACGTGAACGGCACTTCAACAAACGGTGTAAGCGTGGGGCACACGGATTGTGCTCCTGCCGGGACGATCGCGGGTTTCCGGCGGGTTACCCGGTATCACCGTCAGGTTTCAGTCATGCCCCGGTCAACACTCCTGGCGCCGCCCGCCGTTCGGCCGGTGTCCGCTGACCGGCCGTATCCCTTCAGCGCGTACGGCTCACAGCCCGCCGGCCACCCGCAGCACCGCGCCCGTGGTGTACGACGCCTCCGGCGACAGCAGCCACGCCACCGCCCCCGCGACCTCCTGCGGCTGCCCCGGCCGCCGCATCGGAATCCGGTCCGGGTTCCGCCACGGCCGCTCCGCGTCGCCCATCGCCGCGTGGATACCGGTGACGATCATCCCGGGCTGCACCGAGTTCACCCGCACCCCGTCGGGCGCCAACTCCTTGGACAAGCCCACCGTCAGGGTGTCGACCGCGGCCTTGCTCGCCGCGTAGTGCACGTACTCGCCGGGACTGCCGAGAGTGGCGCCGCCCGACGAGATGTTCACGATCGCGCCGCCCTGGCCCCCGTACCGGGTGGACATCTCCAGCGCCGCCCGGCGGGCGCAGATGAGCGACCCCATCACGTTGACCTCCACCACCCGGCGCATCACCTCCACCGGCGTCTCGGTGAAGCGGCCCAGCGGCCCGGTGATGCCCGCGTTGCCGACCAGCCCGGTGACCGGGCCAAGGCCCGACACGACCGCGTCGAAGAAGGCGTCCACCTGTGCCTCGTCGCTGGTGTCGACCTGGTGCACCAGGCACGCGGCGCCGGCCGCGCGCACCTCGGCGGCCACCTCGTCCGCCGCGGCCCGGTCCCGCTCATAGCCGATACCGATCCGGTGCCCGTCCGCCGCGAGCCGCAGCGCCACCGCGGCCCCGATCCCGCGTCCGCCCCCGGTGACCACCGTGACCTGGGCCATCCCCGTTCCCCTCCCGCTCCTGGTCTCCGTGCCCTGTCCCCACGGAGATCACGAACGTTATCGCAGCACATCATCAACAGATCATGAACGTCTCATGTATCCGGTTCCGGTGGGCATGAGCCGGTTCGAGGATTGGTCTTGACCAAGTTTGCGAACCGGCCGTATCGTCCTAGTAGTGCAAGGACCTTTAATAAACACAGGTTCCGAAACAAGGCTTAACAAGCCGTCGGATCCGGCCCGACCGGCCGGCCACGGCCATGGTGAATGCGAGGACAGGGTGGGGACCACGCAGCTCGAAGCGGTGCAGGAGCCGAAGTACTGGCACCTCAAGACGGTGCTGAACGACGCCCTCGACTCCGAGTTCGAGGTCGGCGAGATCCTGCCGAACGAACGTGACCTGGCGGCCCGCTTCGGCGTGGCCCGGGCCACCTTGCGCCAGGCGCTCGAACAACTGGAACTCGAAGGCCGCCTCCAGCGGCGGCGCGGCGTCGGCACCACGGTCGCCCCGCCCCGTATGGGCGTCGCGGTCGGCCCTTCGGCCAACGCCTGGCCGGGCGCCGGCCGTGACACCTGGAACACCATCGGGTGCGTGGAAGCGGTCGCCCCCGCCTCGGTCGCCGCGCTGCTCGGCACCGGTTCGGACGAGGCCGTGCACACCATCCGCCGCGAGCGGGTGATGCAGGGTCAGTCGGTCGCCACCGAACTCCTCTACGTCCCGCCGGCCTCGGTGCCGGGGCTCTCCACGCTGCTCACCCCCGCCACCCACGCCCCGGCGGTGCTGCGCGAGCTGCACTCCCTGGAACTGGAGGGCGAGGACCGCGCGGTCGAACTCGGCTCCGCCCGTGCGGAGGACGCCAAGCAGCTCGACCGGCTGCCCGGCGCGCCGGTGCTCGTCGTCACCACCCGGTACTACGCCGGCGGCCGGGTCGCCGCCGCGTCGGTGGCCACCTACCGCGCCGACACCTGCCGGCTCACCTTCGGTGACTCGGGCGCGATCGAGGTCACCCACCACGAGCCGGAGCCCCACCGCCAGGCGTCCTGACTCGTTCGCGCCACCAGTCGGCCCGCCACCCCGGTCACCGGGATGGCGGGCCGACGGACGTTTCCGGCCGGACTCCGGCCCGGCGTCAGTGCCGCGCCAGCGTCGTCTGCTCCACCGCGAAGAGCTGCTCCTCCACGGTGTCCAGCGCCAGCCGCAGCGCCCCGGTGGCGATCGCCTCCTGGCCCAGCGCGGAGAGCACCACACTCGGCGGGCGCAGGCAGTAGCGGGCGAGTTCGGAGCGCAGCGGCTCCAGAACGCCGTCCAGGCCGGCCGCCCAGCCGCCGATCACCACCAGTTCCGGGTCGATCGCCAGCACCAGCGCGGCCACGTCGTGCACCAGCCGCCGCAAGAACCGCTCCACCGCGTCCTTCGCCTGCACATCGCCCTGCTTGGCGAGCGCGAAGACCCGCGCCACGGCCGGTTCGTCCAGCGGGTGCAGCGGCGTGCCGGTGGTGGACAGCAGATGCTCGGGGGTGACCTCGCGTCCCAGCAGATGCAGCGCCCCGATCTCGCCCGCGGCGCCGCCGAAACCACGGTGGAGACGCCCGCCGATCAGCGAACCGGCGCCCGGGCTCAGCCCGACCAGGACGAACACCACGTCGTCGGTACCGACCGCCGCACCCTTCCAGTGCTCGGCGACAGCGGCCACATTCGCGTCGTTCTCCACCAGGACCGGACATCGGAAGGAGCGCTGCAACCGCTCGCCCAGCGCCAGCCCGGTCCAGCCGGGCAGCGCCGTACCGAGCGTCACCTCACCGTGCGCCTCGACGATGCCGGGGCTGCCCACACCGACCGCCCACAGGGTGCTGCGGGCCACTCCGGCCTTGCGGAGCAGTTCGGCGACGGTGACCCGGACCCGTTCCAGACGGTCGTCGGCCGAGGCGGACTCGTCCACCTCCCGGCCGTGCGAGCCCAGCACCTGGCCGCTGAGATCCGCCAGCACCACCCGTACCTGGTGCGCCCCGATCTCGATGCCGAGCAGATGCCCGGCCTCGGCGTGGAAGCGGAACCGGCGGGCCGGCCGGCCCTGCTTGCGGGTGTCGCCCGGCTCCGGGGCGACCTCGACCACCAGATCGGACTCCGTCAGTCCCTCGATGACGCCCTCGACCGTCGGCCGTGAGAGACCGGTGCTGTGCACCAGTTCGGTCAGGGTCGGGGTCTGTGCCCCGCGGAGCGCATGGAGGACGACCGCGGAATTGATCCGCCGGAGCAGGGAGGGGTCCCCGCCGGTGAGTCGCCCCAAGGTATGTCCTCCCAGCCTGTACCTGTGTGTGGCGGATCGTACCCGGCGGAAGGCCGCGCGGCGAGTGCCGCCGGGTTCCGGTTGCGTGACATACCGGCCGGTGGGTTTCCGACGGGCCGCCAAGTGCCGCGCACCAGCCCTGTGCTGGGCGCCGACCGGTTACGCCGGCCCGTACGCCGCAGCCCGCAGCCGCCCGAACTCCTCCGCCAAGGTGGCCGGTGACCAGTGCGCGTTGAGCCCGCTCGGGCTGGGCAGCACCCAGATCCGGGTGTCGCCGATGGTGCGCTGCTGCGGCCCGATCCGCGCCAGCCGGTGGTCGAAGGCGACCCGGTAGGCGCCCACACCCAGCACCGCGAGCCACCGCGGCTTGGAGGTCTCCACGGTCACGGTGAGCCGCTTGCCGCCGGCGATCAGCTCGTCCCGGGTCAGCTCGTCGGCGCGGGCGGTGGCCCGCCCCGCCACGTTCGTGATGCCGAAGCCGAGGGCCGGCACCTCCTGTTGCTCGGCGGGCGCGAACCGGCGCGGGGTGAAACCCGAGGCGTGCAGCGCGGGCCAGAACCGGTTGCCCGGCCGGGCGAAGTGGTGCCCGGTCCAGGCCGACATCAGACCCGGGTTGATGCCGCAGAAGAGCACCCGCAGCTGCGGGCCGACGATGTCGGTCAGGGTGCGGTCGCGTGCCGCGGCCAGCTGCTCGGGGGTCAGAGGATCGCCCCCGGGCGGTAACCGGCAGCCTGGGGGTGCGCCTTGGTGACCTCCTCGATCCGCCGGATCACCTCGGCGACCTGGCCGGCCGCGGCGCCGGTGAAGGAGAGCCGGTCGGCCATCAGCGCGTCCAGCTGCGCCCGGTCCAGCGGGATCCGGTCGTCGGCGGCCAGCCGGTCGAGCAGCTCGTTCCGCTCGGTGCCCTGCTCGCGCATGGCCAGCGCGGACGCCACCGCGTTCTCCTTGATCGCCTCGTGCGCCACCTCCCGGCCGACCCCCGCCCGGACCGCGCCCATGAGCACCTTGGTGGTGGCCAGGAACGGCAGGTAGCGGTCCAGCTCGCGGGCGACCACCGCGGGGAAGGCACCGAACTCGTCGAGCACCGTCAGGAAGGTCTCCAGCAGTCCGTCGAAGGCGAAGAACGCGTCCGGCAGCGCCACCCGGCGGACCACCGAGCACGACACGTCGCCCTCGTTCCACTGGTCGCCGGCCAGCTCGCCGGTCATCGACGCGTAGCCGCGCAGGATCACCATCAGCCCGTTGACCCGCTCGCAGGACCGGGTGTTCATCTTGTGCGGCATCGCGGAGGAGCCGACCTGGCCGGGCTTGAAGCCCTCGGTGACCAGCTCGTGCCCGGCCATCAGCCGGATCGTCCTGGCCAGCGAGGAGGGCGCCGCGGCGAGCTGGACCAGCGCGGTCACCGCGTCGTAGTCCAGCGAGCGCGGGTAGACCTGGCCGACCGAGGTGAAGGCCCGGGAGAAACCGAGGTGGTCGGCGATCCGGTGCTCCAGCTCGGCGAGCCGGCCGCTGTCACCGCCGAGCAGGTCCAGCATGTCCTGGGCGGTGCCGACCGGGCCCTTGATACCGCGCAGCGGATAGCGCCCGATCAGGTCCTCGACCCGCTCGAAGGCCACCAGCAGTTCGTCGGCGGTGGTGGCGAACCGCTTGCCCAGCGTCGTCGCCTGCGCGGCCACGTTGTGCGAGCGGCCGGCCATCACCAGCTCCGCGTACTGCCCGGACAACTGGCCCAGCCGGGCGAGCACCGCGACCGTACGGTCCCTGACGTGCTCCAGGGACAGCCGGATCTGCAGCTGCTCCACGTTCTCGGTGAGGTCCCGCGAGGTCATGCCCTTGTGCACCTGCTCGTGCCCGGCCAGCGCGTTGAACTCCTCGATGCGGGCCTTCACGTCGTGCCGGGTGACCTTCTCGCGCTCGGCGATCGACACCAGGTCGACCTGCTCCAGCACCCGCTCGTAGTCCTCGATCGCACCGCCGGGGACCTCGATTCCGAGGTCCTTCTGGGCCCGCAGCACCGCGAGCCACAGCCGCCGCTCCAGCACCACCTTCTGCTCGGGGGACCACAGGGTGGCGAGCTCCGCGGAGGCGTAGCGGCCGGCGAGAACATTCGGGATACGCGGCTTGGCAGTCACGTAGGCAGATTCTACTGGTCGAGGAAGGGCAGCAGGTCCGGGCGTTTGGGCGGGCGGCCGTCGCCGGAGGAGCGGCCGGTGAGGCGGCGGCCGATCCAGGGCAGGAGGTGGTCCCGGGTGAAGCGCAGGTCGGCGCCGCGCCGGGCGGTCCAGCGGACGGGTACGGGCGGCGGGAGCTCCTGGGTCCACCGCGCTTCGGGGGGAAGGCCCAGCGTCTGCCACACCGCCTCGGCGACCCGCTCGTGCCCTTCGGCGGTCAGATGGAGCCGGTCGTCCGCCCACATCCGGGCGTCGCTCAGCACCCCTGCGCCGTACAGGTCCACCACCAGCGCGCCGTGCCGCTCGGCCAGCTCACCGACGAAGTCGAACAGCCGCACCATCCGCGGCAGCATCCGGGTGGCGACCGGGCCGCTGCGTACCGGGCTGCGCATGAGCACCAGCTGCTTGCAGGCCGGCGCCAGACGCGCCGCCGAGCTCTCCAGCAGCGCGCACACCTCGTCCACGTCGCACGTGGGCCGCAGCACGTCGTTGAGGCCGCCGACCAGGGTGATCAGGTCGGCGCCCATGTCGGCCGCGGTGTCCACCTGGTCCTCGGCGATCTGCCGGATCAGCTTGCCGCGCACCGCGAGATTCGCGTACCGGAAGCCCGGCGAGCGGGCGGCGAGCCGGCCGGCGAGCAGATCGGCCCACCCCCGGTAGGTGCCGTCGGGCAGCAGGTCGGACATCCCCTCGGTGAAGGAGTCGCCGACCGCGACGAAGCTGGAGTACGTGAGAGGCGTCTGCATGGCGCGGCGATCCTATGCGACCGCTTAGCTGGTGCGGAAAACGGGGTGCGGAGGACCCCATTCCGGCGACCCGCCTCGGCGGAGCCACCGGCGCGGGCGGTACCCACCCTGCCCGCAGGTGCGTTACGGGCGCCCCCGCCCGACCAGCTCCTTGAGCACGTCCTCCATCGTCACCAGGCCGACCCCGCGCCCCTCGTCGTCCACCACCGCCGCCAGATGGGCCCGGCCGGCCCGCATCGCGGTGAGCACGTCGTCGAGCGGGGTCGCCGCGCCGACCCGGGTGATGTGCCGCAGCGCCGAGCGCGGGAAGGGGGCATCACGCGGGAACGCGTCCAGCGCGTCCTTCACATGCAGATAGCCCAGCACCCGCCCGTCCGCGTCCGCCACCGGGAAGCGGGAGAAGCCGGACCTGGCCGCCAGTGCCTCCAGACCCTCCGGGGTGATGCCGAGCTGCGCCCGCACCACCCGCTCGGCCGGCAGCACGATCGCGCCGACCGGCCGCCGGCCCAGCTCCAGGGCGTCCCGCAGACGTTCGGTGGCCCGCTCGTCCAGCAGCCCGGCGGCGCCCGCGTCCACCACCATCCGGGACAGCTCGTCGTCCGAGAAGACCGCCTCCACCTCGGATTTCGGCTCGACCCGCAGCAGCTTCAGGCCGCCGTTGGCGAGCGCGTTCACGCCGAAGATCACCGGCTTCAGCGCCCGGGTCAGCCCCACCAGCGGCGGCCCGAGCAGCAGCGCGGCCCGTACCGGCTCGGCGAGCGCGATGTTCTTCGGCACCATCTCCCCGAAGAGCATGTGCAGATACGTCGCCAGCGCCAGCGACAGCACGAAGGACACCGGATGCACCGAGCCCTGCGGCAGGTGCGCCGCGTGGAAGAGCGGCTCCAGCAGATGCGCGATGGCGGGCTCCGCCACGATGCCGAGCACCAGGGTGCACGCGGTGATGCCGAGCTGGGCGGCGGCCAGCAGCGGCGAGAGGTGCCCAAGACCCCACAGCACCCGGTGCGCCCGCCGGTCACCGGCCTCGGCGAGCGGCTCGACCTGGCTGCGGCGTACCGAGATCATCGCGAACTCGGCGCCGACGAAGAAGGCGTTCACCACGATGGTGAGCAGCCCGACGACCAGCTGGACAACGGTCATCGCCCCGGCTCCCGGTCGTCCGCGGCCGGCGCCGGTGAGGTGAGCCGGGCCCGGGCCGCCCGGCGCCCGGACGCCTCGGTGACCTCGATCCGCCAGCCCTCCAGCTCCACCACGTCACCCTCCTGCGGAATCCGGCCGAGCCGCTGCGCCACCAGCCCGGCCAGCGTCTCGTACGGGCCCTCCGGCACGTGCAGTCCGATCCGCTCCAGCTGGTCCTCGGTCCTGGTGGCGCCGTCCGCGTCGTAGATCCGGCGCCCTTCGGGGTCCTCGCGCAGGAAGAGCAGTACCGGCACCTCCTGGGGATCGTGCTCGTCGCGGACCTCGCCGACCACCTCCTCGACGATGTCCTCCAGCGTCACCACCCCGGCCGTACCGCCGTACTCGTCGATCACCACCGCCATCGTCTGCCGTCCGGAGAGCCGGTCGAGCAGGCGGTCCACGGTCAGTGACTCCGGCACCAGCAGCGGCTCGCGGAGCAGTTCGGTGACCGGCCGCCGCGGCCGGTGGTCGGCCCGCACCGCCAGGACGTCCTTGATGTGCACGGTGCCGATCACCGTGTCGAGGCTGCCGCGGTAGACCGGGAACCGGGACAGACCGGTGGCGCGGGTCGCGTTGGCCACGTCCTCCGCGGTGGCCTGCGCCTCCAGGGCGGTGACCTGCACCCTGGGCGTCATCACGTTCTGCGCGGTGAGGTCGGCGAGGCTGAGGGTACGGACGAACAGTTCGGCGGTGTCCGCCTCCAGAGCGCCCTCCTTCGCCGAGTGCCGGGCGAGCGCCACCAGCTCCTGCGGGCCGCGGGCCGACGCCAGTTCCTCCGTCGGCTGCAGCCCGAAGCGGCGCAGCACCCGGTTGGCGGTGTTGTTCAGATGCCGGATCAGCGGACCGAAGGCCGCCGTGAACATCCCCTGCGGTCCCGCCACCGCCCGCACCACCCGCAGCGGCTGGGAGATCGCCCAGTTCTTCGGGATCAGCTCCCCGATCACCATCAGCACCACCGTGGAGATCGCGGTGCCCAGCACCAGGCCGAGCGAGGACGCTCCCGACTGCGGCAGCCCCGCGGCCCGCAGCGGGCCGCGCAGCAGCTTGCCGATGGAGGATTCGGCCAGCATGCCGATGATCAGGCCGGTCGCGGTGATGCCGAGCTGGGCACCGGACAGCTGCACGGTCAGCGTCCGCACACCGGCCAGCGCCGGGGCCGCCCCCCGCCGGCCCTCCTCCGCCGCCCGCTCCAGCTCTCCGCGCTCGACCGTGGTCAGCGAGAACTCCGCGGCGACGAACACGCCACAGGCGAAGGTGAGCAGCAGGGCCACCACCAGGAGCAGCACTTCGGTCATCCGGACACCTCGGGTTCCATGATCGGCCAGGTACGGGGGTAACGCACGGCGCCGGACCGAAAGCTCCCGGCGACCACCGCCGGCCGCGGATCGGCCGCGCGGTTCAGCAGCGCGGATCGGCCGCCCTCGCGCCCGGCCGCGGCGGACGGCCGGCCACCGCCCGGCGTCTTACTCCCCGGTGAGCGGCTTGGTCCAGCGGCGCCACTGCTGCTCCCGGCCGTAGCCGGCCGCCTGCCAGGCGGCGTGGGCCGGTTCGTTCCGCTCCAGCACCATCGCGTCGCCGCGCCGGCCGCCCAGCGCGAGAAAGCGCTGTTCGGCGGCCTCCAGCAGGGTCCGCGCGACGCCCTGGCGGCGGGCCGCCGGGTGGACGGCGAGCCGGTACAGGTGACAGCGCCAGCCGTCGAAGCCCGCGATCACCGTGCCGACCAGCGTCCCGTCCCGGTCGGCGAGCAGCAGCGCCTCGGGGTCCCGTTCGATCAGCCGGGCGACACCCGCCGTGTCGTCGCTGATGCTGGTGCCCTCCGCCGCGAGCTGCCAGAAGGCGAGCACCACCGCCGCGTCACCGGGGCCGGCCGGCCGTATCCGAAGATCACTCATACCGGAAGCCAATCACCCCGGGCCCCGCGGAGCCGGTAATTCCGGGATCCGGGACGACGCCCTTGCCGCTACTAGCGCCACAGCGCTAGCTTTGTCGTATGGCGAAGACCCAGTTGAATGTGCGGGTGGAAGAAGCCACCGCCGAGACGGCGCGGGAACGGGCCTCACAGCGCGGCATCAGTGTGAACCGCTACATCGAGGAACTCGTCCAGCAGGACGAGGGTGAGAACGGGCGGGCGTTCGTGCAGGCCGCGGCGGACTTCATGGAGCGGTACGAACAGGTCTTCGCGGAAGAGTTCGACAGCCCGGACGAAGGCGTCCGTTGACCCTGCGGATCGACCTCGCCTGGCTGCTGATGGTCGCCGAGCACAACACCCCGGGCGACCCGCAGGTCACCGACTGGGGTGCGCTGGTCGCCGCGGTCAGCAGACACCGTGCCGAGATCTTCGGCCGCCCCGTCTACCCCGACGAGTACACCCGCGCCGCCGCACTGCTCCAGCTCCTGCTGCTGGTGCCGGCCCTGGAGCGCACCAACGCGCTCTTCGCGACCGCCGTCGCCTACGCCTACCTGGTGGCCGGCGGCCTCAAGGTCACCACCACACCGGAACAGGTCAGAGAGCTGGCCCGGCTGGTCAAGGACGGCAGCGCGGGACTGGACCGGATCGCGGCGGAACTGCGGGCCTGGACGGTGTGACGAGGGCGCGCGTACCGGCCGGCGCCGAGGGTGCCGGCCGCCATGACGGGCGCCTCCCGTCCGGCGGAGCGTTCGCCCCGGCACGACGGGAGACGCCGGCAAAGCGGCGCCGCCGCGGCTACGCGTCGCCGGAGACCGCTGCGAAAGGCGGCGGCGCGTAGGCCATGGCGAAGGAGGCCGCGTCCCAGGTGCCGCCGAGCTGCGGGGAGAGC
Organism: Streptomyces sp. NBC_01476; assembly: GCF_036227265.1. Taxonomy (NCBI): domain Bacteria; kingdom Bacillati; phylum Actinomycetota; class Actinomycetes; order Kitasatosporales; family Streptomycetaceae; genus Streptomyces; species Streptomyces sp. NBC_01476. The sequence goes on along the minus strand of NZ_CP109446.1, from coordinate 347,864 downwards.
CAGCTCGGCGCGGCGGCGCGGAATGCCTCGGGGGACAAGGAGGCGGCCGCCTCCGGGAGCGCCCCGAGCAGCGGGGCACCCGCCGCCCCGGGCAGGTCCGCGAGATTGCAGCGCTCGGCGAGGTCCGGGTCCGCCCGCCAGCTGCCGATGATCACCCCGAGGCAGCCGATCTTCCGGGTCTGAAGCGCCTCGGCGGTGAGCGCGGTCGCGTTGAGGGTGCCGAGTCCGGACGTGGCGACCAGCAGGACCCGGGCGTGCAGCAGCGCCGCCGCGTCGGCCAGCGTCGACCCCTTCGCGTCGTACGGCACCAGCAGCCCGCCCGCGCCCTCGACCAGCACCACGTCGTGGACGGCGGCCAGCTTGGCCGCGGCCTCCGCGATGTCCTCCGGCCCGACCGTCTCCGCACCGGCCCGCAGGGCCGCCGTGGCCGGCGCCAAGGGCTCGGGGTACCGGGCCAGTTCGGCCGCGGTCACCTCACCGGCCAGCCGCGCCACTTCGGCGGCGTCCCCCGGCTCCGCGCCCGACAGCCCCGTCTGCGCGGGCTTCAGCACCGCCACGCTCAGCCCCTGCGCCAGTGACGCGGCGGCGACAGCGGCGGTCGCGACCGTCTTCCCCACCTCGGTACCCGTTCCGGTGACGACCACGATGGCCATGACCTCAGCCCCTTTCCTGGAGAACTCCGGGCCGACGATACGACCCGGTGTGAACGAACGGCCGCGCGGGCGGTCGCCGCGCACGGCGGAGCCGCTGTGCGCCGGCCCGGCACGTCACCGTGCCGAAGGCGCAGATGACCCGTGAGAGGACGCGGGTCCCCGGGGCCGCGGCGCCTTGTCTATCCCGCCAGTGCCGCGTCCCGCAGACCCCGGCAGATCCGGGCCACGTCCTCGTCCCCGGTGACATAGGGCGGCATCGCGTACACCAGGTCACGGAAGGGCCGCAGCCACACGCCGGCCCGGACCGCCGCCCGGGTCGCCGCCGCGACGTCGACCTCGTGGCCGAGCTGGATCACGCCGATCGCGCCGAGCACCCGGACATCGCGCACCCCGCGCAGTGCGGCAACGCCGGCGAGGCCGTCCCGCAGTCCTGACTCGATCCGTTTGACCTCCCGCGCCCAGTCCTGCTCCAGCAGCAGGTCGATCGACGCGCAGGCGACTGCGGCGGCCAGCGGATTGCCCATGAAGGTGGGTCCGTGCGCCAGGACCGGTACCTCGCCGCGGGAGATGCCCTCGGCCACCCTCGATGTGCACAGCGCGGCGGCCATCGTCAGATAGCCGCCGGTGAGCGCCTTGCCGACGCACATCACATCGGGCGCGACGCCCGCGTGCTCGGCGGCGAAGAGCCGGCCGGTGCGGCCGAAGCCGGTGGCGATCTCGTCGAAGACCAGCAGGACGTCGTGCTCGTCGCACGCCTCGCGGAGCACGCGCAGATAGCCGGGGGAGTGGAAGTTCATTCCGCCGGCTCCCTGCACCACCGGTTCCACCACGACCGCGGCGAGTTCGTCCGCGTGCTGCCCGATCAGCTCCCGCAGCCGCTCGGCGTAGGCCGGGTCCTCCGCGGCGTCGAAACCGGCGGGCGGGGCCGGGGCGAAGACCTGCTCGGGCAGCACCCCGGACCACAGGTGGTGCATCCCGCCGTCCGGGTCGCAGACCGACATCGGCTGCCAGGTGTCACCGTGGTAGCCGCCACGCCAGGTCAGCAGGCGCTGTTTGCCGGGACGCCCCAGCGAACGCCAGTACTGCAGGCACATCTTCACCGCGACCTCGACCGACACCGAGCCCGAGTCGGCGAGGAAGACATGCCGCAGCGGCTCGGGCGTGATCTCCACCAGCCGGGTGGCCAGCCGTACCGCCGGCTCGTGGGTGAGCCCGCCGAACATCACGTGGCTCATCCGCGACAACTGGTCCCGTACCGCCTCGTCCAGCGCCGGGTGGCGGTAACCGTGGATCGCCGACCACCAGGAGGACATGCCGTCGACCAGTTCGGTGCGGCCCTCGGCCGGCGCGGCGAGGCGCAGCCGGACTCCGGACGCGGACGCCACCACCAGCGGGTCCTGCCGGCCGGGCATCGGGCCGTACGGGTGCCAGACGTGCTGCCGATCGAGGCCGAGCAGCACGTCCGGCGCCAGTGGCTCAGGCATTGGGCGGCAGATCCGTCCCCGCGCCCCGCCGGCGTACCGAGACCAGGCCGGTCCTGGCCGTGCTCTCCTCGGCCGGTACGGGCTGCCCCGCCGGCACCGTCACCGGTTCCCGGTGCCCGCCGCAGGTCCCCGCCTCGTGCCCGCAGGCTCCCGCCTCGTGCCCGCCGCATCCCGCGCCGGTGCCGCAGCCTTCCGCGTCCGAGGCGCACAGGCCGCCGCGGTGCTCCGGCAGGGTCCGGGTCCCGGCGCCCTCCACCACGAACCCGGCGTCGGCGATCATGTCGAGGTCGGCCTGCCCGGCCTGGCCCTCGCTGGTCAGATAGTCGCCCAGGAAGATCGAGTTCACCAGGTGCAGCGCGAGCGGCTGCATCGTCCGCAGGTGCACCTCACGGCCGCCCGCCAGCCGGACCTCGACGTCCGGGCAGACGAAGCGCACCATCGCCAGGATCCGCAGGCAGCGCTGCGGGGTGAGGTTCCACTCCTTGGCCAGCGGCGTGCCCTCGAACGGGATCAGGAAGTTCACCGGCACCGAGTCCGGGTCGAGTTCGCGCAGCCCGAAGACCACGTCCACCAGATCCTCGTCGGTCTCGCCCATGCCCGCGATCAGCCCCGAGCACGCCGACAGGCCGGCCGCCTGGGCCTGCTGCACGGTGTCGACCCGGTCGGCGTAGGTGTGGGTGGTGGTGATGTCGCCGTACGTGCTCTCGGAGGTGTTGAGGTTGTGGTTGTAGGCGTCCGCGCCGGCCGCGCGGAGCCGTTCGGCCTGTCCTGAGGAGAGCAGCCCGAGGCACGCACACACCTCGACGCCCTCGTTCTGGTCCTTGATCGCCTCGATGGTCCGGGAGACCCGGTCCACGTCGCGGTCGGTCGGGCCGCGCCCGCTGGCCACCAGGCAGACCCGTTTGGCGCCGCCGGCCACTCCGGCGCGGGCCGCGTCGGCCGCCTGGTCGGGCCGCAGCCAGGTGTACTTGAGGATGTCGGCCTGTGAGCCGAGCCGTTGGGAGCAGTACGAGCAGTCCTCGGGGCAGAGCCCGGACTTGAGGTTCACGAGGTAGTTGAGCTTGACCCGGCGCCCGAACCACTGGCGGCGGACCCGGCCCGCCGCGGCCACCACATCAAGCAGTTCGTCGTCGGAGGTCGCCAGTACGGCGAGCGCTTCCTCGCGGGTGGGCGGCTCGCGGCGCAGCCCCTTGTCCACCAGTGCCGTCAGCAGATCCATGAGGAGATCCTGACGTACGAGGGTGCCCGCAGCCAATGACGGACGGCACAACACGCGTGGCCCGGAGTGTGTGCATCACCACACCCCGTGTCCGGTCCTGCCCCCGGTACGTTGCTGACCAGCACCATCGCACACCGCTCACCGCGTCCGGCGGCACGGGACGCCGCCGGACACCGCCGGACACCGCCGGAACCGACTCGAAGGGGATCGCCGTGACGAGCGTCAGCAGCGGAGACGACACGCAGCAGGCCGGCCCCTTCGGCTGGCTCGCCGAACAGGACCGGGTCCGCCGCGCGGCCGGGCTGCGCCGGCAACTGCGCCCCCGCCAGGCCGATTCGCCGCTGCTGGACCTGGCAGGCAACGACTACCTCGGCCTGACCCGGCACCCCGAAGTCACCCGGGCGGGCGCCGACGCCTGCCTGCGCTGGGGCGCCGGCGCCACCGGCTCCCGGCTGGTGACCGGCAGCACCGCGCTGCACGCCGAACTCGAAGCGGAACTCGCCGACTTCACCGGGTTCGAAGCCGCCCTGGTGCTGGCCTCCGGCTACGCCGCGAACCTCGCCGCGGTCACCGCGCTCACCGGCCCCGGTACCCTGCTGGTCTCCGACGCCGGCAACCACGCCTCGCTCATCGACGGCTGCCGGCTCTCCCGCGCCACCACCGAAGTGGTCCGGCACGCCGACCCCGACGCCGTGCGCAAGGCGCTGCACGGGCACGAGGGGCCGGCCGTGGCGGTCAGCGACTCGGTCTTCTCGGTGGACGGGGACGCCGCCCCCCTGCCCCGGCTCGCCGCGGCCTGCCGGGAGTACGGTGCCGGGCTGCTGATCGACGACGCGCACGGCCTCGGCGTGCTGGGCGACGAGGGGCGCGGCGCGGCGCACACCGCCGGGCTGGCCGGGGCGCCCGACCTGGTGTGCACCGCCACCTTGTCCAAGGCGCTCGGCGCCCAGGGCGGCGTGGTGCTCGGCCCGGCGGCGGTCATCGAGCACCTGGTGAACGCCGCCCGTACCTTCATCTTCGACACCGGCCTCGCGCCGGCCGCCGCGGGCGCCGCGCTCGGCGCGCTGCGGCTGCTGCGCCGTGAGCCGGAGCGCGCCGGGCGGTCCCGGGCGGTCGCCCGCGACTTCCACCGGCGGCTGACCGCGGCGGGGCTGAGCGCGACACCCCCGGACGCCTGCGTGGTGTCGGTGCGCGCCCCGTCGCCGGAGTCCGCGGTCGCCTGGGCAGCGGCCTGCCGGGACGAGGGGCTTGCGGTCGGCTGCTTCCGCCCGCCGTCCGTGCCCGACGGGGTGTCCCGGCTCAGGCTCACCGCCCGCTGCGACCTGACCGAGGACCGGATCGGCGCCGCGGTGGAGACCATCGTCCGTACCGCGCCACGCGGCTGACGGCCCCTCAGACCGGTCCGAGGGCGCCGGCGGCCAGTGCCCGGACGAACGCCGTCCAGGCGTCCGGTGCGAAGAGCAGCGCCGGGCCCGAGGGGTCCTTGGAGTCGCGCACCGCCAGCGGACCGGACGCCAGCCGGGCGGTCTCCACACAGTTGTTCGCGGCGGTGCTGTGGCTGCTGCGCCGCCAGGTCACCCCGGAAAGGGCGGAACTGGGGGAAATGTAACGGGCCCGCGGCATGATGGGACCTCCACGTTCCGGTCGGCGGGGCTGCTCGGCTCGCTGCACTAACCCGACAGCTCGGCTCGGATCCCGGCGATCATTGCCGCCGATTCCTCCCGTGGAAGGGCCCGGGCGTGCAATCGGGTGAACGCGGCCGCGTAGGCCGCAACATCCTCTTTCCGATCGACGTAGAGACTACTCGTCAAATGGTCGACTACGACCACGTCGAGATCAGCAATGCGCGGAAATGAGAAAATGACGAAAGAATTGGTCACTCCCATGTGCCCGCCCGCCGCGAACGGCAGCACTTGCAGCCGGACCTGCGGAAGTTCGGCGGCTTCCACCAGCTTTCGCAGCTGACCCTCCATCACCTTGACGCCACCCACGCCCCGCCGCAGCACCGCCTCGTCGAGCACCGCCCACATCTCCAGCGGCTGGTCCTGGTGGAGCACCGCCTGCCGGGCTATCCGTACGTCCACCAGCGCGTCGAGCTCACGCCGGCTGAGCTGCGGCATGACGTCCGCGGTGAGCGCGCGGGCGTAGTCCGGGGTCTGCAAAAGCCCCGGGACCACGGTGTTCTCCATCGAACGGGCCTGGCTGGCACCCGTCTCCAGGCTGATGAAGTCGCGGTACTCCTCGGGCAGCAGGTCACGGAAGTCGTGCCACCAGCCGCGCTGGTAACCCCTGTCCGCCAGGGTGCCCAGCAGGTCGCGCAGGGCGAGGTCGCGCACCGCGTAGACATCGAGCAGCACGGTGACGTCCTCGGCGCGGACATTGCTGCGGCCGGTCTCAATCCGGCTGACTTTCGACTGGTGCCATCCGGCCATGCTGGCCGCTTCACCACTGGTGAGCCCGGCCAGGTCGCGCAGTCGGCGCAACTCCTCGCCCAGTCTGCGCCGGCGTACGGCGGGAACCCGTTCCATGCTCTTCTGCGCCTCCTGGAGTGTGCGATCGGCCGTGCGGGGGCCGATACGACAGTGTGCCGACCGCATGCGTATCCACGGGGCAGAGTTCACCGATTCGAGCGACAGATATATGCAGTGCGCAGCGGGGCGTCCCCATTGGCGCCACCATGAGTGCACTCTGACGCGAATCGGCAGTATCCGGAGCCTGGTTCACCACCGGTGCCGGAACCCGGATCCGGGTGCGCGCGACGGAGTCCGGTCGCGGGTGGAAAGGGAACGGCGTCGCCATGGCGGATCTCCAGGAAGCAACGATCACCCTTCCCAGCGACCCCGAGTCGGTGACGGCGGCACGCCACTACGTCTGCGCGCGGCTCAGGGAGTGGGGCCTGCCGCCGGGGGATCCGGCGGTCGACTCGGTACGGCTGATCGTCTCCGAACTCGCCACCAACGCGGTGCTGCACACCTCCGGCCAGTCGCCGAACTTCACCGTCGACGTACGGCTGGAGCGGGGCGGGCAGTTGCACATCGGCGTCACCGACAGCCACCCGCGCTGGCCGCAGCGGCTGCCCGCGGCCGGCCAGCAGGACAACGGGCGCGGCATGGTGATCGTCCGCCACCTCACCACGGAATCCGGCGGTGACTTCCAGGTCACGCCGACCGACGAGGGCGGCAAGACGGTGTGGATCATGCTCCCGTGGGCGGTCCCGGTGGTGTGACCGCGCGCAGAGCCGTCCGTCGGCTGGGCCGTCCGTCGGCTGAGCCGCTGGACGCCCGCCGCCCCCGGCGGCGCCCGGGTCCCGCTCGCCACGGCAGCGCCGGTCCTGGTCCGCGGGGCAGCGGTCCGGGCCGCCACGGTCAGTTCACCCGGCCGTACCAGACGCTCCCCGTCCAGATCCGTTCCAGCCGGACCTTCGCACCCGTTTTGGGCGCGTGCCAGATGTTGCCGCCGCCCGCGTAGATCCCCACGTGGTAGACCGACGAGATGGACGATCCGGTGTGGAAGAACACCAGGTCACCGGCCTGCCGGGAGCCGGCCGCGATGTGCTTGGTGCTGTTGTACTGGGCCGAGGCGGTGCGCGGGAGCTGCTTGCCCGCCTGCTTGAACGAGTAGAGCGTCAGCCCGGAACAGTCGAAGCGGGACGGGCCCGCGGCGCCCCACTGGTAGGGCGAGCCCTTCTTCGACGCGGCCACGTCGAGGGCCCTGGCGGCGGTCGCGGCGGCGTCGGCCTGCTGGGCGCCTCCCGGCAGCAGCGTCGGCAGGGCGACCGCCGCCGCGGTGAGCACGGACGCGGCTCCCAGCCGGCCGAGCCGGCCGGACGCCCGGGAGGGCGTCCGGCGCGAGGGGGCCGGCCGGGCGGCCGCAGGAGTGTCCTTCGGGGCTCTGTCCCGGGAGGAGATGCGATGGAGCGCGGTCATGCGCAGCCCTTCGTCATCAGCCTGCGAAGGATGACCTGTCGGGTTCGGGCAGGCGAAGATGCCCGGCCGCTCGCAGCGGCTTCACCCCGAGGGGCGGTGCGGAATCAGGTCCGCACCGGCCCCGTACTGCTGGGTCCTCCGCTCCTGCCATTGCACGAGTGTCGACCTGGCATCCGCGCGGCGGCAGGATTCGGCGTCCGCTCGGACCGCCCCGTCACGGTGGCGGGGGCTTGTCGTCACCACGGATCGTTACGCACGGAACGTGTTCGTGCCGCGACAGAAACGCGCAATGTGACGTTCGTCACCTTTGCGCCGTTTGGGGGAGAGGCCGGCCCCGGCGTCCGATGCCGGGGCGGTGCCCGGCCGTTGACCTGCCGTGATGGGCCCGGTCGGGAGCGGGGTCCGCGCAATCCGCGCAACTGCGCCGGATCGCGGCGCCCGGCAACCGCTACGCCAAAGGACTGAGTCCGCCGCGCCGCCGGCGGAGGCGTTTTGCTGCCGCACAGTGACCGTGTGGAGGTCGGCGCGGGACCGGGTCCGTGGGTCAGGGCTCCTGCGGTCCGATCGCCGGCTCCGGGGCCACGGTGACTGCCGCGGAGCGGCGTTCGCCGTCCAGCACCCGCAGCGCCCGGCCCAGGGTGGCGTGGTGGACTTCGGTCTCTCCCCGCATGTGCATCACGGTGAGCGCGTCCTTGAGGGCCGTCGCCCGGCTCACCAGGGCCTGCGCCGCCCGGAGCGCCGCATAGGTGTCGGTGGTTCTGGACGGGTTGATCCGGCCCAGCAGATCCACCATGTCGAGGTAGCAGTCGACCAGTTCACCCTCGGAGCGGGTGAGGGCGGGCAGCGGCGGCAGTTCCGGCACCACCGCGGGTCACCGCAGGCCGTACGGAGCGGTGTTGGACTTGCGGCTGGTGGTCAGCCGGTCCACCAGGCCGTAGGCCACCGCCGCTTCGGCGTCGAAGATGTTGTCCCGCTCGATGTCCGCCGCGATCCGGGCCCGGTCCTGGCCGGTGTGCCGGGTCAGCAGCGTCTCCAACCGGTCGCGGGTGCGCAGCAGTTCCTCGGCCTGGATCTGCAGGTCGGAGACCGGGCCCTGCACGACGTCGCCGAGGGAGGGCTGGTGGATCAGGATCCGGGCGGCCGGGGTCATCATCCGCTTGCCGGGTTGGCCGGCCGCGAGCAGCACGGCGGCGGCGGAGGCCGCCTGGCCGATGCACACCGTCGCCACGTCGCAGGTGACGAACTGCATGGTGTCGTAGATCGCGGTCATCGCGGAGAAGGAGCCGCCGGGCGAGTTGATGTACAGGTGGATGTCCTGCTCGGGGGCGGCGCTCTCCAGGTGGACGAGCTGCGCCATCACGTCGTTCGCGGCGGTGTCGTCGATCTGGGTGCCCAGAAAGATGATCCGCTCCTGCAGCAGCTTGGAGTACGGGTCCATGGTGCGGATCCCGCTGCTGCTGCGCTCGGTGAATTCGGGCAGTACGTAGCGGGCGGTCGGTCGCGGCATGCGGGCACCTCCGGCATTCGGTCCAACACATCAAAATGTACAGGACGTACATCTCGTTATGATGGGGAGCATGACCCATGACGTACCCGTGACACAAGCGCGGGCCGAGCTCGCCGAGCTCATCAACCGCGTGGTCTACGGCGGTGAGCAGGTGGTGCTGACCCGCCACGGCAAACCGCTCGTAGCCCTGGTATCGGCCGCTGACCTGCAGCGACTGCGTGATCTCGACGCCGGGACCGAGGAGCGGGTGATCAGCACGGTGTCCTCGGTCGGGTCCCGCCCGTCCGCCACGGGCGAACGCCGCAGGTTCGGTATCGCGGCCGAGCACCGGGGGCCCGAGGCCCGCTGATCCGCCGCGCGGACCGCCCGCCCGGGAAGGGCGGCCGGCACCCGTGACAGTCGCCCGTAACAACCGTTAACGCTGTCGAAATGGTGCCGAACTAATCTCGCGGGACCCGGACGACTGTGAGGTGCGGCTGTGCAGCTGACCCCCCATGAGCAGGAACGCCTGCTCATCCATGTGGCCGCCGACGTGGCGGAGCGGCGGCGCGCCCGCGGGCTGCGTCTCAACCACCCCGAGGCGATCGCGCTGATCACCGCGCACCTCCTGGAGGGCGCCCGCGACGGCCGGACGGTCGCCGAACTGATGACCTCCGGCCGGGCCGTGCTGACCCGCGAGGACGTCATGGACGGCATCCCGGAGATGATCCACGAGGTCCAGGTCGAAGCCACCTTCCCGGACGGCACCAAGCTCGTCACCGTCCACCAGCCGATCGTCTGAAGGGCGGTTCACGGTGATTCCCGGAGAGATCTTTTACGGCCAGGGCCCGGTGCCGCTGAACGCCGGCCGCCCGGTGAGCCGGCTGACCGTGCTCAACGCCGCCGACCGGCCGATCCAGGTCGGGTCCCACTACCACTTCGCCGAGGCCAACCCCGGGCTGCGCTTCGACCGCGCCGCCGCCCACGGCCTGCGGCTGAACATCGCGGCGGGCACCGCCGTACGGTTCGAGCCCGGCATCCCCGCCGAGGTCGAACTGGTGCCGATCGCCGGACAGCGGATCGTCGCCGGGCTGCGCGGGCAGACCGCCGGGCCGCTCGACGCGACCACCGAGCGCACAGGAGCCGAAGGTGTCTGACCTCACCCGGGCCGTATACGGCGACCTTTTCGGCCCCACCGCCGGTGACCGCATCCGGCTCGCCGACACCGATCTGCTGATCGAGATCGAGCGCGATCTCGCCGGCGGTCCCGAACTCGCCGGAAACGAGGCGGTCTTCGGCGGCGGCAAGGTCATCCGCGAGTCCATGGGCCAGGGCCGGGCGAGCCGCGCGGAAGGCGCGCCCGACACGGTGATCACCGGCGCCGTGGTGCTCGACCACTGGGGCATCGTCAAGGCGGACATCGGCATCCGGGACGGCCGGATCACCGCACTCGGCAAGGCGGGCAACCCCGAGACGATGGACGGCGTCCACCCCGACCTGGTGATCGGCCCAGAGACCGAAGTCATCGCGGGCAACGGGAAGATCCTCACCGCCGGCACCATCGACGCCCACGTCCACTTCATCTCGCCGACCCTGATGACCACCGCGCTCGCCTCGGGCGTCACCACCGTCGTCGGCGGCGGCACCGGACCCGCCGAGGGCACCAAGGCCACCACCATCACGCCCGGCGGCTGGCACCTCGCCCGGATGTTCGCCGGCCTGGAGGCCTACCCGGTCAATGTGGGACTGCTCGGCAAGGGCAACACCGTCAACCAGCAGTCCATGCACGACCAGTTGCGGGCCGGCGCGGTCGGCTTCAAGATCCACGAGGACTGGGGGGCCACCCCTGCCGCCATCGACGCGTGCCTGACGGTCTGCGAGCAGAGCGGCGCCCAACTCGCCATCCACACCGACACGTTGAACGAAGCCGGTTTCGTCGAGGACACCCTGGCGGCCATCGCAGGACGGGGAATCCACGCCTATCACACCGAGGGCGCGGGGGGCGGGCACGCGCCCGACATCATCACCGTCGTCTCGCAGCCCCACGTGCTGCCGTCGTCCACCAACCCGACCCGGCCGCACACCGTCAACACCGTCGAGGAACACCTCGACATGCTGATGGTCTGCCACCACCTCAACCCCGCCGTCCCCGAGGACCTGGCCTTCGCCGAGTCCCGGATCCGGCCCTCCACCATCGCCGCCGAGGACGTCCTGCACGACCTCGGCGCGATCAGCATCATCTCCTCCGACTCGCAGGCGATGGGCCGGATCGGCGAGATCGCGCTGCGCACCTGGCAGACCGCCCACGTCATGAAGCGGCGCCGCGGAGCGCTGCCGGGCGACGGCCCCGCGGACAACCACCGGGCCCGTCGCTATGTCGCCAAATACACCATCAACCCGGCGGTGGCGCAGGGCCTGGACGGCGAGATCGGCTCGGTCGAGGCGGGCAAGCTGGCGGACCTGGTGCTCTGGGAACCGGCGTTCTTCGGAGTCAAGCCCCAACTGGTCATCAAGGGCGGTCAGATCGCCTACGCGCAGATGGGCGACGCCAACGCCTCGATCCCGACCCCGCAGCCCGTGCTGCCCCGGCCGATGTTCGGCGCGGTGGGATCCGCGCCCGCCCGCAACGCGGTCAACTTCGTCACCGAGGCGGCACTTGCCGACGGCCTGCCCGAACGGCTCGGACTCGGCAAGGAGTTCGTCGCGACCCGGAACACCCGCGGGCTCACCAAGGCGGACATGCGGGAGAACGACGCACTGCCGGTGGTGGAGGTCGAGCCGGACACCTTCACGGTGCGGATCGACGGTGAAGTGGTGGAGCCCGCACCCGCCGCCGAACTGCCCATGGCCCAGCGGTACTTCCTCTTCTGAGGGGCGGACGATGACCCAGCCGGTCGCCCGCGCCGCCCTGTTGCTGCTCGCCGACGGGCGCTTCCCGGCCGGCGGGCACGCGCACTCGGGCGGCGCCGAAGCGGCGGTCCGCGACGGGCGGATCCGCGACGCGGCCGGTCTGGCGGAGTTCTGCCGCGGCCGGCTGCACACCACGGGACTGGTCGCCGCCGCACTGGCCGCGGCGGCGACCACCGGGTTCGACCCGCTCGCCCTCGACGAGGCGGCCGACGCCCGCACCCCCTCGCCGGCCCTGCGCGCGGTCTCCCGGCGCCTGGGCCGGCAACTCCTGCGGGCCGCGCGCGCCGCCTGGCCCGATCCCGCGCTCGACCAGCTCGCCGCGGCCCGTCCGCGTGGCGCCCACCAGCCCGTCGTGCTCGGCAGCACCGCCCGCGCGGCCGGCCTCGGCCCGCTCGACGCCGCCCACGTCACGGCCTACGAGTCCGTCTCAGGTCCGGCCACCGCCGCCGTCCGGCTGCTCAGCCTCGACCCCTTCCACGCGGCCTCGGTACTGGCCCGCCTGGCCCCGGACATCGACGCGGTCGCCGAGGCGGCGGCGGACGCGGGGGTCCGCACCCGCGGTGAAGGAGCCGCCGCCCTCCCGGCCACCTCTGCGCCCCTCCTCGACCTGGCGGCGGAGCACCACGCGACCTGGCCGGTACGGCTGTTCGCCTCATGACGGCGGCCCGCCCGCCGCACACCGCGGTGTCCGCAGCACCGCTCACCCCCAAGGGAGTTGACCATGCACCTCGATCATCCTGAGATCTTCCCGGAGCGGTATGCCCACTCGGCCGCCGAGACCGGCCCGGACGGGCGCCGCCGGGCGCTGCGGGTGGGGCTCGGCGGACCCGTGGGATCGGGCAAGACCGCGACGGTGGCCGCGCTCTGCCGGACCCTGCGGGCACGGTGGTCGATCGGGGTGGTGACGAACGACATCTACACCCGCGAGGACGCCGACTTCCTGCTGCGCAACGCGGTGCTGCCCGCCGACCGCATCGTCGCCGTCGAGACGGGCGCCTGCCCGCACACCGCGATCCGCGACGACATCTCCGCCAACCTCGAAGCGGTCGAGGACCTGGAAGAGGCCGTGGGCCCGCTCGACCTGGTGCTGGTGGAGTCCGGTGGCGACAACCTCACCGCGACCTTCTCCAAGGGCCTGGTGGACGCCCAGATCTTCGTCATCGACGTGGCCGGCGGCGACGACATCCCCCGCAAGGGCGGCCCGGGAGTGACCACAGCCGACCTGCTGGTGGTGAACAAGACCGACCTCGCGCCCTATGTCGGCGCCGACCTGGGCCGGATGGCCCGGGACGCCGCCGCCCAGCGCGGTGAACTCCCGGTGGTCTTCACCTCGGTGGCCGCCGCCGACGGCATCGCCCCGGTGGCCGGCTGGATCGCGGAGCGCCTGGCCGCGTGGTCGGTGCCGTCGGGCGCGGCCACGGTATGACCGCCCGCGCGGTGGCGGCCGTCGCCCGGATCAGGGCCGTCGCGGACGGGCACGGCGGCACGGCGCTGCCCGTACTCGCCGGCGACGGTCCGCTGGCGGTACGGCGGACCAGGGGCGGCGCGGTGAGTCTGGTCGGCGCGATGAGCGCCCCGCTGGGCGGCGACCGGCTGCGGATCGAGGCCGAGGTGGGTCAGGGGGCGCGCCTGGTGGTCGTCGCGGCCGCCGCGACCGTGGCGCTGCCCGGGCGGAACGGCGAGACGGCGACGTACGACATCCGGCTGACCGTCGCGGACGGGGCGAGCCTCGAATGGCTGCCGGAGCCGGTGATCTCGGCCCGCGGCAGCTCGCTGCGGATGACCACGCATGTCGAACTCGCCCCGACCGCCCGGCTGCTGCTCCGCGACGAGCAGATCCTCGGCCGGCACGCCGAACCCCCGGGTGACCTGACCACCCGCCTCACCGTCCACCGGGGCGGACGCCCGCTGTTCGACCAGGAACTCTCCTTCGGCCCCGCCGCCCCCGCCTGGTCGGGACCCGCTGTCCTCGGCCCGTACCGCGCGGCCGGCCAACTCCTGCTGGTGGAGCCGGAACGGGACCCCGGCACACCCCTGCTCCTGCCAGGGGAGCCGGCCGACGGCCGGGCCGCGCTCGCCCCGCTGGCCGGCCCCGCCCTCCTCGTCACCGCCGTCGCCGCCGACGGCCTGCGGCTGCGCCGGCTGCTGGACCAGGGCCTCAGCGCGTCCCGGAACCGCTGACCAGTGCCTGCGCGAAGAGCGCGGCGACCGGGTCAGGCGAGGTCGCGCGCACCACCTCCACCCGGTGCACCAGACGCGGCCCGGTGACCGGCACCCCACCGGCTCCCGCGACCGAACGCGGCAGCACCGCGAGCCCCTGACCGGCGGCGACCAGCGCGTGCAGGGCGCGGGCGTCCGTGCCGTCGTAACAGACCTGGCCGGGAAAGGCGCCACCGGTGGCCGCGCGCAGTTCGGCCAGCCGGACCGCGGCGCCGGGCGCGTCCAGCCAGAGCGCGTCGGCCAGGTCCGGCAGCCGCAGTCCCGCACGGTCCGAAAGCGGGTGGCCCGGCGGCAGCAATACCGTCAGCGGCTCCTCAGCCACCTGGTTCGTCACCAGGCCCGCCGCCTCCGGAAGCCGCAGCGGATCGGTGGGCGCGGCCGCACCGTCCACCAGAGCGGCACCCAACTCGCCCTCCGCCACCCCCCGCATCAGCACCTCCCGGTCCAGCAGCCGCACCACCACGTCCGTGCGCGGCATCGCCGCCCGCACCCGGCCCAGCGCCCGCGCCGCCCGCGGTCCGAAGGCGAGCGCGGTGGCTCCGACCACCAGACGTGCGGCAGGCGTCCGCCCGACCCGTACGACATCAGCGCGGGCCGCCGCCAGCCGGGTCAGCAACGGGCCCGCGTGGTCGAGCAGCCGGGCACCGGCCTCCGTGGCGACGACCGGCCGCCGGCCCAGCAGTTCCACCCCGAGATCCGCCTCCAGCGCGGCGATGTGCTGCGACACCGCGGACTGGGTGTAGCCCAACTCCCGTGCTGCCGCGGAGAAGGAGCCCAGCCGGGCCACCGTGGTGAAGGTACGGAGCAGATGCGGGTCCATGGCCATCAGTATCACTGATGTGGTGACCACTCATCATCGTTGGACGCGATGCACCGGTCGCCCCGAGGATGGGCGCATGACGACGACCACCCGCCCCGCCCGGATCGCCCTGGTGGGCGACCACTCCCCGTCGGTCCGTTCGCACCAGCGCGTGCCCGGCCTGCTCGCCGCGCTCCGCGAGCGGCACGGTCTGCCGGTGGACGGCTACTGGATCGCCTCCCAGGACGCCGAACTCCCCGGCGCCGTCGACCGGTTCGACGCGGTCTGGCTGCTGCCGGGCAGCCCGTACCGCAGCGAGGCCGGCGCACTGGCCGCCGTGCGCACCGCCCGCGAGCAGGGCATCCCCTTCCTCGCCACCTGCGGCGGCTTCCAGCACGCCCTGCTGGAGTTCGCCCGTGACGTCTGCGGCCTGACCGGCGCGCGGCACACCGAGAACGAAGCCGAAGGCGCCACCGGTGCGGAGGACGACGTCCTGATCGCGCCGCTCGCGTGCTCCCTTGTCGGCCACGAAGGGCGGCTGAGCACCGTGCCCGGCAGCCTCGCCGAACGGCTCCTCGGCAGCAGGGAGACCGTCGAGCGCTTCCACTGCTCCTACGGTCCGGTGGCCGGCCTGCTGCCGCTCCTCGAAGCCGGGGGTCTGCGCTTCACCGCCCACGACACCGAAGGCTCCCCCCGAGTCGCCGAACTTCCCGGCCACCCGTTCTTCCTCGGCACCCTCTTCCAGCCGGAACTGGCCGGTGACGGCAGTGTGCCGCACCCCTATATCCGGGCGCTGGCCGAAGCCGCTCTCACCCGGGCGGCCCACCCGGCGGGCGGCGTGGATCCGGCCGACTCCGGCGGGAAATCGCCGTCTGACGAAGAATCACCCGCCTGGGCTGTTCACAGCTGACCCACAGGGGAAAGTATTCGCACCTCATCACTGTGACCACCGTGGCCACATGTCACGGTCTTCAGGGGGAGGTCCGCTCTTGAGACGCACGATCGTGCTCGTCTCCACCGGTGTCCTGCTTGCCGGCGCGGTGGTCGCCGCCCCGGCGGCCACCGCCGGTCCGGTGCACTCCGGCCGGCCCCGGCCCATCACCGTGCCGGAGTCGGTGGGCGTGGTGATCGCCGCCCAGAACGCGGGGAAGCGCGGGGTGACCTGGGCCGGCTGTCCGGCCGACTGGTCCCTGGCCGCGCCCGTCCAGTGCGGCTGGGTCACCGTGCCGGTGGATTACACGAAACCCTTCGGCGACACCATCCGGCTCGCCGTGGACCGGGCGGTGAGCACCGGCACCGCCCAGGAGCGGCAGGGCGCGCTGATCTACAACCCGGGCGGCCCCGGCGGTTCGGGGCTGCGCTTCCCGGTACGCTCCACCAGCGCCTCCGCGCTGTGGGTCAAAACCGCCAAGGCGTACGACTTCGTGGGCTTCGACCCGCGCGGCGTCGGCCACTCCGCGGCCATCTCCTGTCAGGACCCGCAGGAGTTCGTCCAGGCCCCCAAGGCAGACCCGGTGCCGGACGACGAGGCCGACAAGCGCGCCCAGCGCAAGCTCGCCGCCGAGTACGCGCGCGGCTGCCTGGAGCGCACCGGCGCGCCCATGCTCTCCCGGATGACCACCGCCGACACCGCCCGCGACCTCGACGTCATCCGCGCCGCCCTCGGCGAGCGCAAGCTCAACTACCTCGGCGCCTCCTACGGGACCTACCTCGGGGCGGTGTACGCGACCCTCTTCCCCGCCCATGTGCGCCGGATGGTCGTGGACAGCGTGGTCAACCCCGACCCGGACCAGATCTGGTACCAGAACAACCTCGACCAGGACGTTGCCTTCCAGGGCCGCTGGAACGACTGGGAGGACTGGGTCGCCAGGTACGACTCGGCCTACCACCTCGGCACCACCCGGGCACAGGTCGAGACGGAGTGGAAGCGACTGCGCGCCGCCGCCAAGGCGCACCCGATCGGCGGTGTCGTCGGCCCCGCGGAACTCCTCGGCTTCTTCCAGAACGCGCCCTACTACGACTCCTCCTGGGCCACCGTCGCGGGCGTCTGGAGCAAGTACCGCGCGGGGGACACCCAGGCGCTGGTGGACGCGGCCGGTCCCGACCTCTCCGACACCGCGGGCAACAAGACCGCGGAGAACGGCAACGCCGTCTACACCGCGGTCGAGTGCACCGACGCCAAGTGGCCCACCAGCTGGCCCAGATGGGACCGCGACAACACCGCGCTCAATGCGTGGTACCCCTTCCTCACCTGGTCCAACGCCTGGCTGAACCTGCCGTGCGCCACCTGGCCGGTCCGGCAGCAGACCCCGGTCGACGTACGCTCGCACCGCCCACTGCCCGGGGTGCTGATCGTGCAGAGCACCCGCGACGCGGCCACCCCGTACGGCGGTGCGCTCGAACTCCACCGCAGGCTCGCCGGATCGCGGCTGGTCACCGAGCGGGACGCGGGTTCGCACGGCGTCACCGGGCTCGTCAACCCGTGCGTCAACAGCCGGGTCGACGGTTATCTGCTCACCGGCAGCCTCGACCCGCACGACGTGGTCTGCGGCCCGCACGCCGCGCCGGTGCCCGCCACGCCGTAGGCGTCATGCGCCCAGGGGCCGTTCGCACCTCCGTCAGCGAGGAGCGGACGGCCCTTCGCACGCGGTCCTTCACTGGGCCCCTTCGCACGTGACCCTCGGCACGGCGGCCCGGCGCGCTCCCCCGGCCGTCAGCCGGCGATCGGCTCGGTGCGCGGCGCGGCCACCCGTACGTAGTCCTTCGCCGACAGTGCCAGGGACCGGTCGAGGCGCGCCGCGTTGAAGAAGATCTCGTCGTGCGCCAACAGCGACGGATCCACGATGAGTTCGAGCTTCTCGTCGAAGGAGAACGGCAGCACGGTGCCGCTCACACTCCCCGCGAGCCGCTCCGCGGTGTCCTTCGACGCGAAGGACACATAGGTGCCCTCCAGCAGCGCCTTCACCGCGTTCAGGTCCACCCGCCGGTCACCGGGCACGACGGCGAGCACATAACGCGTCACCTTCTTGCCGACCTTGACCATGACGACGATGCACTTCGCCGCCTGGTCAAGGGAGTTGCCCCGCAGTTCGCTCACCACTTCGGTCGCGCCCTCGGGTGCGTGGTCGATGGTCCGGTACTGCGCACCCTGCTCGTCCAGCAGGGCGATCAGCCGGTCGTACGTCTCGTGCTCGCTCATGGCCGCCTACCGTTGTGTCGTCGGTTCCCGCGGCGCGGCGGTGCGGGCCGCGCCGAACGCCGCCTCGAAAGCGGCCCGGACGGGCGCGTCCGGCTGCCCGTCGAGCACCGCGAACACCACCTCGTCCACCGCGCGGGCGAACCGGCCGTTCCCGGTGAGCAGCGCCGCGAAGGCCGCGGCGACCCTGGCCGGATCGTTGCGGAACACCCCGCAGCCCCACGCGCCCAGCACCAGCCGCCGGTAGCCGCCCCCGGCGGCCGGCCGGGAGGACTCCCCACCCGTGTCAACCGCCGCGGCCACTTCCAGCACCCGCTCGGCCCGCGCGTCCAGCGCGGGCCCGATCTCCGCCACCCGCTCCGGCATCGTACGCGCGATCACCCCGGCGTTCGGCGCCGGTGAGGTGAGGAAACCGGCCCGGAACGGCACCTCGAGCAGTGCCCCGCGGTCGTCACGGAAGACCGGCACGGCGGGGGAGTGGATCACCCGGTCGCTGTAGAAGGCGGAACGGTGCGCACGGTGATGGGCATAGAACTCCGGCGCCCGCAGCAGGCACGGATGGAGCGCGGAGGCACGGTACAGCGCCTCTTCCTGGGCCTGTGCCCCGTTGACGTAGCCGCCGCCGGGGTTGCGGGCTGAGGCGAAGTTGAGCACGGCCACCGGCCCTCCACCGGCCTCGGCCAGCCGCCGGGCGGCCTCGGTGCTGCCTTCCGCGGTCACCGTGATCCGGGCGCCAGGGCCGCTGTCCCGGCCGGCCGGCACCGCCACCGGCGCCGGGCCGTACAGCCGGGTGCCGGCCGCCGCGGCCTCGACCGCCGGGCCCAGTTCGACCCACCGCCCGCTGGGCGCGAGGTAGCCGCCGGCGGCCATGATCTGCTTGTTCTGCCCGGCGATGTTCCGCAGTCGCGCACTCATGGCGGCAAGCCTACGGGCGCCCCGCCCGCACTGGCCCGCGGATATCGCCCTCGGGCCAGGTCCTTTCCCGGCGGCCGGAGTGCCTTGCAGGCCGGTGGGGACGCCGGTGGGCTTCCGTCAGGTCGCCCGGCGGGCCAGCCAGGCGTCCTCAGCCGCGTAGTCGAACCAGTCGCCATTCTCCCGCGACAGCCGGGCCGGGAACGGGAACACCTCGGTCCAGTCCTTGCCGTCGAGCGCCTTCACCAGCCCCGCCACCGTCTCCGGCAGCGATTCCTGATACGTCGTCACCGCCCGGTAGCCCAGCTCCCGCCGGGCCGCCGACATGTCGAGGACGATCGGGTAGGGCGACCCCCCACGGGCTGTCACCCACCGTCGCCGCCGTCGTAGGCCACACAGTCCACCAGGACGTCGCAGCCGGCGCCGAGCGCGGCGGCCAGCGCAGCGTCGTCGGTGCGGTCCACCCGGACGGTGCGGACGGTGCCGGGCCACTCCTCGGCAGCCCCGCCGGCCCGCGAGGCCGCGGTCACCTGCCAGCCGTCGGCGGCGAGCGCGCGTACCGCCTGCCGGCCGATCTGCCCGGAAGCGCCGATCACGAACGCGGTTCCTGTCATACCGCGACGCTAGGCGCTCCGCCGCCACCGGACCAGGCAGTTCGCCCTGCGCGGATCCGCCCGCGGCGCAACCGCCCGGTCAGGAGGACTTGCGCCGCAGCCTCGCGCCCAGCCCGCGCTGCGCCTGCTCGGCCTTGACCTCGCCCGCGTAGCGGTCGACGTACTCCTGCCCGGAGAGCTCCATGATCGCGTACATGATCTCGTCGGTCACCGACCGCACCGCGTACCGCTCACCCTCCATACCGGCGAACCGGCTGAAGTCCAGCGGCCGCCCGAAGCGGATCGTCACCCGGCCGAGGCGCGGGAACTTCCGCCCGGGCGGCTGGAGTTCGAAGGTGCCGACCATCGCGCACGGAACGACGGGCGCTCCCGCCCGCAGCGCCATCACGGCGACTCCGGTGCGCCCCCGGTAGAGGCGGCCGTCGTGGGACCGGGTGCCTTCGGGGTAGATGCCGAGCAGTTCCCCCCGGCCCAGCACGCCGAGCGCCGCGTCGATCGCCGACTCCGACGCCCTGCCGCCGGTGCGGTCCACCGGGATCTGGCCGACACCGCGGAAGAAGGCCGCGATCAGCCGTCCTTTGATACCGGGGCCGGTGAAGTACTCCGCCTTCGCCAGGAAGGTGATCCGCCGCGGCAGGATCGCCGGCATCACGAAGTGGTCCGAGAACGACAGGTGGTTGCCCGCGACGACGGCGGCGCCGCTCTCCGGGATGTTCTCCAGGCCCTCGATCCGCGGCCGGAAGAACAACCGCAGCAGCGGTCCGAGAATCACGTACTTCAGTACCCGGTAGAACACCGCGACCCGCCTCCCCGACCGGTCCCGTGGCGCCCGGCTGCGCTGCCCCGGCGGTCCGGTGCCACGGCAGAGTAGTGCCCGCACACCCACCGTGACCAGTGGCGCACGCCGCCGGTCCGCCGAACGCGCCGGCGGATAAACCGCGTGCGCCATGAGACGGCGGCTGCCTACAGTTGGCCGTGCCGCGACAACCGGACACAGGTGGTCGGCGAAGCGCAGTACGGGCCTACTTCGACTCATAATCGGCAGGTCGCGGGTTCGAGCCCCGCCCGGTCCATGGGGCCGGTAGCTCAGATGGCAGAGCAGCTCGTAGCTCGTACGACGGGTACTCGCCGGCCTCCTGTGTCCAGTTGCGCATCACCGTCCGGCCCGGCGGCCGGACCGACAGCCGGAATTCAGCCTCGCGAAGCGCGGTACGGGTCTCCTTCCGGGGAGAACACGGGACACCGTGTTCGATGAGCCGACCGCACCACAGCACCCGTACGCCAGGTACTCGCGACGCTCCTCCCTCCTCTCCGTCGGTCCGCCGGCGTACCGGTCCGTCGTCCTGCCCACGTGAGGAGAGCACCGGCATGAGCAAGTTCGCGCTGCGCCGCCGCGCACCCACCGGACCCGTCACCACCGACGGCCGTACCACCACCTTCGAGGGCGGCGCCGCCTTCACCCGTGACGCCAGGAGCGACCTCTTCCTCTTCGCCGCCGTCAACATGGCCGGCGAGGACACGTACTACGAGCAGGCGGGCGACCGGGACCGGCGGTTCCGCGACCTGGTGCACAGGGCAACAGCCCACGACCCGGACTGGGTGGCGCGCTTCGTGCCCTACCTGCGCGGCGAGATGGGCATGCGCTCGGCCGCGATCGTGGTCGCCGCCGAGTCCGCGCTGGCCCGCAAGGCCGGCGCCGCCACCGAACCGGCCGTGCCGGTACGGAAGATGGTCGCTGACGCCCTGCTGCGCGCGGACGAGCCCGCGGAGTTCATCGCCTACTGGAAGGCGCGCACCGGTACGGTGACGCTGCCCGGTGGTGTGCAGCGCGGTGTCGCCGACGCGGTGGCGCGGCTCTACACCGAGCGGGCGGCGCTGAAGTACGACGGCGTCGCGTCCGCGTGGCGGATGGCGGACGTGGTGGCACTCGCCAAGCCCTCTCCGGTCGGGCCGTGGCAGGCAGACCTCTTCGACTACCTCGCCGACCGGCGGTGGAAGCGCGCCACGGTCCGGGTCACCGACCGGCTGCCGGTGCTGACCGCCTACCGGGCCGCCATGGCGATGCCGCCGGCGGAACGCCGGGAGTGGTTCCTCGCCGACCCGGACCGGCTGGGCCGCGCCGGGATGACCTGGGAGCAGCTCTCCTCGCTCGGCGCCATGGACGCCGAGGCATGGGCGGCGATCGTGCCGCGGATGGGGCTGATGGCGCTCACCCGCAACCTGCGCAACTTCGACGAGGCCGGACTGCCGGACGAGATCGCCGGACAGGTGGCGGCCCGGCTCTCCGACCCCGAGCAGGTACGGCGCTCCCGGCAGTTCCCGTACCGGTTCCTGTCCGCCTACCGGGCGGCGCCGTCACTGCGCTGGGGCCACGCCCTGGAGCAGGCGCTGCTCGGGTCGACCGCGAACATCCCGGCGCTGCCCGGGCGGACCCTGGTGCTGGTCGACACCTCCGCCTCGATGCGCACCCCGGTCTCGGCACGCGGCCAGGTCCGGCACGCCGACATCGGCGCGCTCTTCGCGGTGGCGCTGGCGGCCCGTGGCTGCCAGGTCGACCTGGTGGGCTTCGCGGACGGCGCGTTCGGGCACCGGCTCCGGTCTGGCGGCAGCGTGCTGCGGCAGACCGAGGAGTTCACCGCGCGGATCGGTGAGGTCGGCCACGGCACCGCACTACCGGCACCACGACCGCGTGGTGGTCTTCTCCGACATGCAGGCTTTCGCCCACCCGGGCACGGGCGCGCACGGCCTGTCGGTGTCGGAGGCGATCCCCGCCACGGTGCCCCTCTTCGGCGTCAACACCACCGGCTACGCGGGCTCTTCGCTCGACACCGCCCGCCCGTACCGCTACGAGATCGGAGGGTTCTCGGACAAGCTGTTCACCCTGGTCGACCTGCTCAGCCGCGGCCGGGACGCCGGGTGGCCCTGGGAACGGTGACCCCGGCGCCGTAGGCCGCGGGGCCGGAGGCGACCGGAGCGTGCCGTGCCCACGAGGGGCCGCTGCCGCGCCGTCGGGTGGGCCCGGCCGTGATCAGCGGCCCGGTCGACGACGTCGAGGTCATCGTTTTCCGCGCCGGTCGCCAGGGCGCCCGCTGCTCCCGGGACCGCCGTCCCGCTGCCCGGCCCGGCTCGGATCAGCGTGGCGGGGGCAGCCGTCCGGCGGCGGGCCCGGAGGAGCGTGGTGGGCCCGGATCAGCATGGTGGCGCTCGGTACACCGGATTCGGCCGGCGGCGCCATCACGCGCTACCACGCGCCGCCGGGCACCTGGTCCGGGCCGTCGCCCAGCGGTCTGAGCCGCCCGGGCCGCGGCGGCACCCACGGCTGCCCGTCCCCGAGCCGGTCACCGGCCGGCCGGCGACCGGTGGGCGGATCCGCCGGGGCAGCGTCCGTGGCGTCCGTGCTGTCCGTGCCGTCCGTGCCCTCCGCGTCGTCATCGTCGTAGGAGTCGAACCACGGCAGGCCGGCCGCGTTGTACGCGGCGCGGTCCACCGGGGAATCAGGCGCCGGCTCCCCGGTGATGGCCCGCCACTGCGCGGCGGTGGCCAGATGGACGAAGACCCGCCCGGAGGGCTGCTCGCGCCAGTCGGCCGGCGGCCGCTCGTCCCGGTAGACCTCCTGCCGCATCCGGCCGCCGGTGCCGAGGCCCGTCACCGGCGGCGCCCTGACCGGGTCCGGCGCGGGCGGCGGCACCGGCCCGGCGCCCGGGACCGCCGGCGGGAAGGCGGGCGCCGCCCCCGCCCCGTACCAGGCCCCGCGCGTCCGCTCCCGCTGGGTCTCCTCCCACTGCTCCAGTACCTCGGCGCGCAACTCGAAGACCTGCAGGCACACCCCGTCCCAGACCTCGTCGCCGGCGGCCTGGCCCGCCACCGTGCCACCGGGCCCGGGGGGCAGCGCCACGAACTGCCGGATCGTGCCCTGCCCGGAGTTGATGCCGTCCAGCCACGGCTGCCGCGGCAGCACCACGTAGTTCTGCGGGTCCTGGGACAGCCGGTCGCTCCACGGCCGCCCGGAGATCGCGCTCACCTTGCCCACCCCCACCTGGAGGGCGGCAGGCGCCGTCGAGGAGAAGCTCAGCCACATGGCCTCACGCCGGTACACCGGCAGCAGCACCCCGCCGTGCTCCAGCCACGCGGCCGGCACCCGCTCCGGGTGCTCCGCCACCCGCCGCAGCGGGAAGCCCCCCAGCCCCGGCGGCAGCGGGTGCGTACCGGTCTCCGGCAGGCGCAGGGTCCGCATGAAGCGGACCGTCACCCCGCCGGGCAGCTCCAGCGCCGCACCTGAGACCCGCACCTGTCCGCCCATCGAAGGGCCCCCTCTCGTCAGCCGCGGCTGCGCGCCTCCAGCGATGCCAAATAGGCGTTGTACGCGACGAGTTCGGCGTCACCGTCCCGGTCCGCCGCCCGGTCCGTGCGGCGCGACTGACGCTGCTCGGAGGTGTACCACTGGAAGAGCAGCACCACCAGCACGATCACCGACGGGACCTCGCTGAACGCCCAGGCGATACCGCCCGCCGTGGTCTGGTCGTTGAGCGGATCGATCCCCAGCGACGCCGCCGGGTGCTCGAAGGTGCTGATCATCGGCTCGCTCGCCATCATCAGCGCGATCCCGAAGAAGGCGTGGAACGGCATGCCCGCGAACAGCTCCAGCATCCGCATCACATGGCCCGGCCGGTGCGGACCCGGGTCGACTCCCATGATCGGCCAGAAGAACACCAGTCCCACCGCGAGGAAGTGCACCATCATCGCGATGTGCCCGGCCGTGGTCTGCATCAGGGTGTCGAAGAGCGGGGTGAAGTACAGCCCGTACAGGCTCGCGATGAAGAGCGGAATGGTGAACGCCGGGTGCGTGACGTACCGCAGGTACCGGCTGTGCAGCAGCTTCACCAGCAGCTCGCGGGGGCCGAGGTGGCCCCGCTCGGCGGCCGGCAGCGCCCGCAGCGCCAGGGTCACCGGAGCGCCCAGCAGCAGCAGGATCGGCGAGAGCATGCTGAGGATCATGTGCTGCACCATGTGCACGCTGAAGACGACCATGCCGTAGTCGTTGAGCTTGGTGCACATCGTCACGCCGACCGTCAGCACGCCCAGCACGAAGGCGATCGTCCGGCCCACCGGCCAGCGGTCGCCGCGCCGCACCAGCCGCAGCACTCCCCAGCCGTACAGCACCAGCACCAGCGCACAGCCGGCCAGGAAGAACGGATCGCCTCCGCTGAAGGCCAGACCCCGGCCGAGCGTGAACGGCGGCAGATCCATGTGCATGCCGTGTCCGCCGTGATCCATCCGCCGCTCCTTCAACCGTTGTGCCCGCACCAGAGTAGAACCGCCCCCGGCCGGGAATCCGGGCGGGGGCGGGCAAACGGTCCGTAAGCGTCCTGAGGTGTCCGGTCCGGAAAGGACAGGCCCTCAAGCGGTCCGGGTCACAGCACGCACTCGGCTTCGACGTAGCGCTCGGCCGGCACCGTCTTGAGGTGCTCCACGGCCTCGGCGAGCGGGACCAGCTGGATGTCGGTGCCGCGCAGCGCCGTCATCATGCCGAACCGGCCGTTGTGCACGGCTTCCACCGCGTGCCAGCCGAAGCGGGTGGCGAGCACCCGGTCGTACGCGGTCGGGGTGCCGCCGCGCTGCACATGGCCCAGGATCACCGGCCGGGCCTCCTTGCCGAGCCGCTCCTCCAGCTCCACCGAGAGCTGGTTGGCCACCCCGGAGAAGCGCTCGTGGCCGTAGATGTCGGTGGCCCCCGACGTGAAGTCCATGGTGCCCGGCTGCGGCTTGGCGCCCTCGGAGACGACCACGATGGCGAACTTCTTGCCCGCCTCGAAGCGCGCGCCGACCACCCGGGCCAGCTCCGCGACGTCGAACGGCCGCTCCGGCACCAGGATCGCGTGGGCACCCGCGGCCATGCCGGAGTGCAGCGCGATCCAGCCGGTGTGCCGCCCCATGACCTCCACGATCAGCACCCGCTGGTGCGACTCCGCGGTGGTCTTCAGCCGGTCCAGCGCCTCGGTGGCGACGCCGACCGCGGTGTCGAAGCCGAAGGTGACGTCGGTGGAGGTGATGTCGTTGTCGATGGTCTTGGGCACACCGACGATCGGCAGACCCGCGTCCGACAGCAGCCGGGCCGCCTTCAAGGTCCCCTCACCGCCGATCGGGATGATCGCGTCGAGACCGAGGTCCCTGACGTGGCCCTTGGCCTGCTCGACCCCGCCGCGCAGGTGCGCGGGCTGTACCCGGGAGGAGCCGAGGATGGTGCCGCCGCGGGCCAGGATGCCGCTCACCGCGTCCAGGTCCAGCTTGCGGTAGTCGCACTCGAGCAGACCTCTCCACCCGTCGTGGAAGCCGATCACCTCGTCGCTGTGGTCCACCACGGCGCGGTGCACCACGGACCGGATGACGGCGTTGAGCCCGGGGCAGTCGCCGCCGCTGGTCAGCACACCAATACGCATTGCTCTCGCCACTCCCGCACTGCAACTCAACCGGACGCCGGACCCCGTCGTCCGGATGGATCCCGGCAAGTTTACCGAGCCCCGCTCCCGGCCCTCCACGCCGACCGGACTGCGGACACCTGACGATTACCCGAACTCCAGGAGGCCGCCTCGTAGCGTGACGGCGCCCGGTCGGGGCGGGGCACCGCCGCGGCGGAGCCCGCTCAGGCGGGCTGGACCGCCGCCGCGATCCGCTCGGCGCGCAGCGCCTCGTACCACTGGTCGTCGACCGGCGGCAGCGCGTTGACGTCCAGTGCCAGCTTGATCAGCAGATCGGCGATCTGCGGATTGCGGGCCATCACCGGGCCGTGCATGTACGTGCCGAACACGGTGTCGTTGAAGGCGCCCTCGGTGCCGTCACCGGTGCCGTTGCCCTTGCCGATCCGCAGCCGCGCCAGCGGGCGGGCCGTCGGTCCGAGGTGGGTGATGCCCTGGTGGTTCTCGAAGCCGGTCAGCGGCGGCAGGCCGAGCCGCGGGTCGATGTCCGCCAGCACGTCACCGACACAGCGCTCGCCCTCGCCGCGGGTGCTCACCACGTCCAGCAGGCCGAGCCCCGGCTCCGGACGGCCCAGGTCGTTGATGAACTCGTGGCCGAGGATCTGGTAGCCCGCGCAGACCGAGAAGACGATCGCGCCGTTGGCGACCGCCCGGCTCAGCCCGCCGTCGCGGCGCAGCCGCTCGGCCGCCAGCCGCTGCGGCCGGTCCTCGCCGCCGCCGATCAGATAGATGTCGCCCGAGGTCGGGACCGGCTGGTCGGAACGGACGTCGACCCGGGTCACCGGCACCCGGCGCTGCTGGGCCCGCCGCTCCACGACCAGTGCGTTGCCCTGGTCGCCGTAGGTGCTCAGCAGGTCGGGGTAGACCCACACCAGGCGCAGGCTGGACTCACTCATGCGTGCTTCTCCTCGGGGTCGTCGGCGCCGCGCGGGCCGGGGGTCAGTTGCCGACACGGCGGCGCATGTCCTGGAAGGCGGTGTAGTTGGCGATGGCCTCGATCCGGCCCTGCGGCGCAGACCGTACCGCCTCGTCCAGATCGGCGCAGACCCGGAACTGCAGGCCGGCCACCTCAAGACGTACGGCCAGGTCCAGCTTGCGGTCGCCGATCACCATGATCGGGTGCCCGGCCAGCCGGGTGTAGTCCACATCCCACAGCCAGGAGGTGTCGGTGCCGTCCGCGCCCCGGGCGTTCACCGACAGGATCACCGGGGTCGGCGGGCCGTCGATCAGCGAGAACGTCTCCAGCCAGCCTGCCGGGTTCTTCGCCAGTAGCAGCCGCAGTTCGCGCTGCTGGTACGACACCACGTCGTACCGGCCGGCCACCGCCTGGACCTTGTACATCCGCTCCAGGGCGATCTTCGGGTCGACGCCGAAGGCGGCGGCCGCCGCGGTGGAGACCGCCGCGTTGGACTTGTTGGCGCGGCCGGGCAGTTGCAGGTGGATCGGCCAGGCGACACCGTACGGGTCGACGACATGGTCGCCGGAGAGCGCCCAGGTGGGGGCCGGGCGGCGGAAGCCGCACTCGGCGCAGAACCAGTCCTCGGACGGGCGCTGCAGCACACCGCCGCAGGACGGGCAGGACCAGGCGTCGTCCTTCCACTCCTGGCCGGCCGCCACCCACACCACGGTCGGGCTGGACGAGGCGGCCCAGGTGATCAGCGGGTCGTCCGCGTTGGCGATGATGATCGCCTCGGAACCGGCCAGCCCCTCGCGCCACTTCTCGGCGAGCATCCGGGTCTCCGCCGCCCGGTCCAGCTGGTCGCGGGAGAGGTTGAGCAGGGCGATGGCCTTGGGAGCGACGTCCCTGGCGACTCCGGCCAGGTACTTCTCGTCCACCTCGATCACGCCGTAGCGGGCCTCGGACCCGCCGGCCAGCGCGGAGGTGATGCCGGCCGGCATGTTCGCGCCGAGCGCGTTGGAGACCACCTCGCCGTTGGCCCGCAGCGCCTCGGCGAGCAGCCGGGTGGTGGTGGTCTTGCCGTTGGTGGCCGAGACCAGCACCACGTCCAGGTGCCGGGCGAGCCTGGCCAGCAGGTCGGGGTCGAACCGCAGTGCGACCTTGCCGCCGATCACCGACCCGCTGCCCTTGCCCGCCGCACGCGACACCGCCGCCGCGGCCTTGCCCGCCGTCACGGCCAGCTTGGCCCGCGGCGACAGCGGCTCCGAGTTGCCTGCCATCGTCCTTGTTCCTCCTCGACTCCGGCCCCGCCGCTCACCTCGCGGCGGCCGGTCCTCCGCCCCTGTCCGCCGCCTCGGCGGCATACAAGTTCCGGTTACGGCTCAGCCTATCGACATCACGCCCCGCCGCCGCACCGCGCCGCCCCGATCAGCGTTTACCCTGTCCGCCATGCGATACGGCCAGATCCCCGGCAGCACCGGCACCGTTCACCGGATACGGCGGCTCGGCGACGCCGCGCTGCACCGGCCGTGCGCGGAGGTCACCGAGTTCGGCGCTGAACTCGCCCGGCTGGTGGAGGACATGTTCGCCACCATGTACGCGGCCGGCGGGGTCGGGCTGGCCGCCAGTCAGATCGGCGTGGGCCTGCGGGTCTTCGTGTACGACTGCCCCGACGACGAGGACCGCCGCCACCTCGGCCAGCTGGTCAACCCCGGGCCGGTGCGGGTCGGCGGTGTCACGGTCACCGGGGCCGAGGGCTGCCTGTCGCTGCCCGGCATCGAGTCCGGCACCCGGCGGTACGACGAGGCGGTGGTGGAGGGCTTCGACCTCACGGGGGAGCCGGTGACGGTGACCGGCACCGGGTTCTTCGCCCGCTGCCTGCAGCACGAGTGCGACCACCTGGACGGGACGGTCTTCACCGACCGGCTGCGCGGGCCGCGGCGGACCCGCGCGCTGTGGGCGGCCCGCCGGGCGGCCAGGACCGACGCCTAGGGCCGGCGGGAGCCGGCGGGTGCGGGGGCGCTCACAGGCCCTGGCTGCCCGCACGGTCGCCGGCCGCGGCCAGCCGGCCCCACAGCAGATCCGCCAGGCTGCGTACCAACTGGTCGCGGGAGACCGGGCGTTCGCCCAGCCACCAGTCGCCTGCCGCGTACATCATGCCGACGATGCCGTGACCCCAGGCCCTGGCGACCATCCGGCTGTCCGGGCCGAGGTCGAGCCGCTCGGCGATCACCTCGGCGAGGTCCTCGCCCAGCCGGCGCAGCAGCGGCACCTGGTGGCGGCCGACGTCGAAGCCCTTCTCGCCGTCGGCGGAGGGGGTCTCGGCGGGGTGCATCAGAAAGCGGTAGACCTGCGGCCGGGTCTCGATGGCCGACAGGTACGCGTGCAAGGTGGCCTCCACCCGGTCCCGGCGGTCGCCGGGGGAGTCCAGTGCGGCGCGCAGGGTGGCGAGCAGGGCGTCGGTGTGGCGCTTGGCGAGCGCCCGGTACAGGCCGCTCTTGTCGCCGAAGTGGCGGTAGAGGATGGGCTTGGTGATGCCCGCCTCGGCGGCGATGGCGTTCATCGACGCTTCCGGGCCGTCCCGCAGCACCACGCGCTCCGCGGCTTCGAGCAACTCCTGGCGCCGTCGCTCGGTGGCCGTGCGCTGGTCCTGCCGCTGGCCGGTCTCCACCCGCGCCTCCCAGGTGTTCGAATGCTGGTGATCTGCGCAACGTAACACCCCGCGGGGGCCGGTTCGCCCGCCGGGAGTGGAGTTGACATTCCTTACCAGAGGGTAACAGACTGCCGTTACCGCAAGTAACAAGCACGTGGAGGGGACGATGGGCGACTTCTCGCTCGAACTCAACGACGACCAGCAGTCCGTGCGCTCGTGGATCCACGGCTTCGCCGCCGATGTGATGCGCCCGGCCGCCGCCGAGTGGGACGAGCGCGAGGAGACGCCGTGGCCGATCATCCAGGAGGCGGCCAAGATCGGGCTGTACTCGCTGGACTTCTACGCGCAGCAGTTCTTCGACCCCACCGGGCTCGGCATCCCGATGACCATGGAGGAGCTCTTCTGGGGTGACGCCGGGATCGCGCTGTCCATCGTCGGTACCGGACTCGCGGCCGTCGGGGTGCTCGCCAACGGTACCGAGGAGCAGATCGGCACCTGGGTGCCGCAGATGTACGGCGACGCCGACGACGTCAAGGTGGCCGCCTTCTGCTCCTCGGAGCCGGACGCCGGCTCGGACGTGGCCGCGATGCGCACCCGTGCGGTCTACGACGAGGCCAAGGACGAGTGGGTGCTCAACGGCACCAAGACCTGGGCCACCAACGGCGGCATAGCCAACGTCCATGTGGTGGTCGCGGTGGTCGACCCGGAGCTGGGCTCCAAGGGCCATGCCTCCTTCGTCGTGCCGCCGGGCACCCCGGGCCTGTCGCAGGGCCAGAAGTTCAAGAAGCACGGCATCCGCGCCTCGCACACCGCCGAGGTGGTGCTGGAGGACGCCCGCGTCCCCGGGCACTGCCTGCTCGGCGGCAAGGAGAAGCTGGACGAGCGCCTCGCCCGGGCCCGCGAGCGCGCCCAGGCCGGGGGCGAGCGGGTCAAGAACGCGGCGATGGCCACCTTCGAGGCGTCGCGCCCGGCCGTCGGCGCCATGGCGGTGGGCACCGCGCGTGCCGCCTACGAGTACGCGCTCGAATACGCCTCCACCCGCGAGCAGTTCGGCCGGCCGATCATCGACAACCAGGGCATCGCCTTCCAGCTCGCCGACATGCGCACCCAGATCGACGCCGCCCGGCTGCTGGTCTGGCGCGCTTCGTGGATGGCGACCGCGGGCAAGCCGTTCACCTCCGCCGAGGGGTCGATGTCCAAACTCTTCGCCAGCGAGACCGCCAAGAAGGTCACCGCCCAGGCCGTCCAGATCCTCGGCGGCAACGGCTTCACCCGTGAATACCCGGTGGAGCGGATGCACCGCGACAGTGCGATCTACACGATCTTCGAGGGCACCAGCGAGATCCAGCGGCTGGTCATCGCCCGCACCCTCTCCGGCCTGCCGATCCGCTGACCCCGCGGCCCGCCGCGCCCTGCCTCGATTCGCACACTCCGTAACAAACCCGGCGAACCGGCTGCCACCGGTGCGCCGGGCTGCGAGGCTCGTCACCCTGGACCACACCCGAGGGGGACGACCACATGCCCAGCCACACCCGGACCCGGATCGCGGCCTTCGCCTTACTCGCCGCCGCGGCGGCGCTCACCGCCTGCGAACCGGACGGGACCGACGCCAAGCACCCCGATGTGTCCATCGGCGTGACCGCCACCACCGCGACACGCTCCTCCGGACGCGTACCGGCTCTCGTCGGCAAGGGCCTGCAGGCAGCCCAGGACGCGGCGCAGAAAGCCGGGTTCCGCAATCTGACCAGCCACGACTCCGCCGGCCGGGCCCGCCACCAGATCCTCGACCGGGACTGGAAGGTCTGCTCGCAGCGGCCCGCCGCCGGGAGCACGGTGAAGACCGGCACCACGATCGACCTCGGCGCGGTCAAGCTCGACGAGACCTGCCCCGCGACCGACCAGTCACCACCGGCCGAAGCCGGCGCCACCATGCCGGACTACATCGGCAAGGCGCTGAACACCGCCACCGGCAGTCTGCCGTCCGGCACGTCCATCAGCACCTCGGACGCGGCAGGCAGCCGGGTCATCCTGCTCCAGTCCAACTGGAAGGTCTGCACCCAGAGCCCGGCGCCCGGCGCCGCCCTCAAAGGGCAGCCGGTGAAGTTCACCGCGGTGAAGTTCGGCGAGGGATGTCCGTGACCGTACGGACGCCGGCGGCCGAGGCGCCGTGGGTGTCAGGAGCCGTACCGGGCGGCTGATCTGGGCGTTCGCCGACGAGGCCGCCCGGGGGCCGCGGGGCTGCCGGGGTGCCCCGGCGGTCAGTCGTTGTTGCGGTAGCCGCGCAGCACGAACCAGGCGAGAAGCGCGCCGCCGACCACCGCGACGACGATGATGCTGCGCATCACCGGCCCGGGTCCGGTGGAATCGCTCACGGCGAGGTTCAGCGCGTGGTGGATCTGCATGGGGAGCTCCTTCTGGTCCGGCGGGACCAGACTAGACCCGGGTCGGGAACCGGCCGCGCGGCGGGGCCGCGCCATGACTACTTACACTCTGACGCGGCACGCCCCACGTCTGGTTCAATAGGGGCATGGCCAGCATCACGCACACCGGGACGGGTCGCCACGACCTTGAGCCCTTCTGGCCGTCCCGGCAGGAGCACCACTTCGACCGCTGGTGTTGCCGCGCGATCCCCGCGCGGACCCGCGTCGCCCGCTGACCTGCCCCGATCCGGCAAACGCCGCCGCACGTCAGCCCAGCATCCGGTCCCGCGCAATACGTCGTCCAGCGACCCTTCGCGCGAAAGAGCCGAACCCATGCCGAACGTCTCGCAGTTCCCGACCCACCCCACCACCGTCCCGGCCGGCCGCCAGCGGCTGCGCGCGGTACGCCCCGACGAGGTGCCGCCCGCACCCGATTTCCTGCCGCCGGGTGCCACCTGGCTGCCCGCCCCCGGCCATGTGCTGCCCACGGTGGCCGGCGGCGCCCCGATGGTCGGCTACCTGGTGCTGGTTCCCGCGGAACCCGGCGCGGAACAGGTCCCCGAGGCGCCGGCGGCGGCCCATGACCTGCCGGTGCACATCGACAGCGACCGGCGTACCGCCATCGTGGACGGTCGCCAACTCGACCTCACCTACCTGGAGTTCGAACTCCTGGCACACCTGGTGGCGCACCCGCACCGGGTGCACTCGCGCGACCAGCTGGTCACCACCGTCTGGGGGTACGGCCACGTCGGCGACGGCCGGACCGTGGACGTCCACATCGCCCGGCTGCGCCGCAAGCTGGGCGCCGAGCACCGGGACAGCATCGTGACGGTGCGCCGCGTCGGCTACAAGTACGCGCCGGCGGTCACGGCACGACCGTGACCGGCCAGCGGCCCGCTTTCACCAGCCGGACGGCCACCGATCCGACGAACCGGTGGCCGGCCCGCTCCGAGGCGCCGACCACCACCGCGTCCGCGGTGAGCTGGTCGGCGGCCATCGCGAGCCCGTTGTAGGGATCGCCGCGGAAGGTGTGGAACTCCCAGCGCACCCGGAAAGCTCCCCCCATCCGCTCCACGGCGTCGCGTATCTCTGCCAGCAGCTGCTCGGCGATCCCGTTGTCGGTCTCCGACACCGGGACGCCGAGGGCCGCGCCTCCGGCGATGTAGGGCTGTACGTAGACCACCGCCAGGAGCGCGTTCTGGCGGCGGGCCAGACCTGAGGCGTAGGCGGTGGCGCGCCACGACGATTCGGAGCCGTCGAGCCCGGCGACGATGACCTTGGGGCCGTCGGTGCCACGCTCGAAGTGGGCGGGGACCTGCTGTTCTTCCACGCGGCAAAGGCTATCGACACCAGGGCCGCCGTACGCATCCCCGGGCACGCTGCGTTCTCACCCGAATGGCCTCATTGCCACGACATGCGGCCATTTGCGATGCACGCTTTCGGTGAGGAGTGAAACAGGCGGCTTCCCCCGCCCGGCGCCCATCGTCAGTTCCGGTCCGCGCCTCGCATGCTCAGCCGCCCACGCCGCTACCGGGGAGGTTTGTGATGCCGTGCGTGTCCACCAACGTGTACGTGCCGAGGCCGGTCGCGGAAGTCTTCGACTTTCTCGCCGATGCCCGCAACCTCGCCCTGTGGAGTTCAGGAGTTTCCTCGGTCGACAAGGCGTTCGTGCCGCCCGGTGCCGACGCGGAGTACCGCTACCGCTACCCGGGACGGCGCCGGCCGCACCGGCTGGTCTGCGCCGATTTCGAGCCGTGCCGCCGGATAGCCTTCCGCGGCCAGCGGATGTGGAGCCCGCTGGGCACCCAGGTGCCGCTCTACGCCTTCGACCTGCTGCCGCACGCGGAAGGCACGCTGGTACGGCTGTCGGTCACCAGCTCGCTGAGCGCGGGTCTTGTGCTGCTCGCCCCGCTGATCGCGATGGCCTGGCGGCGGGATCTGCCGGCCGACGGCCGCAAATTCTGCGATCTGCTGGGTTCGGGCGGACCCGTCCGTCCGGAACTGCCGGCCGGCCCGCCGGTGCGGATCTCTCCGGCGCCCCATGGCTTCGACTACGCTCATTGAGTGTTAAACTAATAAGGCGGGGACATGCGTGAACACCCGCTCAAGAACCGCCCCGGCCTGGTCCCCCCGTCCCGGCCGGGGCTCCTTGCTGTCCGGGCCGGGGACCGCGACCGGAACCACCGCGGCGCCGCGACAGTGCCGCTGGCGCCGCTGGCGCCGCTGGCGCCGCCGATGTCGCGCCGCCGATGTCGTACCGCCGATGTCGTACCGCCGATGTCGTACCGCCGATGTCGTACCGCCGTTGTCGTACCCCCGGCGTAGGTTGGCGATCATGACCGACGCGCGCACCGACACCCCGCCAGGACTGGAGCTGCGGCCCTGGAGCCAGGACGACTTCTGGCTGCTGCTGCGGACCAACGCGCCCGAGATGACCGAACACCTCGGCGGCCCGGAGAACGAGGCGCAGCTCGCCTCACGCCACCTGCGCTACCTGGGGATCCAGGGCGAGGCGGGCGGGATGTTCACCGTGCGGCTGGCGCCCGGTGGCGAGGTGGCCGGTTCCATCGGCTTCTGGACCCGGGACGGCTGGCAGGGTGAGGACATCTATGAGACCGGCTGGGGCGTACTGCCGGAGTTCCAGGGCCGCGGCATAGCGGCCGCCGCCGCCCGGCTGCTGATGGCGCGGGCCGCGCGGCAGGGCAACCGGCCCCGGCTGCACGCCTTCCCCTCGGTCGACCACCCGGCGTCCAACGCGGTGTGCCGCAAGGCCGGCTTCACCCTGCTGGGGGAGTGCGCGTTCGAATATCCCAAAGGGACCTTCATCCGCTCCAACGACTGGGTGGTGGACCTGACCGCGGCCGGCTGAGCGGGCCGTAGGCCTGACGGGAGCCGTGCCGCGCTCGCGCGCGGTGCCCCGGTATCCGCGAGCTGAGTAAAATATTGACCAAGTCGCTTTGGTGCCGCGGCAGTTGACGGGGTCGGAACGGCCGTAATCGCCACAGGTCAGACGTTCGGGCCCGGATCCGGCGCCGGCCGGGGCACGGCGGAAACCGGTTGCACGGCCGCACTCGTCCGCGCTTGATCGGCCGTGCCATGATGCAGGCGGCCGGCAGCTGTGCGCGCGGGGGACGGGGACCCTTGTGACGCGCCCTCGGCGCCCGTGGTGAACACGAGCGCGCATGCCGGCGGCCAGCGAGCGACCAGGGGGCATGAAGAGGTGTCAGAAGAAATCGGACCGTGCTTTCAGAGGTCCAGACCTGCCGGCGGGACAGCGGCCGATGTCACCCGCCGCCTCGGCAAGGGGCCGGTATGACGAACGACTTACTGCTCGCCTTACGCACGCAGCGCGGCTGGACCCAGGAGGAACTCTCCGAGCGCTCCGGGATCAGCGTGCGCACGATACGGAATCTGGAGCGCGGCCGGGTGCAGAGCCCCCGCCGCAGCTCCCTCGACCTGCTGTTCTCGGTGCTCGATCCGGAGCGGCGGGGGAGCGGCGCCCGGCCGGCCCGGGCCGGCGGTGAAGCGGTCCGGCCCGCTGCCGTGGCGCCCGGACCGGGACAGCCGGCGGCTGCCCGGCACCACACGAGCCGGTGGCGCGGCACCCGGCCGCCCAGGACCGCGCTCATCGGCCGCGACGGTGAGCTCGACCGGCTGGCCGCCATCGTCACCGACTGCCCGGTGACCGTGCTCACCGGCGCCGGCGGCATCGGCAAGACCCGGCTCGCGCTGGCCGTGGCCGAGCGGACCGCGGCGGACTTCCCCGGCGGCGTCGCGGTCGCCCAGCTCGGACGGATCGCCGCGCCGAGCGGGACGGAAACCGGCGCCGGGACCGCGGCCGGCGCCCTCCAGTCGGTCGGCCCCGCAGCCCTGGCCGCTCCCGCGTTCGGCGGCCACGGTCCGGCCGCCGTCCCGGAGAGCGAGGGTCCCGGCCCGCTCGCGGGCGCCTGGCAGGCCGTCGTCGAACTGCTCGGCGGCGAACGGCAGCCGCCCGGCGGCAGGCCGGCCCTGCTCGTGCTCGACACCGCCGAGCACCTGCCGCAGACCACGACCCTGCTGGTCGACCGGCTCCGCGGCGCCTGGCCCGGCCTGCGCATCATGGTGACCACCCGGCGGCCCCCGGTACTGGCCGAGGCGCGGATCTGGGAGACCGCGCCCCTGGCGGAGGAGAGCGCACTGGAGCTGATGTCCCGCCGGCTGGCCGGCGGCCCGCTCACCGACGGCCTCACCGGGTCGCCGGAGCAGGCGCGCGAGCTGTGCCGCGAACTGGACTGCGTCCCGCGGCTGATCGAGTTCGCCGCGTACTGGCTGCGCAGCGTGCCGGTCTCCGCGCTGCTCCGGCCGGAACACGTCCTGGAACTGCTCGGCGTCCCCGACGTCGCCGCGCTGCCGCACCAGCGGTCGATGCGCGGCAGCCTGGACTGGAGCTGGCGGATGCTCACCCCGCGCCAGCGGGAGTTCATGGACCAGCTCGCCGAACGGCCCGGTCCCGTGGTCGGCGACGGGCTCGAAGACGCCCTCCTGGAGCCGGAGTTCGGCAGCACCGAGGCGGTGCGCCTGCTCGCGGAACTGGCGGACGCCTCGCTGCTCCAGGTGCGCCGCGGGCCGCGCTACGAGTACCGGATGCTCCGTCACGTCAGAGCGTTCGTCCGCCACGGGGCCCGCCAGTCCGCGGCCCGCGCGCTGCCCGCGGCGGTCGGCGGCTGATCTTGACGCGGTGTCCCGCCCTCCGGCGGGGCACTGCCGGCTCGCCGCCGGCGCCGGCGGCCGTACGGCGCGTTGCTCAGTACCGCAGCACCGCGGCGATCCGTCCGACGTCGGCCAGGGCGTCGTCCGGCACGAACTGGACCCGGGCGCCGGTGTCCAGGGCCTGTTCGGCGATCTCGTCCACGATGTCGTCGCGGGCGCCCCGGTCGCCGGACCCGGCCGGCACCAGATGGTCGCCGTCGTCGCGGACCGTCGTACGGTAACCGTCCTCGATGGCGACCAGCCCCGCCCGGCCTTCCGACACCGACTGCCACACCTCGTCCACGCCGCCGGCGAACTCCTTGCGGCCCCTGGCCCGGTCCAGGTCCGCCAGCACCCCGGCGACCGTCTCCTCGTCCTGAGCCCGGTCGGCGTCCCGTACCGCCCTGCCCAGCGCCTCACCGGGACCCTCGGCGAGACCGCCCTGCGTCACCCGGGCCACCGCCTCGCGCACCACCGGACCCGCGTCGTCCAGCGCGGTCAGCACCTCCGCCTCGCCCACCGCGTACAGCGGGCGCGGATCGAC
Source organism: Streptomyces sp. NBC_01476 (assembly GCF_036227265.1). Classification (NCBI taxonomy): domain Bacteria; kingdom Bacillati; phylum Actinomycetota; class Actinomycetes; order Kitasatosporales; family Streptomycetaceae; genus Streptomyces; species Streptomyces sp. NBC_01476. The sequence continues at coordinate 310,729 of NZ_CP109446.1, read as the reverse complement.
CGCCTGGACGGCCGCCACCGCCTCGCTGACCTCCCGCAGGAAGCGCCGGGTCCCCTCGTCGTCGAAGGTGCCCGGCGTGTCGCCGATCCGCTCCTGCCGCTCCGGGTCGAAGTCCGTCTCCGGCCGGCGGACCGGGAAGGCCGGGGACACCTGGTCCGACACCGGCTCCGGTACATGGCTCCGCCCGCCGCTCCACAAGGTGGCCAGCCGGGAGTCCAGGGCCAGCACCCAGTACGGCTGGTTCGCGGTGTGCGCGGCCACCAGATTGCGGGTCAGGAAGGTCTGCGCGAGCAGCACCCGGGCCGGTACCGAACGGCCGAGCGACCACACCTGGTGCTCGCCGGGCGCGGCGAAGATGGCCAGCCCGTCCTCGGCGTGCACCAGGTCGACCTCCGCCAGCGCCTGGTCCAGCTGCCCGATCACGTCGATCCGGTCGGCCCTGGACACCTCCGGATCGTTGTGCACGGCCTCCTTCGCCTCCTCCAGGAGGTTGCGCAGCCGTACGGCGTCCTGGGTGCTGTCCGGCTCGCGCCGGTGCGTGGGGAGCAGCACGGACACCGCGGGGTACTTGCGGGGACGGCGCAGTTCGGCGAGCACGGCAGGGGTGAGCGGCTGGTGCGTGGACGGCATGGCTGACCTTTCCGGCGAAGCCCCCGAGGAGACCCGGGGTGCCCCCCGGGGAGGCCCCGAGGCGACCCCCGAGGAGAACAGTCCTTTCCTGCATAGCTCAATCCGCGGCGGTCCGCAGCCGGGGGAGCCTTGTCCGTGGGCCTGTCCGGGCCGCCGCGGCTCGTCCAGCAGTTCGTCCTCCGGCCAGGCCGGCGCCCCGGTCCGGGAGGGCTGCGATACCCCGGCGGACCCGGTCGGATCCGCCAGCGCCGGCGCCCACCGCGCCGATCCGGTGCCCCGCGGCGCCGATCCCGCGCGCTGCCCGCCGGACCCGCGGTGGCCGTCCGCGCTGACCAGCAGCGATGCCGAAGTCGTCCGGATCCGCCCGCGCGAGCTGCGGAACGTACGAGGCCACCGCGCCGTCGGTCAGCGGGAGCCGTTGCCGGTGCGCATCGGCGAGACCCTCGCTGATCACGTCGAACCCGGCGGAGCCGATCATGCGTCCATGGTTGACGCGCCGCAAGCCCGCCGCAACGCGGGAGGGCCGCCATACCGGATTCCGGCCGGCCGGTGCGCGGGGCGGCCGTCCCGTGGCGCCCCCGCCGGAATCCGCAGGGGGCCTGCTGACAGCCACAGCATGGTGTGCGAAGCTGCCGGACGCCGGAAGAAGAGGGTGTGGCGGTGGGGCGGGTACGGGGAACACGCGCGGGGGTCGGTGCCGCGCAGGCAGCACTCGCCGTGGTCGTGGTCGCGGGGGTCGCGCTGGGAGCGCTGGCGCTGCGTCCCGGCGGCGGGGGCTTCAGCAGAGGGAGAGGACCGCTCGGCGGGAGCTCCGCCCTCGTGGTGCTGCTGGCCGTCGCGTGGGCCGCCGGCCTGCTGGCGGTGAACAGCCGCTACCGCGGCCGCGTGGGCTACGACCAGGAACTGAACCCGGTGGAGCAGCGGCTCGCCGACACCGTGCGGTGGGCACTGGTCGTCCTGGCGTTCGGGGTACCGGTCCTGCTGCTCAGCCTCCACCGGTTCAGCCCGCACGAGCACGGCACGCGCAGCGAACTCGTGCGGCCGCGGTTCGTGCAGCCGCCGCCACCGGCGCGCCTGCCACCGCCGACAGAGGCGCCAAAGGCGAAGCACGGCTGGGACGCGAGCCTGCTGCTGCACATCCTGGCCGGCCTCGGCATCGCCCTGCTCGTCGCCGCCGCGGTGGCCGCCGCCGTCTACCTGTGGCGGCACCTGTACCGGCCGCCCGGGGCAGAGCCGCACGGCACGTACGCCGCCGCCGACGACGAGGAGGAGCGCCTCGCCGACGCCGTCGCCTCCGGGCGGCGCGCCCTGCTCGGCGGGGACGACGCACGCGCCGCCGTCATCGCCTGTTACGCCGCGATGGAGGAGTCGCTGGCCGCCTCCGGGGTGGCCAGGAAAGCCTCGGACAGCCCGCAGGACCTGCTGCGACGGGCCACCGCGGGCGGCCTGCTGACCGGCACCGCTGCCGGTCAGCAGGCCGCCCTCACCGCGCTCTTCCGCGAGGCCCGCTACTCCACCCACCCGATGGACAGCAGCCACCGCGACCGGGCCGCCGCCGCCCTCACCGGCATCGCGGCCGGTCTCGAAGCGCACCGGGCGGCCACGGCAGCCGGAGCGGAGACCGCCTCGTGAAGCCCTCAAGGAGCGCGCCCGGGTCCGTCCGGCACTCCGCCGTCCTGCTGGCCGGTACCGGTGCCGCGGCCGTGGTCCTGCTCGCGCTGACCGACGGCGTCGCGGTCGCCGCCGCCGGGCTCGGCCTGTTCACCGCGGCCGGCCTGGTCATCGCCCGGTACGTGGCAGGCGGCGGCGCCCAGGACAGCGGCTACCGCCGGTCGGTACGGCTGCTCGGCAGCCGGGCGCCGGTGCTCGGCGAGTGGGAGTGGATCGTCCACAACGCGCTGGGCGCCAACGGCGACGTCCACTTCGCCACCTCGCTCCGCCCGCAGCTGCAACGGCTCTTCACCGCCCGGATCGCCGAACGGCACGGCATCGACCTGTACCGAACCCCGCAGCGGGCCCGCGCCCTGGTCGGCCCGGAGCTGTGGCCGTGGATCGACCCGGCGGAACCGCCGCCCGCCGCGGTCCTCCCCGAAGCGGTCCTGCGCGCGCTCCTCGACCGGCTCGAAGCGCTGGACACCCCGGCGGGACCCGCCGCGGCGGACCGCGCCACCACGTACCGACCCCAGTGACAGTGAGGATCCCGCCCGTGTCCAGCCCGCAGTACCCCAGCGACCACGGCACCCTGACCCCGCGCCAGGCAGGCGAGCAGGCCGGCCGGGTGCTCGACGAGATCCGCAACGCCGTCGTCGGCAAGGCGGAACCGCCGGCCCTGGTGATGCTCGGCATCCTGGCCGGCGGCCATGTGCTGATCGAGGACCTGCCCGGCCTCGGCAAGACCCTGCTGGCCCGCTCCTTCGCCACCACCCTCGGCCTGGACTTCCGGCGCATCCAGTTCACCCCCGACCTGCTGCCCTCCGACGTCACCGGAGCACCCTTCTACGACCAGCGCAGCGGCGACATGGTCTTCCGCCCCGGGCCGGTCTTCACCCACCTGCTGCTCGCCGACGAGATCAACCGCACCCCGCCCAAGACCCAGGCGGCGCTGCTGGAGGCGATGGCCGAGTCGCAGGTCTCCATCGACGGCAGCACCCGCGCCCTGCCCGACCCCTTCGTGGTGATCGCCACCGCCAACCCGATCGAGTACGAGGGCACGTACACCCTGCCCGAGGCCCAGCTCGACCGGTTCCTGCTGCGGGTGCGGATGGGCTATCTGACCGGGCCGCAGGAGACCGGGATGCTCCGCGCCCGGCTCGACCGGGCCACGCCCGAGGCGACCCTGAAGACCCTCAGCACACCCGCCGGCGTGCTGGCCATGCGGGCCGCGGTCGAACGGGTCGAGTTCGAGGACGACCTGCTGGAGTACGTCGTCGCCCTGGTCACCGCCACCCGCGAGCACCCGCACATCCAGGTCGGCGCGTCGCCCCGCGGGGGCCTGGCCCTGGTCCAGCTCGCCCGCGCCCGCGCCGTACTGGAGCTGCGGGACTACGTCACGCCCGAGGACATCAAGTCCGTCGCCGTCCCCGCGCTGGCGCACCGCGTCACCCTCAAGCCCGAACTGTGGGTGCGGCAGATCGCCTCGGACGACGTGATCCGGGAGATCGTCCAGTCGGTGCCCGCGCCGCAGACCCTGCCGCGCGCCGCGGTCGCCTCATGACGCAGCGGCCCGCGAACGCCGTCGAACGCGCGCTGGGCGGACCGCAGTCCGGCACCGGCACTCCGGCCGAGCCCCCGCCGGCGCCGCCCACCGGCTGGCGGGCCGGCGAACGCACCCTGCGGTACGGCACGGTGGCCGCCGTGGCCCTCGCCGCCGCCCTCGTCACCGGCCGCCCCTGGCTGCTGGCGCTCGCCGCCGGCCCGCTGACGCTGCTCGCCCTCGCCCTGCCCCACCAGCCGCGCGCCCGGCAGGTGGCCGTCACCGTGGACGTCCAGGGGCGGCGCTGCTTCGAAGGGGAGCAGGTGACCGCCCGGATCACCGTCGCGCACGACGGCGGCCCGGGACGCCTTGACCCCGGTGTCACGCTCGGGCCCGGCGTACGCCTCGACCACCTCACGCTCGGCCCCACGAGCATCGAACTGCGGATGACCGTCCAGCGCTGGGGCCGCTGGAGCCTCGGCACCGTGGACGCCGACCTCTACGACGCGGGCGGCACCGCCCGCCGCACCGTGCGCGCCGACCTCGGCGAGGTCTCCGTCTTCCCGGTGCCCTCCGCGGCCGGCCTCACCCCGATCCCGGTCCGGCTGCCGCAGCGCCTCGGGGAGCACACCTCCACCCAGCGCGGTGAAGGCGTCGAGGTCACCGGCGTGCACCCGTACGTACGCGGCGAGCGGCAGCGGCGCATCAACTGGCCGGCCACCACCCGGCGCGGCTCCCTCCAGCTGCACCAGTTCGCGGCCGAACGCGCCGCCGACACCGTGGTACTGCTCGACGTGCTCGCCGATGTCCGGGATCCGGAGACCGGCGTGTCCTCGCTGGACGAGACGTTCCGCGCCGCCGCCGGCCTGGTCCGCGCCTACCTGCGCACCCATGACCGGGTCGGCGTCGTCTCGGTCGGCGGCGCCACCCGGTGGCTGCGGGCCGGCAGCGGCAGCACGTACTTCTACCGGATCGTGGAGAGCGTGCTGGAGGTCCGCAAGGACCTCGCCTACCGCAGCCCCGGGATCAGACGGCTGCCGCCGCCCGCGCTGCCCGAAGGCGCCCTGGTCTACGTCTTCACGCCGCTCACCGATCCGCGCATCCTCGACGTGCTGCACCAGATACGCGGCCGGGCCAACCCGCTGGTGGTGGTGGAGATCGTGGCCGGCGTCCCGCGGACCGAACCCGGCGACCCCACCGCGGAACTGGCGCTGCGGCTGTGGCGGGCCGACCGCGACGCCCTGCGGTTCGCGCTCACCGAGCGGGGCATCGCGGTGATCAGGCACCAGCCAGGGGAGACCCTCGACCTGCCGCTCGCGCCCCTGCTGCGCACCCGGATCCGCGGAGGAAGCCGATGAACGCCGCCGTCGGCCCGCTGACCGCCCGGGTGCTCGGTACCGCGCTCGCGGTCGCCGCCTGCGACCCGCCGGCCGCCCTGCACGGCCCCGGCATCGCGGTGGCGGGTCTGGTGGCCGCAGCGGCGGCCGGCTGGTGGGCCGCCCCGATGACGGACGAACGCCCGCTGCACAACGCCCTGCGCTGGAAGGCGCTCGCGGTCCGCCGCCGGTCGACGGGGCTCGCGGCCGGCGCGGTCGTACTCGCCGCCCTGACCGGCCCGTCGGTGTGGACGGCGGCCTGCGTCACGGCGCTCCTGATCGCCTACCTGGTCGTCACCGACGCCTGGACGGGCGGCGTCATCGCCCCGCCCGGGGCGAACCGGCCGGGCCCGGCCCTGATCGCCGCCGCGGCCTGCGCGCTCGTCTTCCTCATCGCCCAGGCCCCCCTCGACGGCACCTCCTGGTCCCGCCTTCCGGCGGCGCTCGCCCTCGGCGCCACCGCGGTCTGCCTGGGGCTCGCGCTGCGACGGCGTAGCGGACCGCGGTGACCGCCGGACGGCTCCCGGTTCCGCGCCGGCCTGCTGGACCGGTTCAGCGGGACCGGCCGCACCGTCCCGAACATGCCGCTTCCCCTCGTCACTTGCGGTGCTTTACCGTTTAATGATCAGCGGCGGCCGGTCCCGGCCCGCCACGAACGGAGCAGGCAGGGAGCGGGAATGAAGGACGTCACGCCGGTCGCCGACGGCTGGAGGCTGCGCCTTCCCGACAGCCTGCCAGGTCACCCTGAGGGCGCAGGCAGCAGCGTGCCCGCCGCCGTACCGGGCTGTGTGCACACCGACCTGATGGCCGCCGGCCTGCTCGCGGACCCGTTCCTGGACCGGAACGAGACCGACGCCGCCTGGGTCGGACGGACCGACTGGACTTACGAGACCGTCCTGCCGCCCCGGCGGACCGGCCACGAACGGACCGACCTGGTCTTCGACGGGCTGGACACCGTCGCCGACATCCGGCTCGGCGACACCCCGCTGGGGACCACCCGGAACATGCACCGCGGCCACCGCTTCGACGTCACCGGGCGGTACCCGGCCGCCGGCGCCCCGCTGACCGTCGCCTTCACCTCCGCCTACACCGAGGCCGAACGGGTCCGCGCGCTGCTCGGCGACCGGCCGAACGCGTACCCCGAGCCCTTCCAGTACATCCGCAAGATGGCCTGCTCCTTCGGCTGGGACTGGGGCCCGACCCTGGTCACCGCGGGCATCTGGAAGCAGGTCAGGATCGAGCACTGGTCCACCGCCCGGCTCGCCGCCGTGACGCCGCTGGTCACGGTCGCCGACGGCGCCGGCCGGGTCGAGGTCCGGGTGGAGCTGGAACGTACCGCGGCCGGCGCCGGCCGCCCGCTGACCGTACGGCTCCAGGTGGGCGAGACCCTCGTCGAGACCGCGGCGCCGGCCGGCGCGGACCGGTTCACCGTCACCGCCGAGATACCCGGCCCCGCCTTGTGGTGGCCCCGCGGCTACGGCGAACAGCCGCTCTACGACTGCGAGATCACCCTGCTCGACGGCTCCGCACCGCTCGACACCTGGCGGCGCCGGATCGGCTTTCGCACCATCGTCCTGGACACCGCACGCGACGCGCGGGGCAGCGCCTTCACGCTGGTCGTCAACGGCACGCCGGTCTTCGCCCGCGGCGTCAACTGGATCCCGGACGACGTGCTGCCCACCCGGATCGACGCCGCCCGCTACCGCCGCCGGCTCGGCCAGGCGGTCGCGGCGGGCGTGGACCTGATCCGGGTCTGGGGCGGCGGACTCTACGAGAGCGACGAGTTCTACGACGCCTGCGACGAACTCGGCCTGCTGGTCTGGCAGGACTTCCTCTTCGCCTGCGCCGCCTACCCCGAGGAGCAGCCGCTGCGCGGGGAGATCGAGGCCGAGGCGCGGGAGAACGTGGCCCGGCTCGCCCCGCACCCCAGCCTCGCGCTGTGGAACGGCAACAACGAGAACCTCTGGGGCTTCCGCGACTGGGAGTGGGAGGAGGAACTGGCCGGCGACTCCTGGGGGGAGGGCTACTACCTCGGGCTGCTGCCCCGGGTGGTCGCCGAGACCGACCCCACCCGGCCGTACTGGGCCGGCAGCCCGTGGTCCGGTTCCTGGGACCACCACCCCAACGACCCCGCCCACGGCACCGCCCACTCCTGGGACGTGTGGAACCGCACCGACTACACCGACTACCTCGACAGCGTGCCGCGGTTCGTCGCCGAGTTCGGCTGGCAGGCACCGCCCGCGTACGCCACCGCCCGCCGCGCGCTCAGCGACCAGCCGCTCACCCCCGACTCGCCCGGCATGCTGCACCACCAGAAGGCCGGCGACGGCAACGGCAAGCTCGCCCGCGGGCTGGCGCGGCACTTCCCGGTCCCGGCCGACTTCGACACCTGGCACTACCTCACCCAGGTGAACCAGGCCCGCGCCATCGCCACCGGCATCGAGCACTGGCGCTCGCACTGGCCGGTCTGCGCCGGCACCATCGTCTGGCAGCTCAACGATTGCTGGCCGGTCACCTCCTGGGCCGCCATCGACGGCGACGAGCGGGAGAAACCGCTCTACCACGAGCTGAAGCGGCTCTACGCCGACCGGCTCGTCACCGTGCAACCGCGTGACGGCGGCCTCGCCGGGGCGCTGGTCAACCAGACCGCCCAGGACTGGTCGGGCACCGCGGTCGTGCGCAGGGTCGCGGTGGACGGGGCGGTGCTCGCCGAGGCACGGCTGCCGTTCAGCGCGCCCGCCCGCGGTGTGGCCACCGTCTCCGTACCGCCGGAGCTGCGGCCGGCCGACGGCAGCGACAAGGAACTGCTCACCTTCGAGGCGGACGGGCTGCGCGCCTGGTGGTTCGCCGCCCGTGACAAGGACTTCGGCTATCCCGCGCCGCGCTGGGACGTCGCGGTGACAGTTCCCTCGGGGGCATCGGGGTCCTCGGCGTCATCGGCTTCCCCGGCGGGCGGCGACACGGTGGAGGTCACCGTCACCGCCCGCACCCTGCTGCGTGACCTGCTGCTGCAGGCCGACCGGCTCGCCCCGGCCGCGACCGCCGACCGCGGGCTCACCACGCTGCTGCCCGGCGAGAGCGTGACGATCACCGTACGGGGCTGGGAGCATCCCACCCCCGAGGCCGCCGCGGCGGCCCTGTACAGCGTCAACGCGGCAGTGCGGACGCCGTGAGCCGGTCAGCGTATGCGGTAGGTTGGGGCGGCGCGGGCGGACACCGCGCCGCCGCAAACGCCGAGGAGGTGGGACCGATCACCGCCAGTTCAGGACGGGTCTTCCCGCCGTACGGCCGCGCGACCTGACGTGTCGCCGCCGCGGAGCCGGGGAGCACTCACCGGTTTCCGGAAAGGCTCACATGCAGGATTCCTTCTCGACCCCGCCGCGCCCCGCGTCACCCGCCTCCGCCGAGCAGCCGCCACCGCCGCCGTCGCTCTCGGAGTCGGCGGTGGCCGACCGGCTGCGGGCGGCCGGCTGCGTCTTCGCCGAGGACGAGGCACGGCTGCTGATCTCCGCCGCCGCCGGTGCGGGCGAGCTGCGGGACATGGTGGAACGGCGGGCCGGCGGACTCCCGCTGGAACACGTCGTCGGCTGGGCCGAGTTCGCCGGCCGGCGGATCGCCGTGGACCCGGGCGTCTTCGTGCCCAGGCGCCGTACCGAATTCCTGGCCGGCCAGGCCGTCGCGCACGGCCGGCCCGGCGCGGTGGTGGTCGATCTGTGCTGCGGCTCCGGCGCCCTCGGGGTCGTGCTCGCCGAGGCCCTGGGCGCGGCCGAACTCCACGCCGCCGACCTCGACCCGGCCGCGGTCCGCTGCGCCCGCCGCAACGTACTGCCGCTCGGCGGCCGGGTGTACGAGGGCGACCTCTTCGCGGCGCTCCCGCCGGATCTGCGCGGACGGATCGACGTCCTGGCGGCCAACGTCCCCTATGTGCCCACCGGTTCGGTCGCCCTGCTGCCCGCCGAGGCCCGCGACCACGAAGCGCTCATCGCCCTCGACGGCGGCCCGGACGGCCTGGACACGATGCGCCGGGTCGCCGCGGAGGCACGGTACTGGCTGGCTCCCGGCGGCGTACTGCTCTTCGAGAGCAGCCGGCAACAGGCGCCGCAGGCCCTGGAGATCGTCACGGCCGGCGGCCTCGACGCCCGGTCGGTCACCGACGAGGACCAGTACGCGACCGTGCTGATCGGCACGAAACGGGCCGGGTAGCCGGGCGGACCGGCCGGGGCGGCCCTCCCCTCCGCAGCGGGGGAGAGCCGCCCTCGGTGCGGCTCAGTCGGACGGCTGCTCGGCGGTCCGCAGGCCCGCCGACCACTTCTCCTCGATGTTGCCGAACCGCCACACCGCGAAGGCGACCGCCCAGGTGACGAAGAACAGTCCGACGATGACGTAACCGATGATGTTGAGGTCGAGACCGCCGACCCAGTCCCAGAAGGCGCCGTGCAGCTTCGCCTTGTCGGCGACCAGGCCGAGGAGTTCGACGGTGCCGATGATCAGCGCCACCGCCACCGACAGACCGGTGATGGTGAGGTTGTAGTACACCTTGCGGACCGGCTTGGAGAACGCCCACTCGTAGGCGAAGTTCATGAAGGAGCCGTCGATGGTGTCCAGCAGGGACATGCCGGCGGCGAAGAGCACCGGCAGGCAGAGGATCGCGTACCAGGGCAGCCCGGACGCCGCGCCTGAGCCGGCCAGCACCAGCAGCGCGATCTCGGTCGCGGTGTCGAAGCCGAGGCCGAAGAGCAGGCCCAGCGGGTACATCTGCCACGGCTTGGTGATCGACTTCATCACCCGGCCGAGCAGCCGGTTCATGAAGCCCCGGTTGTTCAGCTGCTCTTCGAGGGCGGCCTCGTCGAAGTGGCCCTCGCGCATCTGCCGGAAGACCTTCCAGATGCCGGCCAGGATCACCAGGTTGATGAACGCGATCACGTACAGGAACGTGCCGGAGACCGTGGTGCCGACCCAGCCGGTGACGTTGTGCAGCTGGGAGTCGTCGTCCTGCACCGGGCCGGCCAGCGACTTGATGCCCAGTGAGAGCAGGAAGGCCAGTGCGAAGACGATGCTGGAGTGGCCGAGCGAGAACCAGAAACCCACCGAGAGCGGGCGCTTGCCCTCGCCCATCAGCTTCCGGGTGGTGTTGTCGATGGCCGCGATGTGGTCGGCGTCGAAGGCGTGCCGCATGCCGAGGGTGTAGGCGGTCACCCCGATGCCGATGCCGAAGGACTTGGTGCCCAGGCTGTAGTGGTTGGGTGCCACGATCGCCGCCAGGGTGAACCATCCGATGACATGGAGCGCCACGATGAAGGCGGCCATCCCGCCGAGCCGCGTCCACTCCGCCCGGGTCATCGAGCCGGACATCCGGCGCCAGCGGGACCCGGTGGGGACCGGGGCCTCGGTGGTGGTGGTCATGATGGCGTCCTCCGGGGGCGGCGGTTCGAGCGGCTACTCGCAGCAGGTTACTAGTTGCAAGCCAGTCGCAATAGTGGGCCCCCGGCGATTGGGGCCGGTCCGTTGGTGGTATGCCCCGGGCTGTCCGTCTCAGCCGGCCTCCCGCACATGGTGGCGGCCGACCGGCAGCACCAGCGGCGTACCGGAGACGTCGTCGGTGATGATCCGGCACTCCATGCCGAAGATGTCGCGGACCGTCGCTTCGGTGAGCACGTCGGCGGGCGGCCCTTCGGCGGCTATCCGGCCGTCCTTCATCGCGATCAGGTGGTCGCCGTAACGGCAGGCCAGGTTGAGGTCGTGCAGCACCGTGACCACGGTGGCACCGCGGTCCCGGTTGAGATCGGTGACCAGGTCGAGCACCTCCACCTGGTGCGGCAGGTCCAGATACGTGGTCGGCTCGTCGAGCAGCAGCACCCCGGTCCGCTGGGCCAGCGCGACCGCGATCCAGACGCGTTGGCGCTGGCCGCCGGAGAGTTCGTCGACACAGCGCTCGGCCAGTTCGAGGGTGTCGGTGGCGGTCAGCGCCTCGGCCACCGCCAGATCGTCCTCCTGCGTCCAGCGCCGGAACCAGCCCTGGTGCGGGTAACGGCCCCGGCCGACCAGGTCGATGACCCGGATGCCGTCCGGTGCGACCGGGGTCTGCGGCAGGATGCCGAGCCGGGCCGCCACGTGCCGGGTGGGCAGGGCGTGGATGTCCTCGCCGTCCAGCAGCACCTGGCCCTCGGCCGGTACGAGCAGACGGGCGAGCCCGCGCAGCAGCGTGGACTTCCCGCAGGCGTTGGGGCCGACGATCATCGTCACCTGTCCGGCCGGGATTTCGGTGCTGATCCCGGCGACCACCCGCCGCTGCTCGTACCCGAGATGCAGGTCGCGGGCGGCGAGCGTGCTCGGCGGGCCGCCTTCCGCGGCAGCGGGCGCGCGGCCCTGCGGTGGCGGGCGCCGGGGCCCGACGGAGATCTCCGGCCGCTTCGGCGCGGCGGTGCCGGGTGTCGTTTCGGTCATCGGGTGGTTCCCGTCCTCCCCATCCTTGTCATCCTTGTGATCCTTGTGATCCTTGCCATCTTTCTCAGCTTTCTCAGCCTCCCTGCCCGACCCGGTTGGTCCGGGCCAGCAGCCACAGCAGTACGGGGGCGCCGAGCACCCCGGTGATCACACCGACCGGGAAGGCGGTCGGGCCGAACAGGTGCTGGCCGGCGAAGTCGGCGCCGAGCATGACGACGGCGCCGGTCAGCGCGGACAGCCCGAGCGCGGGCCCGCGGCCGTGCACCAGACGCCGGGCCAGCGGGCCGGCCAGGAAGGCGACGAAGGCCACCGGCCCGGTCGCCGCCGTCGCGACCGCGGCCAGGCAGACCCCGACCAGGATCAGCAGCAGCCGGCCGCGCTCCACCCTGACCCCCAGCCCCTTGGCGGTGTCGTCGCCCAGGCTCAGCGCCGGCAGCGTCCGGGCGGCGGCGACCGTGGCCGGCAGCAGCGGCGCGAGGCAGTACAGCAGCACTCGGGCCCGCGGCCAGTCCGCCCCGTCGAGGCTGCCGGTCAGCCAGAGCAGCGCCTGCTGGGCGGTGTAGACGTCGGCGCGGGTCAGCAGGAAGGAGACGACGCTCGACAGCGCCGCGGCCACCCCGATACCGACCAGCACCAGCCGGTTCCCGGTGACCCCGCGCCGCCACGCCAGCAGGTAGATCGCCAGCGCGGTGATCAGCGCGCCGGCCACCGCCATCCCGGGCACCGCGGCGCCGCCCAGCCCGAGGGCGACGATGGCGATCACCGCCGCCGCACTGGCGCCCGCGGTGATGCCGATGACATCGGGGCTGGCCAGCGGGTTGCGGATGAGGGTCTGGAAGATCGAGCCGGACAGCCCGAAAGCGGCCCCGGCACCGATCGCGGTGACGGCCCTCGGCAGCCGTACCCGCAGCACGATGAAGCCGGTGCTCGCGTCCCCGCCGCCGGCCAGCGTCCGCAGCACATCGGGCAGCGGGATGGCGAAGTCCCCGACGGACAGCGACGCGCAGAGCAGCACGACGACCGCCGCCAGCAGCGCGGCGGCGACCGACCAGGTGCGGGCCCGGCCGCGGACCCGGGCGGCGCGCAGCGTCCGCAGCGTCTGCGCGGACACCGGTGCGGGGGAGGTACGGGCAGGTGGCGCGGTGGTCATCTAGAGTCCCGCCCGCCTGCTGCGGCGGACCAGCACGATCAGCACCGGGGCGCCGATCAGCGCGGTGACGATTCCGACCTGGATCTCCCCCGGGCGGGCCGCGATCCGGCCGACCACGTCCGAGACCAGCAGCAGCGCGGGCGCCAGCAGCATCGCGTACGGCAGGATCCAGCGGTGGTCGGGACCGGTGAAGAAGCGGACCGCGTGCGGAACGGTCAGCCCGACGAAGCCGATCGGTCCGGCCAGCGCGGTGGCGGACCCGCAGAGCAGCACCACGCAGACCCCGCAGAAGATCCGGGCCGCGGTGACGTTCTGGCCCAGCCCTCTGGCGGTGTCGTCGCCCAGCGCGAGCGCGTTGAGCAGCCGGCCGCAGCCCAGCGCGCAGACGACACCGAGCAGGACGAACGGGCCGGCCTGATAGGCCACCGACAGGTCCCGGCCGGCCAGCGAGCCGACCTGCCAGAACCTGAACCGGTCGAAGGTGGCGGTGTCGCCGAGCAGTACCGCCGTGGTCAGCGAGGAGAGCCCGGCGCTGACCGCCGCGCCCGCCAGCGCCAGTTTCACCGGTGTGGCGCCCTCCCGGCCGAGCGAACCGACGAGGTACACCAGCAGCGCGGCGGCTGCGGCGCCGAGGAAGCCGAACCACACGTATCCGGTGAAGGAGGTGACGCCGAAGACACCGATCGCGGTCACCACGGCGAAGGACGCCCCGGCGTTGACGCCGAGCAGTCCCGGGTCGGCCAGCGGGTTGCGGGTCAGCCCCTGCATCACCGTCCCGGCCAGCCCGAGGGCGGCGCCGGCCAGCAGGCCGATGACGGTCCGCGGCAGCCGCAGCGAGGTGACGATGACCTGATCGGGGTCGTCCGCGTCATGGTGGAAGACGGTGTCCAGCACGGTGTGCGGGGGTACGGACTTGGCGCCGACCGCGAGGCTGGCGGCGACCGCGAGCGCGAGGACGAGCACTGCCACCAGGAGACCGGTGGTGAGCGCGGCGGTGCGGTGGCGGCCGGGCGCGCGCGGGGGTACGGCGGCGGCCGGCAGGGCGGCAGCGGGAGCGGCGGCGTCCGATGGGGCGGGGTCGGGCGCCGGACGGCCGGGCGGCACGGGCCCGGCGGCGGCGCGCGCGGGTCCGCCCCCGGCTCGCATGACGTTCATGGGCTCTCCTCGGCGGACTCCCCCGGGGAGGGAAGTAAGGGGACCCTAACCCATGGATCGGCGGCGATTTGCCGTGCCCTGAGCGCAATCGCCCGCCCGGCATCCGTCCGGCGATCGGCAGAGCGACGACCTGTATCGCTGGACGGACACGCCCCCGCGGGTCCCCACGGCGGCCCTGCGGGGTGGCGCCGGACCCGCCCGGCCCAGGCGGGCGCCGGAAGTGACGCCGCCGGCGGGGGAGTTGGCCGGCGCGGTGCCGGGTGGGCGGCCGGGGGGTGCGGAAGCCCCGCGTGGCGGGCTGCCGACACCGCTTGTCCGTGGGCTGATTCTCCGGCGCGAACAGCGACTTAGGGTATCCAAAGTTAGGCGAGCCTAAGTCCGGCTCCCGCCGCCGTACCCCAGTGAGCGCCTCCGCGCCCTCCTGTCCCGCCACGTCTCCCGGAGATCCACATGCCCATGCCGCCCGCACCCTCCTCCCGGCTCTCGGGCCCGACCCGCCGCGGTCTGCTCGGGGCCGGCGCCGCCGGCGCCGCGCTCTTCGGCCTGGCGGCCTGCGGTTCCGGGACATCGCACACCGGCGCCACCAGCGGCGGCAGCCCCAAGGCGACCACCCGGACCGTCGACAGCGCCAAGGGACCGCTCACGATACCGGCCGCGCCCCAGCGCGTGGTGGCCATCAACGACTTCCCGATGGCCGCCATGTTCGACCTCGGACTCACCCCGGCCGGCGTCTTCAACGCCGGTGAGGAGTACGTCCCGCAGCGCGACCTCGCCAAGTGGAAGCCGATCCCCAAGGTCTCCGACGGCGTGGGCGGCGCCATCCAGGTCGAGAAGGTCGCCGCGCTGCGTCCCGACCTCATCATCGGCATCGACGCCCAGGCGAACCTGCCCTACGACCAGTTGAGCGCCCTGGCCCCGACCGTGCTGCTGCCGTTCACCAAGTCCACCGCGCCCTGGCGCGACATGGCCGATCAGACCGCCGCCGTACTCGGCGTGCCGAACGCGCTTGACCGGCTCAAGCAGCGCTACACCGAGCGGACCGCCCAGCTCCGCAAGGAGTACGCCACGGTCCTCGCCCGCACCCGGTGGGACCTGCTCCAGGGCGGCTTCGACGAGGGCAACTGGTGGCTCTACGGCCACGGTTCGCCGATCGGCGGCATCCTCGGCGACGCGGGCGCGCGCTTCGCCACCGCCAGTGCGCGCCTCGGCGTGCAGCAGTCCGTCTCCTACGAGCTGGTCACCGGCAGACTCGCCGACGCGGACGCGGTCTTCTACTACACGACCAACGACGGGAAGCCCGCCAACCTCGGCCCGAAGCTCTTCGCCCAGAAGTCCTTCCAGCAGCTGCCCGCGACCCGCTCGAAGCACCTCTTCGGCAGCATCTACTTCCTGCCCGGCGGTTACGAGGACGCGCTCGCCGCGCTCGACGACTTCGAGAAGGCGCTGCGGTCACTGTGACGGTGCGGGCCGCCCGGTTGCGGAACGGCGGCGAAGTAGGACCCGGGAGTCCGGCCGGTCTCCTGCCGGAAGGCGGCGATGAACGAGCTGGAGCTGGTGTACCCCACCTGGTGGGCGACCGCGGCCAGCGGCCGGTGGGCCGCCATGTGCTCAAGGCTCGCCCGCAGCCGCGCCCTGGTCCGCCAGCGGCCGAACGACATGCCGGTCTCCGCGCCGAAGAGCCGGGCAAGAGTGCGGGCGCTGGCGCCCACCGCCCGCCCCCACTCCTCCAGCGGCCGCTGGTCGGACGGCATGGCCAGCAGTGCCTCGGCGACCTGCCGGGCCCGGTCGTCCGACGGCATCGGCAGTTCGATGGTCATCACCCCGACCGGCCGGAGCAGGTCGAACATCACCGCCTCTGCCCGGGCTTTCGCGCCCGGGTCCAGGTCCGGTACGGCCAGATGCGTCACCAGCTCGCGCAGCAGCGGCCCGACGGCGACCACCGTCGGCTGCGCCCACCGCACCGGGCAGGCCTGCGGGCGCACGTACACGCTGCGCATCTGCGCGTGCCGAGTCGCGCCGGTGGTGTGCGGCACCCCGGCCGGAATCCACAGCGCGAGGGACGGCGGCAGCACCCAGGAGTGGTCGGCGACGTCCACGGTCAGCACGCCGACCGGGGCCCACACCAGTTGGTGCGTGTCGTGTTCGTGCTCCCCGAAGTGCTGGCCGCGCACCATGTCGAAGTTGACGACACGCAGCGCCTCGACGGGCGGCGGCACCGGATCGGTCTGGCTGTTGAGCGACATGAGTCTGCAAGATAGCGCATCCGTGCCAACCGGCCACGGCATAGCCTCGGCCGGGGACCGCGCGGCCGCTGTCCCGCACCGGACGGTGAAACCGCTGGTAGGCGCCGCCTGCCACGCTCCGACCCGGTTCAGCGGGACCCACCCGGGCCCGTCCAGGCCCGTCCAGGCCCGTCCAGGCCAGAAAGGTCGCCCGTCACCATGTCCGAAGCCACGGACGCCCCGCCCGCCCCCGCCGGCGGGCTCGGCGCACCTCCGCCCGGCGCGGCGCCCGCCGCGGGCCGGCCGCCCCGGTCGGTGCTCAGGGAAGCCGCCGCCGGAGTGCGCCGGCCCCTGGCGGCCGCCATGCTGCTGCGCAGCGGACACCAGGTCTTCGAGGCGTTCGTGCCGGTGCTGGTCGGCGTGGTGGTGGACCGGGCGGTGGACGGCGGCAGCGCGACGGCGCTGGGCGGCTGGATCGCGGTGCTCGTCGCCGACTTCCTCGCCCTCTCGCTCTGCTTCCGCTTCGGCTCGCGGGCCACCGTCGCCGCCGCCGAGGAGGCGGCGCACGCCCTGCGGGTACGCCTCTCCGGCCGGCTGCTGGCACCCGGTCACACGGCCGGCCGGGACCGGCTGCCCGGCGAGCTGATGTCCGTCGCCGTCTCGGACACCCAGCAGATCGGCCGCTTCGCGGCCTTCGCCGTCCAGGGAGTGTCCGCCGTGGTCGCACTCGCGCTCGGCGCCGCGCTGCTGCTGCGGATGTCGGTGCCGCTCGGCCTGCTGGTGCTGCTCGGCACCCCCGCGGTGCTGGTCGCCATGAACCGGCTCGGCCGCCCGCTGGAACGCCGGGGCGCCGCCGAACAGGCCGCCGCAGCCCGGGCGGCCGGCACCGCTGTCGACTACGTGGCCGGCCTGCGCGTCCTCAAGGGACTGCGGGCCGAAGCCCCCGCCTACGCCCGTTACGCGCAGGCCAACCGGGCCAGCCTGCGGGCCACCGTCACCGCGGCCCGCTTCGAGGCGCTGCTGGACGGCGCCGCGGTCCTGCTCGGCGGAGTCCTGGTCACCGCCGTCGCCTTCGTCGCCGGCCACCTCGCCATGGACGGCCGCATCGGCCTCGGCGACCTCGTCGCCTGCACCGGCCTGTGCCAGTTCCTCATCGGCCCCACCCAGTCCCTGATGTCCGTACCCCCCGACGCCGCCCGCGCCCGCGCCTCGGCCGGCCGGGTGGCCGCACTGCTGGAACAGGAGCCCCCGGAGCGGGAGTCGTCCGCGGTGCCGGACGTACCGCGTCCCGCCAGTGGGCCGGTGACCGGCGCACTGGAGATCGACCGGCTGTCGTACGGGCGGCTGCGCGGCGTGACGCTGGCGGCCGGGGCGGGGGAGCAGGTGGGGCTGGTGGTCCCCGACCCCGGCGCCGCCGCGGAACTGCTCGGCTGCCTGCGCGGCGACCTCCTGCCGGACACCGGCGACGTGCGGCTCGACGGGGCGCCGTTGCGGTCGTGGAGCGAGGACGGGAAACGCGCCGCCGTGCTCGTCGTCCCGCACCAGCCGTTCCTCTTCGACGGCACCGTCCTGGACAACGTGCGCTCCGGGTGGGCCACCGACCCCGGCCCGGCAGGGGCGCTCGCCGGGCTGCTGCCCGCGCCGCCCGGCACCCGGGTCGGCGAGCGCGGCGCCTTCCTCTCCGGCGGCCAGCGCCAACGCGTCCTGCTGGCACGGGCGTTGCACGCCGACCCGCCCGTCCTCGTACTGGACGAGCCGACCACCGCCGTCGACCCGGTGACCGAATCGCGGATGGCCCGCACGCTCAGGCTCGCCCGGCGGGGCCGTACGACATTCGTGCTGACCTCCTCGCCGATCCTGCTGGGCAGTTGTGACCGGGTGGTGCTGATCATGTCGGGCGCGGTCGCCGCCGCGGGGCCGCACGCCGTCCTCGCCGCCACCGAACCGGCCTACCGCGCGGCGGTGTTCGGATGAGCGCCGACCGCGAGCTGCTGCCCACCGCCACCGCCCGCAGGACCGGCCGGGTGGCGGCCGAACTCATCCGCCCGCAAAGGGCACGTGCCTGGCTGACCGCGGCGGTCTTCGTGGCCGCGGCCGTGACCGGCCTGGTCGGGCCGCTCGCGCTCGGGCGGATCGTCGAGGCCGTGCAGGGCAGGAGCGGCGGCGGGCAGGTGACCGCCGCGGCGCTCGTGCTGCTCGGCGCGGCGCTGGCCCAGGCCGCGCTCACCGCGCTGGGCGCCGCGCTCACCGCGCAGGTCGGCGAGACCGCGCTGGCCCGGCTGCGCGAACGGGTCATCGCCCGCGCCTTCGCACTGCCCGCGCAGCGGATCGAACAGGTCGGGGCGGGCGACCTCGCCGCCCGGATCGGGGACGACGCCGCGCTGGTCGGCACCGCCGTCCGCGGGGTCCTGCCGAGCGTCACGGGCGCCGCGCTGACCATCTGCTTCACCGTGCTCGGACTCACCGCCCTGGACTGGCGGTTCGCGCTCGCCGGACTCTGCGCGCTGCCCATCCAGACCGCCGCCCTGCGCTGGTACCTGCGGCACTCCGGACCGCTGTACGCGGCCCAGCGGGTCGCGGGCGGCGAGCGGTCCCGGCAGATCCTGGAGTCGGTCTCCGGCGCCGAGACCGTCCGCGCCTTCCGGCTCACCGCCGACCACACCCGGCGGATCGCCCAGCGCTCCGCCGTCGCCAAGGACTTCGCCCTGCGCGCGGTCACCCTGCGGTCACGCTTCTACGGCCGCCTCAACGCCGCCGAGTTCACCGGTCTCGCGCTGATCCTCACCGTGGGCTGGCTGCTGGTGCACACCGGCCGCGCGAACGTCGGCGAGGCCACCGCGGCGGCGCTGCTCTTCATCCGCCTCTTCGACCCGGTGAACATCCTGCTGGGCCTGGCCGCCACGGTCCAGGAGGCCGCGGCCGGCCTGGCCCGCCTCGTCGGCGCCGCCGACCTGGTGCCCGGCCCCGACCGCGGCGGCCCGGCCCCCGGCCCCGACGACGGTCAGCAGGCGTCCGGCCCCCACAGCGCCGGTGCCGCCGCGTCCGCAGCGGGACGGCTTCCCGCCGCGTCGGCGCCGGGACGGCTCCCCGCCGCGGACGCACCGGGACGGCTTCCCGCCGCGGACGCACCGGGACGGCTCCCCACCGCGTCGGCCCCGGGACGGCTCCCCGCCGCCCGCGAGCCGGACGCCCCCGCCCAGGTGACCGTCCGCGACGTCCACCACGCCTACGTCCCCGGTGACCCCGTACTCCACGGCGTCAGCCTGCGGCTGGCCCGCGGCGAGCACGTGACGCTCGTCGGGGCCAGCGGCGCCGGCAAGAGCACCCTCGCCCGGATCGTGGCGGGCGTCCATCCGCCCACCGCGGGCCGGGTCACCGTGCACGGCCAGGGCGAGGAACGGCCCGCTGTCCTGCTGCTCGACCAGGACACCCACGTCTTCGCGGACACCGTCGCGGGCAACCTCCGGCTGGCGCGCCCGGACGCCGGCGCGGCCGCCATGACCGCCGCGCTGGAGGCGGCCGGCGCGTGGCCGTGGGTACGCGCCCTGCCGCAGCGGCTCGACACCCCGATCGGCTCCGGCGCCACCGAACTCACCCCCGTCCAGGCCCAGCAACTCGCCCTGGCCCGGCTGGCACTGGCCGATCCGCCGGTCGCGGTGCTCGACGAGTCCGCCGCGGAGGCCGGCAGCGACGGCGCCCGCACGCTGGAGGCCGCCGCCCGCCGCGTGCTGCGCGGACGCACCGCGCTGGTCGTCGCGCACCGCCTCTCGCAGGCGGCCACCGCGGACCGGGTGGTCGTCATGGAGGCAGGCCGCATCGTGGAGGAGGGCGGCCACCTCGAACTCGTCGCGGCCGGCGGCCGGTACGCGCGCCTGTGGGCGGCGTGGTCCGACCGCACCTCCGCGGGCCCGGGAGAGCTTGCTCACAACGGCCAGGAAAGCCCGTCAGAGCTGCGTTCGTCCTGATTGACGCATGACAGAACCGCCCCCTACGCTCCTGGGTGTAGTGATGACGCGGGGAAGCTGGTGGAACTCCAGCACGGTCGCGCCACTGTGAGCCCGCCGTCCCAGGACGGCAGGTGAGTCAGACAGCCGCTCATCACGACGCCCATGGAAGAGGGACGCACGATCCCCGAAGGAGGGCTCACCTTGAGCAGCATTTCCGCTCCCCGCCCGGCCGCGACGCCGGTCGTCCTGCCGGTCTCCAAAGCCGTACTGTGGCTCGTCGGCACCGCACTTGTGGCGCTCGCCGCCTACTACTTCATCGGCGTCGACCAGGGCGCCGTCTCCGTCTTCGGCAAGGACACGCACATCCACGAGTTCGTCCACGACGCGCGTCATTTCCTCGGCTTCCCCTGCCACTGAGCGCCCCCGGGCGCCACTGACGCACGTCACCCCCGTCACCTGAGACGTACGGACAACTCGACATGGAAAAGAAGCTCATCCTGCGCGGCCTGCTGGCCGGCGCAGTCGGCGGGCTGCTCGCCTTCCTCTTCGCCCGGATCTTCGCCGAGCCGCAGATCGGCAGGGCGATCGACTACGAGAGCGGCCGGGACGCGGCCCAGGCCGCGCTCGACAAGGCGGCGGGCATCCCGGCCGAGGCGGCCGGCCCCGATCTGTTCAGCCGCACCATCCAGGCGGACGTCGGCATCGGCGTCGGCATGATCGTCTTCGGTATGGCGATGGGCGCGCTCTTCGCCGTCGCGTACGCGATCTGCCTCGGCCGGGTCGGTGCGCTGCGCGCCCGCAACCTGGCGCTGGTCGTCGCGGCCGGCGGCTTCCTCGGCATGTATCTGGTGCCGTTCCTGAAGTACCCGGCCAACCCGCCGGCCATCGGGCACGAGGAGACCATCAAGGCCCGCAGCGGCCTCTACCTGACCATGGTGGTCTGCTCGGTGGTCTTCCTGATCGGCGCCGCCTGGCTCGGCAAGCGTCTCCAGGCGCGCTTCGGGAACTGGAACGCGGTGCTGCTGGCCGGCGCCGCCTTCGTCGTCGCCATCGGCGTCGTCATGCTCCTCCTGCCGTCATTCGGCCACCTCGGCTACAACAGGGAGCACTTCGGCGACCACGCCACCGAGACTCCGCTGCCGCTGACCGACGGCAAGGGCACCATCGTCTATCCGGGCTTCCCGGCGGACGTGCTCTTCTCCTTCCGCTTCTACTCGGTCGCCGCCCAGTTGCTGCTCTGGACGGCCATCGGCCTGGTCTTCGCCCCGCTGGCCGAACGCCTCCTGCAGCCCCGCCCCGGCACCGCCGCCGCGCGGGAGCCGGCACCGGTCCCCGCGTGAACGCACCCGTGCCGCCGCCGGGCGACGCGGAGCCGACCGCGGTGATCTCCGCGATCACCGCGCTCGGCGCGTTCTTCGCCCTGGAGGAGACCGGGGCCGCGCCGCCCGCCGGCTGGCAGCCGATGTCCGCGGCGCTCCTCGGCGACCGGGTCACCGGGGTACGGCAATGGCTCGCCGCCGCCGGCGGGCAGCCGGCCGGGGCCGTCGAACCACGGGTGGCCGCGTCCGTCGCGCATCTCGGACTCGCCGCACGGCTGGTCTCGCCCGCGCTCGCCGCCGCCGTACTGTTCGGGCGCCCGCTCCTGTTCGCGCTGCACGAGGTGCGCTGGCAGCCGGTGCTCGGCGGTCCCGTACCGCTGGCACTTCCCGCCGGCGCGCTCGGAGCGCCCCTGGCCGGCCTGGAAGCGCTCGCCGGCCTGCTGGCGGCACGGCTGCTGGCCGGCCCGCTGGAGGAACTGGCAGCCGTCTTCGGCACGTTCGGGGTCTCCCGGCACATCCTGCGCGGCAACACCGCCTCGGCGGTGAACGGCGCCGCGGTGAGCCTCGTCCGAGCACGGCCCGAACTGGCCGTCCGCACCCGGGCGTTCACCGGCCTGCTGCTTGACCGGCCGCCACTGGCCGGTGAGAGCACGGCAGAGGAGGGCGTCTTCCGCCGCCGTAGCTGCTGTCTGATCTACCGGGCCGGGCCCGGCGGCAAGGGCGCGCTCTGCGGGGACTGCGCCCTTGACCTGCGGCCCGCCACCGGCCGTGTGCCAGACTCCGCGTCGTGAAGCAGATCTACGTCATCGGCATCGGCGCGGGCGACCCGCAGCAGCTCACCCTGCAGGCGGTGGATGCCCTCGGCCGTACCGATGTGTTCTTCCTGCTGGACAAGGGCGAGGAGAAGGCCGACCTGGTGGGCCTGCGCGAGCAGCTCCTCCAGCGCCACGCGACCCGGCCGCACCGGGTGGTCGTCGCCCGCGACCCGGAACGGGACCGCGGCGCGTCCACCGCCGGCTACGCGCCCGCCGTCGGCGACTGGCGCACCCGGCGCGCCGAGGTGTACCAGCGGCTGATCGCCGAAGAACTCCCCGACGGGTCCTGCGGGGCCTTCCTGGTCTGGGGCGACCCGGCGCTCTACGACAGCACGCTCGGCATCCTGGAAGAGGTGCACGCGCGAGGCGGCGCGGAGTTCGACTGGACGGTCGTACCCGGTATCAGCAGTGTGTCGTCGCTCGCCGCCAAGCACCGCACGGGCCTCAACCAGGTCGGCCGCCCCGTGCAGATCACCACCGGCCGCCGGCTCTCCGAAGAGGGCCTGCCGGGCGGGGTGGACGACGTCGTGGTGATGCTGGACGCGCGGCAGGCGTTCGGGGACCTCATCGGCGAGGGACTGCACATCTACTGGGGCGCCTACCTCGGCACCCCCGACGAGATCCTGCTCTCCGGTCCGCTGGACGGGGAACTGGCCGACCGGATCCGCGGCGTCCGCGCCGCCGCCCGGGCCCGCAAGGGATGGATCATGGACACGTATCTGCTGCGCAGGGCCGACGAGCGCTGATGCGGCGGGTGCTCGTGCTCGGCGGCACCGCGGAGGCCAGGACGCTGGCCGCCGCGCTGGCCGCCGACCCCGCCTGGCGGGTGACCAGTTCGCTGGCCGGCCGTACCGCGGAACCCCGGCTCCCGGAAGGCGAGGTCCGCAGCGGCGGCTTCGGCGGTGCGGCCGGGCTCGCCGCGTGGCTGCGCGCGGAGCGCGTGGACGCGATCGTGGACGCCACCCACCCGTTCGCGGCCGGCATCAGCCGGCACGCCGCCGAGGCGTCCGGCACGGCCGGTGTCCCGCTGCTGGCCCTGCGCAGGCCCGGCTGGAGCGCGGGCCCCGGCGACCGCTGGCACTCCGCGGCGACCCTCCGGGAGGCCGCCGGCCTCCTCGCGGCCCTGGGCACCCGGGCCCTGGTCACCACCGGCCGCCAGGGATTCGCGGCCTTCGCCGAGGTGGAACTGCCCGTCGTGGCCCGCATGGTGCGGCCCCCTGAGCCGCCGCTGCCGCGCGGCTTCCGCCTGCTCCTCGACCGGGGCCCGTTCACTCTCGAAGGTGAACGCGCGCTGCTCCGCGACCACCGCATCGACGTCCTGGTCACCAAGGACAGCGGCGGGCCTGCCACCGCCCCCAAGCTGACTGCCGCCCGGGAGGCCGGCCTGCCGGTCGTCCTCGTCCGCCGGCCCGCGCCGCCGGCCGGCGTCCCGTCGGTGGCCTCGCCGGAGGAGGCGCTCAGCTGGCTCGCCGGCCGCGCCTGAGACCTCGCGTCTGAGACCTCGGGGATGGGCACCGGCGCCGCGATGTGCCCCGGGTGCCCCGCTGATGAAAGGGCGTCGGCACCGAGCCACCCCCCCCCGCGTGCGTGTCCTGCGGACGCGCCGGGTGATTTGGGAAGAACGCCCTGTTCTGCCTACGGTCATGCAGATGATCGGTGGCCGCTGTCGCGCCGGGGTGCCCCCGCGCCGCGGGCGGCCCCCCGCGTCCGCCATCCGCCCCTGCCGGAACCGTCCCACTCTGCGAGGCCCGCGGTATGTCAGAACCGACAGCAGCAGACCCCACCGCGGTACGCCCGTACGCCCTCCCTGACCCGCCGCGTGCGGCCAGGACCGCGGCGGTGGCTCCCTGGCTCGCGGCCGTGGCCGCCTCCTTCACCGCCCTCCAGCTGGCGCTGGTCGTCCCGGGCAGCGGGCTGGGCTGGGACGAGACGGTCTACACCAGTCAGGTGAGCGGATCGGTGCCGGCGGCCTTCTTCAGTGCCCCCCGGGCCCGCGGCGTCTCGCTGCTGGCCTGGCCGGTGGCCGAACTGACCACCTCCACGGCCGTGTTGCGGGTGTGGATGGCGCTGCTGTCGGGCATCGGGCTGTACCTGGCGCTGTGGGCCTGGCGGACCCTGCTGCCCACCCGCGTTCTCGTGCTGGCGGGCGCCCTCTTCGGGACCCTGTGGATCACGCTCTACTACGGGCCCGAGGTGATGCCCAATCTGTGGAGCGCCTACGGCGCGCTCGCGGCAGTCGGCTGCTTCCTGACGGCGCTGCGACGCCCGCTGGACCGTTCGCCACTCGTCGGACTCGTGCTGGCGGTCACGCTGACCGGGCTGATGCGGCCGCCGGACGCCGCCGCGCTGGTGCTGCCGCTGGCCGTGGTCGCGCTCTTCGCCCGGGGCGGCCGGCGCACCGGACTGCTGGTCGCGCTCCTTGCCGGTGCGGCGCTCGGCTGCGGGGAGTGGGTCATCGAGGCGTACGTCCGGTACGGCGGGCTCAGCGAACGGCTGGACCGGGCGAGCGAGATCCAGGGCGGCACCTCCTGGAACATCGCTGTCGACGACCAGATCCGGGCGCTGGACGGGCGGACCCTCTGCCGGCCGTGCGAGGTGCCGTGGCGTCACCGGGCCACCGCCGCCTGGTGGTTCGCGCTGCCACCCCTCGCCGCGGGCGGCGCGGTGGCGGCGGCCCGCGCCCGCCGGCACGGGACGGCCCTGCTGCCGGTGCTGGTCGCGTCCTGCCTCGCCGTGCCGTACCTCTTTCTGATCGGCTACGCGGCCCCCCGCTTCCTGCTCCCGTCGTACGCGCTGCTGGCGCTGCCGGTCGCCGCCTGCCTGTGGTCCCTGGTCAGCTTCCCGGCCGGCCGGTGGCGGCCGGCGCTCACCGGGCTGGTCGTGGCAGCGCTCATCGGCCATCTGGCGATCCAGCTGAGCGTGACCCTCACCGACCTGCGGAACAATCGCGCGATGAGCAGCGCCTACCGGGCCACCGCCGCCCGGCTGCACGCCGTCGGCGTCCGCCCGCCGTGCCTGCTCACCGGCGACCACGCCGTCCCCATGGCCTACTACACCGGGTGCGCCTCCCGGCAGATCGGCGGCCCGGACGGCAGCATCACCCCGGCCGGCGTACTCACCGCGGCCCGGTCCCGGCCGGTCGCCGTCCTCGTGCCCCGGCACGGCCGCCCGCCCGCGTACGCCGTCGCCTGGCCCGCCGTCCCGCTGCCCGACTCCCACGCCTTCCCCGGCTACCACGCCTACCTCGCACCGCCGCTCACCCCGGGCGACCGGCCGATCCCGTAGCGACCGCCGGGCCCGGCGCGGGGGAGGCGCGGGGGACCCGCCCTTCCCGCCGCGCCCCGGCCTGCCATCGCTGCGTGATTCCCTGACCAGCTCTCGCCCTGTCGCCGCGTGCCGCTGTCCGCCGCACGCGCCGAGTGCGCCACGATGTCCGCGCCGTGCTCGACCGGCCGTGGCAGGAAGGGGGTGGGGACCATGGTGTCGACGATCGGCGGCACCCCGGCGGCGCGCGCCGGGTCGACCACCGCGCGGGTTGCCGGAAGCCGCGGGCGGGCCGAAGACGCACCACACGGTTCGTACTCCGCCGGCGGCATGGCCGGATCTGTGGGACATCCGGCCGTACGGACAGGGCGGGCGGCCGAGCACTCGCCGATGCTGGGAGACGGCGGGCCCCGACGGTCCGCCTCCCCGGACCAGGACGAAGGCGGCAGCGATGAGCAGGGAACCCAGCGGAGCGGCGGGAGTGGCCGTGCCCGACACCAAGCTGGCCCGCGAGGCCACCGCCCTGGTGCGTGACACCACGAGCGAGCTGATCTACCACCATTCGCGGCGCGTCTTCCTCTTCGGGAGCCTCCAGGGGCATCACCGCGACCTCAGCCACGACCCCGAACTGCTCTACCTCGGCGCGATGTTCCACGACCTCGGCCTGTCCGAGCGGTTCCACGGCAGCGGCCGGCGCTTCGAGGTGGACAGCGCGGACGAGGCGCGCCGCTTCCTGCGCGCCCACGACGTGCCCGAGGACAGCGTCCGCCGGGTCTGGACCGCCATCGCGCTGCACACCACCCCGGGCATCCCGGAGTTCATGGAGCCCGAGGTTGCCCTGGTCACCGCGGGCGTCGAGTACGACGTGCTCGGCATCGGCTACACCGACATCCCGGCAGCCGACCGGGAGGCGATCACCGCCCTGCACCCCCGCCCCGACTTCAAGCGGCGCATCCTGGCCGCCTTCACCGACGGCATCAAGCCGAAGCCGGAGACCACCTTCGGCAACGTCAAGGCCGATGTGCTGGCCGCCTACGTGCCCGGTTTCGAACGCGGCGACTTCGTCACCACGATCCTCGGGTCGCCCTGGCCCGAGTGACCCCCGTCAACCGATCGGTGGACGCCGGTATCCACCGCTCCCGCGCCCGAGACGCTGGCGCTCTTCGCCTCCTTCTACGCCCGCCCCGCCGACCCCGGCACGCTGCTGTACCGGCTCGGCCTGCGGGAGAAGGCCGGCGCCCGCCACAAGAACCTCTCCGGCGGCCGGCGGCAGCGCCTCGCCGGCCTCGGCCCGGCGGCTTTTCATCAGGGAGGACACCGTCAAGACGCACCTGCTGCACCTGTACGCCAAACTGGGGGTACGGGACCGCGCCGCCGCGGTCGCGGGGGCGTACAAGGCCGGACCACTGGACTGAACACAGTCCGTTCCGTAATCTTCACCTTATGTGACCATTGCTCCGGACGGGCGACATCGTCCCGCCCGGGGCATCATGTAGAGGTCCGGCGAAAGCCCAGCGGAACGGGCGGTGGGGCGAAGGCCCGCACCACCTGGCGGGAGGCACGCATGGAAAACCCGGAAAGCTATGAACTCGTCTTCCATTCGGCTGCGGACGGGGACGACGTCGTGTCCGTCCACCGCACCGAGCAGAAGGGGTCGGGCGGGTACCCGATCTACGAGGACGAGACGGGGATCGTCCGCGCCGAGATCAGCGCGGACGACGAGGTACGGATGCTGGCCAGCGGCGGCCACCAGGCACCTGTGGTGCCCCGGGCGGTACGCACCCTGCATCCCTGAGGACATCCCGTCCGCGGCGCTGCGGGCGGCCTGAACAGCGGGCGGACCGGACCTGTGCGGTTCCGGCCCGCCCGCGGTATGTCAGGCCCGCTGTTTCAGGATCGCCCGGTCCCGCGCCGCCAGCACCGCCTCCGACAGACTGGCGATGTCGTAGGCCCCGTGGTGCCGGCGGCCGTTGATGAAGAAGGTCGGTGTCCCCGCCACGCCGCTGTTGTCGGCCGACTCCACGTCCCGCATCACCCGCGGCCGGAACTCATGGGACTTCAGCGCACTGTGGAAGGCCACCGTGTCCAGCCCGAGTTCCTTGGCGTACGCCATCAGGTCGACGATCCGCAGCGCGTCCTGACGCGTCATCAGCAGATCGCGCATCTCCCAGAACTTCCCCTGCGCCCCGGCCGCTTCCGAAGCCTCCGCGGCGAGTTCGGCGTGCGGATGCACATCGGACAGCGGCAGGTGCCGCCAGACGTACCGCACATCACCGAAGTCGGAGAGCAGTTCGCGCACCACGTCCTCGGCCTGCCCGCAGTACGGACACTCGAAGTCGCCGTACTCCACCACGGTGACCGGCGCTGCCATCGGCCCGCGGATGTGGTCCAGCCGCGGATCCACCGGATCGGTCAGGTCCACCAGTGACTGCGCGGTTCCCAGCAGGGCCCGCGCCCGGCGCACCTCCGGCAGCCGGTTGGTGACCAGGGCCACCCCCGTGGTGGCGAGCATCGCGAAGATCACCGCGCTCAGCACCCCGATCTTCGCCTGCTCCAGCTGCCGGCCGTCGAAGGCGAGCGTGGCGATCAGCAGCGAGACCGTGAAGCCGATGCCGGCGATGGTGCCGCCGCCCAGGACCGAGCCCCAGCCCACTGGCGGCCGCAGCCGCCCCCGGCTCAGCCTGGTGCTCAGCGCCGAGGCACCGACGATGCCGATCGGCTTGCCCAGCCCGTAGCCGAGCAGGATGCCCAGCGTGATCGGCGAGGTGAACGCGTCCTTCAGCAGCGCTCCGTTGATCTGGATGCCGGCGTTGGCCAGTGCGAAGAGCGGCACGATCAGATAGCTGCTCCACGGATGCCAGATCCGCTGCAGCCGGTCGTTGGGCGACAGCGCCGAGGCGATACCGAGCCGTGCCTCCCGCTCCAGTTCGGCCGTCGGCTGCTCCCGGAAGGACCGGAAGAGGCCGCTGGCCCGCTCCAGCGCGTCCCGCTGCGCCGGGTAGGCGTACGACATCAGGCCCAGGATCAGGCCCACCACCAGCGGGTCCACCCCGGAGTGCAGGAACGCCACCCAGGCGACGACCGCCAGCACCGCGTACACCAGGCCGCGCCGCAGTCCCGCGCTGCGCGCGACCGCCGCGACCACCAGCAGCCCGATTCCGATCAGCAGCGGCGTCACCGAGATGTGGTCGCTGTAGGCGACCGCGATCACCCCGAGCGCGAGCAGGTCGTCGACCACCGCCACGGTGAGGATGAAGGTGTGCAGCCGGGGCGGAAAACGCGAGCCCAGCAGCGCCAGCATCCCCAGCGCGAACGCGGTGTCGGTCGACATCGCGGTGCCCCAGCCGTGCGCCGAGGACCGGCCGGCGTTCACCGCCAGGAAGATCCCGACCGGGACGACCATGCCGCACACCCCGGCCAGCAACGGCAGCGGGATACGCCGCCGGTCACGCAGTTCCCCCAGGTCGAACTCGCGCCGCGCCTCAAGACCGACCACCAGGAAGAAGAGCGTCATCAGCCCGCTGTTCACCCACTCCCGCAGATCGAGATCGATCCCGTGGTTGCCCAGCCGCAGCATCAGATGCGTGTCCCACACCGTCTCGTAGGCGCCGGGGGCGGCGTTCACCCAGATGAGCGCCGCCACCGTCGCCGCCAGCAGCACCGCGGCGCTGCCGGTCTCGGTGCGGATGTACGCCCAGGCCGATGCCGCCGTCGTGCGGTCGTTGTCGCCCCGCCCCGTCAAGGACGCAGTAAGGCCCCGGAACATCCAGCCTCCCACCAGTACAATTCCTGCCCACACTCTGGCACGAGCGGGCGCCGCAGAGGTGTCCAACCGGTGGCATGATCCCGTGCGCGCCGCCGGACGCCCAGCCGGACGCCCCGCCGGTCGCGGCATCGGACCCGGCGCCCGAACCACCGCCTTCTGCGACGGCGCCCCTTGACGGGAACCGGACACGCGCACAGCGCGTATTCCGTAAGGACCGCCGCCGGTCGGGGGACGACTCCTGGTGGGAGGATGGTCACGTCGGAGAATTCAGCGTGACGACGACAAGGGGGCGGCCGTCGATGACACGGGACGAGGCGGTGATCGGCCGCACCGGGGAGCTGCTGATCGGCACCCGGGGAGCGGCCGGGCCCGGCGAGGTCCTGGTACGGGTCAGGGGCGGCTCCGAGGCGTTCCTCGCCTGGTCGGAGCAGCCGCTGCCACGGGGATCCACGGTGCTCGTGGTGGACTCCCGGGGCACCCGGCAGGTGGATGTCATCGCATGGGCCGACCCCCTGGAAGCGCCGGCCGGCTGAGCCGTGCCAATGAAGGAGACAAAGGATGTTCGGTTACCGCGTTCCCGCACCCGATGAGGCGATGCTGATCTCGGGCGGTCGGCGAGGTCTTGGGGGTGCGCCGTTCCGGGTGGTCACCGGACACGGCAAGTTCGTTCCGCCGGTGTTCCGCAAGACCCGTTTCCTCACCCTCGCGATGTGCGAGGCCGAGGTGTCGGAGACCTGTGTCACCAAGCAGGGCATCGCACTGACCGTCACCGCCGTCATCGCGTTCAAGGTCGGCAACGACCACGAGAGCATCGTCAACGCCGGCCAGCGCTTCCTGTCGGACCAGGACCAGATGTCGGTGCTCACCGGCCGGATCTTCGCCGGCCACCTGCGGTCGATCATCGGCTCGATGACGGTCGAGGAGATCGTCACCGAGCGGCAGAAGCTCGCCACCGAAGTGCTGGAGACCTCGAAGACGGAGATGGGCAAGATCGGCCTGACCGTCGACTCGCTGCAGATCCAGTCCATCGACGACGGAGCCACCGGTTACATCGAGGCGATGTCCGCGCCGCACAAGGCGGCCATCCAGCGGCAGGCGCAGATCGCCCAGGCGCAGGCCACCCAGGCGTCCGCCGAGGCGCAGCAGGCCGCGGCCCGCAACCAGGCGGAGTACGCCCGGCAGACCGCGGTCGTCCAGGCGCAGTACAACGCCGAGGTGGACCGGGCCCAGGCGCAGTCCGCGCAGGCCGGACCGCTGGCCCAGGCGCACGCCCAGCAGGAGGTGCTGGCCGCCCAGACCGAACTGGCGCTGCGCGCGGCGGAACTGCGCCAGCAGCAGCTGGTCGCGGAGATCGTCAAGCCGGCCGAGGCGGAGGCCGAGCGGATCCGGGTGCTGGCCGTCGCCGAGGCGGAGCGGATGCGGATCCAGGCGGCCGCCGCCGCGTCGCACGACCGGGTCGCGCTGGACCGGATGCTGATCGACCAGCTGCCGCTGATCGTCAAGGAGGCGGCGGGCGGGCTGTCCGGCGCCAATGTCAACGTGCTCAACGGGGCGGACGGCCTGAGCGAGATCGCCGCGGGTCTGGTCAGCCAGGGGCTCACCATCCTGGACTCGGTCCGCAAGAACCTCGGCAACGGCGAGGGCGCGGAAGCGCGGGCCGAGGTCGCCCTGCGCAACGACCCCGGGTCCCCGAACGGCCGCCCCGGCAAGTCCGCGGACGGCCCGATCGACATCCAGTGACCCCCGCGGGGGCGGGACCGGCCGGCCCGCCCCCGCCCCCGCGGGCCTGACCGGTCAGTTCTTCGCGCGCAGGTCCCGTACGCGCTGGATCTTGCCGACCGACCGCTCCAGGGTCTCCGGGTCGACGACGGTGACGTCCACTGTGAGGCCCACGCCGTCCTTGATGCCCTGGGCGATGGCCGCCGCCGCGGCGGGCCGGTGGTCCGGGCCGGCCGCGGCGGAGCGGTCCGCCTCGGCGAAGACGGCCATGTGGTCGAGCCGTCCGCGGCGGGTGAGCTCGATGCGGAAGTGGGGTGCCACCCCCGGCGTCCGCAGCACGATCTCCTCGATCTGGCTCGGGAAGACGTTGACCCCCCGCAGGATGATCATGTCGTCGCAGCGCCCGGTGACCTTCTCCATCCGCCGGAAGGCCGGCCGCGCGGTGCCCGGCAGCAGCCTGGTCAGATCCCGGGTGCGGTAGCGGACCACCGGCATCGCCTGCTTCGTCAGCGAGGTGAAGACCAGCTCCCCGCTGTCGCCCTCCGCCAGCACCTCGTCGGTGAACGGATCGACCACCTCCGGATAGAAGTGGTCCTCCCAGATGTGCAGCCCGTCCTTGGTCTCCACGCACTCCTGCGCCACCCCAGGGCCGATCACCTCGGACAGGCCGTAGATGTCCACCGCGTCGATGCCGAACCGCTGCTCGATCTCGGACCGCATCCCCTCGGTCCACGGCTCCGCCCCGAAGATCCCCACCCGCAGCGAGGTGCCCCGCGGGTCGACGCCCTGCCGTTCGAACTCGTCCAGCAGCGTGAGCATGTACGACGGGGTGACCATGATGATCTCGGGCCGGAAGTCCTGGATGAGCCGCACCTGCCGCGCCGTCATCCCGCCCGACGCGGGGATCACCGTGCAGCCGGCCCGCTCCGCACCGTAGTGCGCGCCGAGGCCGCCGGTGAACAGCCCGTAGCCGTAGGCGACATGGACCTTGTGCCCGGGGCGCCCGCCGGCCGCCCGGATGGAGCGGGCCACCACGTCCGCCCACATGGACAGGTCGTCCTCGGTGTACCCCACCACGGTGGGAAGCCCGGTGGTCCCGCTGGAGGCGTGCAGCCGCCGCACCTCGGACATCGGGACCGCGAACATCCCGAAGGGGTAGGCCTCCCGCAGGTCCTCCTTGGTGGTGAACGGGAACCTGGCCAGATCGGCCAGGCTCCGGCAGTCCGCCGGCGTCACGCCCGCCGCGTCGAACTTCCGCCGGTACAGCTCCACATGGTCGTAGGCGAGCCGCAAGGTGCTCTTGAGACGGTCGAGTTGGAGGGCCAGCAGCTCGTCGCGGTCCAGCCGCTCCGCCGGATCAAGCAGCAGCTCGTCGTCCATGACGCTCTCCCTCGTGCTCGCTCCCTGGGCCGACCGACCGTTCGGTCAGAGATCAGACCCAAAGAACCAGTACCGGTCGGCGCCTGTCAAGAACGGTGCACGGCCGAGCGGATCGCGGGGAAGGAGGAGCGCGGGGTTACCTCCCTGAACTCAGCTTTCGCCTGTGCGCCGGCCGCGGGAGCGGTATCCCGCGACCTTGGCCAGATTCCCGCAGCGGTCCATTGAGCACCAGCGCCGGCGCCGTGCCTGCGAATCATCGAGGAAGAGCAGTGAGCACTCCGGGTTCTGGCACTCCTTCACCCGGCCGACCAGCGGACTGCCGACCAGCGTGACCGCGTCGCGGGCCACCGTGGCCAGTGCGGCACCGGCGCCGCCGGCGGCCGGCCGGCGCAGCGAGAGACCACCGCCGTCCGGGGCGAGGCGGGGCACCAGATCCGGCCGGGCGGCGGCTTCGTTCACCACCTCGATGTCGGTAGGCGCCGGGGCGCCGCCGGCCATCGCGGTGCGCACCACCCGGTAGAGCGCCTCCCGCAGAGCCAGCGCCCCCCGCAGGTCCCGGGCGGTGAGCGGGGATCCGCCCGCGCCGGGGTCGTGCAGGCCGGCCAGTTCGAACCAGCGGGCCAGCGCCGCCGGTTCCGGCAGCTTCTCGACCGGGGTGGTGTGACGCTTGCCCAGGGTCGCGACGAAATCCAGGCACGGCCGGCCGCCGATGAACCGGAAGCCGGCCGGGCTGTCCTCGCTGCTCGTGTCGGGGCTCATGGGAGGACCGTAGCACTTGACACCGGTTCATGGGGTGTCAGAAGGTGTCACCTGTTCAACAGGTGACAACAGATGACGACAGCGGAGCAGGTGGCGGTATGCGAGCAGTACGGATCGACACGTTCGGCGGACCGGAGGTCCTGGTGCCGGTGGAGGTGCCCGACCCGGTGCCCGGCCCCGGTGAGGTGCTGATCCGGGTCGCCGCTGCCGGGGTGAACCGGGCGGACGCGCTGACCCGCGCGGGCACCTACCACCGCGCCGGCAAGCCGCCGCTGATCCCCGGTCTGGAGGCGGCCGGTACCGTGACCGGAGTGGGCGCGGGCGTCGAGGGCATCACCGCGGGCCAGAAGGTCATCGCCATGGGCGCCGCCAACGCCCCCGGTTTCTACGCCGAGGCCGCCGCGGTGCCCGCCACCCGGGTGACCGTGCTCCCCGACGGGATCGACCTGAGGTCGGCCGCCGCGCTGCCCGTCGCCTGGCTCACGGCCTGGTACTGCCTGAACCGTCTCGGCCGGCTGGCCGCGGGGGACACCGTCGTCGTCCAGGCGGCGGCGAGCGGGGTCGGCAGCGCCGCGGTCCAGATCGCCGCGGTGGCCGGCGCGCACGTCATCGCCGTCGCGAGCTCGTCCGCCAAGACCGGGTGGGCGGCGGAACTGGGCGCGGAGCACACCGTCGACACCTCCGCGTTCCCCGGCGAAGCGGCGGTGGACGAGGTCCTGCGGCTGACCGGGGGCCGCGGCGCGGACATCGTGCTCGACACGGTCGGCGGCGATGTCTTCGCACAGAGCCTGCGGGAGGCCGCGTTCGCCGGCCGGGTCGTCGCCCTGGCCAATGTGGCACTGCGGCCCAGCACCGTGGACACCCGTGACTTCTACCCGAAGAACGTGAGCATCCACGGCTTCCAGCTCACCGCCCTGCTGGAACACGGCTACGACCCCCGCCCCGATCTGCGCGCCCTCGCCGACCGGGTGGCGGCCGGCGACTACCGGGTGCCCATCGAGGCGTCCTTCCCGCTCCAGGACGCCGCCCGCGCCCACGAGCGCCTGGAGGACCGCACCAACCGCGGCAAGATCATCCTCACCACCGGCTGAACCCGGGACGCCGGCCGGCGACCGACCGCCCTGGCCGCGGCGGTCGCCGGCTCGCCCACCGCCCGATCCGCGCCGGGGTCCCGGCCTCCTGCACGGCGCTGCCCGGCAGCCTGCACGCCGCCGCCCGCGCAGCGCTGACCCCCGGCCCGGACGGCGCCCGCTGGCGGGCCACCCCCTGCCGGGGTAGGACTTGAGGTGCGAGGCCGCGCTCCGCGGGGCAGGTGTGCGTACGACCGCCTGGGCCAAGAAGGGACGGATACCGTGGCACGACCGAAAATCCTTGTGGTGGGCGCCGGATTCGCAGGTGTGGGGTGTGTCCGGCGGCTGGAGCGCCGGCTCGGACCCGACGAGGCCGACGTCTCCTTGGTGACGCCGTTCTCGTACCAGCTCTACCTGCCGCTGCTGCCGCAAGTCGCCTCCGGGATCCTCACCCCGCAGTCGATCGCCGTCTCCCTGCGCCGGAGCAAGAAGTTCCGCACCCGGATCATCCCCGGCGGTGCCATCGGGGTGGACACCAAGGCCAAGGTCTGCGTGATCCGCAAGATAACGGGCGAGATCGTCGACGAGCCGTACGACCAGATCGTGCTGGCCCCCGGCAGCGTCACCCGCACCTTCGACATCCCGGGCCTGGCCGACAACGCCCGCGGTATGAAGACCCTCGCCGAGGCCGCCTTCATCCGCGACCACGTCATCGCCCAGCTCGACCTCGCCGACGCCAGCCAGGACCAGGCGGAGCGCGCCTCGCGGCTGCAGTTCGTGGTGGTCGGCGGCGGCTACGCGGGCACCGAGACCGCCGCATACCTCCAGCGGCTGACCGCCACCGCCGTCAAGCGCTACCCGCGGCTCGACCCGGGCCTGATCAAGTGGCACCTGATCGACATCGCCCCGAAGCTGATGCCGGAACTCGGCGACAAGCTGGGCATGAGCGCGCTGAAGATCCTGCGCCGGCGCGGCATCGAGGTCTCGCTGGGCGTCTCCATCGCGAAGGCCGGCCCCGAGGAGGTCACCTTCACCGACGGGCGGGTACTGCCCTGCCGCACCCTCATCTGGACCGCGGGCGTCGTCGCCAGCCCGCTGATCGCCACCCTGGACGCGGAGACCGACCGCGGCCGGCTCGCGGTCACCGCGGAGATGAACCTGCCCGGCGTCGACGGGGTGTTCGGCCTCGGCGACGCGGCGGCCGTGCCGGATCTCGCCAAGGGCGAGGAAGGCGCCTACTGCCCGCCCACCGCGCAGCACGCCATGCGCCAGGGCCGCAAGGTCGCGGACAACGTCATCGCCACCCTGCGCCGGCAGCCGCTCCAGCCCTACACCCACAAGGACCTCGGCCTGGTGGTGGACCTCGGGGGCAAGGACGCGGTCTCCAAGCCGCTCGGCATCGAGCTGCGCGGCCTGCCCGCCCAGGTGGTGGCCCGCGGCTACCACTGGTCGGCGCTGCGCACCAATGTGGCCAAGACCCGGGTGCTGACCAACTGGGTACTCAACGCGGCGGCCGGCGACGACTTCGTGCGCACCGGCTTCCTCTCCCGCACCCCGGCCGCTCTGCGTGACTTCGAGTACACCGACAGCTACCTCACCCCTGAACAGGTCCGCGAGCACACCGTGGCACTGAACGCCCGTCAGGAGTGACGGCCGCGCATTCCCGGGGCCGGGAGCGGTTCCGCTTCTAGTGCAGATTCACTAGTCTGGTGTGGTGTCCGCGGTACAGGCAGTGAGAGGGATCGTACGATGACCGCCCCGGCCCTCCAGGTCAGGGCGGACATCCATGACGTCCGGGCGACGCTGGCCCTCGACGGAGAGCTCGACCTGGACGGGACGCAGGCGCTGCGCGCCGCGCTCGCCGAGTGTTTCGCCGCACACCCCCAACTGCTCGTCCTCGACCTGTGGGACCTGCGGTTCTGTGACTGCGCCGGCCTCAATGTCCTGCTGGAGGCCCGGATCACCGGCCGCGAACGCGGCGTTGACGTCCTGGTGGAAGGCGTACGCCCGCAAGTGGCACGGCTGTTCACGCTCGCCCGGGTCGACATGGAGTTCGCCGCCGACGCACGGCGCGTCCCGCCCAGGATCGTCTGATGCCCCCGTCCCCACCGGCCGCCACCCCCGGGGCGGCCATCAGGATCCTGCTGGTCGAGGACCACGACATGGTGGCCGAGGCGATCCGGATGGCACTGGACCGCGCTACCGACCTGGAGGTCGTCGGCCGCAGCGCCTCCATCGGGGCGGGGCTCGCGGACGCCGCCCGGCTGAGCCCCGATGTGGTGCTGCTCGACCGGCGGCTGCCCGACGGCGACGGCATCGGCGGCATCGCCGGTCTCAAGGCCGCCGCACCGCACTGCCGGGTGCTGGTCCTGGCCGGTGAGGCGACCGCCTCGGTGGCGACCCGGGTCGCCGAGGCCGGCGGCGCAGGACTGCTTCTGAAGACCGACAACCTGACCGAACTCCAGGACGCGGTACGGCGGGTGGCGGCCGGCGAGGTGGCCTTCAGCAAGGGCCTGCTCAGCGATGTACTGGACCGGCTGACCGGCCGCACTCCCGACCGCGGTGCCACCCTCACCCCCCGTGAGCGCGAGACGCTCGACCTGCTCGGCGAAGGACTCGGCAGCGCCGAGATCAGCCGGCGGCTCGGGGTGGCGGTCAACACCGCCCGCAACCACATCCAGCGGGTGCTGGAGAAACTGGGCGCCCGCACCCAGCTGGAGGCCGTCACCACCGCCCGCCGCGACGGGCTGCTGCGGTGACCGGCCGTCGCGGAAGCCTGCGATGACCGCCCGGCCACCGGACCCGGGACCGCGCCGGCCGGTCGCCCCGCAGTCCGAGACCGCGTTCGGCCTGCTGGTCCAGGGCGTCCTGGACTACGGCATCTTCATGCTCGACCCCGAGGGCCACGTCACCAGCTGGAACGCCGGCGCCGAACGCATCAAGGGCTACCGCGCCGACGAGATCACCGGCCGGCACTTCTCGGTCTTCTATCCGCCCGAGGAGATCGCGGCCGGCAAACCGCACCGGGAGCTGGAGATCGCGGTCGCCGAGGGCAGGCTTGAGGACGAGGGCTGGCGGATCCGCAAGGACGGCTCCCGGTTCTGGGCGAACGTGGTGATCACCGCCCTCTTCGACGAGACAGGGAAACTGCACGGCTTCGGCAAGGTCACCCGCGACATGACCGAACGCCGGGCCGCCGAGCAGGCGCTCAGCGAACGCCGCGGGCTCTTCGCCCACCTGGTACGGGCCCAGGAGGCCGAGCGGCAGCGCATCGCCTGGGACGTCCACGACGACTCCATCCAGGCCATGGTCGCCGTCGGCATGCGGCTGCAGCTCCTGTCCCGCCAGGTACCGGAACCCGTCGCGGCCGAACTCGCCGCGCTGGACACCGCCGTCCGCGAGGCCGTCGGACGGCTGCGCAATCTGAGCTTCCGGCTGCACCCTCCCGGCATCGACCGGCACGGCCTGGCCGAGTCGCTCACCCTGCACCTGGACGACGTGGTCCGCGGCTGGGGACTGGCCACCGAGTTCAGCCACGACCTGCGGCGCGAACCGGCGCCGGAGACCGCCATCACCATTTTCCGGATCGTCCAGGAGGCGCTGCTCAACGTCCACAAACACGCCAGGGCCAGGACCGTCCGGCTGGAGATCACCTCGGTGGACGGCGGACTGCTGACCCGGGTGACCGACGACGGCAGCGGCGACGCGCTGGCGTGGCCCGCGGTCCATCCGCACTTCGGGGTGATGGAGATGCGGGAGCGGGCCGAGACGGCCGGCGGCTGGTGGACCATGCACAGCGGGTCCGGCGCCGGAACCACCGTCGAGTTCTGGGTCCCGGACCTGCCCGCCGTGCCCACCGACCGGCTGCCGTACGCCGAGGAGACGTCGTGACGCGGCGGCACACCGGCCGCCCGGCTATTCGCCGTCCGGCCCTCCCGCCTCGTGCAGCGCGAACCACACCGTCTTGCCGGCCGGTTCCGGCCTGACGCCCCACTGGTCGGAGAGCAGGTCGAGCAGTACCAGACCCCGCCCGGACGAGGCGAGTTCCCCCGGTGCCCGCTGGTGCGGCAGTTCGTCGCCGGTGTCGGTGACCTCGACCCGCAGGGTGCGCCGGCCGGGGTTGCCGGTGACGATCGCGACCAGCGCCGCCGGCTGCTCGGTGTGCACCAGTACGTTGCCCAGCACCTCGGAGGCCAGCAGCACAGCGGTGTCCACCTGGTCCGGCCGCGCCCAGTCGTGCAGCAGCGCCCTCAGCTCGGTCCGCGCCTCGGCCAGGCCCTCCGCCTGGTCCTGCTCGATGGTCAGCACCAGCCGCCGCTCCGGCACGCCCGGCTGCGGCACCCCGCCGTCCCGGCGCAGCAGGAGCAGCGCGATGTCGTCCTCGTTCCGCGGTGACAGCCTGATGTCCTCGGCGTCCGGCTGCGGGGTGCCGACGGCCGCGATCAGCCGGTCCGCCATGCCCTCGATGTCGGTGGCGGGCCCGGGGGAGAGGGCGTCGCGCACCCGCACCCAGCCGGTGTACATATCGTGGCCACCGGTCTCGATCAGCCCGTCGGTGCACAGCAGCATCACCTCGTCGGGGCGCAGCTCCAGCACATTGACCGGATAGTCGTCCGAGTCCGGCATCAGTCCCAGCGGCAGCCCACCGCGGATGTGCTTGATCATGCAGGTGCCGTCCGGAATCCGCAGCACCGGGTGCGGATGGCCGGCCCGGGCGATCTGCAGCACCCCGGTCGCCGGATCGGCCTCGATGTAGATGCAGGTGGCGAAGCGGTCCTCGTCCAGGGCGGTCAGGAAGTGCGAGGCACGCGACATGACCGCGTCGGGACCGTGGCCCTCGGCGGCGTAGGCGTGGACCGCCGTACGCAACTGGGTCATCAGACCGGCCGCGTGCACATCGTGGCCCTGCACGTCGCCGATGACCAGCGCCACCCGGCCGGTCGGCAGGTTGATGATGTCGTACCAGTCGCCCCCCACCATCAGTCCGCCGCCGGTCGGAACGTAGCGGGTGGCCACACTGAGTCCCGGGTACGCCGGTTCCGCCGAGCCCATGCTGCGCCGCAGCCCGCGGGAGAGCGCGAGCTCCGCCTCGCCGGTCCTGGTGCGTTCCAGCGACTGCGCCACCAGCCGCGCGGCCGCCGTCAGCAGGCTCCGCTGCTCGGGGGTGAACGTGACCGGTTCCGCGAAGGCTGCCAGCCACACCGCGGTGATCCGCCCGGTGGCGACCAGGGGCATGAACGCCCACGACTTGCGGTCCTTGGACTCGGTCAGCGGCCACATCGTCGGATAACGGGCCCGGTACTCGTCGGGCGACGACAGGTACACCGGCCGTCCCGTCCTGAGCACGTCGACCGCCGGATAGTGGGTCGTCACCGGGATCCGGACGGTCCGCTCGGAGCCGAACGGCTGGAAACCGTACTGGCCGAGCCCGTTGAGGAACTTCTCGGTCACCCCGAAGACCACCATGCCGTCCAGCTCGAAGCCCGGAGCGCGCAGCCGCGACAGCACCCGGAGCACGTCGGCGAGCGAGTCCGCCTCGGCGACCTCGTGACCGGTGGTGAGCAGGACCGCGTCCCGCAGCCGGGCGTCGGCGTCCTGGCCCGGGGGCCTGTCGTCGCGTGGTGGCGGCCGGTCCGGGCGCAGGTGCGCAGTCGGCAGCGGATCCAGCCGGTTGAGCTCGTCGATCTGGCGCAGTTCGACGGATTCCTGATCGGAGCGATCGGAGCGGTCCTGGCCCGGGTCACGGCCGTCCCGGTCGGGGCCGTCCGGGGTGTCCGGGGTGTCCGTGCCCGCGGCATCCGCGGCGTCCTCGTCGGTTCCGGACGGGCCCTGCCGGGAGGTGTCACCGGCGGCATCCCGGTCCGGCAGGTCCCGGTCCGGCGTGGGCTCGTCCCGTCCACCGCCCATCCGACGCCCTTTCGTCCGGTTCGCGTGCCGTCATCCCCATGCTCCGTCCGCGCCGCGTTCCGCGCAGTCCGGGACGCGCGAACGCCGTAGCCCGCCGGTGGCGTGGGACCGGTCAGGGGCGGTGTACCGGCGGCCCCCGGCGAGCTGGCATGATCGGGGGGTGGTCGAGCGCATCATCGCCGCGTGTGACGGGGCATCGAAGAGCAATCCGGGACCGGCCGGCTGGGCATGGGTCATCGCCGACGAGGCGGGCGAACCGGTCCGCTGGGAGGCGGGGCCGCTGGGCACCGCCACCAACAATGTGGCCGAGCTGACCGCGCTGCAGCGGCTGCTCGCCGCCACGGACCCGCGGACGCCACTGGAGGTCCGGATGGACTCCCAGTACGCCATGAAGGCGGTCACCACCTGGCTGCCCGGCTGGAAGCGCAAGGGCTGGAAGACCTCGGCCGGCAAGCCGGTGGCCAACCAGGACCTCGTGGTCGGCATCGACGAACTGCTCACCGGCCGCCCGGTCGAATTCCGCTATGTGCCCGCGCACCAGGTGGGCGGCGACAAGCTGAACGACTTCGCCGACCGCGCCGCCAGCCAGGCCGCCGTCACCCAGGAGCCGGCCGGCAGCGACCTCGGCTCACCGGCCCCGCCGCGGTCGCCCAC
This sequence comes from Streptomyces sp. NBC_01476, assembly GCF_036227265.1. NCBI lineage: Bacteria > Bacillati > Actinomycetota > Actinomycetes > Kitasatosporales > Streptomycetaceae > Streptomyces > Streptomyces sp. NBC_01476. The sequence continues at coordinate 269,959 of NZ_CP109446.1, read as the reverse complement.
CAGCGCTGCCTCCCCGGCGCGGAAGACCGCCGCCGGGAAGACCGCGGCGAAGAGGACCGCCACCGGGTCCGGACAGTCCGCCCGCACCCTCAAGGCCAAGTACCCGGGCACGTGCCGCTGCGGCCGCGCCTACGCCGCGGGCGAGGAGATCACCCGCAACGACGACGGCTGGGGCCACCCCGGCTGCTGAACCCCGGGCCCCGCGTGACCCGGAGGCGAGGCCGTTCCCCGCGGCGAGCGGCCCTGTGGTCACCGCCGTGGCCGTGCGCCGCCCGATGAGGTGCACCATGCGGATCCCGGCGCGCTTCACGCGGGCCCCGCGTCACCCCGTTGCCGGGGGAAGGCCGCGGCTTGTCGAGCCGGTGGCCCCGGGCTCGCCTCAGGGGGTGGTTTGGCGCGGGCCGTCGTCCCGCGGGTCTTCGGCGGCGGCGGGGCCGGAGGCGTCGGGGGCGTCGGAGGTGATGTCGGTGTCGTCCGCGTCCGCGCGGTGTGCGCCGCCTTCGGCGGGCTCCGCCGGCTCGCGGTAGCGCAGCAGCAGCATCGCCGCGTCGTCGTGCAGCGGGCCGCGGGTGTGCAGGATCAGGTCCGCGCGCAGCGCCTCCAGCGCGCTCTGCGGATCCGCCTCGGAGAGCAGCCAGGCCCGCTGTCCCAGCGGATAGAACGTCCCGGCCGGGTCCCTGGCCTCGGTCACGCCGTCGGTGTAGAGCAGCAACTGGTCACCCGGCTGGAACGACACCTCGAACGGCACCGGGGGTTCGCTGCGCGGGATGCCAAGCCCCAGCGGCAGCGCGTACGCCGGCGGCTCCGGGAAGACCACGCTCCCGTCGGGGGAGACCACCATCGGCGGCGGATGCCCGAAGTTCAGCAGCGTCGTCCCGTTCTCCGGGCTGATCTCGGCCATCAGCGCGGTCACGAACTTCTCCCCGCTGACGGTACGGTCCGCGGCCCGCTGCACCCGCTCGCCGACGCCCTCCAGCGTCTTCTCGTCGTACGCGGCTTCCCGGAAGGCGCCCAGCACCACCGCGGCCGTCTCGACCGCCTCCAGGCCCTTCCCCTGCACATCGCCGATGATCACCCGGACCCCGGCGGGCGAGGCCACCACCTCGTAGAGGTCACCGCCGATCCTGGCCTCCGCGACCGCCGAGGTGTACGACACGGCCGCCCGCAGATGCCCGGCGCTGCGCGGTACCGGCCGCAGCAGCACCCGCTGGGCCACCTCGGCGATCGACCGTACGTTCGCCAGCTCCGCCTCACGCCGCTGCCGGGTGACCGCGGCGATCACCCCGGCCACCGTCACACCGACCACGGCGCCGATCGCGGCGAAACCGCGCCGTTCGGAGAAGAGCCCGTCCACCACACCGAGCGCGCACACCACCGCGACCGCCAGGGCCCCGATGACCGCGGTACGTACCCAGGTCCCGACCAGACCGGCGAAGGCCGGGCCCAGCGACACCAGCGGCAGCAGGCCGACGCTCGCCCCCACCACCCCGTCGACCACCGCGACCAGTGCCATCACCGCGTACGGCAGCACGGTCAGCGGCAGCGGTATCGGCTGCCGGCCGTCCGGCCCGGGTGCCCCGGGCGTGGTGAAGAGCGCCTTCACCCGGCTCGGGGGGCGCGGGCCGTCCGGGACTCGTCTCAGCACGGTGACCTCTCCTTCCCCCGTTCCTTCCAGGCTAGGGCTGTCGCCGTAACGCGCCTGTTCGGACTTGACCTTCCGTTACCTCTTTGAGGCCCTCAGCGACCGAACCGGCCGAGCGCGGCCACTGCCAGCGCTTCGACCCCGGTGGTGATGGTGGGCTCGGCGACCGGCGCGAATCGCGCGGAATGGTTCGAGGGAAGTTCGTCGAACCGGCCTTCCAGGAAGGCGGTGACCACCGTCTCGGCGTCGGGCCCGCCCCAGAACCAGAACACGGTGGGCACCCCCGCCGCCTCGCCCAGGTGGCCGACGTCCTCGCTGGCGGCGATCTGCGGCAGCGGGAGCATCTTGTCCTGCCCGAAGTGCGCGGCCAGGTCGGCGACCACCGCCCGGGTCTGCTCCGGGTCACTGACCAGTACCGGAGCCGCCGGCAGCCAGTCGATCACCGGCGGTTTGGGCGACCCGCTCGCGGTGGCCTCCGCGGTCACTATCCGTTCCACCGCGGTCCGCAGCAGTTGACGGACCTCGGGGGTGTAGGAGCGCAGGCTTATGCCCAGCTGGGCGGTCTCCGGGATGACATTGCTGACGGTGCCGGCCTGGAGGCGGCCCACGGTGAGCACGGCGGTCTCCTGCGGCGGCACCTCACGGGCGACCACACCCTGGAGCCGCACCACGACCGAGGCGGCCATCAGCACCGGGTCGACCGTCGCCTCGGGCCGTGAACCGTGGCCCCCGCGGCCGTACAGCTCCACCGAGGCGGCGTCGGCGCCCGCCATCACCGCGCCCTCGCGGTGCCCGATCATTCCGGCCGGCAGCGGCCCGACATGCTGGCCGAGGACGATGTCCGGGCGCGGGAAACGTTCGAAGAGCCCGTCGTCGATCATCGCCCTGGCACCCGTCGCCAGCTCCTCGGCCGGCTGGAAGACCACCAGCAGCGTGCCCGACCAGCTCGCGCGGACCGCGGCGAGCAGCGTCGCTGCCCCGGCCAGGCAGGTGACGTGCATGTCATGGCCGCAGGCGTGCGCCACCGGTACCGGCCCCCCGTCCGGCCCGTCGGCGTACACCTGCGAGGCGTACGGCAGACCGGTCTCCTCCGCTACGGGCAGCGCGTCCATGTCGGCGCGCAGCATCACGACAGGACCGGCGCCGTTGGCCAGTACGCCCACCACGCCGGTGCCGCCGACGCCCTCGGTGACCTCGTACCCCGCGTCGGCCAGTGCCCGCGCGGCCTTTCCCGCGGTGCGGTGCTCGTGGCCGGAGAGTTCGGGATGCCGGTGCAGGTCCTCGTACAGCGCGTGCAGGCGGTCGAGGAGGCCGGGGGGCCACGCGTCGGGGGGCAGCGACATCGGTGCCTTCTTTCATCTGCTCTGGCGTGCCGCCCATTCGATCACGCCCGGCTGTGCGCCATACGGGTCTCGGCGGAACCCGCGGCGGACGCGGCATGGAGCGGCCGGCCCCCCGTTTCGGGGGCCGGCCGCTCCATGCCGCGTCCGGAGGCGGCGGTGTCCGGTCAGTGCTTGCCGATCACCGCGAACATCAGCCACAGGTAGAAGGCCATGAGGTGGGCGACGGCGACGTAGACGAGTACCCGGATGACGACGCCGCGCTCCTTGCGGCGCTCGGTGCCGTTGGTGGTGCGGGCGACCACCGGCTCGACGGCCTCTGTGGCATCGACGGTGGGTTCGGTCTCGCTCATGGTCATCGCCGTTCTCCTCGGTGGTCGGTGGCGTCCTGCGGTCCGATGCACAGAGCCGAGGTCTCGCTCTGCATCAGGGTGTGGACGAAAAGCAGGTCGACCCCGCCGGAGCCGGCCGCGGCCAGCCGGTGCGGCACCAGTGAGTCGAAGTGGGCCGCGTCCCCGACGTGCAGCCGGTGGGTGCGCTCCCCGAGGGTCAGTTGCAGTTCGCCCGCGGTGACATAGAGCCACTCCTCGCCGGGGTGCACCCGCACGAGTTCCTGCTGGGCCCGCGCCGGCACGTGCACCCGCAGCGCCTGCATGGCCCGGCCGGTGCCGCCGGCCCGCCAGTACGTCCAGCCGCCGGCCGGTACCGGTGCCATCCGGTCGCCGCGTACGATGGGGTCGGGTTCGGCGGACGTCTCCCCGAGCAGGTCGGAGACGGTGGTTCCGTACAACCGGGCGAGCCCCAGGAGCACCGGCAGCGACGGCTGCCGCAGTCCCGATTCCAGCCGGGACAGATGCGCCGCCGACAGTTCGAGCCGGTGGGCCGCGGCCTCCAGGGTCAGTCCGCTGGCGCGCCGCCGCTCACGCAGGCGGGGGGCCAGGACGAGTTCCTCGTCGGGGGCCTGAGCCGCGGTTCGGATCGCTTCCATGAGTCCATGGAACACCGTTTGTGCCTCTGAGGCAAAAGGCTTGCCCCAGAGGCAAAGAACCCGGGAAATCCCCTGATCAGGGGTGGCCGGTCACCCGCGCGCACCGTCCGCGCCGGCCCGGCTGTCCACCGCGGCCTCCACCGCCGGCCGCGGAGCGGCCGGGGGCGGGTCGTCCACCGCCTTCAGGCCGCCGTCCAGCCGGTCCCACAGGGCCAGCAGCGGGGTGGCCATCATCGTGGTGACCAGCGCGACCAGCACCAGCACGGTGAACATCGAGCGCGTCACGATTCCCTCCGCCAGCCCCACATTGATCGCGATCAGCTGCATCAGCCCGCGGGCGTTCATCAGGGTGCCGATCCGCAGGGCCACCGGACCGCTCTGCCCCACTGCCCGGGCGGCCAGCCAGCACGCCGCGAACTTGCCGGCGATCGCGCACAGGATGCAGCCCGCGGCGAAGGCCAGCAGGGCGGGATCACCCAGCAGCCCGGTGTCGGTGTTGAGACCGGAGTAGGTGAAGAAGAGCGGCACCAGCAGGGCGTTGCTCAGCGGGGCCGTCGCCTGCACCGCCCGCTCGATGGCGGGGGAGCGCGGGAAGGCGACCCCGAGGCTGAAGGCGCCGAAGACCGCGTAGAGGCCGATCCGGTCGGTGTACCAGGCGGCCAGGCAGAGCAGCAGCACGACACCGAGCACCAGTTGCTGCGGCGGCAGCCCGCTCACCGCCCGCGCCACCCGGTCCCGCACCCGCAGAAGCACCGCGAGCACCACCACCAGGCCGAGCCCCCCGATGACCGCCAGCAGCACCGGGCCGGAACTGCCCCGCGACAAACTGAGCACACCGGCCAGCAGCACCCACGCCACCACGTCGTCCAGCGCGCCCGCGGCCAGCGAGACGGTACCGAACACCGTGCCGGTCAGGCCGCGTTCGGTGATGATCCGGGCCAGCATGGGAAACGCGGTGATGGACAGGGTGACGCCCACGAAGATCGCCGTGATGTGCACCGGGACACCCGGCGGTGAGGTGTGCACCGAGCTGTGGACGGCCCAGGTGAGCCCGCTGCCCAGCGCCAGCGGCACCGCGATGCCGGCCAGTGAGATGGCCCCCGCCTGCCGGGCCACCGGCCGGATCCGGTCGACGCGGAACTCGTACCCCGCATGGAACATGAACAGGGCAAGACCCAGCTGACCTGCCACATACAGCACCGGTCGCAGCTCGGCCGGGAAGAGCGAGTGCTCCACGCCGGGGGCGATCAGCCCGAGGACGGACGGTCCGAGCAGCACACCGGCCACCATCTCCGCGACCACCGGGGGCTGCAGCAGCGGCCGCAGCGCCCAGGTGACGATCCGGCAGACGACCAGGATCACGACGGCGGCGAGCAGGAAGGCGGTACCGAGCGAAGTCGCGGACATGACGGGATGGCCCTTCGGCGGTGGGCGTGCGGGGGGAGAGAGAAGCGGGGGACGCGGGGACCCGGAGGTGCTGTCAGGGGTGGTACGGGCAGCCCGGTGGCGTGGCGGGGGTGCTCTCCAGCGGCCGGCCCTGGGTGTCGTGCCGTGCGAAGTACCGCTCGGCCGGCCGGGACCGGCGCGCGTCGAGCACCATCGCGCCGCCGAGCCCGAACTGCAGCAGGCTGCGGCCGACGTCCTCCCAGCGGTCGCGCAGCCGCAGGAAGGCCAGCGTCGCCGCGATCCGGTGGCGCGGCAGCGGATGGTCGCTGGCCACCAGCAGACAGGGCGCGCGGTGCGGGATGGACCGGGTGTGGGACACCGTGGAGTGCAGGGTGAAGCGGCGCAGCACCTCACGGGTGACCGCCCGCATCACCAGCGGGGCCAGCCGCCACGCCGGGCACGGCCGGTTCGTGGCGACGCCGAAGGGGATGTGGTGGGCCTCCTTGACCGACAGGCGGTCCCACCGCCCGGGGTCGAACCGCTCCGGGTCGGTGTAGCCGGTCGCGTGGTAGGCGGGGTAGTCGAAGCAGAGGACGGTGCCCGCCGGGTAACTGATGCCCTCGCCCAGATCGATGTCCGCGGTGGTGATGCGGTGCGCGATGCCGAAGAGCGGATACATCCGCAGCGTCTCGTTCATCACATTGCCCAACTCGTGGTCGTCGTCAGGGTGTTCGGCCAGCCGCTGCTGGATGCCGGGCCGGGCGGCCAGTACCAGCAGCAGATGGGCCATCGCCTCCGACATCTGCACCACGGCGGTGTTGAAGAAGGCGCCCTGGAGGTAGTGGGCCCGGTCGCGCAAGGTGGCCAGTTCGGCGGGGAGTTCGTGCGGCACCTCGCCTGCGGCCAGCCGGCGCACCAGGTAGCGGGTGAGCTTCGCCCGCCGGTCCATGTGCCGCAGCCTGGTGTTCTTCAGGGAGTTGATGACGTCCTCGGCGTTGTCCACGATGAGCCGGCGGGCCTGCGGCGGACACGGCTCGCGGAACACCAGCTCGTAGAAGAACTCCGCCCAGACGGGCATCATCAGGTCGCGCAGCCGGACCAGGGCGACCTCCCCGGGCACGAGTTCGTCCAGGACGGCGGCGGCGCAGCGGGTGGCGGCAGCGGACAGTTCGGCGCTGCCGCCGGCCAGGATCGCGCTGGTGGTGCGGGCCACCGCGTCGTAGCGCGGGCCGGGTTCCAGATGCTCCTGGTGGACCTCGGGGCCGGGGGCCAGCCAGTACCAGAAGAGGTCGGACAGGCCCGCCCCGCGGCTGCGGCCGTTCGCCGCCGGGTGCCCGTACAGCTCGGCGAACCGCTCAGGGGACACCTGCTCGTTGGGCACCACGACGCCTTCGGGTCCGTTCACCTTGGCGAAGACCTTGACCCGCAGCCCGACGACGGCCTTCGGCAGCCAGTAGGGGGTGGACAGCGCCACCGCGGTGACGGCGAGTCGCTTCAGCATCCGGTCACCTTTCACAGTCGGCATACGGTCCTGCCGGTTTCCCTCGTGGCGGCGGGTCTCAGCACGGCGCTGTCCCCTGCCCGCGCACGACCACCTGGCCGCGGCTCAGGTCACCGCGGTCGCGGGCGCCGCACAGGGTCATCACCTGCGCCACGTCGGCCCGCAACTCCGCGAGCACCTGGGCCACCCCGTCCTCGCCCTCGGCGGCCAGGCCCCACAGCGCCGGACGGCCGATGCCCACCGCGGCGGCGCCCAGGGCCAGCGCGATCACCACGTCGGAGCCGGTCCGTACCCCGCCGTCGAGCAGGACCGGCAGCCGGTCGCCGACCGCCGCGACGACCGCCGGCAGCGCGTCGACCGTCGCCGGGGCCGCGTCGAGCTGGCGGCCTCCGTGGTTGGAGACGAGCAGCGCGGCCACGCCCTCGTCGGCGGCCCGCCGGGCGTCGTCCGGGTGGAGCACGCCCTTGAGCACGATCGGCAGCCGGGTGCCCGCCCGCAGGCGGCGCAGGTCGTCCCAGGAGAGCGCCGGGGACATCGCGATGTCCCGGGTTCCGCCCGGCGGCGCACCGGGCAGATCGCGCATGTTCGCGGCGGTGAGGCCGGCGGGCAGGTCGTGGAAGCCGTTGTGGTCGTCCCGGGCCCTGCGGCCGAAGACCGGCGAGTCGGCCGTCACCACCAGCGCGCCGCAGCCCGCCTGTTCTGCCCGCCGGACCAGTTCCTCGGTCACTCCCGGTGCCGGCTGGAGGTAGAGCTGGAACCAGACCGCCGCGTCGGCCCGTACCGACCGGGCCGCGGCGGTCACCTCGGCCACCGCCGTGGTGGCCGCCATCGAGGTGATCAGTACGGTGCCGGCCGCGGCGGTGGCGCGGGCGGTGGCCAGTTCGCCGTCGGGGTGGGCCAGCCGGTGGAAGGCGGTGGGGGAGACCACGACCGGCAGCTCGGCCCGGTCGCCGAGCAGCGTGACGGCGGTGTCGGCCGGGCCCGCGCCGCGCAGCACCCGGGGGAGCAGGGCGAGCCGGCGGAACGCCCGTTCGTTCTCCGCCAGGGCGGTCTCGGTGCCCGCGCCGCCCTCGAAGAAGTCCCAGTGCACCGGGTCGAGCCGGGTGCGTGCCTTCTCGCGCAGCTCAGAAAGGACGGTGGGCGGGCGGTCGCGGCCGGGGGTCACGACGGGCTCGAAGCTGCGGTTTCCGGCTGGAGGTGCTCGGTCAGAAAGCGCACCAGTGGTACACGGTGGACTTCTTCACGGTCCCATTCGTTCTCCAGGTTCTCCGTGAGGTGGTGTTCGGCGAGGAGTTCCCCGGCCCGGAAGAGCCGGACCACCGGATGGAGATAGCGGCCGTCGAGGCCGCCGGTGTCGGCCTGCGCCACCCGGCCCACCGAGATGTCGAAGGGATTCACCTTGTCGTGGTCGGCGCCGTATTCCAGCGTGATCGCGCAGTAGCGGTCGACAGGGCCGAAATCGCCCTCGGCGACGGCCTGGTGGAGATGGGCGAGCGGCACTTCCTCGTGGTAGGCCGCTGCTCCGCCGGGGGCGACGGTCACGGTGTCGGCGAGGAAGCCGAAGAGCTGCCACAGCGCCGAGGTGCGGTTGATCCGGGTGATGATCGCGTCGGCGACCGCCTCCGGGCCGGCGGCCAGCTCACGCCGGGGCCAGGGCTCGTCGTGGTAACGCTGCTCCAGAATGCGGTGGAGCGCCCGTACCCCGTACCGGAAACCGTGGATGAATCCGCTGGTGGACTTCTTGAAGTCACGTACCTGGGTGATGGTCCCGGCGAAATACAGATCGGGCACGTTGGGGGATTCCCAGGCCGCGGTCTGGGCCGGAAAGCGGTCCTTTATGGTGAGTTCCGGCCGGCATTCCGGGCCGAAAAGGGAGGCGTCGAAACGGAAGCCGGTGGCCAGGATCACCCGGTCGTACGGTATCTCCTTGATGATTTCTTCCACCCGTACGAACTTCACCGCGACCCGGTAAGGACCGTTTTCCCCGTCCCGCTTGATGCTCATGATCTCGCCGTCGAGGAGCGCGTTCTGCGATTTGAGCTGATAGGTGTCAAGGAAGTTGTTGTTCACCGCCCGCAGATGTCCTACGAAGTGGGTCTGCCAGGCCAGCCGCAGCGCGCCAGGTCCCGCCACATGAATCACCGCGGCGGTCTCCACGAGATTGTCCGCGGTCTCGAAGGCGGAATTCCCGCGGCCGATGATCAGCACCCGCTGGTCGGTGAAGTCGGCCGGGTCGACGGACACGTCGTGGTAGCTGTCGGCCAGTTCGGCGCCCTCGATGGGCGGGATGTACGGCCGGGTCAGGCCGGTGGCCACGATCAGCCGCCGGGCCCGGAAGACCGTGCCGTCCTCGGCGGCGGCCCGGAAGTCACCGCGGGCGCCGCCGTCTTCGGCGGGCGGCCGGGTGATGGCGGTGATGCGCGTGTTGTGCCGGATGTTCAGCTTGTGGGTCTCGGCGAAGTCCGCGAGGTAGCCGACGAGGTCGTCGGCAGCGGGGAAGTACCGGGGGGTGACCGCGGTGAACAGTGGGGCGTTGCCGGCCGAGAGCAGTGAGTTCCAGTCGGTGCGGAGATTGAGCTCCGGGTCGTCCCAGCCGGTGTGCACCTTGTTGATGGATATCAGTGTCCGGTGCCGGGGGAATCTGGTGAAAAAGGTGCCGGGGGCCTCGCCCGCCTCCACCACCAGATAGTCGCGTCCGGCCTGCTCCAGGAAATATGCCGCCTGGATTCCGGCCGGTCCCGCGCCCACGACGAGATAATCGAACCGCTCTTCTCCGGACATGTGCCCTCCCGGTTCCGAAGGTAGTGCGCCCACCGTAGTTGAGAGTTAAAGGAGGTATCCAGACCTCGCAATGTGATCCATATCACACCGGATCGAGAGGTCATGATTCACTACGGGCGGATAGCTTCGGCGTCGGTAGGCCGCACCTGCGGGCACCCGCCGCCGGGGCGGCGCGCGGGCGTTTCCCAAGAGTTTTCTGTGTGGCCGAAATCGACCCCGTGATCATCCGTCCCGGATCGGAGGAAGCCATGAGCAATCCGGCCGAATCGGTATTTCCGCAGGCGCTGGTGGACGCGTTCCGCCACCGGCCGGACCTCCCGGCCTTCGAATTCCGGACCCGCCCGGTGACCCGCGGCGAGGTCCTCGACCTGGTACGGCACAGCGTCGCCGGCCTGCGGGCGGCCGGCCTCGGCCGGGGCACCGGAGTCGCCGTCACCACCGCCGTCACCCCGGCCGGCTTCGCCGCCCAGATCGCCGCCCACCTGCTCGGCTGCCGGGTCACCGGCCTGCGCCCGGGACTCACCCCGCCGCAACTCGCCGCCGTACTGGCCGAGGACATCGAGGTGGTGATCGCCGACGAGTCGACCCTGACACCGGAGCTGGCCGGGGCCGCCGCGGGTCTGCGGGTCCTCACCACCGAACGGGACCTTGAGGCCGCCGCCCCCCTCGCCGGGGACGAACTCGTCCCCCGCGGCCGGCCCGACGACCTCGCCCTGATCACGCTCACCAGCGGCAGCACCGGCCGCCCCAAGGGCGCCGCCCAGACCTACCGCTCACTGACCGAGGCCTGGAGCTGGCAGCCCGCCCGCCGCAACCCTGTCATCGATCAACTGGCGTCCGGCTACGGCCGGTTCCTGGTCTTCGGGACCCTCACCAGCGCGGTGATGCTGGAACACCTCGCCCTCTGCCTGCTCAACGGCGGCACCGCGGTCATCCCGGAAGAGCCGCTGGAGTTCCCGCGGGTCTGGGAACGCCACGCCATCACCGCCTGCCTGTGCACTGTCCCCCGCCTCTACCAGGTGCTGGACACCCTGCGCGGCGAGCAGGGGACCCCGACGGACCTGAGCAGCCTGCGGGTACTGCTCGTGGCCGGCTCACCCCTGCCCCCGCACCGGCTCGCGGAGGCCGCGGACCGGCTCGGGCACGCCCTGCACCAGGGCTACGGCCTCACCGAGACCGGCATGCTCGCGCTGCTCACCCCGGCGGACCTCGCTGAACACCGGGACCGCGTACGGGACTCGGTGGGCCGGCCGATGCCGGGCATCGCGCTGGAGATCCGCGACCCGCAGGGGCAGCCCGTACCGGCCGGCACCGCGGGCGAGATCTGGGTCAGGACCGGCGGTCAGGCGACCGGCTACTGGTACGACGACGAGCAGACCCGCGAGGTGGTGCGCGACGGCTGGTTCCGGACCCGGGACCTCGGCGCCCTCGGCACCGACGGCTTCCTCCGGCTCGTGGGCCGGGCCAGGGACGTCGTCTTCGTCAACGCCATCCTCTACTACGCCGGGGCGATCGAGACGGCACTGGCCGCCCACCCCGATGTGGACCAGGCCTATGTGATCAGCGCACCCGACGACCGGACCGGCGAGGCCGCGCACGCCTTCGTCGTCCCGGCCGACGGCCGCAAGCCCGACGAGGACGCCCTGCGTACCGCCGTCCGCACCGCGCTCGGCGAGCCGGCCGTCCCCGCCACCATCACGGTCCTCGACGCCGTACCGGTGGCGCCCGGCGGCAAGCCCGACAAGAAGGCGCTGGCCGCGCTGCTCCCGGGCGCGTCCCCGGCCTGACGGCACGACAGCCCGACGGCACGACCCGTGACGGCACGACCGGGGACGGGCCCGGCCGTCACCGCCCACGAACGGCCTGCGAACCGCTCACGAAGGCGGGTTGCCCGTCCGGCCGGCGGTCAGCGGGGTGATCGCGAGCAGGTTGTCGCAGTTGGTGAGCTGCCCGGGGAAGACCAGTGACGCCCTGCTGCCCGGCGGATAGACCCGTACCTGGGCAGAGGTCGGCAGGCAGGTGCCCTGGTGATTGATGGTGTGCACCGTGTCGCTTGCGTTCCCGCCGGGCTTCAGCACCACCACGCTGTAATCGACGGGCTCGCGGGTCGCGGGATCGCCGATCTGCTTGCCGTCGGCGTCCAGCAGCGACAGTCCGGGGAAACCGGCCAGGTGGCAGGCGGTCTTACTGGTGTTGGTGAAGACCAGATAGGAGTAGAGGTTCCCGGCTCCCGCGTCGCCGCCGCTGAGCTCCGCGCTGAGCTGGCCGGCCGTGCACATCGGGGTGCCGGCCGGCGGGGCGGTGGCGCCGGCGGAGGGTGTGGATCCGGTGCTGGTCGGGCCGGCGGTGGTGGTCGGTGCGGGGGCGAGCGGAGTGGGCCGGGTCTGCGGTGAACCGGTGGTACCGGACTCGGGGGCCTGCGGCGCGGTCGTGGTGCGGGTGGGCGCGGGCGCGGACGTGCTCCGCAGGCTGCTCGCGGGCGGCCCCACCACCTCGTCGCCGCCCCCGGTGTGCAAGGACCCGGCCAGGTAGAACGCGCCGGCGATCACCGCCACGGCGGCGGACCCGCCCACCGCGGCCCTGGCCCGGCGGCGGCGTGCGGCCTTGCGCCGGATCCGCTCGAAGGAGCCGGGCGGCGCGGGCAGGAAGGGCGCCGGGTGGCGCAGCAGCGGCTCCAGCGGGTCGGGGGAGCCGGCGCCGTCCAGGGAACCCGGCACTTCGGGGCTGCCGGCCGCGCCGGGACCGCCGGGACCGCCGGGGCTGCCGGTGCCGTCCGGAACACGAGGGGCGCCGGGACCATCGGGGACGCCGCCGGGGCGGTCGTCAGGAAATCCGGTCATGGTGTCCCCTGAGTTGGGCGCGCAGCAGTTCGCGGGCGGCGTGCAGATCGGCTTTGACGGTTCCCTCGTTACGGCCCAGCAGTGAGGCGACCTCACGGACCGGCAGATCGGCGTAGTAGTAGAGCAGCGCGGGGTCGCGCAGCCGTTCGGGCAGCGACTGGACAAGCATCCGTACCGACGGGTCGGCCGACTCCGGCTGCTGCTTCACCGCTTCCTCCGTCTTGACCCGGCGCAGGGCACGCCGCTCGCGCTCCATCTTGCGCCAGTGGTCGCGCACCAGGTTGGCCGCGGTCACGAAGAGGAAGCCGGTGGGTTCCTCGACCTTCGTCCAGCGGGCCCACAGCCGGGTGAAGGACTCGGAGGCGATCTCGTGCGCGGTCCCGTCGTCGTCCACCAGCCGGCGGCACCAGCCGGCCAGCCGCGGGTAGACCGCCTGGAAGAGTTCGGAAGCCGCGCGCTCCTGGGACCGGTTGACCGCCGTCTCCTCACTTCTCGCCCTGCCGGCGCTTCCCGCCGCGCCCCTGCCGCCGGCCGGCCGCGCCGTACCGGTGCCACCGACCGTACCGGCCACCGCCGGACCGATCCGCCGGACGGTCGCCTGTTCCCGGGTCACGAACCGGTGGCCAGCGAGGCGTAGACGATCACATTGTCGGTGTAGCCGCCGCCTCCGGTCACCCGGGTACCGCCGCAGGTGATGAGACGCAGCGCCGGGTGGTCGACGTTCCCGTACACCGCCGACGTGGGGAAGTGGGATTTCGCCACGGTCTGCACCGAGTCCACCGTGAAGGTCGCCACCGTGCCGTCCTTCCGGGCGACCATCACCGTGTCACCCTTGTGCATCCGGTCGAGGTGCAGGAACACCCCGTCGCCGTACTTCCCGACCGTCACATGGCCGAGGATCACCGAAGGACCGGTCTGTCCGGGCGTGGGGGAGCCGTCGTACCAGCCGGCCGGTGCGTGCGCGGCGATCGGCGGCACCCGCACCGTGCCGTCGGCGGCGAGCCCCAGCGACATCACGGCGGTGTCCACTCCGATGGCCGGAATACGCAGCCGGGCCGGCTCCGAGCGGGCCAGCGGACGCACCGCCGCGGTCCCCGGCGGCTCGCCGGTCGCCGGCGCGCCGCCCGGCCGTACGGTCCCGGTGGCGGTCGGCACCGCCCCGCCGTCGGTGGGGACCTGGGCGGGCGAGGACGACGCGCAGCCGCAGAGCAGCGCGAGGCCGGCCGCGGCCAGGGCGAGGCAGGTGAGGGGACGGCGGTGCGGGCGGACCGTGGCCCGCCCGCCCGCGGCTGTCCTGAACAGGCGGCTCAACACTCAGCCCCGGACCTGGGACCTGCGGCGCCGCGCCGCCAGCACACCGAGCCCGCCGACGACCAGCACACCGGCCGCCGTACCGGCCGCCACCGTGGCGCCGTCACCGCCGCCGGACGCCGAGGCGGCGAGGCCGGTGTCGGGTGCGCCGCTGGGCACGGTGCTCACCTGGGGGCCGCCCCCGGCCGGAGCGCCGCTGGGCGCGGACGTGGGGGCCGACGTCGGCCCGCTGCCGGTCGGGCTGCTGCCGCCGGCGCCGGCGGCGAGCGGGGTGACCGAGAAGGTGTTGTAGCACTCGGTGATCTTGGCCGGGACGTTCACCGACGCGGTGTTCCCCGGCGGGTAGACGTGGAGCTGGGCCGAAGTGGGCAGGCAGGTGCCCTGGTGGTTGACGGTGTGGATGGTGTCGCTCGCCGAAGCACCGGGCTTGAGGACGACCGCGCCGTAGGTGGACCGCTCGCGCGTCGCGGGCTGCCCTATCTGCTTGCCGCCGCTGTCCAGCATGGACACACCCGGGTATCCGGTCAGATGGCAGGCGGCCTTACCGGTGTTGGTGAAGACCAGGTAGTAGTACAGGTTGCCGGCCCCCGCGTCGCCGCCCCGCTGGGCGACGGACAACTGTGAGGTCGCGCACATCGGGGTGCCCGACGCGTCGCGGACCGGTGTCGAGGCCGCCGCGGGGACGGCGGTGCACACGGCGGCGGCAACGGCCGCCGCCGCCACGGCTACTGAACGCTTGCGCATGTCCTGTTCCCTCGTCTCTCCCGCGGCCGCCGGACTCGCAGCGAGCTCCGGCGGGCCGGACCGGGAATCGCGAACAGAGACGACGTGGCGCCGGGCCGGGTTGTAAAGAGATGTCAAAGTTCTCCGCGCCGCCGCGGGCCGTCCGCTCCCCGGCCGGTCCGGCCGCGGCCGGCCCGCGCACCCCCGCCGGCGGCCGTTCACTGTCGGCGGCCATGTGTTTCCCGCCGGAACGGATTGGACGTATGGGATCACAGCGCGTCAACTCGCCCTGCGTACCCCGCCATTGCCCGCCGGAACTGCTCGCCGGATTACCTGCCGCACGGCGAACGGAATGGTGTAGCGTCTCCCGCCAAAGGAGCGTCTCCTGTGGGGTGGGACCTTATAAGGACAGGTTGACTCCGGACAGATTCATGCCAGTCATTCACGGTGAACGTGAATGCACCAGCAAGGAGTCCAGGCCATGGCAAAAACCGTGCTGTCGGGCTTTTCCGGACGACGTCCGCTGCTCTTGGCGGGCGTTCTCACCCTGCTTCTCTTCCTGCTCGCCCTGCTGATCGTCGCGGCCCCGGCCGCGCACCCCGCCGCGGCGTCCCCGATCCCCGGGTCGCCGCTCGACGCGTACGACAAGCAAGTCCCCTACGACATGGGCGTGCACAAGCTCGCCCGGGTGGCGGCCATCATCGCCTACGTCCTGATGGTCGCCACCGTGGGCCTGGGAGTGGTGCTGCGGCTGCGGTTCATGCAGCAGGCGGTCAACCGGGCCACTTTCTACGGCGCCCACATGACCCTGGCGCTGTCCGCGATGATCTTCGGCGGTATTCATGGCCTGACATTTCTCTACCAGCCGGTCTGGAAGATCGATACGGCACGCCTCATCGTGCCGTTCAGCGGCGGACTGCAGCGTATTCCGGTGGGATTCGGAATTCTGGGGACGGAGCTCGCCATCGCTGTCGCCTGCGCCGTGTGGCTTCAGCGACGACTCGGTTACCGCCGGTGGCTGAGAGTGCATCAATTCGCCTATGCCGCATTCGGGCTGATCTGGCTGCACGTGTTCCTGGTCCACCCGGAACCGCGCCATGTGAACCTCGTCTCGGTCGGCATCGGGGCCGGCGCGGTGACCGTCCTGCTGGCGTTCCTGGTACGGCTGCTCCCGTCGCGTTCCAGGCTGAGACAGCGGGCCTTTCCCGGCCGGACGGAGGCCGCCGAGTGACGACCTCCCGCCCGCTGCCGGCGCCGCTGCCCCGTACCTCCCCAGGACGCCAGACCCCCGCTGTACCCGGCGCGGTCAGCGCCGGCTCCTTCGACCCGGCCCGGCCGGTCCTGGTGCCCGAGGCCGAACCGGTCAGGATCAGCGTCGACAACAACCGCTGCCACATCTACGGCATCTGCCAGCAGGAGGCCCCCGAGGTCTTCCGGATCTCCGAAGGCGGCTCACTGCACTACACGCCCGGCGTGCCCGCCGCGTACGCCGCCAAGACCCGGCAGGCGGCCCGCTGCTGCCCCATGCAGGCCATCGCGGTCAGCGGCGGACAGGCACCCGGCGGCGCGCCCTCCGGCCAGTACACCGGGCGGCCCCTGCGCAGCGGCTCCGGGGCACGCGCGGGACGCCGCCGTATCGTCGTGGCCGGCGCGGGCCTTGCCGGGCTCAGCGCGGCGACCCGGCTCAGGGAACGCGGCTTCGAGGGCGAACTGGTGCTGGTCGGCGACGAGCCGCACCGCCCCTACAGCCGCCCGCCGCTGTCCAAACAGTTCCTGACCGGCGCGCTCGGCGCCGCCGACCTCGCCTTCCGCGCCGACGACACCCTCGACGCCCACTGGCTGCTCGACGCCCCGGTCACCGGCCTCGACCCGCGCGAACGCACCCTCGAACTGCGCGGCGGCGAGAAGCTGCCCTTCGACGGCCTGGTCATCGCCACCGGAGTCGACGCCAAACGCCTGCCCGAGGCCCCGCTGTTCACCGACCGGATCCGTACCGTCCGCACGCTCGCCGACGCGGTCGCCGTCCGGCAGGCCATGGCGGCCGCCAAGGCGCACCACGTGGTGATCCTCGGCGGCGGCTTCGTCGGCTGCGAACTGGCCTGCACCGCCCGCGAGCACGGCATGGACGTCACCGTGGTGGCCCGTCAGGCGCCGCTGCTGGGACGGGTGCTGGGCGCCCGCGTCGGCGAGGTGGTGGGAAGGATCCAGCACCGGGCAGGGGTCGACCTGCGGCTGGGCCGGAACATCACCGACTGGCAGGACCACGGCGACATCCTGCGCCTGGTCCTGGACGACGGATCGGTGCTCACCTGCGACTTCGTCGTACTCGGTCTGGGTGGCACCCCGCGCACCGAGTGGCTGCGCGGCAGCGGTCTCGACATCTCCGACGGCGTCCAGTGCGGCCCCACCTGCCACGCCCGCGATCTGTGGGGACACACCGCGCCGCACATCGTCGCCGCCGGGGACGTGGCCTGCTGGCCCAACCCGCGCTTCGACGACCGGCCGCGGCGCGTGGAACACCTCATCCACGCCGTCGAGATGGGACAGCACGCCGCCGACGCCCTGCTGCGCGGACCGGACCGCGCCAGGCGCTTCACACCCGTCCCGCGCTTCTGGTCGGAGCAGCACGGCACCCGCATCCAGGCGGCGGGACTGCCCGCCCTCGGCACCGAGGTGGAGATCGTCGAGGGCTCGCTGCGGACCGAGCGGTTCATCGCCCGCTACACCAGGCCCACCCCTTACGGCTCCCAGGTGGTCGCGGCGGTCGCCTTCGACATGCCGCTGCGGCTGCTGGAGTACCGGGACCAGATCGGCCGGGCCAGGCCGCAGTCCCGCATCGCCGGGCGCACCGAACTGACCGGCGCCGCCGGCAGTGCCGGAACCGGCGGCCGAAGGAGGCGCCGGTGAGCCGCCGTGGCCGTCCGCAGGCCGGAAGTCCGCTGCACCGGCTGCTGAGCCTGCCGGCCCGGCTGCACCTGCGCTGGCTGGTGATCGCGGTCCTGATGGTGGCGGCCGTCACCCTCTACGGCCGCGTGCTGGTCACCTCCCCGCCGATGCCGCCCAGCCGCGCGCCGCAGACCGGCAACCCCACCTGGTCGCCGTCACCGAGCCCCGGCCACACCTGACCATGTGGGGCATGTCGCCTACGTCCCGGACCGTGCCCGGGCCAACGCACCGTGCTGACCAGCCGACTTCGGGATTCGCCAAGCCTTCAATACGATCCTGCGATGATCACCAGAAAGGTACTGACCGCCGGACTGGTCTGCGGCCTCTTCGCCGCGCTGTCCGTCGGTCTGCTGCCCACGAGCGCGTCCGCCGACGCCGACCAACCCTCCCCGGCACCGCCCCCCAAGGTCGAGCTGGTGCTCGACGTCAGCGGCTCGATGCGGGCCCGCGACATCGACGGCGAGTCGCGGATGTCGGCCGCCAAGCAGGCGTTCGACGACGTCCTGGACTCGGTGCCGGACGGTGTCCAGCTCGGTATCCGCACCCTCGGGGCCACCTACCCGGGCAACAACGTGGCGACCGGCTGCAAGGACACCAAGCAGCTCTACCCGGTCGGCCCGCTGGACCGGACCGAGGCCAAGGCCGCGGTGGCCACCCTGCAGCCCACCGGCTGGACCCCGATCGGCCCGGCGCTGACCGCCGCCGCCAACGACATCAAAGGCGGCGACGGCAGCCGCCGGCTCGTTCTGATCACCGACGGAGAGGACACCTGCAAGATCAACCCCTGCGATGTCGCCCGTGACATCGCCGCCCAGGGCATCCACCTGGTCATCGACACCCTCGGCCTGATACCGGACTCCAAGACCCGCACCCAGCTCAGCTGCATAGCCGAGGCCACCGGTGGCACGTACACCACCGTGCAGCACCGCGACCAGCTCACCACCAAGGTGCGGCAACTGGTCGACCGCAGCGACGACACGGCGGTCGTCCCGGTCGCCACCCAGGGCGGCGCCACCTGTACGGACGCTCCGCTGCTGAAGGAGGGCCTGTACACCGACCGGGAGACCTTCTCGCAGAACCGCTGGTACCGGGTGGTGGTCAAGCCGGGGCAGGAACTGCGGGCGGCGGTCAGTGTGTTCGACGACCGGACCGTCAACGCCGACTACGGCGTGCTGCTGCGCGGCGTCACCCAGCACGGACGGGAGATCGTCCGCGACGACGAGGGCGGCACCGGACGCACCGACGCGGTGTCGGCCGGTATCCGCTACCCGAAGCCGAAGGGGGACGACGACACCCCGCCGGAGACCGTCTGCCTGCAGGTGGGCAACTCCTTCTCGGCCCCGGCCGGTGTCAAGACCACCCCCGGGCTGCCCGTCGAGCTCTCCATCGACTTCACCCACGGCCCGGACAACGCCGACGACGTGGCGTTCTACGGCCTCGGCAGCGGATGGTGGCTGCTCGGCCTGCTCGCGGTCGTCGGCGCGGTCGGCGGTCTGCTGACCGGCTGGATCTCCCGCTGGCGCCTCAACACCGGGAGGACCGACTGATGCGTGCCGCCAAACTGCTCGGCTGCGCCGCACTGCTCGCCGGTACGGCCCTCGCCGTACTGACCGGGCCCGCGGTGGCCGACACCCCGTCACCCGGCGACTCCGCGTCGCCCAGCGGCACCGCCACCCCGAGTGACGCGCCGCCCACCGTCGCGGGTACCAACTTCCGTACCGCCACCGTCATCCAGCAGGGCGTTCAGGCCACCGCCGACGCGTCCACCGGCGACTACCTGTACTGGGTGTTCCCGGCCGACTCCGGGCAGCACGTCAAGGTGACCGCCACAGTCACCTTCCCGGAATCCACCGCCCGGCACGGCGCCTCCACCTGGCAGCTCGACGTCTACGACGGGCTGCGCCGCCACCAGTCCTGCCGTTACGGCACGACGACCGAGACCGCCGCGGCCGACGCCACGACGGTCCAACTGGCCTGCAACCTGCGGACCGTGCGGTCCTGGGCTGAGCCCTGGTCCAACGACCCGCTGCGCGGTGCGTACTACCTGCGGCTCACCGTGCTCGACCTGCCGCAGACCGACCTGGGCCTGCCGGTCAAGGCGGCCGTGAAGGCCACCTCCACCGGTACGGCGGGGGAGCAGGCGGTGGACGGCTCGGTGGCGCCCGTGGTGTCCGAGAACGCGCCCGACGTCCGGCCGGCCGACGGCTGGGCCGGCACCTGGTGGTCGCCGCGCTGGCTGTGGACCGGTGGGGGCGGGCTGCTCGCCGTCCTGATCGCCGTCGGGGCGCACCGGCTGGCCCGCGGCCCGGTCCGGCTCAGTTCCGCCTACCGGCGGCCGGAGCGGGTGGAACACCCGCGGGATCCGGGGCAGGGGTACTACTCCGGCTGAGCGACCGGGACGCCGGCTCCCTGCTCGTTCCACCGGCTCATCCATCGCGAAGGGCCCGTCCGACGACACGTCGGGCGGGCCCTTCGGTATGTCCGGGGAGAGCCCGGGGAGCACCCGGGGAATGACCATGCCATCGCTTCTGTTATATGCTATAACTGAAGCAAGATGGACTAGCGAAGGTGGAGTGATGGAAGCAACCGAGATCGTGCTGCCTGCCGTCGGCGAGCCGGAGACCCTGCAACTGCGCACCCGCTCCCTGCCCGAGCCCGGCCCCGGCCAGGCCGTCGTCCGGGTGGAGGCCACCGGCGTCTCCTTCGCCGAGCAGCAGATGCGCCGTGGCAAGTACTACGACCAGCCCGCCTTCCCGTTCGTCCCCGGCTACGACCTGGTGGGCGTGGTCGAGGCGACCGCCGCGGACACCGCGGACAACACGGGCGCCGCGGCCGATGGAGCCGCCGGGAACACCGGTGGTGCCGGCGCGATCCGCAGCGGGCAGCGGGTCGCCGCGCTGACCAAGACCGGCGGCTGGGCCGACCGGGTCCTGCTGGACACCGCCGACCTGGTGCCCGTCCCCGACGCGGTGCCGGCCGCCGACGCCGAGACGGTCGTGGTCAACGGTGTCACGGCCTGGCGGATGCTGCACCGCACCGCGAAGGTGCGCGCCGGGCAGACCGTCGTCGTCCTCGGCGCCGCCGGGGGCGTCGGCAGCACTCTGGTCCAGCTCGCGGTGCACGCCGGCATCCGGGTGATCGGCACCGCGTCGCCGCGCAGCCACGACCGGCTGCGGGAACTCGGCGCGGAACCGGTCGACTACCACGACGACGTTCCCGCCAGGGTGCGGGCGCTCGCCCCCGGCGGCGTGGCCGCCGTCTTCGACCACGTGGGCGGCCCGGGCATCAAGGACTCCTGGCGGATGCTCGCCCCCGGCGGCACGCTGGTCTCGTACGGCAGCGCCTCCACCCGCGACGTCCCCGGCAACGCGGCGCTTCCCGTGCTCAAGCTGGTGGCCCGCCTCATGCTGTGGAACTACCTGCCCAACGGCCGCCACGCCTACTTCTTCAATCTGTGGGCCGGGAAGTCCCGCCGGCCCGACCGCTACCGCGCCGAACTCCGTGACGACCTCGGCCAGGTCTTCGCTCTGCTCGCCCAGGGCGCCCTGACCGCGCAGATCGACCGGGTCTTCCCGCTGGACCAGGCGGCCGCCGCCCTGCGGCACGCCGAGTCCGGGGGAATCACCGGCAAGGTCGTCATCCAGCCGACCCTGTAAACCACCTCGACCCGATCCGACCCGGCCCCGGCGACGGCGCCGGGGCCGCCGCGTCCGGGAGCGCTACTCCGGATCCGCCAGCTCCTCCCGCTGCTCCTCGCTCCACGAACGGGTGTCCCGCGGCCTGACGTACGGCTCCGCGTCCGCGGGCAGGCCGCCGGCTATCGCCCGCTGCCGGGCCAGTTCGGCGTCGAACTCCAGCCCGAGCAGCATCGCCACATTCGTCAGCCACAGCCACACCAGAAAGACGATGACACCCGCCAGCGTGCCGTATGTCCGGTTGTACGAGGCGAAGTTGGCCACGTAGAGCGCGAAGCCGGCCGAGGCCAGCAGCCATACCGAGAGCGCCAGCAGGCTGCCGGGCGTGATCCAGCGAAAGCCCCGCCCCTTGGCGTTGGGCGCGGCCCAGTAGAGGATCGCGATCATCACCACGACCAGCACCACCAGCACCGGCCACTTGGCGATCGACCACGCCGTCAGCCCCGCATGGCCGATGCCCAGCAGTGTGCCCGCCTGGTCGGCGAGCGCACCGGTGAACACCACGATCAGCGCACTCGCGCAGGCCAGCACCATCAGCACCACGGTCAGCAGCAGCCGGAGCGGGGTGACCTTCCAGACCGGCCGCCCCTCCGGGATGTCGTACACCGTGTTGGACGCCCTGATGAACGCCCCCACATAGCCGGAGGAGGACCACACCGCACCCAGCAGGCCCACCACGGCCAGCACCGACCCGGTGCCCCCGGTGTCCTGCAACTGCTCCACCGCATGGGTGATGATCTCCCGCGCCGAGGCGGGCGTGAGCTCCGTCAGGTTGTCCAGGATGCGGTGGGTGGCCGACTCCCCGGCGACCCCGAGCAGCGACACCAGGACCAGCAGCGCCGGGAAGAGCGACTGCACGGCGTAGTACGTCAGAGCCGCCGCCCGGTCGGTCAGCTCGTCCTTCTGGAACTCGGTGACGGTGCTGCGGATCGCCGCCCACCACGACCGTCCGTGCAGCTGCGTCGGCTGGTCGGGCCCGGCCGCCTCGGCCGCCCGTACCCCGCGCCGCCGGAAGTGCCTGCCACGTCTGCGCCCATCGGATCTCATGGTGGATCGGATTGCCGCGAATGCGGAAAGCGAACCGGTCCGGGCGCGCCGGCCGGTTTTCCCGGGCGAAGGCTTCCCGGCCGGCGGGCACTCCGCTCCGGCCGGGCGGTTCCGGTGGGCCGGTCATCGCCAGCCGGTTCCGCTGGGTCAGTTCTCTTCGGGCTGCGCGATGTACAGGTGCGCCAGGTCCACCGGCACCGGCCCCGACGGCCGGAAGAACGGCGCCGCCAGACCGTCCTGTGCGGTGGCCGGCGCGTCGGTGAGCCGCAGCCGGTCGCGCAGCCGCCCGTAGAAGTCGGCCGGCCGCAGCCGGACCAGCCGCAGCGGGCGCGGGGCCGCGAAGACACCGATCCAGTCCCCGGGGTCGAGCACCCCGCGCAACTGCCCGTCGACGCTCACCGCGGCCTGCCCGGAGTGCGGGAGCACCCGCAGCGCGACCGGCTCGTCGGCGCCGATGACCACCGAACGGTCGAAGGTCATGTGCGGGGCGACCGGCGTGAACACCAGCGCCCGCATCCGCGGTGACAGCACCGGCCCGCCCGCGGCGAAGCTGTACGCGGTCGAACCGGTCGGCGTCGCCACGATCACGCCGTCGGCGGAGTAGGAGGCCAGCAGCCGGCCCGCGATGTAGACCCCGAGGGCCACCTGCCGGTCCCGGGCCAGCTTCTCCAGCACGATGTCGTTGAGTGCGGTGATGTCCAGGGCCACGCCCCAGCCGTCGTCGTCGGGGATCTCCGGCCTGACCTGCGGCGGCGGGAGCATCGGCCCGCGCCCGTAGCGCAGCAGCGTGTCCATCCCGCTGGGCATCTCCAGCGGCCGTGATGCCCGCATGGTGAGCGTCATCCGCTCCTCGCAGGCCGACTCGCCCGCGTGCACGGAGTCCAGCGTTCGCTCCACGTCGGCCACGTCGATCTCGGTGAGGAAGCCGACCCGCCCGAGGTCCACACCGAGTACCTGGATGTCCTTCTTGGCGGCGATCCGGGCCCCGCGCAGGAACGTCCCGTCACCACCCAGGGTGACGATCAGATCGGGGCTGCCGGCCGCGGCCACCTCCTCGCGCCCGCTGCGGCGGTTCTCGTTCACGCCCCACACGTCGATGGCCACGCACCCTATGCCGTTCCGGGCGGACCAGCCCCGTACCGTCCTGGCGCCCTCCACCGCAGCGGGGCGTCCCTCGTGAACGACAAGTCCCAACCGGCGGATCGGCATGTCCTGCTCTCCTCGGACGAACGCGGCGGCGTGCCCTGGCAGGCTACCGGCGCACGACGCCTGCTGCCTGCGGTCCGCACGCGGTGATCGCCGGCCGCCCGTCGCTGACGGCCGGGCTGCGCTTTCCCGGCGCGAGAGGTTCCCCGATACGTGAAGCGGTCCGGGACCGGTCGGGGCGGCGGATCGCACCGGCGGACCGGCGTGCTTCCAACGCCGGATCAGTGCTGCCGGTCGCCGGCCGGCTTCGGCTGTGTGCAGGGGCGTATGTGTCCGGCCACCGGCTGCACGGCACGGCAGGGCCGCGCGGTGCACCCGGGGACGTGGGAGCCGGGGCGGGCGGCGGCAGCCGTGGGAGCGTCCGCGGGGGCGTCCGCCCTGGCGTCGGCGTACGCGCAGCCCGGCGGCAGCGCGGTCGCGTTGACGTGCCGGAGGCGACGCCCGATGAGGACACCCAGCGGAAGGGAGAGCAGAGTCCACGCGGCGAGGACCAGCGCGGCGACGACTAAGAAGTGCGGCATGGGCGTTTCCGTACGAGCGTGGCGGACGAACTGCGCTTATCAGCGGTTTACCCGCCTACACGAAAACGCACCGTCTTCGCGGGCAGGACCTTGACCCTCTTGCGGCTGGAGACGG
Organism: Streptomyces sp. NBC_01476; assembly: GCF_036227265.1. NCBI lineage: Bacteria > Bacillati > Actinomycetota > Actinomycetes > Kitasatosporales > Streptomycetaceae > Streptomyces > Streptomyces sp. NBC_01476. The sequence goes on along the minus strand of NZ_CP109446.1, from coordinate 245,917 downwards.
CACGCTGACTGCTGTGGACATCAAGGACCTCCTGCCGACAGGGCAGTTCGCCCAGGCCACCGGCCTGCCTCCCTGACGACGCTACGGCACTGCGACGCGGTCGGCCTACCTGTCCCCGCCGCCACCGGCTCGGGTGCGCGGCTGTCGCCACTACGCTCAGCGGCCCACTGGCGACCACCTAACTCGTACGCCCCACGTGCCAGTTGGGCGCTCCCCCCGGCGGCATCCGGCGCGCCTCCCGCCGGCGCTTCCGCGGCGACGGTACCGTGCCCGACCAGGCAGGACGCCTATGGGGCGCCGCAGTGCGCCCCGCGACCCCGTGGCCGGTCCCGTGCTCCCGTACCACCCGATTGAGTCAAAGGGCTGCCGTCACCGGATCACCGTCCGCCCCTGTCCCGCGTCCGGCGTGAGGCCGCGGTGCCGTACGCCCCGAGTGCCTCCGGCCGCCGGTATCCGACGCAGGCCGGCGGTCGTTGGGCAGGTACGGGCGTCAACCCGTGCCCGTGCTGCTCCAAGGAGAGCTGACATGACTCATGACATGGCCCAACAGTCGCCGGCGGTGGTCTTCAACGCATTGTTCTCCGACCGCACCGCCTGGGCGGCCGGCCGCACCTCCGCCTACCCGGAGAACGGCCGGAACCCCGGCGACAACAAACTCGACCAGATCGGCCCCGCGTACGCGCCCACCGCGAACGGCGTCTTCCGCGCCCGCCGCGGCCCGCGCGGCCTGTGGTACACCGACCTGGTCTCGACCGAGTACGCCCCGGGCGGCTTCGAACTCCTGCCAGGCGACGAGGTGAGCGCGACCTGCCTGGTGCACGCCACCCGCGGTGCCTGGCCTGCCCTGTGGACCTGGGGCCGCGACACCAGGACCGGCCGCCCGCAGCCGGGCCACGGGGAAGTCGATCTGTTCGAGTACCACCCCACCAACCCGCGGCTGCTCGAACTCACCAACCACGTCGCCGGCGCCGGCGACTACGCGCGCGACGCCATCACCCCCGACCGTCCCTTCCTGCTGCGCGTCGTGCTCGGCAGGCACAGCGTGGACTGGTCGGTGGACGGTGTCACGGTCTTCGCCGACGGCTTCGGCGTCGGCGCGCAGTGGCGCGCCTGGCTCGTGGTCGGCATCAGCGTGTCGGCGGGCGCCTACGGCCACCTGGCGCCCGCCCCGGGCACGGACGAGCTGAGCTGGCAGTGCACCGGCCTGACCGTCAGGCGCCCAGCGGCGGCGTGACCCGCCGCAAGACCGCGGCTCCACCGTGAACACGGTGCCCTGCGCGATCGCGCACGGCGCTCCCGGCGCCGTCCTCGGCGACCGCGAACAGCGCCCCGGCAGACCGCCTGCCGCCGCCCGGCACGCACGGTCCTGGCCCGCGCGACCGGCGGCACCCCCGCCGCCGGCCGCGGGTACTGAACGCTGAAACCGCCGGTGAGGACGGCGGGACCCGGGGCGTTCCCTCGGCTCCGGCCGGCCGGGCGGGCCCTTGCGGCTCGCGGGGCAGCCCGGGCCGCGCCGCGCGCCCCCGGCGGCCCGGGACGCGGACCTGCGGGGTAACGTTGTGCGTAGGCCCGCTGGCACATGGTGGAGGACTGCCGTCCACCGCATCGCGCGTGCATGACCGTGCGCATCCCGGGCATGCGTGCAGAGCACGCGAGCAGGACGGCCGGCCAGGGCGGCCGCACCCCGAGAAGAGACGGTAAGACGGTAACTGTGATGACCGACCAGCCACCGGTGACCGGCGCCCCGAGCGCCCCGGCGAAGGCCGCACACCCGGACCCGTCGCAGCGCGCGACCGGCAACGCCGGCCGGGGCGCACCGTGCTGGGTGAGCCTGAGCGCACGCGACCTGGAGTCCGCCGAGAAGTTCTACGGCACCGTCCTCGGCTGGGAGTTCCGCTCCACCTCGCTCGGCGACCACTTCGCGGTCGCGCTCAAGGACGGCAAACCGGTGGCCGGCATCGGCGCGGTCGCCTCCGACATGCAGGTCGCCGTCGTCTGGACGCCGTACTTCGCGGTCACCCAGGCCGACGAGGCCGCCGCCCGGATCCGCGAGCGCAGCGCCACCGTCGCCCTCGGCCCGGTCGCCTTCGCCTCCGGCCGCGCACTGGTGGCCGCCGACCGGGACGGCGCCGTCTTCGGCGTCTGGGACGGGCGCCTGCCCTACGGGTGGGAGACCTGGCACGACGAGGGCCCGGTCGTGCTCCGGCTCCGCACCCGTGACGCCTTCGAGGCGGCCATCTTCTACGGCGGTGTCCTGGAGTGGGCCGACGGCGAACCCGGCGGCGCCTCGGTCGCCTACGAGAACGAGGAGGTGGTGGTCCGCAGCCGCGGTGAGATCGTCGCCCGCCTCGGCTCGGGAGCCGTCGAGGCCGCCCCCGATCCCCGGATCCGCCCGCACTGGGAGGTCCAGTTCGCCGTCGACGACGTCGCCGCCTGCATCACCGCTTCCCGTGCCCTCGGCGGGACCCTGATCCAGTCCGGCACCACCCGGGCCGGCGAGTACGCCGAACTCCGCGACCCCGACGGGGGCCGCTTCACCGTCGTCGCCGCCCTCCACCCCCCGCAGCCCGCCGGCCGGTGAGCACAGGGGCTCGTTCCCCCCTCCGTCACCCGTCCGGCCGGCGGCGGCCCGGTGCCGAACACCCGGTGCCGAACACCCGGTCAGGGATCCCCTCTTGGACCCCCGGTGACGCCCAGGGCAGCCGTTCTTGGTGAACGCGCCCTCCGGCGGCCCTGGTTGGCGCATTCCACGGGTGTGTCCTCCCGGGCCCGGGGCAGACGCACCGGCAGGGTGAGGTGCGGTCCTGGAAGGGGTACGCCAGGTGGACGACATCAGTCTGTCGGCGCGGGAGATGCGCGTGCTGCAGGAGTTGGAGAAGGTGCTCCGCCGTGAGGACCGGCGGCTGGACCGGCGGATGCGGTCGGCCGGCCACCGGGCCGGGGGCGCGAAGACCGGTCCTGGGTGGAACGGACCGGCGCGCGGCAGGCCCGTACCGAACGCTCCGGGGCCGAGCCGCAGGACGCCCGGGGGACAGCGGCCGGGCGGGCCGGGTCGCGGCGCCTGGTTCCTCACCGTCCTGTCGGCGTCGTTGCTGGTCGCGGCCCTCGGCGCCTCGGGACGGCTCACCCGGCGGATGACGGCGCTGGCCTTCGGGGCCGTATGGCTGACGACGCGGCTGACCACGCACCGGCACGCGAACGCCTGACCGGCGCGGTTCACCGACCCTGCGCGGTCCGCCGACCCGGCGCGGCCGGCCGGACCGCTACGCCACCGCGTCCCCCGGCCGGAGCGGCTTGCCGCCGACGGGCCCGGGTTCCGGCTCCGGCGGGGCCGCGGGTACGAGCTCGCGGGCGAGCAGTGTCGCCCCCGCCACCGCGCCCGGCATCAGCGGCACCGCGAGCACCGGCACCAGGAACGCCAGTACCAGCGGCACCCCGAAGCCCAGCACCATTCCCAGCCGGCCGCGCAGCAGCCGGAGTTGCTCCCGCAGCGGGACCTCGCGGCGCTGCAGCGCCACCCCGGCCAGCTCCAGGGTGAGGAAGAACCCGGAGACGCAGAAGCCGATCGCCGGGACCACGGTCTGCCCGGCCACCGGGATGAAGCCCGCGGCGAAGAGGACCACCCCGAAGGCGGCCACCCGCACCAGCACCCGGACGCTGTCCCGCGCCGAGATCCACAGCTCCCGCCACAGCGGCCGCTGCGGCCCGGCCGGCGCACCGCCCTCGGCCCGGTCCACCCGCTCGGCGACCGTCTCGTAGAACGGCTGGCCGACCAGCAGCGTCACCGCGGTGAAGGAGATCAGCGCCAGCAGCAGCCCGCCACCGAAGAGCACCGCGGTCAGCAGCCCGCGGAAGACGCCGGCCCACGCCGACGCCCAGTGGTCGGCGAAGGGCGTGGCCCAGTCCGCCAGATCATCGGCCCACAGCGCCAGCGCGACGAGCGCGGCGGCGTACCCCACGAAGGTGATCAGCGCCGGGATCATCCCGAACCGCCAGTCCCGACCGTGCCGTATCGCCCACCGCTGGCCCTCGAAGAGCAGGCGCAGGCCCCTGCTGAGATCACGCATGGCCGGATCGTAGAGGTCCGGGGCCGTCCCCCGCCTCCCGGTCGGCGCACTTCGCCGCGGCGGGCGCGCATCTTAGGGCAGGCACAGGCAAGTACCGCAGGAAAATGACGGAAATCCCCGAACCGGGTGCAGCGGTGCGTAATTTCTTCGTCACCGCCGGAACACGCCGGCCGGTGACGGCCCAACCTGCCGTGCAGTGAGGGGAGTTACGTGTCCGGGATCGACGAGTGCCTGCTCGAAGCGATGACGCTGCCCGGGGCGCGCGGTGCCGCTCTGGTGGAGTGGATCAGCGGTCTCGCGCTCGGCAGGATCGGCGAGGCACCCGGCGGCGACCACGAGGCGATGGCCGCCGAGACCGCCGAGTTCGCCCGGGCCGCCGCCGAACACCCGGTCTTCACCGCGCCGGAGACCGGCGGGCACGGACTCCCGGCCGACGCCGACGCCGGAACGGACGCCGACGTTGGCATGGACGCCAAGGCCCCGCCGGTCGAGGACCTGGTGGTGGTCACCCGCACCGACTACCACCTGCTGCGGTTCGTCGCGTCCCCGTACGAAGGCGGCCTGTTCCTGCACCTGTGGCTCGACCGGACGCACGCCAACCTGGCGCTGGCCCTCCTGCGGCTGCGCGACCTCGCCGAGCGGCTGGTGCTCGCATGACCGCCACGCGGGCCGCCAGCGCCCCGCTGTCGCCCCTGCTGGTCCGCCTCGCCCAAGAGCGGGCCACCGGCGCCCTGCTGCGCAGCACCGGCGTCCTCTATCTCTCCGACGGCGCGGTCGTGCACGCGGAGAGCCCCAGCGCACCAGGCATCGAACGGCTGCTCACCACCGGCGGCCGGCTCCCCGCTGAGGCGTGGCGGGAGGCCGTCGACCAGGCCGGCGCCCAGTGTCGCATCGGCCACTGGCTGATCGACCACCGCCGGCTCTCGGCCGGCGAGGTGGAGATCAGCCAGCTCGGCACCCTGCACGACGCCGCCTTCTTCGTCCTGGCCCCCAGTGGCGGACCCAGCCGCTTCCGGCACGGCGCCGAGCACTGGTTCGGCGTCGTGAGCGCGGTGCCCGTGCACGAGGTCGAGCGTGAGGCCCGCCGCCGCAGACGCCTGCTCGACGCGCTGTGGCCGCACCCGGGTCTCGACGACGCCCCGCTGGTACGCCGCCCCGCCGCCCGGCTGCCGCCCGTCACCCGGCGGCAGCGGGCCCTGCTCGACCTCGCCGACGGCTCACGGACCCCGGCCGCCATCGCCGCCGCCCTCGGCCGCCCCGCCTTCCACACCCTGGTCGACGTCCGGCGGCTCGCCGCCGCCGGACACCTCGCCCCGCCCGACGGCGCACCCCCCACCGCCAGAGCACCGCTGTGGTTCAAAGACATCGGCGGCGACCCGGACACGGCCATGCTGCGCCGTCTCCGTGACGCCCTGGAGCACCTGTGAGACGGACGCTGAGACAGCGCGCCGAGAGGAGGAAGCTGATGGTCCACGAGGCCGAAGTACGCGACGAGATCGGCCGGTTGCGCTCACGGCTGCCGGACGTCACGGGCGTCCTCGCGGCGACCGTCGACGGCATGGTCGTCGCCGAGGACGCCCCAGCCATCGAGCCGGAGGGCTTCGCCGCACTGACCGCCGCCGCCCTCGGCGTGGGCCTGCGGCTGACCGACGCGGCCGGCCAGCACACCTTCCGCGAGCAGCTGATCCGCACCGGACACGGCTACATCGCCACCTACGCGGCCGGCGACCAGCTCGTCCTCACCGTCCTCGCCGGACCGCAGATCAACGTGGGCCGGCTGCACCTGGAGGCCCGCCGTTGCGGCGCGTCCCTCGCACTGCTGCTCGACGGCGCCGCCGACCGAACGGAGGACGCCCGACCCTCATGACCGAACGCACTCCCCGGGCGCGCAGCGCCACGGCCAGAATCCCACGCACCCCCACCAGGCAGCCGGAACGACCCGGCACCCCGAAAGGAAGCACAGACATCATGGCCAACACCGAAACAGCCCTCAAGGACGCGATGACGAGCATCGAGGGCGTCATCGGCGTCGCCCTCGTCGACTACTCCAGCGGCATGGCGCTGGGCACCCTTGGCGGCGGCAAGGACCTGGACCTCACCGTCGCCGCGGCCGGCAACACCGACGTGGTGCGGGCCAAGGCACGCACCATGGAAATGCTGGGCCTCAAGGACGAGATCGAGGACATCCTGATCACCCTCGGCTCCCAGTACCACCTGATCCGGCTGCTCCACGGGCGCGGCAAATCCGGCCTGTTCCTCTACCTCGCGCTGGACAAGCAGCGCTCCAACCTCGCCATGGCCCGCCACCAGCTCAAGCGGATCGAGAGCGATCTGGAGATGTGAGGGCGCGCCCCTTCCCCGGCGGTCCGGACGCGGCCCGCAGCGGGGAAGGGGTGCCACCCCGCCCGTTCCGCGGCTGCCGGCCCGGCCCGCTTGTTACAGTGCGCCGGTGCCCGCCTCTTCACGTGACTCCGCGGCCGGCGCCGGATGGCGCAGCCAACAACCCGGTTCCTACCGGGAGTTGATGCCCGACGACGTTCCCAAGGTCTTCTGGCTCAACCCCGCGACGCTGTGGAAGGCCCGCAACGGACCGCTCGCCTCCCTCTTCGGCGACCCGACCGGCACCGACCGCGAACGGTGGGTCCAGGGGCAGTTGGAGCGCGGCGGCGACCCCGACCTGGTCATCCGGCGAGACGACCCGGCCGCCTACTCCTTCGTGTACATCGCGGACACCGGCGAAGGCGACGACCCGCAATACGCCGTCGTCCCGGGGCTGTTGAAGGCCGGCGCGGACACCCGCTTCGCCGTGCTGTCCAGCGACGTCCTCTACCCGGTGGGCAGCGCCAACGAGTATCCCCACAAGTTCTTCCGGCCGTACAAGGACTACGACGCCCCGATCTACGCCGTCCCCGGCAACCACGACTGGTACGACGGCCTCACCGGCTTCATGCGGGTCTTCTGCCGCGCCCCGCAGCTGCCCGAGCCGCCCCGGCCCAGGCTGCTGTCGGCAGCCTGGTGGCGCACCCTGCTGTGGAAGCGCCCGGACACCCCCGACGACGCGGCCCTCGACCGGGCCCGGCTGCTGCGCTCGAAGCCCGCACAGGCCGCGGAACAGCCGGGTCCCTACTGGGCGCTGGACACCGGCCCCCTGCGGATCATCGGTATCGACACCGGTCTGCTCGGCGACATCGACCAGCAGCAGGGACAGTGGCTGCGCCGCGTCTCCCAGGGGCCCCGGCCCAAGATCCTGATCACCGGCTCCCCGCTCTACGTGGACGGCCGGTACGACCCCTGCGCGATAGCCGGCGGCGGCACCGTGGACGACATCGTCCGCGACCCCGCCAACAACTTCGTGGCAGCCATCGGCGGCGACATCCACAACTACCAGCACTACCCGGTCGACGTCGACGGCCGCCGGATCGAGTACGTGGTCGCGGGCGGCGGCGGCGCCTTCATGCACGCCACCCACACCATCCCGCGGGTCGCCGTCGGCGGCGTGGTCGAAGAGGACTTCCGCTGCTACCCGCTGCGGGGCGACTCGCTCGCCTTCTACAGCCGGCTCTACGGCCGCCGGCTGCGGCTGCGCAAGCTCTTCGAGCTCACCCCCGAGCAGGCGGGTGCGGTGGTCGCCAAGCGGCTCGGCATCACTCCCGTCCGGCCCGCCGACGCCCATGTCACCTGGCGGAGCAGATTCGTCGCGACCGTACTCGGGGTGGCGCCCTCCCCGCACCGGAAGGCATGGCTGCGGCTGCCGGTGCGCAAGACGTACACCAAGGTGCTCTCACCGGGCTCGGCGACCTTCAGCCCGCCGTTCTTCAAGAGCTTCCTGCGGCTCGACGTCACCCCGGGCGAGGTCCGGATCCGGGCCTACGCCGCCACCGGCATGCGTGAGCAGGAACTCGACCCGCCGGTCGAGGACGACTTCACCATCACGCTCCCGCCGGACCCCGCATAGCGCCCGTACGCTGGGGCGACGCGATCGCGGAGGTGCACGATGACGGAGCCCGGTACCGACCGGCGGGTGTCGCTGGGGTCCTGGCCGACCCCGGTCGAGCCCGCCCCCCGGGCGCTGGGCCTTGGCGCCGGCGACCTGTGGGTCAAACGGGACGACCTCACCGGCCTCGGCGGCGGCGGGAACAAGGTCCGCAAGCTCGAATGGACCTGCGGCCGGGCGCTCGCCGACGGCGCCACCGTCCTGGTCACCACCGGCGGACGGCGGCAGGTGCCGGACACGCCCTGGCATCCATCCGCCCCCTGGGCAGCGCCGACGGCATCTGGACACCCACGGGCCGCCCGGGAAGGATGACGGATGCACGCACCCGGGCGCCGGGGACGCGCACCGAACCGTACGACCGGCGGCCGTCGTTCCGGTCCGGTCGTTCCGCCCGGCCGGAGGGAGACACCTGATGACCGCTCGCCCGCTGCCCGCCGACACGCCCGCCGCCCAAGGCGTCGACGCGACCGGGATCGAAGCCTTCCTCGACGCGGTGGAGGCCGCCCCCGGCATCGAGCCGCACAGTCTGATGATCCTGCGGCACGGCAAGCTCATCGCCGCCGGCTGGTGGGCGCCCTACACCGCCGGCCGGAAGCAACTGCTCTACTCCCTCAGCAAGAGCTTCACCGCCACCGCCGCCGGCCTGGCCGTCGCCGAAGGACTGCTCGACCTCGACGCACCGGTCGTCTCGTACTTCCCCGAGTTCGAAGCCGGGATCACCGACCCGCGCAGCCGCGCCATGCTGGTCCGGCACATCGCCTCGATGGCCTCGGGGCACCTCGCGGACACCCAGCAGCGTGCCCTGGCACGCGACCCCGACGAGCCCGTCCGCGGTTTCCTGCTGCTGCCCCCGGACCGCGCCCCCGGCACCGTCTTCGCGTACAACCAGCCCGCTACGTACACCCTCGCCGCGATCGTCCAGCGTGTCACCGGCGCCACCTTGACCGCGTATCTGCGGCCCCGGCTGCTCGACCCGCTCGGCATCGGCGACGTGGGCTGGCTGGAGTACCCGGCCGGCCGCGCGATCGGATTCAGCGGTCTGCACGCGACCACCGACGCTGTCGCCAGGCTCGGACAGCTCTACCTGCAGGGCGGCGTCTGGGAGGGTGAGCGGCTGCTGCCCGCCTCCTGGGTCGCCGAGGCGACCCGCTGTCACATCGCGAACTCCAGCGGCACCCCCGAGGCCGCCACGTCGGACTGGCAGCAGGGCTACGGCTTCCAGTTCTGGCAGTCCCGGCACGGATACCGCGGTGACGGCGCGTACGGGCAGTTCTGCGTGGTGCTGCCCGAGTACGACGCGGTGATCGCGATGACCGCGCAGACCGAACTCATGCAGGACCAGGTGAACCTCATGTGGGACCACTTGCTGCCGGCCTTCGGCTCCGCGCCGCTGCCCGGCCGGGACAAGGCCGACACCGCGCTGCGTGAGCGGCTGGCCCGGCTCGCGCTTCCCACGCCCGCCGCCGGCCCCGGGACCCCGGCGGACCCGGACGCCTGGTCCGGTGTCTCCTTCGCCCCCGAGGGCGGTGGCTGCGCGGCCCAGCCGACGCTGACCGCCGCCACCCTCACCGCCGCCGGGACCGGCTGGACGCTCACCCTCACCGACAGCGACACGCCACTGGACCTGGCCTTCGGCGGTTCCGGCTGGACGGTCGCCGACACGCCGGTACCCGCCGCTGTCACCGCCACCTGGCCGGACCCGGCCACCTTCACGGCGGACATCGCCTTCCTGGAGACTCCGCACCGCCTGACGGTCAGCTGCTCGCTGCCGGAGGGCACTTTCACCGCCCGCTGGCACACCGCGCCGCTGCACCCCGGCCCCCTGCACCAGTACCGGTCACCCGAACGCTGAGGTCCGCGTGGTCTGCCGGGGCCGCCCGGGGGAAGAACACCCGTGACCGGCCGGCGATCATCGGGAGCGCGGGGCGGCCCCACGGGGACAGGCGGTGATGGCCATGCGGGCGGTGCGGCGGTTCGACGCCTACCAGCAGCGGCACGGCTGGGCCGGCGTGCCCCTCGCGGTGGTCTACAAGTTCGTGGAGGACCAGGGCGGCTACCTCGCCGCCCTCATCGCCTACTACGGCTTCCTGTCGGTGTTCCCGCTGCTTCTGCTGCTCGTGTCGGTCCTCGGCTTCGTGCTGCACAACGACCCGCACCTGCAGCAGATGGTCGTCGACTCGGCGCTGCACCAGTTCCCGGTGATCGGCGACCAGATCGGCGAGAACATCACCTCCTTCCACGGCAACCCGCTGGCGGTGGCGGCGGGCGCGATCGGCGGGCTGTACGGGACGCTCGGCGTCGCCCAGGCCGCCCAGAACGCGCTGTCGAAGATCTGGGCGGTACCCCGGCACGCCCGGCCCGATCCGCTGCGGGCCCGGCTGCGCAGCCTGCTGGTGCTCGGCGGCTTCGGCATCGGGCTGCTCGCCACCACCAGCCTGACCGCCCTCGCCGCCGACGAACGGTTCTTCGGCGCGCGCCTCGGCGTCGCCGTCAGGACCGGGGCCACCCTCGTCTCGGTCGCGGTCAACGTCGGACTGCTGCTCTTCGCCTACCGCTTCTTCACCGTCCGCAGCGTGCGGCTGCGCCACCTGGCCGGCGCGGCGGCGGGCGGCGCCGTGCTGTGGCAGGCCGTGCAGTGGGCGGGCACCTACTACGTACGGCACCAGCTGCGCGGCGCCACCGCGACCTACGGCCTCTTCGGGATCGTGCTCGGCCTGCTGACGTGGATCTACCTCGGGGCGCTGATCTTCGTCCTCGCCGCCGAGGTCACCTCCGTGCGGGTCCGCCGTCTGTGGCCGCGCAGCCTGCCCACCCTCTTCACCGACAAGGTCGTCCTCAACCAGGCCGACGAGCGTGCGTACACCTCGTACGCCACCACCGAGAAGTTCAAGGGTTTCGAGCACATCCGGGTCTCCTTCGACCAGCCGGCGGCACGCAGCCGACAGGACGGGGGAGCGCGGGGGCCTGTCGCCGGCCAGGATCACGCCGACAGGAAGCCCGGGGGTACGGCCGGCGAGGAGGGCACGGCGAAGGGTGAGCGCGGCCCGTGCGACGGCGGCACCAACGGCACGCAGGGCGGGGCGACACGATGGCGCGGGACGGGTCCCGCCGACCCGCCCCCTCCCGCCGACCCGCCCACTCCGGCCGACTGAGCCGGCCGGTGCCGCCCGCCGTCAGGTCTGCCGCTGCGGCGCGTACGCCTCGGCGGTCAGCCCGAACGTCCACGCCACGCCCTCCTTCGCCGTCCGCGTCCCTGGCGGCACCCGCAGCCAGTACGTACGACTGGTGCCGTCCGGCTCCGGCGTGGAGTTGACCACCTCGACCATCACCACGTCCTCGTCACCGGTCAGTGCTATCCGCCACAGCACACCCGTCTCGTCCTTGTGCAGCGGCACCGCCCCTGATTCGTCGAGATAGCGGTCGTAGCCGTAGTGCTCCAGCATCACCCGGCGCAGCTCCGCGTTCTCCTCCGTGCGGATCCGCTCGGCGGTCAGCGCCCCGAGTTCCGCCAGGAATTCCGCGGGCACCGGCATGCCCCGCCAGGCGTACAGCGCGAAGCCGTCGGAGAAGGCCAGCGCCGGACCGTCCGCCCGGTCGAGGCGGCCGGCCTCGTCCCGGTGGAGTTCCACAGGCCGCTCGCAGAGCACGGCGGTCCGCTCGTACGGCCACCACCAGCCGGCCGCCCCGGCGACCGCGGCCAGGCCCGCCAGCGGAGTGTCCGCCGAGGTGTCGAAGGCGCACAGCCACGCGGCGTCCTGCTGCCCGAGCACCGCGTCGAGCAGCACCAGCCGGATCGCCGCCTGCTGCCGCGGGTCCGCCGCGTACACCTCGATGATCCCGGTACGGATCCGGCTGACCAGCCCCTGCGTGATGTCCCACAGCCCGGCTCCGGTGGCGTTCCACCGCTCGGTCCAACCGGCCGGCCCGAGCAGCGTGTGCAGCCGGTCCCGCTCCGCCGCCCACGGCCGGCTGCGCACGGCGTCCCGCACACTGCGGCCCCGGCTCCCGGCCGGCTGCGCGGCAAGCCGGCGCACCGCCTCCCGTGGCGAGGCCACCCACCGGATGTCCGCCGGCTCCGGCAGCCCGGCCCAGCGGTACGCCAGCCGCACGCCGGCCTCGGCCGCCGCGCGGTCCGCCGGCCCGGTGGCCGCGGCCGTCCGCCGCCAGAAATCCCCGGTGGCCACGCCGCCGGTCCCGTCACCCTCGTTCACGCCACTCCCTCCCGCACGGGCGAGCCCTTCCCGCCCGGATCGCTGCCTGCCGCGCACCCGACGTCCCCGCCGCAGTGGTCAGTCGGCCACCAGCCGTACCGAACCCGGCACGTACTCCCGCTGCCGCACCACGCGGTACCAGCCCCTGGACAGCGATATCGGCCCGTGCTCCTCGTGCACCACCCGGCCGCCCTCCGGCAGATGCAGCAGCATCGGCCCGGCGGGACCCGCCTCGCGCACCAGCCGCCCGGCGCCGACCACCGCGTGCGCGTGCCCGGTGACTTCGCCCAGCGCCAGCACCAACCGCCCCCGTGCGTTCCGAGGTTGGCGCGGCGCGTCCTCGATCCCGGACGGCAGCGCCGACTCCTCGATCGGCACGATCAGCACATCCCCCTGCCGGTACACGGCACTCCCTCCCCGCGACGCGCGGTGCGCCGCCGTCGGTTCCGACCGTAGCGGCGGGGTCCGACAGTGGCCTGCGGGCGGCTCGCGAACGGCCCGCGGGCGGCTCACGGCGGGCCCGGCGACCGGCGCTGTCAGTGCCGCTTGGTAGAACTTGCCTCATCCGGCGACGGCCCCGGCCGGCCGCAGCACGCCGTACCCACCCGGCCCGTACGGCACTTCGAAGCGTCAGGAGCAAGGCGGACATGACCATCGGGAACCACCTCCAGGAGCTGGACGGCCTGCCGGCCCACGACTTCGCCGTGTACGAAGCCGGAAAGTCCGAGCTGCCGGCGCCCGACGCGGTCGCCTGGCGGATCGCGGTGTCCTCGTACGACAGCCAGGAGAGCTGGCCGGAGGCGTTCACCCGCTTCACCGAGACCGTCGACACCACCCGGGTCCGTGCCCTGATAGCCGGGGCCTGGAGCTCACCGTACGAGGACGGTCCCGAGGAGGTCGTCGCCGCGCTGCTCGCGGTGCGCGACCGCCTGCCCGCCCTGCGCGCGGTGTTCATCGGCGACCTGGTGACGGAGGAGTGCGAGATCTCCTGGATCATCCAGGGCGACGTGACCCCGCTGCTTGCGGGCTTCCCGCAGTTGGAGGTGCTCGGCGTCCGCGGCGGCAACGGCCTGGAGTTCCCGGCCGTCCGCCACGAGAAGCTGCGTTCCCTCACCGTCGAGACGGGGGGCATGCCCGCCGACGCGGTCCGCGGGGTCGCCGCCGGTGATTTCCCCGGGCTGGAGCACCTCGACCTGTGGCTCGGCACGGGGGAGTACGGCGGGGACTGCGAGATCGCCGACCTGGCACCGTTCTTCGCCGGCACCCGGCTGCCCGCCCTGCGCTCCCTGGCGCTGCGCAACAGCGACCTGCAGGACGAGATCGCCGCCGCTTTCGCCGCCGCGCCGGTCGTCGCCCGGCTGGAGAGGCTCGACCTGTCCATGGGCGTGCTCTCCGACGAAGGGGCCACCGCGCTGCTCGGCGGCCAGCCCCTCACCCACCTCAAGCAGCTCGACCTGCACCACAACTACCTCAGCGACCCGATCAAGGAACGCCTCCAAGAGGCTCTGGCCGAGGCCGGCGTGGAACTCGACCTCTCCAAGGACGACGCCGAGGACGAGGAGGAGGACGAGGACGGCACCGTCTGGCGCTACGTCGCCGTCGCCGAGTGAGCGCCTGATCCCGAAGAGCACCGTGAAGAGCGACTGAGGGCACCGGACAGCAGCGCGAAGGCACCACGGCGTGCCCGCGGGTGCACGAGAGAAAGGGGCGGCATGGCCCACCGGACAGCGGCGCCCGGCGCCGCGCACGCGACCCCCCGGCTGGCCGTCGTCGGCAACCCGGAGAACCGCCGGGTGCGGTTCTTCACCGCCGCGGCGGTGAGCGCCGGCCTGCCGGCGCCCCGCGTCGTCCCCTGGCTCACCGTCCTGCGCGACGGCGGCGCCGCCTTCGACGGCGACGAGACCGTACGGCTGGAGTCACCCGGCGAGAACCCCGAGGTCGACCGGCTGCTGCGGGACACCGACGACCCCACCAGGGTCGAGGGCAGCGCCCGCTGGTACGCCCGCTTCACCAGCGCCGTGCGCACCCTGCGCGGCGGTGTACGGCTCGACGACCCGGGCGAACTCGCGGTGCTCTTCGACAAGCGGCGCTGCCACCGCGCGCTGGCCGACGCGGACGTCCCCGTCCCCGACTCGCCCACCTCCGGCGCCGGCGTCCCGGTGCGCGACTGGGCCGACGTCAGGGCTCTGATGCGGAGCCACCGCATGCCGCGCGCCTTCGTCAAGCTCGCCCACGGCTCTTCGGCCTCCGGGGTGCTCGCCGTGGAGACCGCCGGCCGCGGCCGGGTGCAGGCCACCACCTCGGTGGAGTCCGACAACGGCCGGCTGCACAACTCGCTCCGGGTCAGGCGCTGCACCAGCGAAACGGAGATCGCCGCCCTGGTCGACGCCCTGGCCCCCGACGGCCTGCACATCGAACGCTGGCTGCCCAAGGCGTCACTCGGTGGCCGCACCTCCGACCTGCGGATCGTGGTCATCGCCGGCCGCGCCACCCACGCCGTGGTGCGCACCAGCCGCACCCCGCTGACCAACCTTCACCTCGGCGGCGCCCGCGGCGACCTCGGCGCCGCCGTCGAGGCCGCGGGGCCGCACTGGAACGACGCCCTGCGGATGTGCGAACGGGCCGCCGCCTGCTTCCCCGGCACCCTGTGCGTCGGGGTCGACCTCCTGCCGGCCATGGGCTGGCAGCGGTTCGCCGTCGGTGAGGTGAACGCCTTCGGTGACCTGCTGCCGCGCCTCACCGGTCTGCCCGGCAGCGGCGCCGAGGGCCTGGACACCTACCAGACGCAGCTCGCCGCCGTGCTGCGGCGCGCGCCCGCGGACCCACCCCCGCTCCCCTTCGCAAGGACCGACCATGCCTGACGCCCGCGCGGCCGGCCACCCGGCCGCCCCCGACATGAACGCGGTCGTCGGCCGTGACGACCTGCTGCTGCTCACCCTCGACACCCTGCGCTACGACGTCGCCGCCGAACTCGCCGCGGCGGGGCGGCTGCCCAACCTCGCCCGGCACCTGCCCGGCGGTGCCTGGGAGGAGCGGCACGCCCCCGGCAACTTCACCTACGCCTCGCACCAGGCGATGTTCGCCGGATTCCTGCCCACACCGGCCGCTCCCGGACCGCACCCCCGGCTCTTCGCCGCCCGGTTCGCCGGCAGCGAGAGCACCGCCGAGCGCACCTATGTCTTCGACACCCCCGACCTGGTCTCGGGGCTCGCCGCGGCCGGCTACCGCACCGTCTGCATCGGCGGCGTCGGCTTCTTCAACAACCGCGGTGCCCAGGGCGGCGTGCTGCCCGGCCTCTTCCAGGAAAGCCACTGGGAACCGGAGTTCGGCGTCACCTCCGCCACCTCCTTCGAGGCGCAGATCTCCCGCGCCGAGCAGAGCATCGCCCGACTGCCCCACGACCGCAGGCTCTTCCTCTTCGTCAACGTCTCCGCGCTGCACCAGCCCAACTGGTTCCACCTGCCGGGCGCCACCCGGGAGGCGGGGGACACCCGCGCCACCCACCGGGCCGCCCTGGAGTACGTGGACCGGCACATCGGCCGGCTCTTCGGCCTCCTGCGCGCCCGCCACCGCTGTTTCGCGATCGTCTGCTCCGACCACGGCACCACCTACGGCGAGGACGGCTACACCGGCCACCGCCTGGGCCACCCGGCGGTCTGGACGGTGCCCTACGCCCACTTCTTCCTGGAGCCGTCCGTATGACCACCTCCGCCCTCGCCCCGGTGCGCCCGTACCAGTCCTATGTGTACGCCTACCCGCACAAGACCGCGTACCGCCCGCTGCCGCACCGCCCGGCCCTGCGCGACCTGTGGCGCGACGAACCCAGGGACGCTCTCTCCCTCTACCTCCACATACCCTTCTGCGAAGTCCGCTGCGGCTTCTGCAACCTCTTCACCAGGATCGGTGCCCCCGGCGAGCTCACCACCCGCTATCTCGACGCCCTCGACCGGCAGGCCGCCGCGGTCCGCGACGCTCTCGGCGACGACGGACCGGTCCGCTTCGCCACCGCGGCCTTCGGCGGTGGCACCCCGACCTTCCTGGACGCCGGGGAACTGGAGCGGCTCTGCGACATCGCCGAGCACCGGATGGGCGCCGACCTGCGGGCCGTCCCGCTCTCGGTGGAGGCGTCCCCCGCGACGGCCACCGCGGACCGCCTCGCGGTGCTGGCCGACCGCGGTGCCACCCGCGTCAGCCTCGGTGTGCAGAGCTTCGTGGACGACGAGGCGAGGGCAGCGGTCCGCCCGCAGCGCCGCGCCGACGTCGAGGCGGCACTGACCCGCATCCGGGACACCGCCGTGCCGGTCCTCAACATCGACCTCATCTACGGCATCGACGGCCAGACCCCGGCCAGTTGGCGCGCCTCGCTGGACGCCGCCCTGGCCTGGCAGCCCGAGGAGCTGTACCTCTACCCGCTGTACGTCCGCCCGCTCACCGGCCTGGCGCGCCGCGCCGAGGACACCGACCCGGCCTGGGACGAGCAGCGGCTCCGCCTCTACCGGCAGGGCCGCGACCACCTGCTCGCCCGCGGCTACGAACAGGTGTCGATGCGTATGTTCCGCCGCCGGGGAGCCGCCGCGCAGGGACCCGACGACCACGCCTGCCAGACCGACGGCATGATCGGCCTCGGCTGCGGGGCCCGCTCCTACACCGCGTCCCTGCACTACTCCTTCGACTACGCCGTCGACATGCACCGCATCCGTTCCATCATCGACGACTACACGCAGGCCCGGGACTTCACCACCGCCCGCCACGGCCGCGCTGTCGACACCGCGGAAGCACGCCGCCGGCATCTGCTGCAGTCCCTGCTCCAGGCCGCCGGGCTGCCGGTCGCCGAGTACCGGGAGAGGTTCGGCACCGACCCGCGCACCGACTTCCCCGCCGAACTCGCCGGCTTCGCCGACCGCGGCTGGCTGGACCAGGAGGCCGGCCCTGCGCTCCTGCGCCTGTCACCCGAGGGGCTCGCCCATTCCGACGCGCTCGGCCCCGTCCTCTTCTCGCCCGCGGTACGTGCCGCGATGGCCGCGTACGAGGCCAGGTGACCACCGGTGGACCTGACGCTCCTCTACCGCGGCCCGCTCGCCTCCTGCGACTACGACTGCCCTTACTGCCCGTTCGCCAAGCGACGGGACACCCCCGAACAGCTCCGTGCCGACCGGGCCGCCCTCGACCGCTTCACCGGATGGGCCGGCCGGCAGCGCGACGACCGGCTGTCCGTCCTGTTCACCCCCTGGGGAGAGGGACTGGTCCGCTCCTGGTACCGCCGGGCGATCGTCGGCCTCTCCCACCAGCCGCACGTCCGGCGGGTCGCCATCCAGACCAATCTCAGCTGCCGTACCGACTGGCTCGCCGCGGCCGACCGGGAAACCGTGGCCCTGTGGTGCACCTACCACCCCGGCCAGACCCCTTACGACCGGTTCCTCGCCAAGACCCGCGAACTCACCGCGCTGGGCGTCCGGTTCAGCGTCGGCGTGGTCGGCCTGCCCGAACACCTCGACCACGCCCGCGCGTTGCGCGCCGCGCTGCCCGAGCAGGTCTACCTGTGGATCAACGCGGCCGAGGGCCACACCTACACCGATGCCGAAGCCGCCTCCTGGACCGGGATCGACCCGCTCTTCGCCTACAGCCGGCACCCCCACCGCTCCGCCGGACTGCCGTGCCGCACCGGCGAATCCGTGCTCTCCGTCGACGGCGAAGGCACCGTACGCCGCTGCCACTTCGTCCGCACCGAACTCGGCAACCTCTACGACGGCTCCTACCGCGGCGCGCTCGGGCCCCGGCCATGCCCGCTCGCGGTCTGCGACTGCCACATCGGCTACGTCCACCTCGAATCGCTGCCGCTGTACGACGTGTTCGCCGGTGGTGTACTGGAGCGGATACCGGCCCTTTCACCGCCGCGGACCGGCGTGACGACCGGACTTCGGGGAAGGTGACCGGCAGACACCGGAGGACCAACGAGGGGGCGCGCCATGACGATCGCCGACGAAAGCCCGACGCTGTCGGACGAACTGCGGGACCGGGCCGGGTCGTTCGTCAACAGCCATGTCGACCTGTGGGTCGCGGTCGAGGACGGCGGCGTGCTGGCGCTGGCCGGGAACGCGCCCGCCGCGGTCTTCCAGGCCGCCGCCGACTGGCTCGCCGACGGCCCCGGCTACGAGGTCACCGACGCCACCTGGGCGTACCAGAGCGCCGAGCCGGCCTGCACGCTGCGGCTCGCCCTGCGCCGCCCCGCCGCGTAGCACCCCCGCTGGGGCGGCCGGCCCGCTCAGCCGGTCGTCCTGCCGTGCCGTACGAACGCCGGTGTGCGTTCGGTCGCGTCATAGGTGCGGTGGAAGACCGGCGTCGCCGCCCCCGACATGGGCGGCACGATCCATGACCAGTCGGCGCCCACCTGCCGGCCCTTCTGTCCCTCGCGGGCGATGTGCTGCAGGAAGCGCCGGGACTCGGTGTGGTGGTCCGCCATCGTCACCCCGGCCCGGTCGAAGGAGTGCAGCACCGCCCGGTTCAGCTCCACCAGCGCCCGGTCCTTCCAGAGCGAGCGGTCCGTCCCGGTGTCCAGGCCGAGGCTGCCGGCGACCCGCGGCAGCAGGTCGTAGCGGTCGGTGTCGGCCAGGTTGCGCGCCCCGATCTCGGTGCCCATGTACCAGCCGTTGAAGGGCGCCGCCGGGTAGCAGATGCCGCCGATCTCCAGGCACATGTCGGAGACCGCGGGCACCGCGTGCCAGCGCAGCCCCCACTGCTCCGACCACGGCTGCTCCGGGTGGTCGAGCGGCACCTCGAGTACCGCGTCCTGCGGCAGCGGGAACAACCGCGGCGCCCCGCCGGCGCCCCGCACGATCAGGGGCAGCACGTCGAACGGGGTCCGCTCGCCGGGCCGCCAGCCCAGCCCCAGTGCCAGATCGGTGAGCCCGGTGTTGAGCGGATCGCCGGTCACCCGCCCGTCGCGGTCGCGGTAGCCGGCGTAGCGGATCAGCTGGTCGCTGTGGATACGCGGCCCGGGCCGGCCCGGCGCGGCAGGGGCGAACACCGAGATCAGCGGGCGGATCCGGCCCCCGTTGGTGGCGATCCGCAGATGGGCGGCGCACTCCTTGGCGATCGCGGCGGCGTCGCCGGCACCGTCACCGAGGTGCCGGAGGTCGCGCACCTGGAGCGAGCGCCAGTACAGCCGGCCGATGCACCGGTTGCTGTTGCGCCAGGCGACCCGGGCGCCGAAGGCCAGTTCCTCGCCTGTGTGCCGGTAGGTACCGGTGTCGTCCAGCTCCGCACGCACCTCGGCGAGCCGGTCCTCCAGGGACCCGGCGTCCGGCTGCTCACGGTGGTAGAGCCGCAGGAACTCCACAGCCGGCCGCCACACCTCCGCCCGTTCACCGCGCACCGGGCCGGCGCTCGCCGGCCTGCTGAGAAGTCTCCGTATCACGCGGACCCCGGTTCGACGGCGCTGTGGACGAGCACCGACGATGCCGCCAACCACCGGCCGGCCGCGCCCGCTGCCCGCAATCGTCCGCAACCGGCCGCGTGCTGCCACTCGCGTACCCTGCAGTGACCGCCGCACCGGTGGATTCGACCGGAACCGATCACTTCGCCGTCATCGGTGGCAGCGGGCCCGGACACCTGACCAGGCCACCGTCATGTTGTCAGGTTCACGGGGCAGACGAGCGCATACACCCGCCGGGAGGACCTGGCCGGAAGGTTCTGAGGGGGCATTGCATGCAGAAGTGGAACGGCCGTCCCTATCCACTGGGGGCGACCTATGACGGTGCGGGCACGAACTTCGCGCTGTTCTCGGAGGTCGCCGAACGCGTCGAACTCTGCCTGATCGACAACGCCGGCCGCGAGCAGCGGGTGGCGCTCACCGAGGTCGACGGCTTCATATGGCACGCGTATCTGCCGGGAGTGGGGCCGGGGCAGCGGTACGGGTTCCGGGTGCACGGCCCCTACGACCCGGCCCGCGGGCTCCGGTGCAACCCGGCGAAGCTGCTGCTCGACCCGTACGCCAAGGCCGTCGACGGCCAGGCCGACGGTCACGAGTCGCTCTTCGGCTACCCCTTCGCCGACCCGCAGGGCATCAACACCGCGGACAGCCTCAGGCACGCCATGCTCTCCGTCGTCGTGGACCCCTCCTTCGACTGGGGCGACGACCGGTCGCCCGGCCACTCGTACCACGACTCCGTCATCTACGAGGCGCATGTGCGGGGGTTGACGCGGTTGCATCCGGGGTTGCCGGAGGGGTTGCGGGGGACGTATGCGGGGTTGGCGCATCCGGCGGTGGTGGAGCATCTGTCGGGTCTGGGGGTGACGGCGGTGGAGCTGATGCCGGTGCATCAGTTCGTGCAGGACGGGCATCTGCTGGACCGGGGGCTGTCGAACTACTGGGGTTACAACACGATCGGGTTCTTCGCTCCGCACAATGGTTACGCGTCGGCGGGTGGCCGGGGTGGGCAGGTGCAGGAGTTCAAGGCGATGGTGAAGGCGCTGCACGCGGCGGGGATCGAGGTGATCCTGGATGTGGTGTACAACCACACCGCGGAGGGCAATCACATGGGTCCGACGCTGTCGTTCCGGGGGATCGACAACGCGTCGTACTACCGGCTGGTGGATGATGATCCGGCGCATTATTTCGATACGACGGGGACGGGCAACAGTCTGCTGATGCGGCATCCGCATGTGCTGCAGCTGATCATGGACAGTCTGCGGTACTGGGTGACCGAGATGCATGTGGACGGTTTCCGGTTCGATCTGGCGGCGACGCTGGCGCGGCAGTTCCACGAGGTGGACCGGCTGTCGGCGTTCTTCGATCTGGTGCAGCAGGATCCGGTGGTCTCGCGGGTGAAGCTGATCGCGGAGCCCTGGGACGTCGGCGACGGCGGCTACCAGGTCGGCAACTTCCCCCCGCTGTGGAGCGAATGGAACGGCATCTACCGCGACACGGTCCGTGACTTCTGGCGCGGTGAGAACTCGACCCTGCCCGCCCTGGCCTCCCGGCTGACCGGCTCCTCCGACCTCTACCAGGACGACAGCCGCCGCCCGCGGGCATCGGTGAACTTCGTGACCTGTCACGACGGTTTCACGCTGCGCGACCTGGTGTCGTACAACGACAAGCACAACGAGGCCAACGGCGAGGAGAACCGCGACGGCGAGAGCCACAACCGGTCCTGGAACTGCGGGGCGGAGGGCGAGAGCGACGACCCGGAGATCCTGGCGCTGCGGGCCCGGCAGCAGCGCAACCTGCTGACCACCCTGCTCATCTCCCAGGGCGTCCCGATGATCTCCCACGGCGACGAACTCGGCCGCACCCAGCACGGCAACAACAACGCCTACTGCCAGGACAACGAGACCTCCTGGACCGACTGGAACCTCGGCGCCGAACAGCGCGAGCTCATCGATTTCACCCGCCGGCTGATCGCCCTGCGACGGGAACACGCGGTCTTCCGCCGCCGCCGCTTCCTGCGCGGTGACACCGGCGCCACCGGCACCGGCGACTCGGTCTGGTTCCGGCCCGACGGCCATGAGATGACCGAGGAGAACTGGCACCGTGACGACGCGCACGCGCTGGCCCTGTTCCTCAACGGCGACGGCATCACCGAGCCCGACGCGCACGGTGGCCGCATCGTGGACGACTCCTTCCTGATCCTGCTCAACAGCCACTACGAGCCGGTGGACTTCGTCCTGCCCGACCGGGACCACGGCGACAGCTGGCGGGTCGTGGTCGACACCGCGGCCGAGTCCGACACCAGCGACGAGACCGAGGTCAAAGCCGGTGGCACCATGACGGTCCCCGGCCGGGGCGCCATCGTGCTCACCAGCCCGCGCCGCACCTCCTCCGGCCGGCTGCGCCGCGCACTGGCCGCCGCCACCCGCCGGCCCCGGCAGCGCCCGGCGGCCCGCGGCTGATCCATCCGGGCTCCCGCTTCTGCTTCCGCCGGACAGCCGGAATACGTACGCTCATCTGACCGGCAGTGGGCGTACCAAGGCGGGGGAGAGGCGGGAGCGTTGGACGTCATCCACGAGCCGGGGGGCACGGCCGCGCCCGGGCGGACCAGCGGCGCCGTCGAGATCCGCTCCTCCGCCGACGGCGCGCCGCATCTGCTCGGCTCCGGCCACCAGGTCACCGGGACGCTGATCCTCACCGCCGGCCATGTCGTCCACCGCGACGGCGCCGGCGTCCGCCACCGGGTCCGCTTCCTGGACGGCCGCGCCGACCCCGTACGCGACGCCGAACTCCTGTGGCACAGCGCCGGCGGCTGCCCGCTGCACGAGGGCCGCTGCCCGGACGCCGACCGGGACCCCACCCGCGGTCTCGACCTCGCCCTGCTCCGGCTGCCCGCCCCCGGCCAGGCGGTCACCGTCCGCTGGGGCCGGTTCGTCACGGACCAGCCGCACCCCGTCACCGTCACCGGGGCCCCCGGCGGACGGCGGCGCGACGGGCTGCGCGGCCACCACGGACTGCCCGCCGGCGTCATCCCGGCCACCCGTCCCGGCGACGACCGCTACGAACTCCAGCCGGACACCGACCCCGCGGACGAACCGCCGCCGCCGGGCCGCGACCCCTGGCACGGCTTCTCCGGCGCCGCCGTGTTCTGCGACGGACTGCTGATCGGCTGCGCCCAGCGCCGCCTGCGGGACGACGGCACGCTCTACGTCCTGCCCGCCGCCCGGCTGCTCCAGCACCGCTGCCTGGTCCGGCTGCTGACCGAGAGCGCCGAGGACACCGCGGGCGCCCCGGTCGCCGAGCCCGTCGAACTGCGCCCGTACCTGACCGCCCCGGCCCCGCCGCCGCGCACCCCCGCCGCCCTGCTCGACCCGGAAGCCGCCGTCGTCCCGCTGGTCGGCGACGCGCCCGACGCCGTGCTGACCTGGTGCCTGACCGCGCACCGCGCCGCCTCCCGGGGGCGCCGCCCGGACGTCCGGGTACGGCTGGTGACCGCGCCCAGCGGCTGGGGCAAGACCCGTACCGCGGTCGAGGCGGTACGCCGCCTGGCCCGCATCGGACCCGCCCGCCCGGCGGACACCGGCCCGGAACCGATGACCTGGGCGGCGGGCTTCCTGACCGCGGAACCCGCCCACCGCCCCGACTGGGACCGGCTCCTGAGGGCGCTGACCCGCCCGCTGCTGCTCGTCGCCGACCGCGCCGAGAACCGTACCGAGCAGCTCGCGCCCCTGCTCGCCGCCCTCGCGGCGTACGAGGGGGAGGTGCCCGTCCGGGTCCTGCTGCTCGCCCGCACCGGCGGACCATGGCTCGGCCGGCTCCCCGGTCCCTGGCCGGAGCGGCTCGCGGCCGGCGCCCGGCCCGGCGGCCCGGTACCCGGCACGGTCGCCGCCGACGACCACTACCGCGCCGCCCTGGACGCCCTCGCGGCGCACCTGCCCGCGCCCGGCGGCGCACCGGAGACGGTCGGCGGCGACCCGGCCTTCCCGCCCACCGCCCAGGAGCAGCTGAGCATCGGGGACGTCCAGCTCGGCGCCCTGGGCGGTCTGCTCACCGCCCGCGGCCACCGCGGCGGCGCGGACCCCCGCCAGCTGCTGCTGGAACGCGAGCACGAGTACGTCCTGCGCGCCGCCCACGACCGCGGCCTGAACATCGACCGGGACCTGGTGACGCTGCTGCTCACCGCGCCTGCCCTCTCCCCGGCCCCGGACGAGGCCACGCTCACCTCCGAGATCCAGGACGCGATGGCCTACCGCTACCGCCACATCAGCAGGCGCAGCCAGCCGCTCCACGACTGGAGCGCGGTCCGGCTCGCCGCGGACCTCGCCGTCCTGCTGACCGAGCTCTACCCGCCCCGCGACGACGGCTGCCGCGGCACCCTCCCGGAAGCCGTGGCCGCCGCCCAGATCGCCTACGCCGAGAGCACCGACCGCGGGCGCGGGTTCCCCGGCAGGACCGCGGCCCGGATGCGCGCCCTCGGCCGTACCGCGCCGGCCGCCGTCCTGGAAGCGGCCCGCGAGCTCTACCCGGACACCACCGCGGGCCTGCACACCGGGATCAACGGCGGACGCTGAGACCGGCCCCGCCGGGACCGGAGGCCGGGACGGGAGGCCGGGACCGGAGGCCGGGACCGGAGGCCGGGACCTGGGACCGCCACGGGAGGCCGTGACGCGCCGCCGGGACCGGGCGGGGCCGGCTGTCAGTGCCTCACGGCATGCTGAGCCCATGATCCCGCCGCCGTGGACCCTGACCGCACTCGACCGGGCGCTGCGCGCGAGCTGGGCCGCCGACACCTGCTCGCCCGACGACGTGGCCCGGGAGCCCTGGCACCCCGGCAATCCGGCCTGGGGCCACTGCGACATCACCGCGCTGATCGTGCACGACCTCTTCGGCGGTGATCTCGTGCTCGGCGATGTGCACCTGGGCGCCGCCCGGGCCGGCTTCCACTACTGGAACCGGCTCCCCTCCGGCCTGGAACTCGACCTCACCAGGGAGCAGTTCCGCAGCGGCCAGACCGTCACCGCCGCACGGGTGGTGCGGCGCCCGCCCGGCCCGCTGCCCCGCCGCCGGGCCGCGTACGAACTGCTGCGCGGCCGGCTCGCCACCCGTATCGGCCCGCTCCCGGAAGCGGGAGCCATGGCCCGGTAGGTCCGCCCGCCCGATCCCCGCCGCCGGGCTGTTCCGGTTGTGCAGGGGTGGGCGCGTGGGTTCGGGGCAGACGGGACTCCAGGCAGAGCCCACGTCTGTTGCGCGCATGCGCAGGAAGGGGCGACCTCCGGTGAGGCTGGCGGAGCGCTATCGACTCGATACACCGCTCGGGCACGGCGGCATGGGCGAGGTGTGGCGGGGCTGGGACGAACTGCTGGAGCGTCCGGTGGCGGTGAAGGTCCTGCGCGACGCCGCGGCCCGCAAGCCGGACGCCGCGGCCAGATTCGCGCAGGAGGCCCGCACCGCGGCCAGGCTCAGCGATCCGCATGTCGTCGCGGTCTACGACTTCGGCAGCTGGCAGGAGCGCAGCTTCCTGGTGATGGAGCTGATCGAAGGCCACACCCTGGCCGAGGAACTCCGGGAACACGGCACCCCGGCCCCGGCCACGGTGGCCTCCGTGGCCGCGCAGGCCGCCGCCGGCCTGGAGGCCGCCCACACCGCGGGCGTCCTGCACCGCGACATCAAACCCTCCAACCTGCTGCTCGACCGTGACGGCACCGTCAAGATCGTGGACTTCGGGATAGCCAGCGGCCCCGGCGGCGAGACGACGGCGCCCATGGGCGGACCGGCCGAACTCACCGGCACCAGCTTGTACATGGCGCCCGAGTCGGCCCTCGGCAGGCCCTCCCGCGCGGCCGGCGACGTGTACTCCCTCGGCTGCGCCCTGTACGAACTGCTCACCGGCCGCCCGCCGTTCGTCGGCGACAGCGCGCTCTCCGTCATCTCCCAGCACGTCCAGTGCGAGCCGCTCGCACCTGGGCGGCTGCGTCCCGGCATCCCCGGTGCCTTCGCCGACTACCTGCTGCGCATGCTCGCCAAGACCCCCGAACAGCGCCCCAGCGCCCGCCAGGTCACCGGCTGGTTCGCCGGGGACGCCTGGCAGCGGGAACCCCGCGAACCCGCCCCCGAAGCCCCACCGGCCCCCGCCCCGGTCCCCGCCTCCCGTCACCGCGGCGCCGGCCGTCCGCTCGCCGCCCGCCGCAGGCACCGCCTGATCGGCGCCGCTGCCGCCGCGGTGCTCACCACCTATGCCGCTCCCGGACCCCACGGCGCCTGAGCGCACACGCCGGTCTCCCGTCCGGCCGGCTCCTTCGCCGCCGGTCCCAGCCGCCGGAAGGCGGGGTCGGCCATCACCACCCCACGGACCGTCACCGTCCGCGCCCGCCGGCGACGAAGGCCATGTGGCGATCGTCACCGGAACGAAACCTTTGGCCAGGGAACCAAATTGACCCCTCACCGCGTCATAGGTAACAGAGCGGTACTTCTTCCCGGGTGTGCACAGGGAACCACAGGGACTGAGGGGTCGTCAGCGATCGGGTGGGTCCGGTGTGAGGTTTGCGCCGGGGTCCCGGGGCAGACGAGCAGTTGGTCACCGGTGGTGACACACGGGGAAGCTCAGGTGAAAGGAGTAGCCCATGTCCTGCCCGAACGTCGACTGCCGCCGTGGCGGCTGCACCAGCGACCCGAAGCCGACTCAGGCCGGTGGCTCCGGCGGCAAGTAGCCCGCCGGCGACAACGAAAGAGAAACCCACGCCAACCAACGGGAAACGCAGAAAACCGAAGCGAACACCGTGCGCCGGCGGCTAACGGGGGCCATGAACTTCCGGCCGGCGCACACCCCTCGCTCCTGTCGTCCCCGTTAGCGCACTTCCTGCCGAAGCTCCGGCAGCGCCGGCCGCGGAAGCAACTGATCAGCCCTCAGCAACTGCCCCGGCAGCGCCAGCTGCGCCCGCAGGGTGTACATCCCCGGCTCGTCGAGCCCGCCGATCACCGTATGACCCTCCGTGCAGCGCACCGCCCGCAGCTCCGCCGGATCGATGTCCTCGCTCTCCAGCAGATCCGCACTGTGGCTGGTGGCGATCACCTGACGCCGCGAACTCGCGTCCCGCAGCGCCGCCAGCAGCGCACCGGCCGCCGTCGGGTGCAGCGCCGTCTCCGGCTCCTCCACCGCCACCGTGCTGTATGCCTCACCCGGCGCCGCGAAGAGCCCCACCAGCACCCCCAGTGCGCGCAGCGTCCCGTCGGACACCGACTGCGCCGCGAACCGCCACGGGTTCTTCGCGCCCGGCACCTCCTGCGCGAACTCCACCGTCTCCCGGCCGCCCTGCACCCTGCGGGCCACCCCGTGCACCCCCGGCACCATCTCCCGCAGATAACTCTCGATCCGCAGCCGGTCCTCGCGCCCCCGGGCTGTGCGGCCCATCCGGTGCAGCACCGCGGCGACATTCGAACCGTCCCGCCGCAGCGCCCGCCCGGCGTCGGGGGCGCCGGGCCGCCGCATCGCCTGCGGATCCAGATTCAGCACCCCGATCCCGGCCAGGCCCTCGAACACCGGCCGGAAAGCCTTCACCCGGCCCGCGTCCGCCAGCATCAGCCGCCGCGGATCGGCGGCCGGCATCCCGCGCTCGGTCACCGAGACCAGCTGCCCGCCGTCCACCCGGAAGCCGGCCGGCGTCCCGGAGCCGTACCGGACCTCGCACTCCTCGCGCACCACCCGGAAGCCGCCGGCCCGCGCGCCCGCCACCTGGATCCCGTACCCGCCCTCGAATCCCGGCCCGCGGAAGTCCAGCTCGACGCCGAATCTGCTCGGGTGGCCGGTGGACTTGCGCCGCACCTCCGCCACCCCGCCGCGTGTCTCCAGCGCGTCCGCCAGGGACGTCCGCAGGGATTCCGAGACCAGTCGCAGGGCATCGAGGAAGTTGCTCTTACCGGCGCCGTTCGGACCGACGAGGAACACCAGTCCGCCCAGCTCCACATCCGCCGCGGCGATACTGCGGTACTGCCTCAGCCGCACCCGGGTGAGCGAGAAGTAGTCGTCCAGCATGGGATCAGTCTGTCAGCAGCTCGGGGCGGCAACGCCACGCGACGCAGAAAGAAGCAGCAAGCAGTCGCAAGCGGAGGGCATCCGGTCACGCTACGGAGTTCAGTCGATCGCCATGTGCAGCCGGACCGTCGTGCCGCTCTTCGGGTCGGAGCGGATCTGCACCAGGTCACAGAGCTGCTGCACCAGCCACATCCCGCGGCCGCCCAGCTGGTCCGGCTGCGGCCGGACCCGCCCGACCAGGGGGTCGGAGAGGTAACCGGAATCGTGGAACTCGCAGATCATGTCGCCGTCCTCCGACCACATCCGCAGCGTCCCGCCGCCGCCCCCGTACCGCAGGCTGTTCGACGCCACCTCGGTGCAGGCGATCAGCAGCTCCCGCAGCCGGGTGCCCTGCATCCCGTTGCGGGTCGCGCACGACGTCACCGCCTCGCGTACCGCCGCCAGATCCCCGAAGCCGAAGGTGAAGTCGTGGCCCGGCCCGCACGGCGCCGGCAGCGCCTCGAAGGCGAAGGGCTCGTCGCCGTACTCCGGGCCCTCCTCGCGCTGCCCGTCGCGCAGCACCAGCGGGTGGCAGCGCCGGGCCCTGGCCAGCTCCTCCTCGTCGACCGTCGTGGTGTCGTACGGGCAGAGCAGCCACCACATGGGGGAGTGCGCGAAGGCGCGGTTGAGCAGCCACTCGTGGTAACGCAGCTCGGCCGTCTCGCCCGCCGTACGGCCGCTCCACTGCGATTCGCCGATCGCGTGCACGGGGCTGCCGTCCGCCGACCGCTCGGCCACCCACGCCTGCCAGGCCGGAATCATCCGCCCGGGGTTGCGGCCCACCGTCCCGGTGTCAAGGAACGTCACCCGGCGGGCGGCGTCGGTGCGCGGCAGCTCGGCCCGCAGCAGCTCCTTCTTCGTCTCGTCCACCGCGAGCAGCACCACCGCACCGCCGCTCAGCGCCTCCTCGATGTACGCGAGCGCGCCCGTCACGAAGTGCCGCTGCCCGTCGTACGGGTACAGCACGTGCTGGAAGCCCGGGTCGGTCCGGTCCGGAGTCTCGCTCATGGGCCCAGCTCCACCGGGACGACCGGGCTGTCATAGCCGAGCAGCGCCCACACACGGCGGACCGTCTCGTTGGCACCGCTGAGTACCACCAGTCGGCCGGGGAAAGCCCTGGCCGACTGGACGAGTGCGGTCATCCCGGCGGCATCCATCCATTCCAGGTTCTCGCAGTCCAGCCGAACCGTGCCGCAACGCGCCAGCAGCTCTCGCATGGCGGTACCGAAGGTCTCGGCTCCTTCCGAGTCCACCAAGCCGCTCACACTCCAGCAGTCGGCCTTGCCCGCGCTGAACAGCCGGAACGCGGGTCCCACTGCTCCCGTGCCCAGATGGTGGGGATGCACACTGGCGACCTGGTCCAAAGTCGCGGTACCGAAACCGGCCCGGTGATACGCGCAGACCACGATGGTGCCGCCCCGCGCCACCAGCGCGTCCAGCGTCAGTTCGTTCCTGGCGACCGTGTCAGGACCCGACGCGCCGCAGCCCGGCTCGTGGTCCCACCGGGCCAGCACCCGCAGCGCCCGGAAACCCTCACGGCTGGCGGCCTCGGCCTCCCGCCGCACCCTGCCCAGAAAGCCCTGCCGGGAGTCGTCACCGAGGATCAGGACCTTGTCGCCGACCAGTGCCCCGCCCGCGGTGAAGGCCCGGGCGGTACCGGAGAAGTCCTCGCCGGGACCGACCAGCCAGCACACATGATCGCCGACCTCGACGGGATCGAGCGTGGCCAAACCACGCACGGTCCTCACACCGGTCTCCCATCGCGCGCTCCCACACCCCTGACGGCAGTGAACCTACCGGATGCGCGCTGCGGGCCGCGGAGCGCCCGGCTGCCCCCGGGCGCTGCGCGGCCCGCCGTCGCCGGCTAGCTGCCGGCCAGGGAGTTGACCAGGTTCGTGACCAGGTCGAGCTCGGTGTTCGCGGACGTCAGCTCGGTCCCGGCCTTGTCGATCAGCGCCGAGTCCTTCTCGGTCGTGCCGTCCCGGCAGTCCGCCGCCGCCTGACCGAGCTGCTCCAGCGCCTTGGACCAGTGCGCCTGCGTCTGCGGCTCGGCGATCGGGGGAAAGACCTGAGCCGACTGCACGTCGGTCAGCAGCGTCGCACAGTCGCTCTGCATGCTCACGGTGTCACCGGCCGCCTGGTCGTCCTGGATGCTCGTGACGTCGCGGGAGACCTGGGTCAGGTGGGGTTCACCGCCCTTCACGTACCAGTCGCGCACCGTGGAGGCCGCATCGGGTGAGATGCCCGCCGTCGCGCTCTGACCGGAACCGGCCCCGGCCCGGTCCGGGGAACCGCCACCGCCGCCTGTGTGCGTGGTGACCAGGATGATGCCCAGCACCGCCGCGAAGGAGGCGGTGCAGACCAGCACCGGCACCAGTCGCGACTTTCTGGGTCTTTCGGTTTCCGGCGACCATTGTTCGCCGATTTCTTCGAGGTTCCGCACAACGCCCCCAAGGCTTCGTTCTACTCGGAGACCGGGAGCATCCCAGCAAGTCATCCCACACGACGCAGTCGTTGCCAGGTTGTGACAAAGAGCTGTCAGATGGAGCTGTCCGGGTGGAACCCGGCGGTCACCGGGGGAGATAAAAGTCCCCGGGCGACGATACGGCCATAGTCGTGCGTATCACTACCGACCAGGTCAGGAGTATCTCCATGGGAGTTCGCGTCGCGGTCGTCTACTACAGCGCAACGGGCAATGTGCACGCTCTGGCACAAGCGGTCGCAAACGGTGCCCAAAGCCGCGGTGCCGAGGTCAGGCTGCGCCGGGTGCAGGAACTCGCGCCGGACACCGCCATCGACGCCAACCCGGCCTGGCGCGCCCACGTCGACGCCACGAAGGACCAGATCGGCGAGGCCACGCTGGAGGACCTGGAGTGGGCCACCGCCTACGCCTTCGGCACTCCGACCCGTTACGGCAACGTCTCCGCGCAGCTCAAGCAGTTCATCGACCAGACCGGCGTCCAGTGGCAGGCCGGCGTCTTCCACGCCAAGCCCGTCACCAGCTTCACCTCCGCGATGAACCGCCACGGCGGCCAGGAGTCCACGCTCCTGTCGCTGAACAACGTCTTCTACCACTGGGGCTGCGTGATCGTGCCGCCCGGCTACACCGACCCGCTGCTCTTCGCGGCCGGCGGCAACCCGTACGGCACCAGCTGGCCCAGTGGCGGCGGTGAGACCCCCGACCAGGCCACCCTTGAGGCGGCGAACTACCAGGGCCGCCACCTCGCCGACATCGCGGGCCGTCTCGCCGGCTGACCACCGCTCTCCCCGCCGACCGGGTGTCCGTACGGGTGAACGGCGCCCGGTCGGCCCAGGGCGGCGTACGGTCCGGAGCGGACGGCTGGAATGCTGAGTCCTGCACGTTCCTCTTCCCGGGCGCGGCTTTCACCGCGACCGCGGATCCATCCCTCTACGTCGCGGGAGGCCGGCCCTGCTGGTGCTCTGTGTGTTCTTCGCGTTCCTGGGCGCGGCCAGCAATGCGACGGGTACGGTGCTGCAGCGCAAGGCCGCCCTTGCGGTACCGCCCGAGGACGCCCTGCGACCGCGGTTGTTCATCGACATGGTCCGCCAGCCGATCTGGGTGCTCGGCATCTGCGGTGTGGCGGGCGCTGCCCTCTTCCAGGCACTGGCCCTGGTCACCGGCCCGCTCGCGCTGGCCCAGCCGGTGTTCATCCTGGAGCTGCCGCTGGCACTGCTGATCAGCCTGCCGGTGCTGCACCGGAGTCTGCCGGTCTCGGGCTGGATCGCGGTCGGCGTCATGGTCAGCGGTCTGGTGATCGCGCTGGCCTGCGCCGCCCCCTCGGGCGGCAATACGCAGGCGTCGATGGCCCGCTGGATCCCGGCGGTCGCGCTCTGCGCGGGCGCCGTGGTGCTGGCGGTGATGTCCGCGCGGCACCGTCCGTCGGGTGCGGCGCGTGCCGCGCTGCTCGGCACTTCGGCGGCGGTGGCGAACGCGCTGACGGCGGCGCTGATGAAGTCGGCCGCCGACACCTTCTCCTCGCACGGCTTCGAGGCGTTCCTGCGTGCCTGGCAGACCTACGGCTTCGCGCTCTTCGGGGTGCTGGCCGTGTTCCTGCTGGAGAACGCGTTGCAGGCCGGGCCGATCGCCGCGTCGCAGCCGGCGCTCACCCTGGGCGACGCCGTGGTGAGCCTCGCGCTGGGCATCATCGTCTACTCCGAGCACGTTCGCACCGGCCTGTGGCTGCTGCCCGAGTTCGGCGGGGTGGCGCTCGTGGTGGTGGGGACGCTGTACCTGTCCCGGGCGGTCCCCCTGACCAGGGAACTGGCGAACTGAGCCGGCGGGCCCGGCCGTTCCCCCGCGTCCTGTGACGGTGGGAACGGCCGGGCCCGCCGGCCTGCGGCGACGCCGGGTTCAGCCGGTGATGCTGTGCGAACCGTCCTCCAGGTGGCCGCTGTAGCGGCGGGTCCAGGAGCGGTCGCCGCTGAGCGTCACGGTCAGGTCGTACCAGCCGTCGCTCTTGGCCTGCGGGTCGATGGTGTGGGTCGCGTGGCCGTGCGCGGGCACGTGGTAGCTGTGCGCGCGGTCCTTGAGGTAGTGGTTCGAGGTGACCGTGAAGGTCACGGCCTTGTGGCCGGTGTTGGTCAGCTTCAGGACCAGCTTGGGCCGCGAGCCGTGGCTGTCCGCCGGGTACTCGGCCGTCACCTGCGCGGTGTCGCCGGAAACGCCGGTGTCCCCGGTGAAGTGCCGCAGGAAGCGGTTCGGTCCGACGACGGTGATGTCGTACGCCGTGTCGCCGGCCGCCGCGCCCACCGGGGCCTTCCCCGTGACGCTCCGGTCGGCGCGGGTGGCGGGGTCGACCGTGTACTGCCCGGGGAACTTCGCGGGGTAGTCGGTCAGCGCCGGGGTGCCGGCGAGGTTGTTGTAGACCGAGAAGTGGCTGGCCTTGCGGGCGTGCGGACCGTTGTTGCTGAACGCCAGGTCCGCCGTGACCGACCCGCTGTGGTCGGTGCTGAAGCCGACCAGGTTCGCGTTCGGCTGGTACGGCAGCGGCCTGGCCCGCTTGGTGCCCGCCTCCTGCCGCGGCATGGCGTTGGTGGTGACCGGCGGGTTGTAACCGGCCGGCTCGCCGATGGGGGAGAGGTCGGGCAGCTTCGGCAGGCCGTAGACCGGCGAGGTGAAGTCGAAGGCACCGGTGAGGTCGCCGCAGACCCGGCGGCGCCAGTCGCTGATGTTCGGGCTGATGGCCGGCTTGCCGAGCGCCCCCGTCCACTTCTCCAGGAACTGGATGACCGAGGTGTGGTCGGAGACCTCCGAGGTGACCCAGCCGCCGCGGGTCCACGGCGAGACCAGCAGCAGCGGCACCCGGAAGCCCAGCCCGACCGGTACCGGCTGGTTGAAGCCGTACTGGGACAGATCGGTGCCGGCCACGAACTCGTCCGTCTCGCCCGGCGCGGGCACCGGCGGCGGCACGTGGTCGAACTGGCCGTCGTTCTCGTCGAAGTTGATGATGACCAGCGTCGAGTTGAAGACGTCCGGGTCGGCGTTGAGTGCCTTGAGCACCTCGTGCACGTAGTAGGCGCCGTCGGTCGGGGCGCCGTCCGGGTGCTCGGAGAACCGCTGGTTGGTGACCAGCCAGGAGACCTGCGGCAGAGTGCCCGCCAGCACGTCCTTGCGGAGCGCCAGCGCGAGGTTGTCGGCGTTCCCGGTCTCGGAGTCGTGCGGTTCGGGGACGATGGCGACACCGTTGTCGTAGAGCACATTGCCGGGTGCGGGGGTGCCGCCCTGCCCGGGGTCGTACTGGGCGAAGTTCTTGAAGTACTCCAGGGCGTTGTCGCCGTAGTTGTCGGCGCCCTGGTAGACCTTCCAGCTGACCCCGGCCTTCTGCAGCGTCTCGGCGTACGACTCCCACAGCAGGTTGCGGCCGAGTTCGTCACCGCCGCTGTACGCGGTGAAGCTGCTGTACTTCTTCTGTGCGTCGATCGTGCCGCCCCAGTGGTAGGTGCGGTTCGGGCCGGTCGCGCTGAGCACCGAGCAGTGGTAGGCGTCGCCGATCGTGTACGCGTCCGCCAGGGCGTAGTGGAACGGCAGGTCCCGCCGGTCCAGGTAACCCAGCGTCGTCGGGCCGCCCTTGCTGACGTACCAGGCGTTCATCAGGCCGCCGTACCACGCGGTGTGCTGGCTCTCCCAGCTGTGGTCGGTGCCGCCGTAGTTCTGCGCCCCGACCTCGGAACTGGGCGGCTGGTGCCCCGCGGGGTAGGCCGAGACGGGGGCGTCGCTCAGCCGCCACGGGAACTGCGTGGCGGTGACCGGCAGGCCGGGCGTCGAGGTGGGCTGCTCGAAGACCGACAGGCCGCCGGGCAGCGTGATCGCCGAGCGGTCGCCGAAGCCGCGGACACCGCGCAGCGAGCCGTAGTAGTGGTCGAAGCTGCGGTTCTCCTGCATCAGGATGACCACCCGCTTGATGTCGCGGATGTCACCGTGCGGCTTCGGCTTGTGGGCGGGCTCGGCCTCGGCAGCCGGCGCGCTCACACCGATCGCCGCAGCGCCGGTGATCGCGGTGGCCGCGCCGAGAAAGCCTCGGCGGGACAGGTCAGGCATGGATCAACACCTCCGGGACGGGGTGGGGGGTGTCGCGAAACCTACGGACCGTGTCCGGCCTACCGGCGAAGAGTTCATGAATGGCGGCGGAAATGATCATATGGTCAGGGCAATCTGTGCCAGGGGGAACCGACGGCCGGGCGCCCTGGTGCGGGGCGCCCGGCCGGGCCGTGGCGGGGGTGTGGCAGGTGGCTGTCAGCGTTTGCTGTCGTCGAGCGGGGTCTGCGGCTCGGTGGCCTGGCGCTCGGGTTCGGGGACGGCGGGGCCGCCGGCCGAGGCGGCGGCCGTGTCGGCCTCGGCCGCTTCGGCTGCGGCCCTGGCCTGGGCGCCCGACAGCTTGCGCAGCGGCACCTCACGGATGGTCAGCATCAGCAGGAAGCACAGTGCCGCCACCCCCGCGACGATGATGAAGACGAGGTGCATGGAATCGGCGAAGCCCTGCTTGAAGGGCGCGGCCAGCGCCGGGTCCAGCTTCTTGATGAACGACGAGTCGCTCAGGACGGCCTTCGCGCTGTCGGGCGTGATGGCGTTCGGGTGGGCGTGGAGCGCGGCCTGGAAGTCCGGTTTGCCGCGGGCCGCGTCGAACGCCGAGGAGATCTTCCCGGTGACGGTGCTGAAGAGGACCGAGAGGAAGACCGCGGTGCCCGCGGTGCCGCCGAGCTGGCGGAAGAACGTGGCCGAGGCGGTGGCGGTGCCCATGTCCTGGGGCGGTACCGCGTTCTGCACCGACAGCGTCAGGGTCTGCATGGTGAAGCCGAGCCCGACACCCATCAGCGCCATGAAGCCCATCGTCTCGGGCAGCGGGGTGTCCCACTGGACCTCGAAGTGGAAGAGCAGCATCGCGACACACATCAGCGCGGTGCCGATGACCGGGAAGATCTTGTAGCGGCCGGTGCGCGCGGTGGTCTGGCCGGTGGCGATGGAGGCGGTCATCATGCCGAGCATCAGCGGCAGCATGAGCAGCCCGGACTTGGTGGGGCTGGCGCCCTTCACGATCTGCAGGTACTGCGGGATCATCAGCAGCCCGCCGAACATGGCCGCACCGACCAGGACACTGAGCAGGCTGGTCCGGCTGAAGACCTTGTTGCTGAAGAGCCGCATCGGGATGAGGGCCTCGTCACCCATCGCGAACTCGACCCGGATCCAGGCGATGACACCGACGACGCCGATGACGTAACAGGTGATCGCCGCGGTGGAGAGCCAGCCCCAGGTCTCGCCCTGCTCGGCGACGAGCAGCAGCGGGACGACGCCCATGACGATGGTCAGGGCGCCCCACCAGTCGATGCGGTGTTCACGGCGGCGGTGCGGGATGTTGAGCACCTTGGCGACGACGATCAGCGCCAGGATGCCGATCGGCACGTTGACCAGGAACACCCAGCGCCAGCCGGAGATCCCCAGGATGGTGGCCTGTCCGGCGAGGAACCCGCCGACCAGCGGCCCGGCGACGCTGGAGGTCCCGAAGACGGCGAGGATGTAGCCCTGGTAGCGCGCGCGTTCCCGCGGCGGCACGATGTCGCCGATGATCGCCAGCGCCAGCGACATCAGACCGCCCGCGCCCAGACCCTGGAACGCGCGGAAGACGGCGAGCTCCACCATCGAGGTGGAGAAGGTGCACGCGACCGACCCGATGATGAAGATGCTGATCGCGGCGAGGAAGAACGGCTTGCGGCCGTAGATGTCGGAGAGCTTGCCGTACAGCGGGGTCGCGATGGTGGACGTGATCAGGTAGGCCGTGGTGGTCCACGCCTGCTCGTTGAGCCCGTGCAGGTCGTCGGCGATGGTCCGGATCGCGGTGCTGACGATCGTCTGGTCGAGCGAGGCCAGGAACATGCCCAGCATCAGGCCGCTGAGGATGGTCAGGATCTGGCGGTGGGACAGGCCGCCTGGTGCGCTGTCCGGTGGCGCGGACGCGGTCCGGCTGGTCGTGGTCACGAGGGTGTTCTCCTGTTTCCGGCCGGGCTCGTCTGCGGACGCGCGCGGCGGGGTGGTACGGAAGGGGTACGGGGGTGGGCGGCCGGTACTAGCCGCTGCCGGGGGTGCAGCGGGGACGCAGCTGGCGCTCGGCGAAGTCGTCGTTGAACCGGCGCAGCAGCCGGACGAACGCGCGCCGGTCCTCCGCGGGCCAGTCGCCCAGTGCCAGGGCGAGCTGTTCATTGCGCTGTGCGCGGTAGCCGCGGACGGTCTCGCGGCCGGCGTCGGTGGGGAAGAGCAGCGCACCGCGCCGGTCGTCGGGATCCGGGCGGCGGTCGACCAGGCCGCGTTCGACCAGCGAGCGGACCTGCCGGCTCACCGTGGACAGGTCCAGCAGGGTGTCGGCGGCGAGGTCGGTGGCCCGCTGCGGCCCGGAGTCGGTCAGCCGCGCGAGGAGCAGCCGGTCACTCCAGTGCTCCTCGCGGGCCCGTTGCTTCCACGCGCCGATCTGCCGCATCATCCGCACGATCTCGTCCCCGAGACCGGCCCCGTCCCACTGCGGGTCCTGCGGATCGTCGGCGGTGTCCATGGGTCCCCCCATCGCTACTTGCTTGGCTCCTGCAAGTAATAGTAGATGATAAATACACCTGCTTCTGCCACCCCGCACCGCGTTCGGGCCGGGGTGATACGGGCAGGCGTCGTCCGGGCGGTGGCGGGGGTTCGCCGTGGCCGGGCTGCTGAGCTACCGCAGGTAGGCGCCGGTGTCGGCTCCGAGGACATTCAGCAGGGCCAGAGCCTCGGCGTCACGGGATCCCTGGGGCGCGCTGTAGAGCACGAGGTGCTGGTCGCGGTCCGTGAGCGCGAGCGCGTCGCAGTCGACGGTGATCTCCCCGACGGCCGGGTGCCGGAAAGTCTTCGTGAGCACCGCCGCGGACCGCACGTCGTGCCGCTCCCAGAGCCGGGCGAACTCCGTGCTGCCGTCGCGGAGTTCGTCGATCAGTCCGGTCACCGCGGGGTCGGACGGATAACGGGCGAGGGTGGAGCGGAGCTGCATGACGACGTGCCGCCGGAACTCCGCGGCGTCGGAGACCCCGTAGAGCGGCGCCTCGGCACGCGACGACCCGAGGAATGCCCGGCGCGCGAGATTGCGGTCCTCCGGGGTGCGCTCGGCGAAGTCCTCCATGAGCGCCGCCGCGAGGTCGTTCCACGCGAGCACCTCGAACGCGGCGGACATCACGAAGGCGGCCGTCTGCGGCAGCCGGTCGAGGAGCGCGAGGATGCTCGGGCGGACGTCGCGCCGGTGCAGTCCGCTACGGCTCGGCGCGGTGCCCGCGAGGACGTGGAGGTGGTCGGACTCGGCATCCGTGAGCCGCAGCGCGCCTGCGATCCCGGCCAGGACCTCGCCGGACGGTCGCGGCGCCCTGCCCTGCTCCAGCCGGACGTAGTACTCCGTGGAGATGTGGGCCAGGACCGCCACTTCCTCGCGGCGAAGGCCCGGTGTCCGGCGTCGCGAGCCCGAGGGGAGACCGGCGTCCTCCGGCCGCAGCCGTTCGCGACGGCTGCGGAGGAATGCCCCGAGTTCGTGCTTGTCCATAACCCAAGTGTGCCTGCCGCGCGGCGGCGGATCCTGGTACTGCCTGTGCCTGCATCCGGCCCGCGGGCCGGTCCAACACTGTCGTCATGACCAACACCAGCGACATCACACCCATCGGCCTGCTCACCGGGAAGGTCGTGTTCATCACCGGCGCCAGCCGCGGCATCGGGGCGGCAGCGGCCCGGCTCTTCGCCGCCGAGGGCGCCGCCGTCGTGCTCGCCGCCCGCAGCACCGAATCCCTCCAGCGGATCGTCACCGGGATCCGCGCCGGCGGCGGCGTCGCGGATGCGGTGACCGTGGACCTCGCCGACCGCGCGAGCGTCCGCGCGGCGGTCGACCGCGTCGGGGAACTGCACGGACGGCTCGACGGAGCCTTCAACAACGCCGGGGTGGGCCAGCAGCCCGGCCCGCTCGACACCACCGGCGACGAGGACATCGAGCAGCAGTTCGCGGTGAACTTCCGTGCGCACTGGACCGCGATGACAGCCGAGGCCGCGCTGATGCGGCGGGACGGCGGCGGGGCGATCGTCAACACGTCGAGCATCGGCAGCCGCCGCGCGAACCCGGAGCTGCCCGCGTACGGCGCCATGAAGCGCGCGCTCAACAGCATCACCGAGACCGCCGCGGTGACCTGGGGCGCTCAGGGCATCCGGGTCAACGGCATCACACCGGGCGGCACCGCGACGGAGATGATCGACGCGTGGGAGGCCGCGACCCCCGGCATCGTCGAGCGCATCAACGCGATGGTTCCGCTCGGCCGCATGGCCGAGCCCCACGAGGTCGCCGAGGTGGCCGCGTGGCTGCTCAGCGACCGGGCGTCGATGGTGACCGGCGCGATCGTGCCGGTCGACGGCGGCGCGGGCGCCTGAGAGCGAGAACCGGGCAGGCCACGGCGGCCGGCCGCCCGGTGGTCGGGCGGAGACGGTCGCCGTCCCCGGGGAGACCCGCAACGGCCCCGGCCGGCCATGTCCGGTCGGGGCCTTTCACGGTTCAGCTCGTGATGAGGCTGAACTTCTCCCACGGGCCGATCGCCGTCCTGTTGGCGATCAGCGAGGACGCGCCCGCGCTCTCCGCCGTGACGTACTGGTTGTTGGCGATGGCGAGCAGGCTCACCGTCCCGTCGCTGTTGCGGACGAGCGTGAAGGTCTGGGCGCGGCCGAGGGCGGTGCCGTCGGCGATCAGCGGCGCCGAACCGGCGGTGACATAGCGGCTGTTGGCGTGGGCACGCAGGGCCACGTTGCCGCTTCCCGCGTCGAGGAGGTCGAACTGCTCCCAGGGTCCGATGGCGGTGCGGTTGGCGATCAGGGCAGCCGCGCCGGCGTTCTCGGCGGTGACGTAGTCGTTGTTGACGCCCGCGCGCAGACTGACCACGGTGCCGGTCCCCGGCGTGGTCGGCGGGGTGGTGCTGCCACCGGTGACGACGGGCTGGGTGGGGCGGGTGGCGGTCAGTGCGAGCTGTCCCTTGAGCATCCGGCCGCCGTCGCCGGTCAGCCGCAGGTAGTAGTCGGAGGAGCAGGCCGTGCCGTCCTCGTCGAGCGCCAGGAACCCGGAGTCGGTGGGTACACCCGCCTGCGTCTCCGCGGTCTTGGCGATCTGGTTGCCCTCGTTGAACTCGTCGAACATCGAGATGTAGATGCCCTGCGCGCCGATCCGCACCATGTTGTAGAACTGCCGCCACATGAAGTCGCCGTGGGCCCGCTGCCGCTCCGAGACATCGCCGGGCAGTACGCACGGCTGGTAGTCGATGCCGTGGGCATCGCACTCGGCCTGATCGCCCAGGTTGACGTTCTGGTAGTACTGGTCCGAGTCACCCACGTTGCCGATGGCGCCGACCATCCACGGCGAGATCATGTTGAACGCGTGGTAGACGTCGCCGAACCCCGTACGGGTGCCCTGGCCGCCGGTGCGCCACTCCTTGGGGATGCCGCCGATGACGTAACAGCCCTGCGACTTGAACCAGTTGATGACATCGAGGCACGCGGCCGGGTCGAAGGGGTGGTTGTTGTCATTGAAGCCGAAGCCCCAGATGCACACCACCGGCTTGCCGTTCTGCGTGGCATACGCCGACGACGCGGTGTGTGCCTTCATCTTGGTGGTCCAGTCGTTCTTGATCTCGGACTGCATGGTCGTCCAGCCGGAGACGTCGTACATGATGTAGAACTTCACGTTGTGGGACTCGGCCGCGCTGCGGACCTTGGTGGCCATCGCGTCCCGTGTGGGGCCTTCGCCGCCGGTGGGGTTGAAGCGCTGGAGGGCCGCGGTGTCGATGCCGTACTGCTGCATCCACTGGAAGTGGGTGTCCACGGTCTGCTGGTCGTAGGAGGAGAAGAGCGTGGCCGGCCGGCCGTTGCCGAGGTTGGCGTACGCGGTCGGGTAGCCGTGGGTGAAGTCCCGCATGTCGGGCCAGCACTTGATGCCGGTGTTCGAGGGGGAGGGGGCCTTGCTCATGTCCTGGGTCCAGTGCCACCAGCCGTTGATCGGGGCGCCGTCGCCCTTGGCGGCGAACCAGCCCTGATACCCGACGGTGATCTTGCCGACCACGTCTCCGGCGGCGCCGGCCGCGGGCGAGGCGGAGGAGGTGGTGGCGGCCTTGGCGACCCCCAGCGCGCCGAGCGCGGCGGCCGCGGTGCCGCCGGCGGCGGCGCTGATGACCCTGCGGCGGGACCAGGTCTTCCTGCGGTGGGACATGGACATGGGGTGGCTCCGTGGGGGGAGGTGCGCGGTACCGGTGAACGGGCGCGACGGCGGACTGAAGGTGGGGGTTCCGCTGCGGTGAAGGCCGACTCACCGCCTGTCCGGGGCCGCTTGACTCGTCGTTGAGTGCGCGCCGGGACGGGTGAAGAGCCGTCGTCCGAACCGTGCCGGCCGCATTTCCGTGCAGGTCCGAAGCGGTGGTCGGTGGTGATCGGATTCAAGTCCCGGGGCCCGCGTTCCGTCAAGGCGAGCGGGGTGGTTGCGCCCGTTGCTCCGGAATAGTCGGTTCCGGACGGACCCGCCGACCCTTCCGGGGAGAAACGGCCGGGTGAACGGCCGGGTGGCCGGCCGGGGACACGGCGGGGGGTACAGCCGGGAGTGCTCCAACTCCGCGCGCCAGGGCGACGGTTCGAGCCGCGGCGCCCGACGCGAGCCCTTCCGTCCCGCAAAGCTACGCGCGTAACATCCGTGGTGTCATGCTCCGATCAATCTGACGGCGTAAGGACACTTCCATGCCCGACACCACCAGAATCCCGCGGCTCCGCGCGGTCACGGCCCGCGGACCGCTCGCCGCCGTGACCGCGCTGCTCACCGGAACGCTTCTGCTGCTGGCGGCCGGCCCCGGAGCCGCCGCGGCGGGAACAGCCGTGACACCGCACCCCACAGCGGTGACACATCCCGAGCAGGACTACGCCGGGGCCGGCCTGCACAGGCTCCGTGCGGCCGGGGCGCGGTCCGCGCCCGCGGCGGCCCCTGCCGCGACCCCCGCGGCCGTCGGCGGCCTGCCGGGACTCGACGTCAGCGGCTGGCAGGGGACGGTCAACTGGGCATCGGTCCGGTCGGCCGGCGCCACCTTCGCCTACGTGAAGGCGACCGAGGGAACCGACTACACCAGCCCGTCCTTCAGCGGGCAGTACACCGGCGCGGCCGGTGTCGGCCTGATCCGCGGCGCCTACCACTTCGCACTCCCGAACAACTCCACCGGCGCCGCCCAGGCCGACTACTTCGTCTCCCACGGCGGCGGCTGGTCGGCCGACGGGATCACGCTGCCGCCCGCCCTCGACATCGAGTACAACCCGTACGGTGCCACCTGCTACGGGCTCAGCCAGAGCGCGATGGTCACCTGGATCAGGAGTTTCAGCGACGAGGTGCACGCCAGGACCGGGCGTTACCCCACGATCTACACCACCACCGACTGGTGGACCAGCTGCACCGGCAACAACTCCTCCTTCGGCGGCACCAATCCGCTGTGGCTCGCCAACTACACCGGCAGCGTCACACCCCTGCCGGCCGGCTGGTCGGCGCAGACCATCTGGCAGTACGCCGATTCCGGCACCTTCCCCGGCGACCAGGACGCCTTCAACGGCACCGCCGCCGCTCTCCAGGCGTTCGCCGGCGGCACCGGGGGCACTCCGCCTCCTCCGCCGCCGTCGGCCGGGTGGCCCACAGTGAGCCAGGGTCAGACCGGTGAGGCGGTCCGCGCCGTGCAGTACCTGCTCAACGCGCACGGTTCCGCGCTGACCGTGGACGGCGACTTCGGGCCGGCGACCAACACGGCGGTACGGTCGTTCCAGTCGGGCCACGGTCTCGCCGTCGACGGTGTCGTCGGCCCCGCCACCTGGGGCGCGCTCGTCGTCACCGTGCAGCAGGGCAGCAGCGGCCCCGCGGTCTCGGCCGTGCAGCACGAACTCAACGCGCACGGCTCGGCGTTGACCGTGGACGGTGTGTTCGGGGCAGCTACGAACACGGCGGTGCGGTCGTTCCAGTCGGGCCACGGTCTCGCCGTCGACGGTGTCGTCGGTCCCAACACCTGGAGAGCACTCGTCGGCTCCTGACGGCGAACCGGCCCGGGGGTGCGGCGGGATGCGCCGGAGCGGACGGCTGAGCAGCGAGGGTCTGCCGTCCGCGACGGGGCGTGCACACCGCCACCCCCGGGCCGTTCCCGGTCGGTGCAAAGGACCAGTACGTCGACGGCGCGGACCTCATCGTGCGCCGCGCCACCACCCGCCGCCGCGCCGGTGCGGTCAGCGGGCGAGTTGCACGGTTGTGCGGAGGTAGGCCCGCTGGGTGGTTTCGCGGAGCATGAAGTCGGCGACGTCGGCACGGGAGATGCGGGGCACGCGGCCCAGCCGCAGTTCCTCGCCGACGCGGTACGTGCCGGTGCGGGGGCCGTTGACGAGCATCACCGGGTAGACGAACGTCCAGTCCAGGCCGCTGTCACGGAGGATGCGCTCACCCGCGTCCTTGTCGGCGAACATCCGTCCGAGGGCTTTGTACACCGCCCAGTACACCGCCGGGGCCTGCGCGGCGGTGTCACCGACGCCGTGCGCTGACAGGTGGACGATCCGGCTCACCCCCGCGTCCCGCATGGCCCGCACGATCAGCGGTACCGCCTGGACGGTGAGGGTCGGGGAGACCACCCCGTGCCAGGTGGTCGGGCTGCCGAACGCCGTCAGCACCGCTTCCTGCCCGTCGACGGCCCCGCGCACCGCGGCCTGGTCGGACGTCACCTCACCGGCCAGCACCCGCAGTCCGGGGCGGGGACCAGGTGCCTTGCCCGGGTCGCGTACGAACGCGGTCACCTCGTGCCCCGCGGCAAGGGCCTGCGTGACGATCTCCCGCCCGGTCCTGCCGTTCGCCCCGAACACGACGAGCCTCACGACGGTCTCCTCGATGCGTGCGGCCGCAACCGGCCGGGTGGTGGCGCGGCGGCCCGGCCCGTGGTTCAGCGTACGTCTCGCCCGGCCGCCGTGCCGGTCCGCCGGTCCGAGAACGCGCCGCCCGCGGTGAAGGCCCGTTCGGCGAAGCGTTCGCCGATGCGGCGGTGGGCGGCGGCGTCCGGATGGAGGGCGTCGGGCAGGGGCAGCTCGGCGAAGTCCGCCTCGCCGTAGAGTTCGCGCCCGTCGAGGTAGTGCAGGTGCGGGTCCTCGGCCGCGCGCTGCGCCACGATCCGCTCCAGCTCCCCGCGGATGATCCGCAGGGTCAGCTTCCCGCTCGCGTGTTCCGCCGGATCGCCGGTGGCCTGGAACCGCAGCTCACCGGAGCCGAGCGCGTCGAGGTCGAAGGCGCTGGGGCCGGGGGTGTCCTCGTGGATGGGGCACAGGATCGGCGAGACGACCAGCAGCGGTGCGGTCGGGTGGCCTTCACGGATGATGTCGAGGAAGCCGTGCACCGCCGGGCCGAACCCGCGCAGCCGCATCAGGTCGAGGTTGACCAGATTGATGCCGAGTTTGACGCTGATCAGGTCGGCTGGCGTGTCACGTATGGTGCGAGCGGTGAACGGGTCGAGCAGGGCGCTGCCGCCCAGGCCCAGATTGATCAGCTCCACACCGCCGCCGGAGGCGGCCAGGGCGGGCCAGATCGTGGTGGGACTGACGGCGTCGGAGCCGTGGCTGATCGAGCTGCCGTGGTGCAGCCACACCCTGCGACCGCGGTCCGGCAGCGGCTCGACAGCGGCGTCGGTGCGCAGCGCGACCAGCGCGGTGGTCTCGTTGTGCGGCAGCCAGATCTCGATGTCCTTGGTGCCGCCGGGCAGTCCGGTGAAGCGGAGGGTGCCCGGCTGCCCGGGCTTCTGCTCGGCGGTTCCGGTGGACATGTCGATGGTCAGGGTGTCACCCTCCGTCACGCTCCCCTGAGCGGTCAGCCGGCCGTCGACGAGCAGGTCGTAGACGCCGTCCGGGCGGGGCGGGAGCCCCGCGTAGACGCGTTTGGTGGGCAGCGTGTCCAGTTCGACGGCGGTCGCCGTGGTGCGGAAGGCGAGGCGTACGCCGGACGGCTGGCCCTCGG
Organism: Streptomyces sp. NBC_01476; assembly: GCF_036227265.1. NCBI lineage: Bacteria > Bacillati > Actinomycetota > Actinomycetes > Kitasatosporales > Streptomycetaceae > Streptomyces > Streptomyces sp. NBC_01476. The sequence continues at coordinate 201,607 of NZ_CP109446.1, read as the reverse complement.
CCATGGCCAGTTGCGGGTCGGGGCACTGGGCGCGGGCCCCGGCGGGCAGCCGGTGCGGCAGGATGCCGCGCTCGGTGTGCTCCACCTCCAGGGCGCCGCGCAGCAGCGCCGCGGTGATGGGCGTGGTGATCCAGTCGTTTCCGGTGGGCATCGCTCAACCTGTCGGATGGTAGGGGCGGGTGGTTCGGTCGTGCCCGTACGTCACCGGCGTCCGGGGGGCGTACGGCCGGCGCGGGCTCCGCTCAGGGCGCGGGCCAGTTCCGCAGCAGGGCGTCGAGGGCGTCGATGATCCGTTCCCAGGTGTCCTGGGTGTCGGGGGCGCTGTGGCTGAACCCTCCTCCCATCTCCAGGCTGACGTAGCCGTGGAAGACGCTCCCGAGCAGGCGGACCGCATGGGTCTGGTCCGGCTCGGTGAGGTCGTAGCCGCGCAGGACGGCCCGCGTCATCTGTGCGTGCCGTCCGCCGGCACCGGCGGCCGCCGTCTGCGGATCGAGCCTGAGCTGGGCGGCGGCATAGCGGCCGGGATGCTGATGGGCGTAGTCGCGGTAGACGTCCGCCAGCGCGGCCAAGGCGTCCTTGCCGGCCCGCCCGGCCAGCGCGGCGGCGCCCCGGTCGGCGAGTTCCTCCAGGGCGAGCAGGGCGATCCGGGTCCTGAGGTCCTGGGAGTTCCGCACGTGCGAGTAGAGACTGGCGACCTTCACGTCGAACCGTCTGGCGAGTTCCGAGACGGTGACCTGATCGAACCCGACCTCGTCGGCCAGCTCCGCACCCGCCCGGACCAGGCGTTCCGTGGTCAGTCCCGCGCGCACCATCGCCATCCTCCCGGCTGCCTGATGCGATTATGCACATGCCTAATATCTTTAGGCAAATCACTACGGCCCATAGGAAGTGGCTGCCCGCGGGTGCCCGGGGGGTGCCAGCGGGGCGCGCCTCACGTGCGAGGAGGAGGGGAAGGGGCGGGCACCGGCGCACGGTGTTCCGGCGCCCAGGCGTGGCACGCGTGAACCGGCCGTCACGGCCAGGGGGGCGGGCATCGCGGCCCGCCCTCCTGGCCGGCGAGCCGCCGGTCCGAACGGAACCAGGCGGCTGTCAGCCGCCCGCACCTTCGAGCTCGAACGTGAAATAGATGCTCAGCAGGTAGGGCCTGTCTTCGTCGTGCAGGAAGTCCCAGGAGACGTCGAGCAGGAAGACCTTGTTCTCCGCCACCCACGCACCCGCCTTCTCGAAGGCCCCCGCGGCAGTCGTGGCGGCGAAGAACTTCCTGGCCACGGGGTGCACCTGCGCATCCGCGTCACTGTCGTCGAAGCCGTCCGGAACGTCCAGGCAGAGGCCGGGGTCGAACTCCATGGAAGCGCCTTTCGCGTCGGTCACTGGTACGCGTCGGCAGAGGCCGGACCTCTGAACGCGACACACGGTAGGACCGCCGCACACCGCCGGGGGGTTGCCTCGGCCGACGGCCTGCTGCGGCAGCCGGCGGCGATCCGGACGGACCGCCCCGGTCGCGCCTCTCGGTGCCCAGCAGCGGCCCGCGCGCCCCGCCGCATCACGCGGAGGAGGCGGGCGGGGTCTCGTTGGCGATCCGGATGGCGCCTTCGCCTCCGCCGGGAACATCGACGAAGGCGCAGTCCCAGCGCGCCCCCAGCTCCGCCAGCGCCCGCACGGACGGGGCGCCTCCCGTCGCGGAGTTCAGCTCGGCCATCTCCGCGAAGAACCCGTCCATGGCCGGCGAGGTGACGAAAAGGAACCGGACCGGGACACGGCCCCTGTTGTAGGGGCGGTGCGCGGCCCCGCGCGGGACCATCGCGTACTCGCCCGGGCCGAGGGTCAGCGTGCGTCCGTCCACATCGAGGGTCAGCTCGCCCTCCAGCACGCGGAACGCCTCCTCATGGTGCTGATGGACGTGCGCCGGCGGTCCGGGGGCGCCCGGCGCGTGCTCGTACTCGATCAGCGAGTACGCGTCGTCCGTCATCGTGCCGTCGATCTTCACCGCCATCGGGGCGCCCGTCGGTCCGCGGAACAGGCGGCCCTGTCCCGCCGCGATCACCACCGGATCACTCATGACCACGCCACCTCCCGGCATCGCCCCGCCTCAGCGCCATCGTCCCTCCCCACCCGGCGCACCGCACCCGGTGAACCGCGCCCCGAGAAACCCGCCCGAGAAACCCGCCCGCGGAACCCGTCAGCCGGTGATGTCCTCGATCGACCGGACCGCCAGGTCGAGCAGCCCGGTGCCGGACAGGGCAGTGGGCGCGCCCGCCGGGAGCGGGTGGCCGTCGCGCCGGGTGATACGGAAGGTGTGGGACTCACCCGGAAGGAGCGTGACGAGGGCCGCGTCCACGGTCAGTTCGCTTGGGGCGACACCGAGCGGGGCGGCGAGCCGGTCGGCGAAGACGCACAGGTCGCGCAGCACCGTCACGGCGGTGACCGTCACCCGCAGTTCTCCGTCGGCCATGGTGAGGGCGACCTGGCGTTCGGGCCGTGCGGGGGTCAGTTCACGGTCGGGACGGTACGTCCAAGTGGTCCTGACCCCGTCGATGTCGGCGACCAGCAGTTCGGCGTGCGGGTCGGCGGGCAGAGCGACCGCGGGGTCGAGGGCGAACTTCTCCAGGCCGCCGGCCCGGCACCTCGGCCGGAGCCGGGTCCCCGCGTGTTCCCGGCCGTCGAGACCGACCCGCCGGATGCGGACGTCGGGGTGCCAGTCGGTGGCGGAGTCGTTGACGAGTGCCAGGACGAGGCCCTGGTCACCGGTGGGGTCGTGGGTGGGTCCCGGCTGGACCGGCTGGAGGGTGGCCAGTCGCGGGGCGAACGCCCGGCGCAGGGCGTACCAGAGGGGTTTCTCGATGCCGGAGCTGTCGACGGCCGACCAGCTGATGGCGGGCCAGCAGTCGTTGAGCTGCCAGACGACGACCCCGGCGCAGCGCTCCCGGGACCGCAGCCACTCGGTGCCCGCCGAGACCGCCCTGGCCTGGACCACCTGGGTCGCGAAGTGCCAGTCGGCGCCGTCCCCGGGTGTGGGCACGTGCGGCTGGAGGCCGCGGGTGAGCTTGTGCATGCCGTCGATCGCGCGGAGGTGGTGGCGGGTGAGAGCCGAGCCGGGGCCGGGTTCCTCACCGTCGAGGACGCGTTCGAGGGTGGTCCAGGCGGCGGGGCCGCACCAGCCCATCTCCGCGACGAACGCCGGGTCGTGGTCGCGGTAGTGCGCGTAGTCGGCGTCGTTCCAGGGCGTCCACAGGTGGCTCGGGCCGTGGGAGTCGGCCACCGGGTCGCGGTCGAGGGTGCCGGACCACGGCGAGTTCGGCAGGTAGGGGCGGGTGGGGTCGAGGCGGGCGAGAACGCCGGGCAGCACGTCCAGGTAGTAGGCCGCGCCCCAGCCGCGCGTGCCGAGCTGGTCGGCCCATCCCCAGTGGTGGCGGCCGAGGACCGTTTCGTTCCCGCCGCACCACAGGACGAGGCTCGGGTGGGACGCCATCCGGGCGACGGCCTGCTCGGCTTCCCTGGTGACGAGTGCGGCCGTCTCGTCGTCCTCGCTGTAGGCGGCGCAGGCGAAGAGGAAGTCGTGCCAGACCAGGACGCCGCGCTCGTCGCAGGCGTCAAGGAACTCCTCGGTGGCGAAGTGGCCGCCGCCCCAGACCCGCAGCAGGTTGGCGTTCCCGGCGACGGCCTGGTCGATGCGTCCGGCGACGCGTTCGGGTGTCACGCGGCCGGCGAAGGTGTCGTCGGGTATCCAGTTGTAGCCGCGTACCCGTACCGTCCGCCCGTTGACGACGAGGGCCCAGCGGGTGCCCAGCGCGTCCGGGGACTCGTCGAGGGCCGTGCTGCGCAGGCCGAGGCGGACGGCCGCTGCGTCGAGGACGACGCCCGCGTGGACGAGTTCCACCCGCAGCCCGTAGCGGGGCTGTGCGCCCAGACCGGTCGGCCACCACAGGGCGGGGTCGGCGACGGTCAGCTCGGTCACCGCCTCGTCGCCGGTGACCGGGCCGGCCGCCGACCCGGCGGACCGGCCGTCCGGGTCGGTCAGCTCCAGCCGGATCTCGGCGCCTGCCGGGGCGTCGACGGGTACGTGGACGGTGATCCGGGCGGCGCTGTGGTCGTCGGCGAGGCGGACCAGCGGCCGGACGTGCTCGATCCGGCCGAGGTAGGACTCCAGCCGGATGCCGCGCCAGATGCCCGCCGTGACGTAGTGCGGCCCCCAGTCCCAGCCGAAGTTCGCCGCGGCCTTGCGGATGTGCGGGTAGGGCTCGTCGTACGGGCTGGGCAGCGGGCCGTGCGCGCGTTCGTGGGCGCGGGCGGCCTCCCAGGCCGAGGCGAAGCGCACCTCGATGACGTTGTCACCCGGCCGCAGGGCGTCGTCCACCCGCCACCGGTATGCCAGGTGCTGGTCGTGTGCGGTTCCGACGCGGCGCCCGTTGACGTGGACCTCGGCGACGGTGTCGAGGCCGTCGGCGACAAGATCGGTCCGGGTGCCCGGCTTCGGTGACCACCTGACGTGGCGGCGGTAGACCCACTGCGAGTGGCCGACCCAGGACTGTGCCCGCTCGCCGAGGCCGACGTCGGGATCGGCGAGCAGGCCCGCGGCGAGCAGAGCCGTGTGCACTTCGCCGGGCACGGTCGCGGGGACGGTCGCGGTGCGTACGGCCCCGGGCACCTCCGGCGGGCCGCCCGCCCAGCTGAGTTCCCATTCCCCGCCGAGGTCGAGCCGGGCGGCGGTGCGGGTGGTGGTCTGCGTGGTGAGTGTCATCCTTTGACTGCCCCTGCGGTGAGAGCTTCCTGCATACGGCGGCTGGCGAGTGAGTAGGCGACGTACACCGGCAGCAGGCTCAGCACGGTGCCGGCGGTGAGCACTCCGAAGTCGGTCGCGTCGGAGATCAGCGTGGGGAGGGCGACCTGCGCCGTGCGGATGTCCGGTGCGGTGCCGGTGATGGTGAGCGAGAACAGGTACTCGTTCCAGAAGGTGAGCAGTTGGAGGATCGCCACGCTGATGACGCCGGGCATGGCGATGGGGATGAACACGCTTGCGAGCAGGCGCAAGTTGCCGGCGCCGTCGAGAGCGGCCGACTCCACCAGCTCCGGCGGCACCGTGCGCATGAACTGGGTGAGCAGGAGCACCGACAGCGGCAGCGCGCCGGCCGGCAGGAAGAGCATCTGGAACTCGCGCGTGTAGAAGAGGTCCATCTTGATCGCCAGGACGACCGTGGGGATCAGTGCCGCGAACGGCGGTATGAGGAAACCGGCGGAGAACGTACCGGTGACCGCCCGGGCGAGCCGGTTGTCCTGGCGCGCCAGCGCGAAGGCGGCCGGCAGCGCGAGGCCCAGGGTCAGCACGATGGCGACGGCGGAGATGAGCACGGAGTTGAGCAGTGCCCGGCCCAGGTCGGCGGTCTGCCAGGCGGTGCGGAAGTTCTTCCACAGCCAGTGCTCGGGCAGCGCGAACGGCCGGGTGAAGATCTCGATGTTGGTCTTGAACGCGCTGACCGCCAGGTAGTACAGCGGCGCCGCGAGCAGCAGGGCGTACAGCCACGACAGACCGGTGGCGACCGGTCCGCCGGCGCGGCGCCGGCGGCGGCGTACGGGTGGGAGGCGGCGCAGTCGGGTGGGGTGCGGGGCGGTCATCGGGTCTTCTCCAGGGGGCTGCGCAGCAGGAAGTGGATCAGCAGCATTCCGGCGACGCCGAGCAGGAGCAGCACCACGCCGACCACCTGGCTGTAGCCGAGGTCGCTCTGCGAGAACGCCTTCTCGTAGACCAGGTACGACAGCGTCGTGGAGGAGGTGCCGGGTCCGCCCTTGGTGAGCAGCAGGATCAGGGCGGCCGAGGTGAACAGCGTCCACAGGAACTGGAGCATGGTGAGGGTGCGGACGTAACTCCTGACCATCGGGAAGGCGATCTGCCACATGATGCGCAGGCGCCCGGCGCCGTCGATCCGGGCCGCCTCGATCACCTCGGCCGGCAGACTGGCCAGGCGGGCCGAGAAGAGCACCGCGGTCCAGCCGATGCCGCGCCACAGGTCGATGGCCATCAGGCTCGGCAGCGCGGTACCCGGGTCGGCCAGCCACGGGGTGATCAGCGAGTCGAGGCCGGCCAGGTGCAGCAGGCCGTTGGCGCCGCCGTCGGGCGACAGCATCCCGTAGAAGATCATTCCGGTGATGGATATGGAGATGAGGCCGGGGGAGAAGTAGAGCACCGACAGCACGCGGTAACCGCGGGGCCTGGTGCTCAGGTGGTAGCCGAGCATGAACGCCAGCGGGATCATCACCGGGATCACGACGACCACCTGCACCAGGCTGTTGCGCACGGCGTCGCGGAACACCGGATCGGCGAAGACATGCCGGATGTTCTCCGTGCCGACGTACCTCGGGTCGTACAGCAGCCCCTTCCACCGGAGGGTCGCGATGACGAACATCGCGATGAGCGGACCCACCGAGAAGACGGCGAACCACACCAGGGACGGGACCGTCAGCCAGAGCAGATGGGGTGAGTCGAGGCCGCCGCGGCGGCGGCGCCCGCGCCGCCGGGCGGGGGCGGCGGCCGGCTGCGGGGTGCGAACGGCCGCCAGGGTGCTGGTCGTTGACATCATGCGTTCCTTCTGCGGGGGTGGGGGCCGTCGCCCGGCGGCGGCCCCCACTCGGCGGTCGGGTCTCAGCCCTTGGTGGCGCTGTCCAGGCCGGCGCAGATCTTCTGCGCCGACGACTTGCCGTACGCCGAGGTCAGGACCTGGATGATCCGGTCGGAGGCGGAGCCGATCCAGACGTCGGGCACCACGGCGTTGTCGACCTTGCCGTCCAGGGCGAGCGACTGGCCCAGCAGCGGATCCTTCGCGTAGGAGGTGAAGTCGCCGGTGGTGGGGGGAAGGATGCTCGCGTCCTTGACGAAGTCCCCGACGGTGGCGTCGGCGTAGAACTTCGTCACCAGCTTGCGCACCTTGTCGATCCGGTCGGGCTGAGCGCCCCGCTTGGTGATCATGAAGCCGACTCCGGTGAAGCCCTGGAGCGCGGTGGGTTTGCCGAAGGCCGAGCCGGCCGGCAGTGGCAGCCCGGCGAGGGTCGTGTGCTGCTGTATGCCGGTGCCCGACGCGGCGGCCTCGGTGTACGCCCACGAGCCGGCGGACATCATCGCCGCCTTGCCTGAGTAGTAGGACGCGTACATGCTGTCGGCGACGAGACCGGCGGCGTTGTCGGCGAAGACACCGGCGTCGCGCAGCTTGGTGAAGAGCCTGATGCCGTTGAGGACGGACGGCGTGGCGCAGTAGCCGCCGTTCTTCATCACCTTCTCCATGGTCGCGGCGTCGGTGTAGGACTGCGCGATCTGGTAGAAGAGCTTCTGGCCGGTCCAGTCGTTGCCGCCGACGGTGAGCGGCTGGATGCCCGCGGCACGCAGTTTGCCGGCGGCGGTGATGAGCTGGTCCGTGGTGGTCGGGACGGCGTCCACGCCGGCCTTCTTCAGCAGGTCGGTGTTGTACCAGACCGGCCAGCTGAACCCGGAGAACGGCAGGCCCTGGAGCTTGCCGCCGGGGGCGCTGCCGGTCCGCCACTCGTCGAGCGCGGCGGGCTTGATCCTGTCCGCGAGGCCCCACTCCTTGACGTACTGGTCGGCGGGGACGGTGACGCCCGCGTCCAGCCAACCCAGCGTCTTGTCATAGAGGTTGACGATCACCAGGTCGGGGGACTTGCCCGCCGCCACGGCGTTCTCCACCTGGTCGTCGATGGTCTCCAGGCCGTCGGTGGCGTTGACCTTGACGCCGGTCTCCGCGGTGAACGACGCGAAGACGCGGCTCTGGGCCGCGGCTGCCGAGTTGCCCGCAGACCAGCGGGTCACGACGTCGATGGAGTCGCTGCTGCCCGACTGGCCGCCGGATCCGCAGGCGGCGAGGCTGAAGGCGAGGGCGCTGACGGCGAACGCGGCCACGGCGCGCACGGCCCGTGGCCTGGTGCGGTGGTCCATTGGCATCCTTAACTCCGAGTGCGGGGCAGGGCAGGGGACAGCGCGTCGGCCTTGGTGCACGGCCTGGAACGGCCTGGAGCGGTGCGGAACGACGGGCTGGAACGCGCCGTGGGACGGGTCTCCCAGGCGGCTACCGGGAGCGCACCGGCCTGCTGGGCGGGTGCTCGCCAGACAGCGTCTACGACGCCACCACCGAAGTCAATAACTAAGATTAGTAATCTATGAAAGTGTGCCGCGGGCGACCAGCCGGGCCGGTGCGGCCTTCACGACCCGCCCTCCGGCGGCCGGCGCGTCCGCGGTCAGCGCCTCCACCAGCGCGTTCCCGGCCAGTTCGCCCAGCTCCTGGACGTCGTGGCTGACCGCGCCGAGCGGCGGCACCGCCAGCTGGCAGAGCGCGGAGTCGTCCCAGGCGACGAGGGACAGGGCGGCCGGGACGCCGAGGCCCCGGCGGTGCGCTTCGTGCAGGGCGCCGAGCGCCATGACGTCATTGTCGAAGACCAGCGCGGTGGGCCGGTCCGCCATCAGCGCCAGGGCGGCGATAGCGCGTACCCCCGCGGCCTCGGAGTAGTCGCCGTCGAACGTCGTGGTGCGGACGCCGTGTTCGGCGGCGACGGCCTCGAACGTCCGGCGCCGGATGATGGTGTGCGCCATCTGCGCCGGGCCTCCGACGTGGCCGAGGTGCGTGTGCCCCGCCGTGACCAGGCCGGCGACGACGTCGGCCATGGCGACGTCGTCCTGTGTCCACACCGCCGGCAGTCCGCCCGCGGTGACCGGGTCGCCGATGACGACGCACGGCAGTCCCAACTGCTGGACGAGCGCCACCCGTTCGTCGCCGGGCAGGAGGTCGATGAGCAGTACCCCCTGCACCTGGCCGTAGCGCGCCCAGGCCCGCATGCGTTCACTCGCCTGGGACACCGTGGCGACCACCTGGAGGAGCACCGGCACGCCGAGCGGTACGAGCACGCGTTCCATGCCCGCGATGAACTCGTGGAAGAACGGCTCGGTGCCGAGCACCTCGGCGTCCCGGACCAGGGCGAGGCCGACCGGAGTGCCCTGCCGCGGGCGTGGCGATCGGCCGGTCGGTGCCGCGGCCATGGTGTCCTCCCGGTCGATCAACCTCGTCTAACCTCGTCCCCGTACCGTAGTCGTGCGACAGCGTACGGCGAGACGAGAGGTGGTCGAGCGTGGCCCGACGGGAGTCTGCGGCTGCCGGACCGGGCAGCCGTGCGCTCATCGTGGACCTCATCCGTTCCTCCGGACCCATCAGCCGGGTGGAACTCGTCAATGTCACAGGGCTGACCCAGCCGACGATCTCCAACATCGTCCGCCGCCTGATCGACGACGGCGTCGTCCGCGAGACCGGCGACACCGTCGCGACCCGCGGCAAGCCCCGCGCCATGCTCATCATCAACTCCCGTGCCGCGTACGGCGTCGGCATCCACATGGGCGCGGACGCGCTGACCTGCGTGGTGACCGACACCCGCGGCGGCACCGTCGGCCGCGAACTTGTGGCGGTGCCCGACGGCGGCCGGCCCGCGGACCTCGTCGACCGGCTCGCCGCGCTGTACCAGGACGTCACCGCCGGCCTCGGCCTGCCCCCGCAGAGCGTGGCCGGGATGGCCGTCGTCGGACCCGGCCCGGTCGACGTCGCCCACGGCGGATTCCTCGCGCGACCGGGCCAGCAGGAGGCAAGCCTCGACCTCGCCCCCGCGCTGAGCGACCGGCTGAACGTTCCGGTGCTGGTCGACAGCGACGCCTCCGCGGCGGCGGTCGGTGAGTTCTGGGGGCGGCAGGTCTCGCGCGAGCGCACCTTCGGCTGCCTCTACATGAACTCCGGCATCGGCTCCGGCGTCGTCCTCGACGGCGCCCTGCACCGCGGCGCCAGTTCGAACGCCGGCAAGATCGGCCACATCGCGGTGGTCCGCGACGGCGAGCCGTGCCCGTGCGGCAACCGCGGCTGCCTTGAGCAGTACGCCGCCCCGCGGGTGGTCGTCGCCCGTGCCCGGGCGCTGCCCGGCCTCGCCGAGCGGCTGCGCATCCGGCCCGACGACTCCGACGCGCGGGCCTTCGACGTCCTGGCGCGGGCGGCGGTCTACGGCGACGAGCAGGCACGCGCGCTGGTCGACGAGTCCGCGGCGCTGCTCGCGGAGGGCGCGGTCACGCTGGCCAACCTCTGGGACCTCGACACGATGGCACTGGCAGGACCGGGTTTCGCCGTCGCCGGGTCCCTGTACGTCACCGAGGTCAGGCGCCGCCTCGCGGAACGGGCTTTCACCCGGGAGGTGCACCCCGTCCAGGTCGACCTGTCGAGCAACCCGCGCGACTCGGCGGCGATCGGCGGCGCGGCGCTGGTGCTCCAGGGGTCGGTCGCGCCCGGCCACGGGCCGCAGGTCGCGGCGCGGGTCTGACCAACACCCCGGCGGCGTAAGCGTTTCCGGCGGGTCCTTGCCGTCGCGGGAGCCGGCCACGGCCCAACCCGCCTTATTCGTCCGACCTCTTGATGCGCGAGCGGGCCGCCGGTACGGTGCTCGAACCGCCGGTCGTGTTGCGGGTGCATCACGAGTCGTACTTGCATAGATTAATAATGAAACTAGGCGGACATGCGGCACCCCCCACCCTGAACCACCGCGCCCGCCCCCGTCGTTGCCGGCCCGACCGGCGAACGGACCGGGGGCCGGCTTCCGCGAAGGAGCCCCATGAGACACGGCAGGACCCACCGGGCCGCGCGCCTCGGCGTCCGGATCAGAGCGCTGTGCGCCCTCGCCGGCAGCCTCGCCCTGGCAGCGATCGCCGTACCCGCGATCACCGCACACGCGTCGGCCCAGGCACCGCGCACCCTCTATGTCGCCAAGAACGGCAGCGACAGCAACCCCGGCACGCAGGCCGCCCCTTATCTGACCATCAACCACGCGGCGCAGGAGGCGCAGCCAGGTGACACGGTGAAGGTGCACGCCGGCCTGTACCGGGAGACCGTCAAGCCCGCGCGCGGCGGAACCGACGAGGCCCACCGCATCACGTACACGAACGCCGGCGACGGCGAGGTGGCCATCAAGGGCTCCGAGGAGGTCAACTCCTGGGTGCGGACCAGCGGCAACGTCTGGAGCGTCACCCTGCCGAGCGGTTACTTCGGGGACTACAACCCCTACGCGACCGGCCAGCCGCAGGGCGGCGACGGCGGCACCTTCCCCGGCTACACCGCGGGCGACGTCTACCTCGACGAGCAGGCGTATTACGAGAAGCCGGCACTGAGCGACGTGCAGAGCGCCGCCGCCTCCTGGTACTCCCAGGTGTCCGGCGGCACCACCACGATCTGGGCGAACTTCAACGGCGCCGACCCCAACGCCCGGCTCGCCGAGATCAACGTCCGCCGCCAGGTCTTCGCCCCGGACGCCTGGGGGCTCGGCTACATCACCGTCAACGGCTTCACCGTGAAGCAGGCCGCCACCACCTACTCGGACTTCCCCAGCAGCCCGTCGCGGCGCCAGGCCGGCGCCATCAGCGTCAACGGCGGCCTGAAATGGATCATCGAGAACAACATCGTGATCAACGCCCGCACCATCGGCATCGACATCGGCCTCGGCAACGACGAATGGGCCGGCAACCGGCCCGGCACCACCAGAACCGACTTCCACGCCACCGACGCGTACGGCTCGCACATCGTCCGCAACAACTACATCGCCCGCTGCGGGCAGTCCGGCATCGCCGGTGTCTTCTCCTGGCACTCGCAGATTCTGTACAACATGATCGAGGACACCAACTACCGCAACGAGTTCAGCGGCGCGGAAACCGCCCCGATCAAGGTCCACTACATGAACGAGGGCCTGATCAAAGGCAATTACGTCAAGAACTCCAAGGGCGGCAACTCCGCGGGCATCTGGACGGACTGGGGCAACCAGAACGTCCGCATCACCGGCAACATCGTGATGAACAGCCCCTGGGGCTACTACGCCGAAGCCGTCTTCGGCCCGATCCTGGTCGACAACAACGTCTTCATCGGCAACAGCGACATCCGCACCCTGGACGCCACCGGCATCGTCTTCGCCAACAACCTCTTCCTCGACAACGGCGCCATCCACAACGACGGCAGTGGCCGCGACGCGTACTACTTCCAGCCGGGCACGATGAACGAGACCACCGCGCTCACTTCTCCCGAGAAGTTCTTCTGGTACAACAACCTGGTCCAGGGCTCGGCACTCCCCGACAACGCGACGGACAAGACCCAGGTGAAGGAGGGGAACGTCACCGGCGGCATCTCCAACGTGCACTACACGGCGACCAGTACGCAGATGTCCCTGGCCTTCGACCTCGACGCCTCCGGCATCCACGGCCTCACCCCGGTCACCCAGGCCCGGGTGGGCACCATCCCCAAGGCGAACCAGAGCATCGCCGCCGACGTGACCACCGACTTCTTCGGCGCCCCGGTCGGCACCGCCGACATCATGGCCGGGCCGTTCGCCGCCGCGCGGGGCGGCAGCAACTCCTTCACCCTGTGGCCGCCGGCCGGTCAGACCGTGCCCAAGCCGCCGGCGAACCTCCCCGTGAACCTGTCGCTCAACCCCGCCGCGAGCGCCTCCGCCTCGTACCAGGACGGCGCGTACACAGCGGCCAACGCGATCGACGGCAACGCCTCCTCCCGCTGGTCGAGCGACCACGGCGACGACCCCAACGCCTGGATCCAGGTCGACCTGGGCGGCACGTACGACATCAGCACGGCGGTGCTGTCCTGGGAAGCGGCGTACGCCTCGGCGTACAAGGTCCAGGTGTCCGACGACGGCACGCACTGGACCGACGTCTCCTCCACCTCCACGGGCCACGGCGGCACCGATACGGTGAATGTCGCCAGGACCGGCAGATACGTGCGCATGCAGGGCGTCACACCGGCCACCCCATACGGTTACTCGCTCTACGAGTTCGAGATCTACGGCACCCCCGCCGTGGCTCCCGCGGGCGGTCCTGTCGTTTACGGCGACAGCAACTACAGCGGCCCGCACGCCACTCTCGCGGCCGGCGACTACGACCTGCCGCGGCTCCAGGCCGCCGGTGTCGCCAATGACAGCATCTCCTCGCTGCGCGTGCCCGCCGGATACACCGTCACCGCCTATGGGGACGCCGGCTTCGGCGGCACGCGGTGGACCTTCACCTCCGACGCCCCGGACCTGACCGCCACCGGCAACAACGACTCCATCTCCTCGCTGCGCGTGACGGCCGGGTGACCGCCGACCGGTGACCAACGGCCGGGTGCCCGCCGGCCCCGTCCACCGCTGACAACGTTGCCTGGCGGGCCGCCGGTGCGGGCGTCCGCACCGGCGATCCCGGGACACCCCCACTTCGTCGCCGGGCCGGCCCGCGGCCGGCCCGGCACCCGTCTCGGCCGGCCCGGCACCTGTCCCTCCATGGCTCCCCTCCATGGCGCCTGCTCACCGCCGTGGGACCACTCCGAGCAGAGGACCCCCCATGAAACAGGGCATGAACCGCACCCGCCCCGGCGGCGCCGTCATCAGACGACTGCTCGGCGTCGCCCTCCCTCTGATCCTGCTGTTGTCGACCGGACTCGGGTCCGGTGCGGCGCAGCCGGCCGACTCACCGGTGAACCTGTCGCTGAACCCCGGAGCGACGGCGGTCGCCTCCTACCAGGACGGCGCGTACACCGCGGCCAACGCGATCGACGGCAACGCCTCCACGCGCTGGTCGAGCGACCACAGCAACGACCCCAACGCCTGGATCCAGGTCAGTCTCGGCGGCGAGTACCACGTCACGACCACCGTGCTGTCCTGGGAGGCCGCCTACGCGAAGGCGTACAAGGTCCAGGTGTCCGACGACAGCACGCACTGGACCGACGTCTCCTCCACCACCACCGGGCACGGCGGCACCGAGACGGTGAACGTGGACAAGACCGCGCACTACCTCCGTATGCAGGGCGTCACCCCTGCCACCACGTACGGCTACTCGCTCTGGGAGTTCCAGGTCTTCGGCACCGCGGACGGCGGCAGCGGACCCGGCGTGGCGGGCTCCCCCACGGTGGCGCCGTCCACCACCTACCCGCAGACGTACAGCGACTGGCAGGACGGCCTGCTCGCCGGCAACGGCAAGCAGGGCATCATCGTCTTCGGCAATCCGCGCGACGACACCGTCGTCTTCGACGACAAGGACTTCTTCATGGCGCGGACGGAGGCCCACCCGCACCGGACGTTCAACACCGTGAGCGCCGGCGACATCAACCGCGTCCGCGACCTCCTCACCACCGACGACTACCAGGACGCCAACCAGCTCGCCGCAGACGTCCAGGGATACCAGGGCGGGGGAGAGGGCAGCAAACACCCCGGCTACAAGATGACCATCCAACTGCCGGACAGTGGCCCCATCAGCGACTACGTCCGCTCCACCGACTACTCCTCGGGCGTGGTCAAGGTGAACTGGAGCGACAGCAAGGGGAAGTGGGAACGCGACTCCTTCGTCTCCCGGGCCGACGGCGTGACCGTGCAGTACCTGCCCGCACCGACCGGGCAGAAGCTCGACGTCAGACTCGGCCTGTCCGTCGACCCGGGGATGAATCTGCTCAACAAGGGCCTGACCTTCACCAACAACTCCACCACCGACTACCTCAATCTGCGGGCGAAGTACCCGGCCGGCAGCTACAACGCCGGATACGAAGGCGTCACCCGGATCGTCACCGACGGCGCCAGGACGATGTCCGGCACCGACGTCTCCGTCTCCGGCGCCAGCTATGTGATGCTGCTGTCGCTCACCCAGCGCTACAACGGCACCTACAACGGTGGTGTCCCCGCAGAACAGGACTGGAACAAGCAACTCCTCCGGTCCAGGCTGGCGGCGGTCAACGACACCTACCAGACGCTGCTGAACCGCCAGGTGAGCAAGCACAGCCAGATCTTCGACCGGGTGTCCCTCGACTTCGGCGCCTCACCGCAGGACCGGGCCAAGTCCACCGAGGAACTGCTCGCCGAGCAGAAGTCGTCGTCGGTGCCGATCCCCGCCCTGTACGAGCGGATGTTCTACGCCGGCCGCTACCACCTGCTCGGGTCGAGCAACGAGACGGCGGCGCCCGACCTGCTCGGCAACTGGACCGGTGACAGCAACGTCGGCTGGGACGGCTACTACCACCTGGACGCCAACCTCAATCTGCAGATCTCCAGCGGCAACATCGGCAACATGCCGGAGGCGATGGCCGGCTACTTCTACCTCAACAAGCAGTGGCAGAACGACTTCAGGACCAACGCCAGAAAGCTGCTCGGTACCAGAGGCATGCTGACCGGCGGCAACACCCCCAACACCGAGGGCCTGATCTCCAACATCAACTTCGACTACCCCTACCAGTACGTCACCGGCGGGGAGTCCTGGCTGCTCTACCCCTTCTGGGAGTACTACGAGGTGACCGGCGACCAGACCTTCCTCGCCGACCAGTTCTACCCGCTGATCCGGGACATGGGGGACTTCTACGAGGACTTCCTGGTCAAGAAGGACAGCAACGGCAAGTACATCTTCGCCGGGTCCATCTCGCCGGAGAACACCCCGCCCGGCGGTGTCCCGCTCGCGGTCAACTCGGTGTACGACATCTCCGGCGCCCGGTTCGCGCTGTCCACGCTGATCCAGACCGCCAGGACGCTCGGCCGCGACAGCGACAAGATCCCGGTCTGGCAGGAGAAACTCGACAATCTGCCGCCCTACCTCATCAACAACGACGGCGCGCTGGCCGAATGGGCGTGGCCGGACCTGGCGAACAAGAACAACTACCAGCACCGGCACTCCAGCGGGCTGATGCCGGTGTGGCCCTACCGGGAGATCACCCCGGAGAAGAACCCCGCCCAGTACAAAGCCGCCCAGGTGTTCCTGCAGAAGAAGGACGCCGGCTCCTACGAGAACGCCGGGCACGGACTGCTGCACGGCGCCCTGATCGCCGCCGACCTGAACCAGGCCGACTCCGTCGGCGCCAAGCTGCTGCGGTTCGCGAAGGACGACTACTACTACAGCAGCATGGCGACCTCCCACTACAACAACCACAACACGTTCGCCACGGACGTCGTCAACTCCGTTCCCACGGTGATGATGGAGATGCTGGCCGCCTCCCAGCCGGGCACCCTGGAACTGCTGCCCGCGCTGCCGAAGGGCCTGAACAAGGGCTCCATCAGCGGCATGCTCGGCAAGGGCCAATTCACCATCGACAACCTGAGCTGGGACACCGGCGCCCACACGGTGAAGGTGACGCTGACCTCCGGCATCGACCAGAACCTGACGCTGATCCAGCGCTCCGGCATCGCCTCGGCCACCGGTGACGGGGTGTCGGTGCAGAGTTCGCCGCTGGGCGGCATCGCCCGGGTGCTGCCGCTGCAGAAGGGCCGGACCGTCACCGTGAACCTGACGCTCGACGCACCGAAGACCAACCTGGCCCAGGGCAAGCCCGCCACGGCCTCCTCCGCCTCCACTGCCGACCAGGGCGCCGCCAAAGCCTTCGACGGTGACCTGTCGACCCGGTGGAGTGCCGGTCCCGGCGACGGCGAGTGGCTCCAGGTGGACCTCGGCGCCACCTACACCCTCAGCGAGGTCGATCTGGCGTGGGAGGAGTCCTATGCGAAGGGCTACAAACTCCAGGCGTCCACCGACGGTTCGACATGGCGGGACCTCTCCACGCAGACGAACGGCTCCGGTGGCACGGAAAAGGTCCCGGTGACCGGCCCGGCCCGCTACGTGCGCATGCAGGGCACCCAGAAGTCCGGCCCCTGGGGCTACTCCCTCTACGAAATGGAGGTATTCGCCTAGCCTCCGGCTTTCCCGGGGCCCCGGCACCCCGTCGGGTCCGACCTCCGCTCACCGTCACGGTGGTGGTCGCCGGACCCGACGGTGACCGGCGCGTCCCCGGTCCGGGAAACGTGCCGGGCATTGTCACCGATGTCCATGGATCACGCGTGCTCTTGCTTCTCACAAGTTACCTTCCGTGCATAGGAGTTGGTCGGGGAGGCGGTCAGGTGACGGATCCGGACGCGGGACAGGGACAGGGCACGGGAGAGGGACCCGGGCAGGGGGTGGAGATCCTTCGCACGCGGGAGGCACACGTGCCGGCCGTCGCGGCGCCGGCGAGGTCCCGCAGCCTGGCGGAAGGGGATGTCCCGACCGCTGTCCGTGGCGGTTTCCCCGTGTCGGGATACACGGAGGAGACGTATCGCGAACGGCTGGTCACGGCCGAGCACTTCTACGTCGCGGTCAAAGGGGACGACGTACTGGGTTTCGGGCTCGCCTACAGTGACGACAGACTTGGCCCGGACGAGTGGCTGAACCATCGGATCAGGACCGGGCTGGGAAGTTTCCTGGTCATCAAACAGGTGTGTGTGGCGGAGAAGGCCGCGCGCCGGGGTATCGCCTCCCAGCTGTACCACCACGTACTGGGCCAGTGGTCGCAGAGCCCGGTGATCGCCGCGGTCGTGGCCGCGCCGGTGAATCTCGCGTCCACGGCCTTCCACCGCCGTCTCGGTTTCGAGGTGCTGACGGAGCTGACGCCGCCCGACGGGCGGCAGCGGAAGGTCTGGGTGTGGCGCAAGCCGCGGGAGGCGATGCTCCAGGCCCAGTACGGGTGGCGGTCGACCTCTACAAGCACGAGGACACGACCAACTGGAACAAGCTGAACAATTTCTTCTCCGGACTTGACCAACCGCAGCGTCACGTCCCGCCCGGGAGAGGAAGGCGTCGCCGGCGCCGTAGGTGAGCGGTGCGGTGTGGTCTGGCGGTCGGCGGTGGGCGCGGGTGTCGGTGGTGGGTGGCAGGCTCGCGGGCATGGACGCCCGATGGAAACTGCGGCGCGTGTACGGCGCCGATCACGACGACCCGGACCCCGGTCCGCGGCCAGGTCACGACTATGCCGAACTGGTCGGCGGCGCACTGGACGGGCTGCTGCTCGACGTCACCGGCTGGAGCGCGGAAGAACGGTCCGACGGGGCCGCGCTGACGACCGAGATCGGCGCGTACGGCCCCGGCGGCCGTGCCTGGTACCGCCCGCGTGCCGCCGATCCCGCCTTCTGGGAGTGGGAAGCCGACTCGCCCTGACGGGCGACCGGCGCCGACGCGCGGCCAGGGCGTGCCGGCAAGTGCTCCGCCGCCGGTCAGGCGTCCCAGGCGCGAGGGCGGAGCAGGGAGAACCGGGCGAGGTCGTAGCGGCGGCCGCGGTGGAGACAAGAAGTCCGCGGCCGGTCTCGCGGCCTTCTTCCGTACCTCAGGCCGCCCGGAGAACGCCCACCGGGTGCGCCGCCTCTTCGAACGGGGCCTGCAGCGGCCGGACGGCGCCGAACCCGACCTGGGCCGCCAGGTCGCCGAGCCTGCCTGAGGCCCTCGGCACGCCGCCGCGCCGACCTCCGGACGCCCGTTCCGCGCCGGGCGCGGCCGGTTGCACGCCGGTTCGGCACGGGCGTGCCGCACACGCGGAACACCGGTCGCGGCGTCGCTGACCTCGCAGGTCCAGCCGGCGGCGGGCCGCCTCCCGGGCGATCGGTGCGGCCTCCGGGTCCGCGGGCAGGACACGTGTCAGTACGGGGCCGCGCGGCAGCGCCTTCGTGCCGGGCCCCGGTGCGGGTCAGGGGCGGCAGGCGCGTTCCACGAGGTCCTGCCAGGCCTGTCCGATGCGGGAGCCGGCCTCCTCCACGGCGTCGGTGAACTCCTCGGACGAGAGGTACAGCAGGACGGGACCGTCCAGGGCGCCGGTGAGCTGGACGGCGAGCATGTCGAGGTCGGCGCCCGCGAGTTCCAGCTGTCCGAGCAGCATGCGTACGTGGACCTGGGACATGGGTGTCCGCCGGCGGATCGGTACCGGCCGGCTGCCGCCGAGGGCGGCCCTGGCGATGTCGCGGTGCTCGACCAGGAAGCCGGTGCGGGCGCGGCCGTAGGCGATCAGCCGGTCGAGCGGCGCGGCGCCGGGGCCCAGGGGAGGGGGGCCGGAGAGCACCTGCTCCTGGAAGGCGTGCTCGTCGTCGTCCAGCAGGGCCTGGAAGATGCCGGCCCGGCTGCCGAAGCGGCGGAAGACGGTGCCCTTGCCCAGGCCCGCCCGCTCCGCCAGTGCGTCCATGGTGAGGCGGTCCGCGCCCTGCTCAGCGAGCATCCGGCGGGCCGTGTTCAGCAGGTGGAGCCGGTTGCGGACCGCGTCGGCGCGCTCGGCCGGCGGCGCTCCCCAGGCGACTGGTCGTTTCACATGGTGACCCTACCGAACCGCGGAATCGGGGTATAGTCCGTTTATGCTCCGTGGCCGTGCGGCACCTGGCTGCCGCAGCCGGCCCCAACGTCGAATGGGATGGTGCAGACATGCCGCTCACCGGGACTTACGAGCCGAGCGGGTCCGAGTTCGCCCGCAATCAGGTCGATCTCTACGAGCGCTCCGGCGGTACCGAGGGCACGGACAACCAGGGGAAGCCGGTGATCATCCTGACGTCGGTGGGAGCCAAATCCGGGAAGATCCGCAAGACGCCCCTGATGCGTGTCGAGCACGACGGCGAGTACGCCGTCGTCGCGTCGTTGGGCGGCGCACCCAAGCACCCCGTCTGGTACTACAACCTGGTCGCGAACCCGCATGTGGAACTCCAGGACGGCCCGGTCAAGAAGGACTACCGGGCCAGGGAGGTCGACGGCGAGGAGTACGACGCGTGGTTCGAGCGGTCCGTGGCGGCCTGGCCGGACTACGCGGAGTACAAGAAGAAGACCACCAGGAAGATGCCCATCTTCGTCCTCACGCCGTTCGACGCGTAGTCCCCCGCGGCGGGGTGCCGTTGCCTCTGCGGTATCCCGCCCGCGGCGGGGCGCCGTCGCCGTTACGGCATCGCTCTTCCTGGGAGCCGGGCAGCCGCGCGGCTCCCAGGCCGCCGGCGGTCGCCGGCCGGCCCGCCACCGGGATCAGCCCGCTGCCTGCTGGGCGTGCTTCGGCAGGAGCCAGACCAGCGCGAAAGCGATCAGGTACAGCACAACGGCAAGCCCGGTGACGAGTTCGCCGGCATGGTCGAAGTTCGCGGTTCCGCCGTGGTTGGCCCGGGCGAAGAACACCGTGCCGAGGGCGGCGACACCGATGGCACCGGAGAACTGCTGGACGGCGTTGAGCATGCCCGAGCCGGTGCCGACCTCTTCGGTGGTGGCGCCGCCGAGGACGAAGTCGAAGATCGGGACGAAGACCAGACCGGTGCCGAACCCGATCAGCAGCAGCGAAGGGGCGAGCGTCGCCGAGGTGAGACGGTCGCCCCAGTGGACGATGGTGACCCACAGCGCGAGCAGGCCGACGACCGCGATGCCGAGGCCGAGCTGCAGGCCGGCCCGGCCGAGCCGCTGGGTGAGTACGGCGCCGGACAGACCCACGGCGAGGGCGCTGCCGAGCGCCCAGGGGATCAGGGTGAGGCTGGTGTGCAGCGGGGTCCAGTGCAGGCCGAGCTGCAGCAGCAGGTTGAACGCCAGCTGGAATCCGCTCAGCGAGGCGAAGAAAGCCCCCACGATGGCCAGGCCGGCCACAAAACTGCGCTTGCGGAACAGCGAGGGCGTGATCACCGGATGCGAGCTGCGCCGCTCCGAGCCGGCGAACAGGGCAAGGGCGACGACCGAGCCGGCCATCGACACGTAAGTCCACAGCGGCCAGCCGAGTTCGCGGCCCTGGACCAGCGGAATGATCAGCAGCGCCGAGGCCAGGGTGAGCAGGCCGACGCCGCCGAGGTCGAGCCGGGCGTCCGGGTCCTCGCCGGTGCGGTGCGGCAGGAACCGCCGGGCCAGGGCCCAGGCGAGGACGCCTGCGGGGACGTTGATCAGGAAGATCGAACGCCACTGGCTGCCGAACAGGTCCAGGTGCAGCAGCCAGCCGGCGAGGATCGGCCCGGCCACGGTGGCCAGTCCCATCACCGGCCCGAACGGGATGAGCGCCTTGCGCAGGTCCTGCGGCGGGAAGACCACCTTCACCATCGCGAACCCCTGCGGAATCATCACCGAGCCGCACAGGCCCTGCACCAGGCGGGCGGTGATGAGGAAGCCGACGCCGGGTGCCAGCCCGCAGGCGAGCGAGGCGAGCGTGAACCCGGCCATGCCCAGCAGGAACAGCCGGCGGCGGCCGAGCAGGTCGCCCAGCCGGCCCGAGGTGATCAGGCCGATGGCGAAGGCCGCGGTGTAGGCGGTGAGCACCCATTGCAGGGTCGTCTCGCTGCCGCCGAGGTCGGCACGGATCGACGGGCCGGCGAGGTTGGCGATGGTCGAGTCGATCACGTCCATCACATCGGCGATGAAGACGACGGCGAGGACGAGCCAGGCCCGCCGCGGAGGAAGCGGAGCGATGCCGGGGGCGTCGCCCGATGCGCTCAACGAACTTTGTTCTACAGTCACAAACTAAGCTCTACGCTTGGATGGCCGTTCGTGTCAAGGTAGGATCGATCGCATGCCAGCCGATCCAAAACGACGCCGCGCCGCCCGGCACGCCCAGCTCGAGCCCCCTCAAGCGCCACCGGCGCGCAGGAAAGCACCGATCACCGTCGACAGGGTCGTCGACGCGGCGCTGCAGGTCGTCGCCACCCAGGGCTACGACGCGTTGACGATGCGCAGCGTCGCCGGCGTACTCGACACGGGACCCGCCTCGCTCTACGCGCACGTCGTCAACAAGGCCGACATCGACGAGCTGGTCATCGGCCGGCTCTGCGCCCAACTGGTGCTGCCCGAACCCGATCCGGCGGCATGGCGCGAGCAGATCCTCGACGTCTGTGCGCAGATCCGCGACCAGTACCTGAAGTACCCCGGCGTCTCCCGCGCCGCGCTGGCCCTGGCCCCCACCAACCTCGACGTGCTGCGCGTCAACGAAGGAATGCTGGCCATCCTTCTCGCCGGCGGCATCGAACCGCGGACGGCGGCCTGGGCGATCGACGCCCTCTCGCTCTACGTGGCTGCCTACACCCTGGAGACGTCCCTGGTCGTGCAGCGGCAGAACCAGCAGGACGACGCGTGGGTCGTCAGCCGCGACGAACTCATGCGCCGGTTCGCCGCGCTGCCTGACGACCGGTTCCCCCAGGTCAGGCGCTACGCGGCCGAGTTGACCTCAGGCACGGGACACGAACGGTTCGACTTCACCCTCGGCCTGATCGTCGGCAGCCTCACCGAGGGCCGGCCGGCACCTCCGGCTGCGTAGCCTCGCCACAGGCGAGCGGGCACCGGAGCGCGACAGGGATGGACCTCCTGAACGGCGTTGTCCTGTGCGGCGACACGCGACGGCACTGCCCACCTTCCAGGCCAGCGGCCCGTGCGTACTGTTCCAGCACCCCCTGATCCGTGCGGTCTCCTCCGCGGCTCGGGTGCCAGGACACGTCAGTTGTCCAGACGGCGCTTGCTGAGCCAGGCGACCATCCCGGGGTCGTGGTGGTCGAAGAACAGCGTGGTGCCGGTGTCGAGGGCGGCGATCCGGGCCATCTTGTCGTGGTCGGGTTCGAAGTCGAAGACGTCGGTGTTCTGCGCCATCCGGTCAGGATTGACGGACTTCGGGATCGTGACGATGCCCCGCTGGATCAGCCAGCGGAGCACGACCTGCGCCACGGACGTGCCGTGGGCCCGGCCGATCCCGCTGAGGACGGGGTGGGTGAACAGGTCGTTCTTCCCTTCGGCGAAGCCGCCCCACGCCTGGTGCTGGACGCCGTGCTCCCGCATGAGGCTGTGGTCGGGCTCGCGCTGGAAGAACGGGTGGGTCTCGATCTGGTTGACCGCGGGGGTGATCTCGTTGTGGCGCGGCCCACGGCCTCCTCGTTGCCGTAGGCGGCGGCGGTGTCAAGCAGCCGGTAGCCGGCCGCGAGGGAGTCCGAGACGGCTTGCTCGGTCCGCTCGGCAGGGATCTGGTAGACGCCGAAGCCGAGGACCGGCATGGGGATGCCGTTGTTCAACGTGACGGTCTGCATGGGGTGTTGTTCCTTCTCGTGCTCGTACGGGGGAGGTGCGGGGCCGTGGCTGGGGTCAGCCGGTCAGAGGGTGATGAGCGCTTTGAGAACGCGGCGCTGGGCCATGGCCTCGTACGCATCCGGGGTCCGGTCCAGGGGGAAGGTCCGGTCGAAGACACGGCCCGGCTGGATGGTGCCGTCCAGGACGTCGGGCATGAGTTCCCCGATGTAGGCACGGGCCGGGGAGACGCCGCCGGTGAGGGTGATGTTCCGCATGATCATCGACATGTTGACGGGACCTTCCTCGTACTGCGGGACGCCGAGGCGGCTGATGGTGCCGCCGTCGATGACCGTGCCGAACGCGGTGTCCAGGGTCTGCCGGGTGCCGACGGCCTCGACGACCCTGTCGACGCCGTCGCCGCCGGCCAGATCCCGGACCCGGGCGACGCCTTCGTCGCCGCGTTCGGCGACGACATCGGTGGCGCCGAACGCGAGGCCGAGGTCGGTACGGTCGGTGTGCCGGCCCATGAGGATGATCCGTTCGGCGCCGAGGCGCTTGGCCGCGATCACCGCGCTCAGGCCCACGGCGCCGTCACCGATGACCAGCACGGAGTCGCCCCGGGAGACCCCGGCGGTGACGGCTCCGTGGTGACCGGTACCCATCACGTCGGACAGGGCGAGCAACGAGGGCAGCAGGTCGGAGTCCTCGCCGACCGGCAGCCTGACCAGGGTGCCGTCGGCGTAGGGGACACGCACCGCCTCACCCTGACCGCCGTCCACACCGTCGAAGCCGTACCTGCCGCCGTGCCGGCACGACGACTGCAGGCCCTTGCGGCAGAAGTCGCAGGTGTTGTCGCAGTAGGTGAACGGCGTGACCACCAGATCACCGGCCCTGACGCCGGCCACGTCGGAGCCGGTTGCCTCGACCACACCGACGAACTCGTGCCCCATGGGGCGGCCGCTCTCGGTGGCGGGCAACGACTTGTACGGCCAGAGGTCCGATCCGCACACGCACGACAGGACGGTCCGCACGATGGCGTCGGTGGGTCGCTGGATCTTCGGATCGGGACGGTCCTCGACACGGACGTCGCCGGCCCCGTACATCACTGCTGCGCGCATGGAAATGCTCCTGTCGTGGACCCCTCCGCGGCTGCGGAGAAGTGGAAGAGGTTGGTGCCCGGCGGCCTGCCGCGTGGCCGGCTCAGCGTTCGAGCATCCGCAGACCGGCCTCGGTGTGCGTCTCGCCGGCGGCCGGGGGCAGACCGCTGAGTCTGCCGATCTGTTCGGTGGTCAGTTCGATGCCGTCGGCGGCGGTGTTCTCCTCGACGCGGGAGACGCGCTTGGTGCCGGGGATGGGCGCGATGTCGTCGCCCTGTGCGAGCAGCCAGGCCAGGGCGACCTGTGCGGAGGTGGCGCCGGCTTGCGCGGCCACCGCCTGGACCTCGTCGGCGAGACGGAGGTTGCGCCGGAAGTTCTCGCCGCTGAAACGCGGATTGCCGCGCCGGAAGTCGCCCTCTGCGAAGTCGGCCTCGTCGCGGACCGTACCGGTGAGGAAGCCGCGGCCGAGCGGCGAGAAGGGCACCAGGCCGATGTTCAGCTCGCGCAGCACCGGCAGTACCTGTGCTTCCACGCCGCGGGTCCACAGGGAGTACTCCGACTGGACGGCGGTGACGGGATGGACGGCGTGGGCGCGGCGGATGGTGTCCGGTCCGGCCTCGGACAGGCCGAACGCCCGGACCTTGCCCTCGGCGACCAGCTCACCCACGGCGCCGGCTGTCTCCTCGATGGGGGTGTCCGGATCGACCCGGTGCTGGTAGTAGAGGTCGATGTGATCGGTGCCCAGCCGCTTGAGTGAGCCTTCGACGGCGGTACGGACATTGGCCGGGCTGCTGTCCGGGTGCCACGCGCCCGCCCCGGAGTGGGCGATCATGCCGAACTTCGTCGCCAGCACCACCTGATCGCGGCGGCCCTTCAGCGCACGGGCGAGGAGTTCCTCGTTGGTGTAAGGACCGTAGATCTCGGCGGTGTCGATCAGTGTGACGCCCAGTTCCAGCGCGCGGTGGACGGTGCGGACGGACTCCGCGTCGTCCGTTCCGGCGCCGGTGTAGCCGTGGGACATGCCCATCGCACCCAGGCCGATCCGGGAGACCTCCAGATCACGGAGCCTGATGTATTTCATCGTGATTCACCCATTCCTGTCCGCTGATGAGGAGGTCTGCCGTCCTGCGACCGTGTGCCCGCCGACGCCGCACCCACGTTCGCGGGCTTCGCGTGGTCCAAGAGGTCCGGACACGGAAGAACGCTCCTGGTGGGCCTGGACGTGGACGTGGACCTGAGCGTGGACGACTTGGCGACGTCATCCACGGTGCCGCCTCGCGCCTCGCACAGGCAGGCCGGGTTCTTCGGGGGAGAAGCCAGCGGTGGGTACGGCAGGACCCCCCTCGGTGATTCCACCCAGGTGGAAGCTGGGTGACACTGGCCCCATGGCACCCGAGCAGCACACCAGTGGCGACGAGCTGGGACGCTTCCTGCGCGCCCGCCGTACCCAGATCAGCCCCGAGAGTGCCGGCCTCACCCCCGGGCCCGGGGTGCGCCGCACTCCCGGCCTGCGCCGCGAGGAACTGGCCACGCTCGCCGGTGTCAGCATCGACTACTACACCCGCATCGAGCGCGGCAAGGAGACCCGGCCCAGCCCCGGCGTCGTCGATGCCCTGGCCCGCGCCCTGCACCTCGACGACGACGAACACCAGCACCTGCGTGATCTCGCCGCCCGGTCCGCCCGCTATGCCCCTGAGCCGCCACCGCCGCCCAGCCGGACCGTACGACCCCACCTGAAGCTGCTCCTGGAGACGATGCGGCCGAGTCCGGCCTACGTCATCAGCCGCAGCATGGACCTGCTCGCCTGGAATGCCGCCGGCCTGGCGCTGTACGCGGGCCTGGCCGACTGGCCGGCCAAGCAGCGCAACCTCGCCCGCTACCTCTTCCTCCACCCCGCCGCGCGCGAGCTGTTCCCCGACTGGGACTACCAGGTCCGCGGCTGCGTCGCCCGGCTGCGCGCGCAGGCGGGCACCGACCCGGACGCCCCGGACCTGGCCAACCTCGTGGGTGAACTCCTGCTCAAGAGCCCCGACTTCACCAAGTTGTGGGAGCGCTACGACGTCGTCGGGCGCAAAAGCATCCAGAAGACCTTCCACCACCCGCAGGTCGGCGTCCTCACCCTCAGCAGCCAGAGCCTGCACGTCGAAGGCAGCACCGGACAGCGCCTCGGCGTCTACACCGCCGAACCCGGCGCCCCCGACCACGACGCGATGCTCCTGCTCGACCTGGCCGCCGCACCCCGGACCTCCCCGAGCCCCAGCCGGCACTCCTCGGGCGGGCTCTCCCGCTGAGACCCTTCCGGTGCCGGGGGCCGTACGATCGCGCGGGCCCCCGCACGCCGGCGCAGGCCACAGTGCCGAACGGCTCCCGACGGGTGGCCTCTGTCCGGCCGTCCTACAGTGGGCCGGGAAGACGGACATCCGGAGACAGGGAGCAACTGTGCGGCACGTTCCGGCGTACTCGCTCAACGACGGCACGATCTTCCAGCCGTGGGGCTCGGCACGTACCCGATGGACGACGCGGAGGCCGCCGAGGCGGTGGCGTCGGCCCTCCGCACCGGCTACCGGCTGATCGACACCGCGGTGAACTACGGGAACGAGACCGGCGTCGGGCGCGGCGTCGCGGCGAGCGGGGTCGACCGCGGGGAGATCCGGATCACCACCAAGCTGCCGGGCCGCCATCACGGGTACGACGAGACGCTGGCGTCTTTCGAGGAGTCCCGTGCCCGGCTCGGCGTGGAGTACGTGGACCTCTATCTCATCCACTGGCCGCTGCCGCGGGTGGACAAGTACGTGGACTCCTGGCGGGCGATGATCAAGCTGCGCGAGGACGGCCTGGTCCGCTCCATCGGCGTCTCCAACTTCACTGCCGACCACCTGGAGCGGCTGCGCCGCGAAACCGGCGTGCTGCCCTCGGTCAACCAGATCGAGATGCACCCCCTGCTGGTGCAGAGCGAGTTGCGTGCCGTGCACGCCGAACTGGGCGTGCGCACCGAGAGCTGGAGCCCGCTGGGCCGTGGTTCCGACGTGCTGGAGGACGCGGCGATCGGGGCCGTCGCGCGGAAGTACGGTGTCACCCCGGCGCAGGTGGTGCTGCGCTGGCACACGCAGCTCGGTGCGGTTCCGATCCCGAAATCGTCCGACACGGAGCGGCGGCGGACCAACCTGGACCTGTTCGGCTTCGAACTCACCGACCAGGAACTGGCGCAGGTGGCCGACCGCCGTCAGAAGCGGCTGGGCGGGGACCCCGCCGTCCACGAGGAGTTCTGACGACGGTCGCCGCGCGGCGGCCCCAACGCCTTCCGCCCGCCGCCCGCGCCGCCCGTGCTGCCATCCGCCCGCCGTGGGCGTCTACCCTCGCTGCCGGGTTCGACGGCCGGTGGACCCGGGAGCCGTTCGAGGGCAACGCGGGCAGCGGGCTCCGACCGAGCCGACGTCGTGCGCAGGTCAGATGACTCCTGCCGAAGCCGGTCCGTCGTGGCGGAGGACGAGGGGCAGGAAGAGTTCGTCGACGATCGACCGGATGCGTGCGGGCCCGACGGGTCTGAGGTCCATGAGCAGGTCGTGGCGCACCAGGTCGAACGGCATGCCGAGCACCGCGGAAGGGATCCGTTCCAGGTCGATCTCGCCGCGGTCATGGGCCCGCTGGTAGATGGTCTGAACGCGCGCGAGCCGCTGGTCGCCGATGACCCGGTCACGCACCTGGGAGGGGGTGAGCCCGGTGCCGGCCAGCAGGCCCGAGAAGGCGGCGGCCGCGGCGATAGCGAAGAAGGCGGTCCGGGCCTCGCCCATGCCGGTCAGTGCGGCGAGCAGGTCACCGCGCAGGGTGCCGGTGTCGGGGAGACCGACCGGGTGGCCGTCCCGGTAGTGCTTGAGCGCGGCGAGCACGAGCTCGTCCTTGTTGGCCCAGCGGCGGTACAGCACGGCGATGCCGGTGCCGGCGCGGGCGGCGACGGACTCCATGGTCAGCTTCGCGAAGCCGGCCTCGACCAGCTCGTCCCAGGCCGCGTCCAGCAGTGCGGCCTCGAGCTCGGGGCCCCGTCGGCGTTGGCGGGCAGATGTGGTCACCGCTCCACTATAAGGAAGATTTGCATTCCGTACCGGCGCGCCCTAGCTTCTTAAGAGATGGATTTCACTCTTATCTTGGGGGCCGGACGATGACGGAGACCACCGAGGTCAAGCTGTCGCCGCAGGTGAAGAACGCGCTGCTGGCGCTGATCGTCGGCGGGATCGCGGCGATCCTCGACTCGACGATGGTGACGCTGGCGATCCACACACTGGCGGTGAAGCTGCACTCGACCACCGGCACGATCCAGTGGGTCACCACCGGCTTCCTGCTGGCGATGGCCGTCGCGATCCCGGTCACCGGGTGGGCCGAGCGCCGCTGGGGCGGCAAGCGGGTCTGGATGGCCGCGCTGGTGGTGTTCGTGCTCGCGTCGGTGCTGTGCGCGGTGTCGTGGAACGACATCAGCCTGATCGGCTTCCGGGTGCTGCAGGGCTTCGGCGCCGGACTGATCTTCCCGCTGATGCAGACGCTCGCCGTCAGAGCCGCCGGCGGGCATGTCAGCAGCCGGCTGATGGCGGCCGTCAGCCTGCCGATCGCGCTCGGCCCGATCCTCGGCCCGGTGATCGGCGGGGTCGTCCTCAACTGGTTGAGCTGGCGCTGGCTGTTTCTCATCAACGTGCCCGTGATCGCGGTCGGTCTGCTGCTCGCCCGGCGGTTCCTGCCGGCCGACCGCCCCGAGTCCCCGGCCGGGCGCGTACGCCTGGACTGGATCGGCCTGGTGCTGCTGGCGCCCGGCCTCGCGGGCATCCTGCTCGGTCTCTCGCAGCTCTCCGAGGACGGCGGGATCGGCCACGCCGGTGTGCTGGCACCGCTGCTGGCCGGGGTCGCGCTGCTGGCCGCCTTCGTCGTATGGGCGTTGGGGCCCGCCGAGCGCCGGCCGGTCGTCGACATCCGCCTGCTGCGCCTGCGGTCGCTCGGCAGCGCCTCCGCGGTTCTCTTCACCGCCGGCGCGGCGATGTACGCCGGCATGTTCCTGCTCCCGCTCTACTACCAGCAGTTGCGGGGCGAGAGCGTGCTGGACGCCGGGCTGCTGCTCATACCGCAGGGAGTCGGCGCACTCGCCTCGCGCTTCGTGGTGGGCAAGCTGGTCGACGGGTTCGGAGCGCGCGCGGTGACGATCGCCGGCTTCCTGCTCGCCGCGCTGGCCACCGTCCCGTTCGCGCTTGCCGGGGCGGGCACGAGCCTGTGGTGGCTGGGAGCCGTACTGCTGGTACGCGGCCTGGGCATCGGGGCGGTGCTGATCCCGCCGATGTCCGTCGCCTACCAGGACATCCGACCGGCAGGCATTCCGCACGCCACGATGAACACCCGCATCGCCCAGCAAGTGGGAGCCTCGTTCGGCACCGCGATCGTCGCCGTCGCCCTCCAGTCGCTCCTCGGTCACGGCGCCACCGGTGCCTTCCGGGACGCGTTCTGGTGGGCGATCGGCATCACCGTCGCCGCGGTCCTCCCCACCGTCGCCCTCCCGGCCGGGAAACCGGCGGACCACTGACCGGCCGCGGAGCCACCGCACAGCGACGGGAACAGCAGCCGGCCGGCGGGGCGCCGGAAAAGGGTTCGACGGCTTCGCCGGGCCCCGCCTGTCCCCACCACTTCACGCACTTCACGCCGGCGTGCGCCGGGCGCGCGGATCTGCGTCCTGCCGTGGCGGCCCCGGCGTGCCTGTCCGCGGAAGACATGACATACGTACGTCCTCGCAGGGCATTCGATCATTCGGAGTCAGTTGCTGTCCTTCTCGTTCATGTCCGCCCGCAGTGGAAGGGGCCGTTCCATGCTCATGGCGGAGCGTTATCGCCTCGACGTGCCCCTCGGGCGCGGCAGCATGGGCGAGGTGTGGCGGGCGTGGGACGAACGCCTGGAGCGTCCGGTGGCCCTGAAGCTGCTCGCGGAACGCGCCACCGACGACGAGGCGCTGACCGCGCGATTCGAACGGGAGGCCCGTACGGCGGCCCGGCTCAACGACCCCCATCTGGTGTCCGTTTACGACTTCGGCGTCTCCGGCGACCACTGCTTCCTGATCATGGAGCTGGTCGAGGGCCACGACCTGGCCGAGGAGCTGCGCCGGCGGGGACCGCTGCCCGCGGATCAAGTGGCCCGGATCGCGACCCAGGCCGCGGCGGGGCTCTCCGCGGCGCACGAGCACGGGGTGGTCCACCGCGATGTGAAGCCCTCCAACCTGGTGCTGGCGGAGGGCGGCACGGTGAAGATCGCCGACTTCGGCATCGCCCGGGGCCTGTCCGGCACCACCGCGGCGGACATCACCCAGACCGGTGCGGTGATGGGCACCAGCCTCTACATCGCCCCCGAGACCGCGCTCGGCCGGTCCGCCGGAACCGCCGGTGACGTCTACTCCCTCGGCTGCACGCTCTACGAACTCCTCACCGGTGCGCCACCGTTCGTCGCCGAGAATCCGCTGGCCGTCCTGCGGCTGCACGTCGAGACAGAACCCCCGCCCCCCGACGCGCCCCGCGCGCTGGCCGCCTACCTGCTGGCCATGCTCGCCAAGGACCCGCGACTGCGCCCCAGCGCCCGGCAGGCGGCCGACTGGTTCGCCACCGACGCGTGGCGCGAGGCAGACGCGGCCGGCCCGGGGGCCGGCGCCGGGTCCGGGTTCGGGTTCGGGGCCGGGCTTACGAGCACGGTCCCCGTATCGCTCCGGACACCGCCCGCCGCGGCGACTCACCGGCAGCCGCACCATCAGGCGTCCCGGCGTGTCCCCGGCCGGCACCTGCTGGCCGGCGCCGCACTGGCGGCCGCGGCACTCACCGCGGCCGGACTCGCACTGGCCCCCTCGTCGGCGGACGGCTCGGCCCCGCCCGCCTCACCGGGCGCCGCCAGTCGCCCCGCATCCCACAGCGTGACGTCTTCCCAGCCGTCCGGCTCCGGCGGCGGGCGGCACCTCCCGTCGTCCCCGCGGAGTTCCGACGCGCCGGCCGCGGCCCCTACCCGGGGCGCGGCCACCGCGAGCCCCGCCGACGACCACTCCACGCGGGCGGCCACCACCCCGCGCAGCGCCCCACCACCGAGCCCGAGCACCACCCCGACCGGGTCGCCCTCGGCGGAACCGTCCGCCTCGGACAGCCCCGCCCCGACCGACCGGCCCACGACGCCGTCCGCCACCCCGACCCCGCCGACGGCTTCCCCCAGCGAGAGCCCCATCCCCTCGCCCACCGGCTCCGAGGCCCAACCCCACTGAGCGACGGCCACGTAGGCCCCCGACGGCCTCATCCCGCTCGACGCCCACCGGCCGACGGCCAGGGTCCGCGCCGGCGACCCCCCGCGGCCCGGCCTGCCCGGAACTGCTCGACGAGCACGGCGCCCCCGGCACCGTGCCGCTGACGGTCGGCGGGCCGGGGCCGCCCGCGGCGGCACGGTCAACGGCGCCGCCGTCAGTCGGTGCCGACCGCGCGCAGGCCGGACTGGGCGAGGCGGCCGCCCTGGTGGGCCGGTGCGGTGGAGTGGCGGACGACGAGTTCGGGTTCGTGGAGGAGTTCTTTGGGGGTGGGGTTGGTGCCGTTGATCTGGTTGGCGAGGAGGGTGACGGCGGCGCGGGACATGGCTTCGATGGGTTGGCGGAGTGTGGTGAGGGGTGGGTCGGTGTAGTTCATGAAGGCGGAGTCGTCGTAGCCGACGACGGAGAGGTGGTGGGGGACGGTGAGTCCGTGGCGGCGTGCGGCGCGGATGGCGCCGAGGGCGAGGATGTCGCTGCCGCAGATGAGTGCGGTGATGCCGGTGGTGAGGAGTTCGGTGGCGACGGCCTGGCCGCCTTCGAAGGAGAAGATGGCGTGTCCGATGGGGTGGGCGGTTCTGCCTGCGGGGGATCGGGTGGCGAGGGTGGTGAAGGCGGTGGCTTTGCGGCGTGAGGGGGTGTGGTCGGCGGGGCCGACCAGGAGGCCGATGCGGGTGTGGCCGAGCGAGGTCAGGTGGGCGTATGCCTGCTGCACCGCGGCCACATCATCCGTCGACACCTGCGGAAAACCCGGCGTCCGTGCCGTCCTGCGGTCCAGCCGGTCCTGGTGCCGCTCGGCGGGGTGGTACGAGCCGCCACGCGCGGCCGGCGCGGACCGGTCGGGCGGCCGGGTGGCTGCCCGGTCGTCCACGCGGTGTTCCGCCTGGATCGCCGCGTAGTCGACCGCCGCGTTGAGCAGGACGACCGGGACGCCTCGCCGGAGCAGGGCACCGTACTCGTCGGTGCTCAGTCCGCCGCAGAAGATGACGCCGGAGACCTGCTGGTCCAGCAGCATCGTGACGTACTCGGCCTCGGTCAGCCCACCCGCGGTGCGCGTGCACAGCACGGGTGTGAAGCCGAGCTGCACCAGTGCGCCGCCGGCCACCTCGGCAAGGGCGGGGAAGATCGGGTTCTGCAGCTCCGGCAGCACCAGACCCACCAACCGGGCCCGCACACCGCGCAGTTGAGTGGGCCGCTCGTAGCCCAGTACGTCCAGGGCGGTCAGCACGGCCTGGCGGGTGCTGTCGGAGACACCCGGCTTGCCGTTCAGCACCCGGCTCACCGTCGCCTCACTGACGCCCACCCGCTTGGCCACTTCCGCAAGTCTCCGCGTCATGACGCTGTCTGCTCTCTTTGTGGTGCCCGGTCGGATCGCTGCTTGCTCGCCGGCGGCGTTCCGGTCAGCGCTGCCGCAGCCATACGGTCGTGTCGTTCGGCAGCTCTGCCGTGCCCGGGGCGACGTCCGGATCGCTGGCGAGGAGGACGTCCGCGTCCGGGGGCAGCGGCACGGCGGCACCGGAGAGGTTCGCCAGGCAGAAGAAGCCGCCGCCGCGGGCGAAGCCCAGGACACCGGGAGCGTTTCCGGGCAGCCACCGGAAGTCCGCGCCGCGCAGCCCCCGCTCGCTGCGGCGCAGTCCCAGGGCGGTGCGGTAGAAGGTCAGCATCGAGCCGGGCCTGCCGTCCTGCGCCCGCGCGGTGTACGCGGCCCACCGCGCGGGCTGCGGAAGCCACGGCGGCGCGGTGGCGCCCTCGGGGCTGAAGCCGAACGGGGGCAGCTCGCCCGACCAGGGCAGCGGCACCCGGCAGCCGTCGCGGCCGATGTCGGTGCCGCCGGTCCGGTGGAAGATCGGGTCCTGGCGCAGCTCGTCGGGGATGTCCTCGACTTCCCACAGGCCCAGCTCCTCGCCCTGGTAGAGGTAGCAGCCGCCGGGCAGCGCCAGGTCGAGCAGCAGCGCGGCCCGCGCCCTGCGGGTGCCGAGTTCCAGGTCGGTGGGCACCTGGTGCCGGCGCAGCGCCAGACCGAAGGAGGTGTCGGAGCGGCCGTAGCGGGTGACGTGCCGGGTGACGTCGTGGTTGGACAGCACCCAGGACGCGGGGGCGCCGACGGAGGCGTGCGCGGCCAGCGTCGCGTCGATGACCCGGCGCAGGTCGGCCGCGTCCCAGGGGCAGTTGAGGTAGTCGAAGTTGAAGGCGCTGTGCATCTCGTCGGGCCGCAGATAGTGGGCGAACCGTACCGGGTCGGCGAGCCACACCTCGCCGATCAGCGCGCGCGGCTGCTCGTAGCCGTCGGCGAGCGCCCGCCAGGCGCGGTAGATGTCGTGCACGTCGTCACGGTCGATGTACGGGTGGGGCACCGGCGGCGCGGCGGGGTCGAAGTCCGGCAGCGCGGGGTCCTTGGCGGGCATCGTCGCGGAGTCGATCCGTACGCCGTCCGCCCCGCGGTCGAACCAGAACCGCAGCACGCTCTCGTGCTCCTCGCGGACCTTGGAGTTGTTCCAGTTCAGGTCGGGCTGTTCCGGCGCGAAGAGGTGCAGGTACCACTCGCCGGGTGTGCCGTCCGGGTTGACCGTACGGGTCCAGGCCGGTCCGCCGAAGACGGACTGCCAGTCGTTGGGCGGCAGTTCACCGTCCTTGCCGCGGCCGGGCCAGAACCAGAACAGGTCACGGGCCTCGGCGCCAGGGCCGGCGGCGACCGCCTCCTGGAACCAGGCGTGCTGGTCGGAGACATGGTTCGGCACCACGTCGACAATGATCCTCAGACCGAGCGCGTGCGCCTCGGTGATCAGCGCCTCGGCCTGCTCCAGCGTGCCGAAGGCGGGGTCGACGCGCCGGTAGTCGGCGACGTCGTACCCGGCGTCGGCCTGCGGGGAGGCGTACCACGGGCTGAACCACAGGGCGTCCACGCCGAGTTCGGCCAGATACGGCAGGCGGTCGCGGACACCGGTCAGGTCGCCGATCCCGTCGCCGTCGCCGTCGGCGAAGGACCGCGGATAGACCTGGTAGATGACGGCGTCACGCCACCACTGGGTGTGTTCGGCGGGCGTTGTGCTGATGGAGGGCTCGGCGTGCTGCTCGGCTGCTGCGGGCTGATCGGCCACGGGGGCGGGCTCCTTTGCGCGAAGGGGGGGCGTAGCTGAAGAAAGGCGGGCAGAACCGCCGGGAGAAGGGCAGGGGAGGGCAGGGCTCGGCCGCAGTGGTCGGCGGTGGTCTGCGGAAGGGCTCGGCTGGGCGGCCGGCGGCGTCCGGGAGCGTCGGGGTCAGCCCTTGAGCGCCCCGGCCGACAGGCCACCGAGGATGTGCCGCTGGAAGAAGAGGAACAGCACGATCATCGGCACCGCCGCGATGGACAGGCCGGCGATCATCTCGGTCGGCGGCACCTGCGTGGTGGAGGTGGAGAGCCGGTGCAGTGCCACGGACAGCGTCTGCCTGTCCGGGTCCTGGAGCACCAGCAGCGGCCACAGGAAGTCCTTCCACATCCCGACGACCGCGAAGATCGAGATCACCGCGAGCACCGGACGCGACAGCGGCAGCACCACGCGCAGCAGTGTCTGCAGACGGGAGGCCCCGTCGACGGCGGCGGCGTCGAGGAGTTCCTGCGGGATCTGGTCGAAGAAGCGGCGCAGCACGTAGATGTTGAACGCGTTGGCCGCGCCCGGCAGCCACAGTGCCCAGGGCGTGTTGAGCAGACTGAGGTGGAGCAGCGGCAGATCGGAGACGGTCAGATACGCGGGCACCAGCAGCGCGGCCGCGGGCAGCATCAGGCTGGCGAGCATCCCGGCGAAGATCACCTTGCCGAAGGCGGGCCGCAGTTTGGACAGCGCGTAGGCGGCGCACACGTCCACCGCGATCTGGATCAGCCAGCCGCCGGCCGCGTACCAGACGGTGTTGAGGAAGAAGTGCGCGATGTCCATCTGCGTCCACGCGTCCTTGTACGCACTGACGTGCACGGACTTCGGCAGCAGCGTCGGGGTCTGCGCGGCGAATTCGCGCGGGGTCTCCAGCGCCGAACTCGCCATCCAGTACAGGGGGAAGAGGAAGGCAGCCGCGAACAGCACGGTCGTGACGGTCAGCACCGTGAAGTAGACGGCGCGGTAGTGCGGCCTGGCCAGCTCCTGGTCGGAGATCAGGCTGCGGGGCGCCGGGGAGGATGAAGGGGAGGATGAAGGGGAGGCGGAACGGGAAGCGGCACGGGAGGCGGGGGCGGAAGCGGGGGAGGCAGTGGTCATGGTCTCAGTCCGATTCGCGGGTCAGCCGCAGATACAGCGCGGAGAAGACGCCGAGCACGGCGAAGAGCAGCACGCTCATCGAGGCCGCGAGCCCGAAGTCGTTGTTGACGGCGAAGGCGTAGCGGTAGATCAGCGTCATCACGGTGATGGTCGACGGGTCGGTGAAACCGGTCAGCTGGAAGGGCTCGATGAAGACCTGCATCGTCGAGACGATCTGGAGCAGCAGCAGGACGAGCATGATGAACCGCATCTGCGGCAGGGTCACGAACCGCAGCCGGGCCCAGATGCCGGCGCCGTCCAGCTCGGCCGCCTCGAACAGCTCGCCGGGGATGGCCTGGAGCGCGGCCAGGTACATCAGCGTCGCGCCGCCCATGTTGGACCAGGTCGACACCAGCACCAGCGAGATCATCGCGGTGTGCGGCGACTGGACCCACTGCGAGGTGGGCAGATGCGCGCCGCGCAGCGCGGTGTTGAACAGTCCGTCGCCGGGGTCGTAGAAGAACTGCCAGAGCATCACGCCGACGATCGGCGGCAGCATCACCGGCAGGTAGACCGCGATGCGGAAGTACGCCTTGAAGTGCCGCAGTTCATTGAGCAGCACCGCGATGACGAACGGCACCGCGTAGCCGAGCAGCAGCGCGAGGCCGGTGAACTGCGCGGTGTTCTTCCACGCCGTCCAGAACAGCGGATCGGCGAAGAGGTGGTGGTAGTTGTCCAGGCCCACCCATTGCGGGTCGCTGATCAGGTTGTCCTGCTGGAAGCTGAGCATCACGCCCCGGACCAGCGGGTACCACGAGAACACCGCGAAGCAGAGGACGCCGGCCGCCAGGAAGGCGTACGCCAGGGCGTTGTCGGCGATCCGGCGGCGCAGCCGGGCGTGCCGCGCGGTGCGTGCCCCGGTGCGGTCGCGCGGTGGTGCCGCGGGGGAGCCGGGCCGGTGGGGGGCCAGGGAGGTGGCCATGGGATCTCCTTGTTCGGCGTCCGCGGGCCGCGCCGGTGGTCAGGGCTCGGCGCGGCCCGCGGGCAGCGCGGGGTCGGGTTCCGGGCGGGCGGCTACTGGGCCGCGAGCAGGGAGTCGACCTGCTGGGAGGCGTCCGACAGCAGGGAGTCGATGTCGGCGTCCTTCTGGGTCAGGACCTTGGCCATGGCGGTGTCCAGCACGGCGTAGATCTGCTGGGCCTTCGGCGGCTCGAGCACCAGCGGGATCCCGGCGATGGTCCGCTGGAACGGGGCGTAGTTGGCGACCGGTACGTTGGCGTACTTCGCGTCCGCGGCGGACTTGGTCTGCGCGGCGGCGCCGGTCCAGATGTTCGGCTCGGGCAGGCCGACCGGCTGCCCGGCCTGGGCCGCGCGCTGCGAGCCGAGGGCGATGCGGTCCGGGTTGTCGTACTTGAAGGTCACCCAGGCCATGGCGGCCTTGATCTGTTCCGGGGTGTCCTTGGGGTTGAACATGAACCCGCCGCCGCCGGCCAGCGTGCCTTTGCCGCCGGGGATCGGGCCGAGTCCGTAGTCCTTGGGGTCGCCCTTGTACTGCGAGGCGATGGTGGGGATGTTGTCCGAAGTGGCGAGGTACATGCCGAGCTTGCCCGCGCCCATCATCTGCAGCAGGTCGGCCCACTCCAGCAGTTGGCGCCGGCCCATCGAGTCGTCGGTCCAGCGCATGTCGTGCAGCTGCTGGAGCACCGCCGTGCCGGTGGCGTTGGCGAAGTCGGCCTTCCAGGTGCCGTCGGGCTGCTGCTTGGCGACATCGCCGCCGCGCGAGTACATCTCGGCGGTGAAGTGCCAGCCGCCGGTGTTGGACTTGCTGTAGTCGCCGTAGCCGACGATGCCCTTGCCGAGCGCGGCGATCTTCTTGGCGTCGGCGCGGACCTCGTCCCAGGTCGTCGGGGGTTTGTCCGGGTCGAGCCCGGCCTGCCTGAACAGCGCGCGGTTGTAGACCAGGCCCATCGAGTAGTTGCCCTCGGGCAGGCCGTAGGTGTGTCCGTCGGTGTCCTGGAACACCTTGCGCAGCTGCGGCTTGACCTGGTTCACGGCCGGGAACTGCGACAGGTACGGCGTGATGTCGGCGGCCTGGTGCTTGGCGATCAGCCCGGCCGGGTCGGTGTAGTAGACGTAGAAGGCGTTCTCCAGCTGGCCGCCCGCCAGCTTGGTGGAGAAGGTCTGCGGGTCCATCTGGCCCTCGTGCGGTACCACCTTGATCTTCGGGTGGAGCTTCTCGAAGGCGGCGACGTCCGCAAGGAAGATCTTCCGGTTCACGGGGTCGGTCTTGGCGGGCATGTCGTTCACCGTGACGGTGACGGTGCCGTCGGCGGATTTCGACGAGCCGGAGGAGCCACCGCAGGCGCTCACCACGAGGGTGAGCCCGGCTGCTGCGACGACGGCGAGGGCGGTGCGGGCTCTGCTGCCCGCCGGGAAACCGGTCATGAGTCGTCCCTGGTCATGAGGGTGATGGAGGGGCGGCCGCTCCCCGAGGTGACGCACAAGCTACGTCGCCGTCACCGGGCCCGCAATGGAGAAACACATTTACGCAAAAAGGCGACGACTCTGTCGGCGCCGGATGCAACGAGCGCAAACTCGACGCATAAAATCAACGCCGAGTGCGGTTATAGTGCGCTCATGGTACGCAAACTCGTGCAGGTGGCCCAGAAAGTCGGGGTCAGTGAGGCGACGGTGAGCCGGGTGCTGAACGGCAAGCCGGGTGTCTCCGACAGCACCCGGCAGGCCGTGCTGACCGCCCTGGACGTACTGGGCTACGAGCGGCCCACTCAACTGCGTGGTGTGCGGGCCCGGTTGGTGGGTCTGGTGCTGCCGGAGCTGCAGAACCCGATCTTCCCCGCCCTTGCCGAGGTGGCCGGCGGCGCACTGGTGCAGCTCGGCTTCACACCCGTGCTGTGCACCAGGGCGGCCGGCGGGCTGACCGAGGCCGAGTACGTGACGATGCTGCTGGATCAGCAGGTCTCCGGTGTCATCTTCTGCGGCGGTCTCACCGAGGACGAGAGCGCGACCCTGAAGGAACGCGGCGTGCCGGTGGTGATGCTCAACGCCGCTGTCGACCACGGCGGTTTTCCGCAGGTGTCGACGGATGATGTGGCCGCGGTGCAGCAGGCATACGCCCACCTGACCTCGCTCGGCCACACCCGCATCGGCCTCCTGGTCGGCCCCGCCGACCACACCCCCTCACGCCGCAAAGCCACCGCCTTCACCACCCTCGCCACCCGATCCCCCGCAGGCAGAACCGCCCACCCCATCGGACACGCCATCTTCTCCTTCGAAGGCGGCCAGGCCGTCGCCACCGAACTCCTCACCACCGGCATCACCGCACTCATCTGCGGCAGCGACATCCTCGCCCTCGGCGCCATCCGCGCCGCACGCCGCCACGGACTCACCGTCCCCCACCACCTCTCCGTCGTCGGCTACGACGACTCCGCCTTCATGAACTACACCGACCCACCCCTCACCACACTCCGCCAACCCATCGAAGCCATGTCCCGCGCCGCCGTCACCCTCCTCGCCAACCAGATCAACGGCACCAACCCCACCCCCAAAGAACTCCTCCACGAACCCGAACTCGTCGTCCGCCACTCCACCGCACCGGCTCCGGCACGGCAGTAGGGCTCCCGAAAGCCGCGGGCAGGGCGCCCCGGCGCCCCGGAATTCCGAGCAAGAAACCGACCGAAAAGCTTCACCGTATGCACCGGCGGATGCCGCTCACCGGCCCGCTCGCCACCGTCCCCACAGGTCAACGCCCTTGTCGGAGGCGGCAGGCCAATTCCGTACGGGGGAGGCGGTATTGCGCGGGATCGCGCCGCCTCATTGCACCGGGGTTAACGCGGGGCTACGGTGCCGCTCACTCGCACCCCCCCTTCCTGCTGCGGAGCCCATTCATGCCCGAAACACCCCGGGGCACACGTCTGCCCAGAACCGCACCGGCCGCGCTCGTCGCCCTGCTCGCCCTGCTGGCCGCCCTCGTCAGCTGGACCGCCCTGCGCGCCTCGGCGTCCACCACCGGCACCGTCTACGAAGCGGAGTCGGCCGCCCTGTCCGGCGGCGCCGTGGTGGCCACCGACCACTCCGGCTTCACCGGCAGCGGATTCGTCGGCGGTTACACCGACGGCAACAAGGGGACCGCCGCGACGACCTTCTCCCTGACCGCCCCGAGCCCGGGCGGCTATGTCTCCACCCTGCGCTACGCCAACGGCACCACCGCCGCGCAGACGCTGTCGGTCTACGTCAACGGCGCCAAGGTCACCCGGATCTCGCTGCCCGCGACCGCGGACTGGAACACCTGGAGCACCGTCGCCACCCCCGTCACGCTGGCCGCCGGGACCGACACCGTCGCGTACCGCTTCGACAGCGCCGACAGCGGCAACGTCAACCTCGACAACCTCACCCTCTCCGCTGTCCAGGCATCGGCCGACGGCCAGTACGAGGCCGAGTCCGCCGCGCTGTCCGGCGGCGCGGTGACCGCCTCCGACCACACGGGCTTCACGGGCAGCGGATTCGTCGGTGGTTACACCGACGGCAACAAGGGGTCCGCCGCGACCACCTTCTCCGTCACAGCGGCGAGCGCCGGCAGCGCGCCGGTCGCCCTGCGCTACGCCAACGGCACCGGGTCGACCCGCACCCTGTCGGTCTACGTCAACGGCACCAAGGCCGTCACGACGTCGCTGCCCGCGACCGCCGACTGGAACACCTGGGGCTCCGCCACCGAGAACCTGACGCTGAAGTCCGGCGCCAACACCGTCGCGTACCGCTTCGACAGCGGCGACAACGGCAACGTCAACCTCGACGCCATCACCGTCGGCAGCACGACGACGACTCCACCGACGACGCCGCCGACGACGCCGCCGACCACCCCGCCGACGACGCCTCCGACCTCCCCGCCCTCCGGCGGCGGCCAGGCGTACGACGCGGCGACCGCCTTCTTCACCGGCGGCCCCTCGGTCGGCACGTCGATCTCCGGCTACGACGGCAGCGGCTATCTGACCGGCTTCACCGCCCAGGGCGCCCAGACGCAGATCGACACCGCCGTCCCCTCGGCCGGCACGTACAGCGTCTCCGTCGCGTACGCCAACTCCTCCGGGTCCGCGCAGACCCTCTCGCTCTACCTCAACGGCATCAAGAACTCCCAGCTCAGCCTGCCCGCCGGCAGCGGCTGGCGCTCCGTCGCGAAATCCGTCACGCTGCGCTCCGGCCTCAACCTGATCGGCCTTCAGCACGACTCCGGCGACACCGGCAATGTCGCCGTGGACGGCGTCTCGGTCGACGGCGGCACCGCGCTCGCCACCCAGGGCGCGACGCTCCCGTACACCGAATACCGCGCCGCCGACGCCTCCACCAACGGCACCGTGCTGCCGGTCAGCCGCGCGTACCCGTCGCTCAGTGCGGAGGCCACCGGCCGCAGCGCTGTCCAGCTCACCGGCACCGGGAATTACGTCCAGATCACCCTGACCAAGCCCGCCAACTCCGTGGTCGTGCGCTACTCGATCCCCGACACCGCCGACGGATCGCCCGTCACCGCACCGCTCGCCCTCTACTCCGGCAGCACCAAGGTCACCGACCTGAGTCTGACCAACAAGTACGCCTGGCTGTACGGCGCCGGCTACTACGACACCAACAACCCCGGTGACGGCACCGGGCATCACTTCTACGACGACGTCCGCTACAAGAACTCCGCCACCTGGCCGGCCGGAACCGTCCTGAAGTTCCAGAAGGACAGCACCGCGGGCGGCACCTTCACGATCGACACCGTCGACACCGAACTCGTCGACGCCGCCTACGCGATGCCCGCGGGCTATGTCTCCGCGGCGTCCTACGGCGTGACCCCCGGCGGCGGCGACGTCACCTCGGCGCTCAACAGCGCGCTCGGCCAACTCTCCGGCACCGGCCAGGGCCTGTGGCTGCCGGCCGGCACGTACAGCATCTCCGGCCGGGTCAGCCTCAGCGATGTCTCGCTGCGCGGCGCCGGCCCGTGGTACACCACGATCCAGTCCACCGCGGAGAACGGCGGCGGCGGCCTGTACGCGACCGGCGGCCGCAACCAGATCGCCGACCTGTCGGTCTTCGGCGACCACACCTTCCGCAACAACGACCAGGGCGCGCCGGCCATCGAGGGCGCCTTCACCTCCGGCTCACTCATTCTCAACGTGTGGATGGAGCACGCCAAGGTCGGCCTGTGGGCGGTTCCCGGCACCGGCCTCGACGTCTCCGGCGTCCGGGCCCGTGACATCTACGCCGACGGCATCCATGTGCACGGCGGCTCTTCGGGCACCCGCGTCGAGCAGTCCAACGTCCGCAACACCGGCGATGACAACATCGCCCTGGACACCGAGGGCGGCGACGTCACCAACTGCACCGTCTCCCACAACACCGCGCAGTCGCCCATCCAGGCGGGCGGCATCGGCGTCTACGGCGGCGGCAACAACATCGTGGAGAACAACGCCGTCAGCGACACCGTCGCCTTTGGTTCCGGCATCAATGTGAGCACCGCCTTCGGCTCGAACTTCACCGGCCCCACCACCGTCCGCGACAACGTCCTCACCCGCGCGGGCTCCCACAACTACAACTGGAACTCCGACATCGGCGCCCTGTGGATCTTCGCCGATGCCAAGGGCGACATCACCCAGCCGGTCAGTGTCACGGGCAACACCATCAAGGACAGCTCCTACCAGGCCGTCCTCCTCTCCTACGCCCACCGGATCAGCAACCTGACCCTCGACCACGACACCATCACCGGCGCCGGCACCTTCGGCTTCGACATCAACAACGTCACCGGCAGCATGACGGTCAGCAACACCACCGTCAGCGGCACCTCCGCGGCCGCCCTCAACAACCCGGGCGGCTACACGGTCAACCGGGGCCCGGGCAACTCCGGCTTCTGATCCGCCCGTTCCTCCAACGAGACCCGGCCACGCACTCGGTGCGCGTGGCCGGGTCTCGTTGTCGGGACGGGCCTCCCGGGACAACCCTCAGGCGGGGGCATCAAGGGGGTTGGCGGCCATTCTGCCGGCGAGTCCCGATCGCACCGCGCCGGCCGCGGAACTGCCGGGCTTGCGGGTGGCCTGGGACCGGAAGCACGCCAGGAACTGCCCGGCGAGGTCCAGCCGGGGGTAGCGTTCCAGCACCTCGGCCCGGAAGCCCGCAGGGTAGTCGTCCGCTCCCTTGCCGATGACCTCGGTCGCGGTGGCGCGGGCCAGCAGGTGCCCCTCGGGGTCCGCGGACACCTCCACCCGCGGCCACATATGGCGGACGATCACCTCCGACAAGCGCTCACGGCGCTCTGCCGCCCATCCGGCGCCGGCTGCGAAGACCTGGGCGACGTGACCGCCTGCCTCCTCGAAGGCGACGGTATGGCTGTCGAACACCGGCACCAGCCCGATGTCGTGGAACAGCGCGGCCGTGTAGAGGAGTTCCGCGTCGAAGGGGATGCCGTCCGCCGTGCCGCGGGCCGCCGCCCACACGTAGGCCCGCAGCGAATGGTTGAGCAGCGCGGGAGACAGGTAGGCGGTCGCCACGTCCAGGGCGGCGGCCGAGGCCGTACCGCCGGGCACGGGGAGAGCGTCGAGCGACATACGGGTCACTGGGTGCCTGCTTCCGTCGGGCTGTCCGGCACGATGCGGATGATCGTCCTACTGGCCTCGACTGCCGGCTCCGCCTTGCGCCGCCCGTCGGAGCCGGCGGCACGCACGCGTACGGTGATGGCTTGCACAGGAGTTCCTCTGAAGAGCGAAGCAGCGGTGGTCACGCATACGGATGCCCCGCTGGGGTCGACAGGGCACGTGATGCGTCGTGCTCTCGACCGTATGCTCCGGCCGCTCCCTGCGGGTGGGCCACTTCCGGGGCAAGAGGATGAGCCACTTTCGCGTCGCCGGCAGGACCGGGCAGCCCGGCTCGGGGAGCCTCCCGCACCGGGCCCACTGAGGCCGCCGCCGTGGCCCACTCGGGCCGGCCGCAGGCGTACCGCAGCCGGCCCGTGGTGTGCGGGGCGGGTCAGACGGCGGTGCGGCCTCCGTCGGCGGCCAGGACGGCGCCGTGGACGAAGCTGGCGCGGTCGGTGGCCAGGTACGTGATGGCGGCGGCGATCTCCTCGGGGGTTCCGGTGCGCTGGGCGGGCCCGGCCGCGGCCAGGTTGTCGAGGGCGTCACCCATGACGGCGGTGCCCTCGGTGCGGGTGGGGCCCGGACTGACGGCGTTGACCCGTACGCCGCGGGGGCCGTACTCCGCCGCCCAGGACTTGGTCAGCAGAACCAGGGCCGCCTTGCTCGCCCCGTACAGGCTCATGCC
Source organism: Streptomyces sp. NBC_01476 (assembly GCF_036227265.1). Taxonomy (NCBI): domain Bacteria; kingdom Bacillati; phylum Actinomycetota; class Actinomycetes; order Kitasatosporales; family Streptomycetaceae; genus Streptomyces; species Streptomyces sp. NBC_01476. Next base: position 157,903 of record NZ_CP109446.1, on the reverse strand, counting down.
GTCCATCCCGAGGCCGGCGACCATGGTGGTCACATTCACGATCGCGCCACGGCCCCGGGCCGCCATGGCCGGCGCCAGCTCCGCGACGAGGAAGTACGGGGCTTTGACGTTCACCGCGAACACTTCGTCGAAGTCTTCGCCGGTCGTCCGGTCGGTGGGGCCGAAGGGGAAGATGCCCGCGTTGTTGACCAGGATGTCCACCGGTCCCGCCTGCTCGGTGGCCTGGCGGGCCAAGCCGCGGGCGGACGCCTCGTCGCCCAGGTCACTGGCGATGAACAGGGCGCTCCCTCCGGCGGCCCGGATCTCCTTGACGGCCTGACGCCCGCGCTCCTCGTTGCGCCCGGACAGCACGACGTCGGCTCCCAGAGCGGCCAGGGAGAAGGCGGTGGCCCGCCCGATCCCGCTGGTCGCTCCCGTCACCAGGGCGGTGCTTCCCGACAGTTCCGTTGACATGGGCAATGGTCCGTTTCTCTCACGTGGTGACGGTCCGGCCGGTTTCCGGATCACCCGACGTGGTGTTCAAGGCACACCGGCCGCCCGGCCTTCCGGGATGCCACCTTGTGCGGCTTATGGCCCCCATAGGCACAGCCTCGGGCCCACAGCCGGGCAGGCGGCGACCCCGAAGGCCGCACTGTTCCGTGCGCCGGACCCGCCGCACCCGCAGGACGGGGAGGCCCACCCGGCATAGGCGCGCGTTATCGCGGGTGCAGCCAGACGCTCTGGCCGCCGGTGCCCTCTCGGAGCCGGCCGGCAGTTGACTGGTCCTCACCCGTACCGTGACCGACAGGACCTCCCATGACCGAACAGCAGTCCGCCATCGCCTCCACCGCCATCGCCTCCACCACCGTCGGCCTGGAACCGTGGCTGGATGCCCTGCACACCGCCTCGAAGCGGCTGCGGTCGGCGACCGACGCCCTGTCCGACGAGGAACTGCGCCGCCCCTCGTTCACCGGTGAGTGGAGCATCGCCCAGGTCCTTTCCCATCTCGGCAGTGCCGCGCAGATCGGGACCACCGTGCTGGAACGCGGCCTGGCCGGGGACCGCACCGCTCCCACCCGCGAGGACATGCTGCCGCTGTGGCAGCACTGGGACGCGCTGGACGCACCGGCGCAGCGAGCCGCCTGGCAGGAGGCCGACGCGCGCCACCTGGACCTGCTGGACGCTCTGGACGCCGACCGGCGGCGGACACTGCACGTGCCCTCCTTCGCCGGCTGGATCAGCGTTACGGCCTACGCGGGTTACCGGCTCTCCGAACAGTCCGTCCACAGCTGGGACGTCGAAGTGGCTCTGGACCCCGCGGCCACGATCCCCCCGCGGGAGACAGCGTTGCTGTGGGAGCGCTTGGACCTGGTGGCCACCCGCTTCCGGGACGCCGGGACCCTGGCCCGGCTCCGACCCCGCCGGCTTTCCCTCGAACTGACCGGTCCCTCCCGTACGCTGCTGCTCGACCTGGACCGCGAGCTCCATGTCCGTGCCCGCGAGGCCGTCCGGCCCGAAGGCACCCTCACCGGCCCGGCCGAATCAGTGCTCCGCCTCTTCTACGGACGCAACCGGCCGCAGGACCCCGTGACCGCCACCGGCTCGATCACCCTCGACGACCTGCGGGCACTGTTCCCCGGCTACTGACCGCCGGTCGTCACCTCAGGCCCCGGCCGTCGCCGTGGGGGCGCAGGGCGACGAAGCGGCGGTCGTCGCGGCTCCACGCTGTCGCGGGCGCCCAGCCGGCGGCGGTGGCGTGGCGGATGAGGGCGGTGGGGCCGACCCGGGTCCAGGGGAAGGCGGCGCCGTGGGCGCCGGTGCCGTCGTGCAGCCGGACGGGGGTGCGTTCGTCGAGGTCGTCCGCAAGGCCGACGGGGGCCGCTTCGACGATCAGGGTGCCGTGGGAATGGACGAGTTGCCGTACCCGGCTGAGCAGGGCACCGGGGTCACCGCCGATGCCGATGTTGCCGTCGATGAGCAGTGCGGTGCGCCAGTGGCCCTCTTGGGGCAGCGGCTCGAAGACCGATCGCAGCAGCGCGGCGCCGCCGGCGGCGCGGGTGCGGCGGACCGCCTCGGTGCTGACGTCGATGCCGAGAGCGGGGCGGCTCCCCTCGGCGAGGGCGGTGACCATCCGCCCGGGTCCGCAGCCGATGTCGAGAGTGGCACCGCGGCATGCGGCCAGCACGGTGCGGTCGGCGTCATCGGGTCCCGCGCACCAGCGTTCGACGTCGAGGGGAAGCAGCCAGCCGTCGGCCCGGTGCAGGAAGAGGGGACCGTGCCCGGCCCGGAGCGCGGTGGCGTACGGGTCCGCGGTGGACCACGCGCGGGTCTCGGGGACGGTGAGCGAGACGGTCACCGCACCCCCGCCGAGGCCAGGCCCGTGACCAGCGCGGCGAAGCGGCCGGCCGGGGCGTCAGCGGCGACGAGCCGTGCGTCACGTGCGGTGTCCACGTCCCGCAGCTCGGGCAGGTCCCGCACGCTCAGGCCCGCGGCGATGAGGCGGTCGCGCTGTGCCGTACCGGTGTGCGGCGTCGACATCGGCACCCCGAGGACCAGCCCGGGATCCGGCCGGGTCAGTCCGAGGGCCCAGAACCCGCCGTCCGTGGCGGGCCCGAACCAGGCGTCCGCGCCGTCCCCCGGGCCCGGTTCCAGTGCGGGACCCAACAGCTCAGGGGTGACCTGCGGGGTGTCCATGCCGATGAGCAGCGCCGGCCCCCGGCACAGGGAGAAAGCTGCCGCGATCCGTTCGTCGAGGCCGCCGGCCGCCTGGGGAACGACCTCGATCCCTGCCGGCAGCCAGTCGCCGGGGGCACCGTCCAGGACCAGGATCCGCCGCCGCGCGGAGCTCGCCGCCACGGTGGCCAGGGTGTCGGCGAGGGCGGCTTCGGCGAGGGCGGCCGCCTGCACCGGGGTGTACGGAGGGGTGAGCCGTGTTTTGACCCGGCCGGGCCGGGGTTCCTTGGCGATCACCAGAAGTGTCGTCATCGTGCGTCCACCAGGTCACCGGCCGGGCGCGGGGGAGCGGCCAGCACGGCTCGCATGTCCCGTACCGCGTGCCAGGTCCCGCGCCAGGTGCCGGTGACCTTGGACCGGCCGGTACGCGGGTGGTAGACCACGTCCCGCTCGGCGATCCGCCAGCCCGCGTCGGCGGCCAGGACCACCGTCTCCAGCGGATAACCGCTTCGGCGGTCCGTCATTCCGAGCCCCAGCAAGGCCTCTCGCCGGGCCGCCCGCAGCGGTCCGAGGTCGCGCAGCCGCAGGCCCGTCCGGCGCCGCAGCATCCGGGCGAGCGCGACATTGCCGGCCCGGGCATGCGGCGGAAAAGCGCCGGGAGCCACCGGGCGGCGGCGCCCGAGCACCAGGTCGGCGTCACCCGACACGAGCTGGGCGACGAAGCCGGGGAGCAGTCCGGGGTCAAGGGACCCGTCGCAGTCGCAGAAGCAGACGAACTCGGCGTCGGCGGCGAGCAGGCCGGCGTGGCACGCGGCGCCGAAGCCGCGCCGTGGCTCCGGGACGACGGTCGCCCCGAGGTCCGCCGCGATCCGGGCGGACCCGTCGGTCGAGCCGTTGTCCACGACGACGGCCCGCCATCCGGCGGGGATCCGTCCGAGTACCCAGGGCAGGGCACCGGCTTCGTCGAGGCAGGGGAGGACGACATCAACTGCGGTGGGGGTCACGGTCGTTCCAGGGGGTCGGGAAGGGCGGGGGAGCGGACAGCTCGGGGCACGCGGGCGGTCAGCGCTGGGGAGCACGGGCGAACTCCGTGACGCCCTCGGCGAAGCCCACGCCGGGGCGCCAGCCGAGTTCGGTGCGCAGCCTTTCGGACGAGGCGGTGATGTGCCGCACGTCGCCGAGGCGGAACTCGCCGGTGATCTCCGGGGCCGGGCCACCGCTCGCGGCGGAGAGCGCGGTGGCCATCTCCCCGACGGTGTGCGGGTTCCCGCTGCCCACGTTGTAGGCGCGCAGGGTGCCCGCCGGGCGAGTGGCGAGCGTTTCCAGGGCTACGACGTTGGCTGCCGCCACGTCGCTGACGTGGACGAAGTCGCGGCGCTGGCCGCCGTCCTCGAAGACCTGCGGGGCGTCGCCGCGGGCGAGCGCGGACCGGAAGAAGGACGCGACCCCGGCGTACGGGGTGTCCCGCGGCATGCCGGGCCCGTACACGTTGTGATAGCGCAGCGCCACGGCCCGGCCGCCGGTGGCCCGGGCCCACGAGGAGGCCAGGTGTTCCTGGGCGAGCTTGGTCGCCGCGTAGACATTGCGCGGATCGGCCGGCGCGTCCTCGTCGACCAGGCCCGGCGCCAGCTCGGCGCCGCACAGCGGGCAGGCCGGCTCGAAGCGCCCGGCACCGAGATCGCCGGCCGCGCGGGGGCCGGGGGCGACCCTGCCGTGCCGTGGGCAGTCGTACCGGCCCTCGCCGTAGATGACCATGGACCCGGCGAGGACGAGGTACGGGATGTCCAGCCGGGCCATGGCGGCGAGGAGTTCGGCCGTGCCGAGGTCGTTGCAGCTGACGTACGCCGGGGTGTCGGCGATGTCCTTGCCGAGGCCGACCATGGCGGCTTGGTGGCACACCGCGTCGACGCCGCGCAGCGCCCGGGAGACGGCCGCCGCGTTCCTGATGTCCTCGTGGAAGAACGCGGCGGTTCCGGGCGGCGGCTGCGCCGGGGGAGCGGTGTGGGCGGTCGGCAGCAGGGCGTCGACGACGACCGGTTCGTGGCCGCGGGCGGCGAGGGCGGTGACGACGTGCGAGCCGATGAAGCCCGCGCCACCGGTGACGAGTACACGCATGGGGCGACCTTAGGAGCGGGTGGACACAGATGGGCGTTCGCCAAGCCTTCGCCATGGGTTCGTAAGGATTTACCCACCGCTTTCCGCTGCCGGGGTCCGCGGGCGTCTCCAGACGCGCAGGGCGAGCAGTGCGGCCGACAGGGCGAAGAGCGCGGCGCTGATCAGCAGCCACCGCTGCCGGAAAACCCCAGGTGTCAGGCCGGTCGCGTAGTGGTACGTCGGACCCGAGTCCTGCGAGATCAGCGGCCAGTACACCAGGAGCAGGAGCAGCGACAGGAAGGCCGGCACCCTGATGTGGTTCACGACCGCGATCCTGACCGCGGACCGCGGACGTCCGGCGCGTACCGTCTTGTGCAGCAGCCAGTCGGTCCCCCCGTACAACGGGACCAGCACGAGGTCGTGGATGACGGCGGCGCCGACGACCCATTGGACGATGCCCCACCAGTCGCCCGTCAGCAGCCGGGCCAGGGCGTAGCCGCACAGGGCGAAGGAGGCCAGCAGCGTGACCAGGTGCGGGGGCGTCCCGCCGTACACGGTGCGGAACAGCCGTTTCATGCCTTCTCCCCGAAGTCCGTTGCCTCGAAGTCCGTTGCCCCGAAGGTGAGTTGACGCACCCACTTGGTGTTCATCACGCCCGGCGCGCCGGGCACGACGATGCGCGCCGGGTATCCGTGGTCGGGGGAGAGCGGTGCGCCGTTGACCCGCAGTGCGAGCAGGGAGCGGCCGTCCCGGACCTGGTTGGCGCGCAGCGCCACGGCGCGGAACGAGCCGGCGAGCTGCAGCGACTCGACGAACACCCCCGGCACATCGGTGTGGTGTCCTACGAGGGCTGCCAGGTCGCGCAGCCGTATCCCTTCCCAGTGCTGGTTCTCCGTCGACCAGCCTTCGACGCAGGCGATGGGCAGCGCCGAGGTCCGCTGGGCGAGTTGCCGGAGTTGCCCGAGCGTCAGCCGCACGGTGAGACCGTTGCCCCGCACGGTCAGCTGCCAGTTGTCGCCGGTGTCCTGAGCCCTGATGTGCGAGGCCGCCGCGGTCTTGTTGACCGGGAAGCCGTTGGGCCCGCTGCCGGGATCGCGGCCGTGCGGTGCGAGCAGGGCGGTCTGCCGTAGCGGTCCGCCGATGCTCTGGCCCGCGGTGACCACGAGAAGCACGAGGGAACCGAGGCCCACCATGCCCAGGGCCCCGCGCCGCGACATCGTCGGGTCGGCCGGATGCGACGGCACCAGCCCGCTGTCGTCGGCCGGTTCCGGGCGGGTGCGCGAGGTCGGGGTGCGCAGTTCGGCGCGGAAGTCCCGGCTGCGCAGCGCCCGTACCGCTCTGGGCAGTCGCAGCGCCACATGGGCGATGACCGCGCCGACGAACACCCAGGCGCCGTAGAAGTGCAGCGGGTAGAACGAGCCGGGGAAGATGTAGTCGAGCTGCGCGTTGAGGATGCCGGTGGTGAACTCGAACAGCCCGCCGCCGACCAGCAGCAGCAACGAGAGCCGGTCCAGGGCGTGGGCCACCGATCTCACCGGCGGCAGCACGAACAGCTTGGGCACCACCGACCAGAGCTTGGCCAGCAGCACCGGCACCAGCACGATCCCGAGGGTGACGTGGAGGCCCTGACTGAGGCGGTAGAGCCAGTACGGGTGCGTCGGCCAGGAGAAGAGGTAGAAGCCGAGGAGACCTTTGTCCGGGGTCTTGTCGTTGACGTGCGACAGATCCGGGTTGTACGCGGCGTACGACAGCAGGCCGGTGACGAACACGACCGGAATGCCGATGAGCAGCACCAGGCCGAACACCGACGTCAGCCACGGTCCGCGCAGGGGGCTGCGGAAGGGACTGCGGAAGGGGCCGCGGAGGGGGCGCGGAGGGACTTTCATGCCAGCCGACCCTAGGGGCGGCCGGGCGCACCGCCGGCGGATCAACTCATGACGAAAGTCTGACGTCCGGCCGGAGCGTGGCTGTCCGCGGCCCGCGCGTGCCTAGGGTGCGGCAGGTGAGCCTTTCGCCTTCGTCCCTCCACCACGCGGGACAGCCCACCCCTCCCGGCCGTGCTCCGGCTGCTCCGGCCGCCGGACGACGGGACCTCGTCGCGGGTGGCGCGGCGCTTGCCTTCTTCCTGGTCATGGTCGCTATCGGCGCGTACATCCAGCGGGACGGCTTCGCTCTGCGCTCCCCGTTCCCGCCGCTCGAAGCGTGGTGGCGCCCGCATGCCGGGGTCGGGACACCGCTCGCGGTGAGCGTGGGGGTGCTGCTGGCCGGGTACGGACCGGCCCTGGCGTCACGTCTGAGGTGGGGGACACTTCTCGCGGCGGCGTGGGCGGCGGCGATGGCCTGGACGTGGTCGCTGGCACTGATCGACGGCTGGCAGCGCGGCATCGCCGGCCGGCTGACCGTGGACGGTGAATACCTGACGCAGCTGCGGCGGTTCGACCACCTCGGTCCGGCGCTGCACGGCTTCACCGGGCACATCCTGATCAACTCCCCGCAGCACTGGACCACCCACATCGCAGGCCACCCCGCAGGCGCCGTGCTCACCTTCGTCGGCCTGGACCGGATCGGTCTCGGCGGGGGCGCCTTCGCCGCGGCCTTCGTGATGACGGCGGGCACGTCGCTGGTCATGGCCGTCCTGCTGACACTGCGCATTCTCACCGGTGAGGAACGCGCCCGGAGCGCCGCTCCCTTCCTCGTGCTCGCCCCCGGCGCGGTGTGGGTGGGTGTCTCGGCCGACGGCTACTTCGCCGCGGTCGCCGCCTGGTCGCTCGCCCTGCTCGCCGTCGCGGCCACCCGCACGTCCCGCTTCACGACCGGGTTGGCCGGGCTCGGCAGCGGACTGCTGCTGGGCGCCGCGGTCTACTTGTCGTACGGACTGGCGCTGCTCGTGATCCCCGCGGCCGTGGTCCTGGTGTGCGCCAGGACGGTGCGGCCCGTGCCGTACGCCGTCCTCGGGGCCGCCGCCGTCGCCGCGGCCTTCACCGCGGCGGGATTCGACTGGTGGGAGGCGTACGGCCTCCTGCGGACCCGGTACTACCAGGGATACGGCGGCATCCGCCCGTACAGCTACTGGTTCTTCGGCGACCTCGCCACCGTCACGGCAGCGGCCGGCCTGGCGTCGATGGCCGGCCTGCGCCGGGTGCTCGCCGCCATGCCCGGGGCCGCCCGGGACTGGTGGGGGCGGCGCGAACCGCGGGCGGCGGCAGCGGTGCTGCTGCCGTGCGGTTTCCTGCTGGCGATCCTCGCGGCGGACCTGTCCGGGATGAGCAAGGCGGAGACCGAACGGATCTGGCTGCCGTTCACGCTCTGGCTGCCGGCCGCCGCTGCCTTCCTCCCCCGGCGGGACCACCGCTCCTGGCTCGGCGCCCAGGTACTGGCCGCTCTGCTGCTCAACCACCTGCTGCTGACCGGATGGTGAGACCCCCGGAGGGGCGGTGGACGCGGGACTCAGCGGTGCTTCAGCCGGTGGGTGCCGGCCGCTACGGCGCCGGCGATCGTTCCCGCGCCCGCCCAGGCGAGAACCGGGTGACGGGCCGGCCGGGTCTGCGGTGACCCCGGGTGGGACCGGTCGGCGGCGTTGACCCACGATACGCAGCGGCGCTGCCTTTCCGTTGCCCCAGGAAGTCCCGGGAAGTCCCCAGGAAGCACGGTCCGGCCGCCACAGACTCTCGGTTGACCGGCCCGGCGAGACCGGAAACCCGGCCAGGCGAGCCCCGGCGGCGACCGGACGGACGCGAGTAGGCACTGATCCGGCGGGCAGGCGGACACCGTCGGTCGTACGGGCCCCATGGGGCACGGAGGCCGGCGGGACCGTACAGAAGGTCCTGCGGACCGTACGGAACGGACCGTAGAGACCCGTCAGGAAAGACCCGTCAGGAAGGGCGGACACCATGCCCCGAGGATCCAGCGCGAAGCGGGAACGCCAGTACGAGCACATCAAGGACAGCGCCGAGGACCGCGGTGCGTCGTCCAAGCGCGCGAAGGAGATCGCCGCGCGGACGGTGAACAAGGAGCGCGCCCGTTCGGGCGAGTCGCGTACCGCGAGCCGCTCGTCGACGAAGGACATGTCCTCCTCAAAGCGCGGCGGGCAGCGTTCCCACTCGGGACCCGGCGGCCCGACCAAGGAGCAGCTGTACAACGAGGCCCGGCAGCGCAACATCAAGGGCCGCTCGACCATGACGAAGGCAGAGCTGACCAAGGCGCTCGGCCGCTGACGAAGCGCCCCGGAAACGGTGCGCCGTCCGGCAGTCCGGGCCGGCCGGCGAGCCGCGGTGTCCGGGTGCCCGGGAGAGGCGCGCGCATGACCATGACCGCGCAGGGCGGCGCCCACGTCGAGTCGTCCGACTCGTTCCCGGGCGGCGACAGCCGGCTGTTCGTGCGGTTCGGCGGGGACGACCAGGAAGACGTCGAACGGCAGGCGCACGACCTCCTCCGCGGTCCGGGCCGCTCGCCGGACGACGAGGACATCAAGCGGTTGTCCGGGCAGTTCCTCACCTTCTCCGAACTGCTGCTGCGGCATGCCCCGGAAGGCCGGCAGCCGCCCGCGCCGACCCGGGCGGCCACCGTGCAGACGCACTGCCATCAGCACGTGGTCACCGCGTTCGACGCCGGCCGGCCTCCCGGAGAAGGCCGAAGCCCGGCCCGCACCTCCCGGCAGGGGGCGGCGCGCCTGGCGACCGGCGTCGCCGCTGTCACCGCGGCGGGGGCCGTCGCCGCGGCGGTGACAGCCCTGGTGCGCCGGCTCCGGCGCTGAGCCGCCGCCGCACGCCGCAGCGCCGCAACGCACGCCGCAGCGCCGCACGCCGCGAACCGTCCGCACATGAGAGGAAGAACCACCGTGTCGATGAAGGTGTCCGACCACGTACTCCAGCGCCTGCGCGAATGGGACGTCGACCATGTCTTCGCCTACGCCGGCGACGGCATCAACGGCCTGCTCGCCGCCTGGGGCCGAGCCGACAACAAACCCATGTTCGTCCAGGCCCGGCACGAGGAGATGGCCGCCTTCGAAGCGGTCGGCTACGCCAAGTTCTCCGGCAAGGCCGGGGTCTGCGCGGCCACGTCGGGTCCCGGCGCCATCCACCTGCTCAACGGCCTGTACGACGCCAAGCTCGACCACGTGCCCGTGGTCGCCATCGTCGGCCAGACCAACCGCAGTGCCATGGGCGGCAGTTACCAGCAGGAGGTCGACCTGCTGAGCCTGTACAAGGACGTGGCGTCCGACTTCTGCGAGATGGTGACCGTCCCCGAGCAGCTGCCGAACGTCATCGACCGGGCGATGCGCACCGCCTACGCCAAACGCACCGTCACGGCCGTGATCATCCCCGCCGATGTGCAGGAACTCGACTACTCCCCGCCCACCCACGCCTTCAAGATGGTCCCCTCCAGCCTCGGCATGTCGCGGTCGGAGCCGGTGCCCTCCGCGCCGGACCTGCGGCGGGCCGCCGAGATCCTCAACGCGGGGGAGAAGGTGGCGATCCTCGTCGGCCAGGGCGCGCGCGGCGCCCGCGCCGAGGTGGAGCAGATCGCCGGCCTCCTCGGTGCGGGAGTGGCCAAGGCGCTGCTCGGCAAGGACGTCCTGTCCGACGAACTGCCGTACGTCACCGGCTCCATCGGGCTGCTCGGCACCCGTCCCTCGTACGAGCTGATGCAGGGCTGCGACACGCTGCTGGTGATCGGGTCCAGTTTCCCGTACACCCAGTTCCTGCCCGGCCTCGACCAGGCCCGGGCGGTGCAGATCGACATCGACCCCTTCATGATCGGCCTGCGCTACCCCTTCGAGGTCAACCTCGTCGGCGACGCGGCCGCGACCCTCCGGGCGCTGCTGCCGCGACTGGAGCAGAAGAAGCACGGCGCGTGGCGGAAGAAGATCGAGCAGGACACCGCGCGGTGGTGGGAGGTCATGCAGCGGCGTGCCGCGGTCGACGCGGACCCGATCAACCCCGAGTACGTCGTGCACGCCCTCGACGACCTGCTGCCCGATGACGTCATCCTCGCCGCGGACGCCGGGTCCTCGGCCAACTGGTACGCCCGTCACCTGCGGATGCGCGGGAACATGCGCGGCTCCCTGTCCGGGACACTCGCCACCATGGGCCCGGGTGTGCCCTACGTCATCGGCGCGAAGTTCGCCCACCCCGGCCGGCCCGCGATCGCCCTGGTCGGTGACGGTGCCATGCAGATGAACGGCATGGCCGAGCTGATCACCGCCGCCAAGTACTGGCGGGACTGGCAGGACCCGCGGCTGATCGTGGCGGTCCTGAACAACCAGGACCTCAACCAGGTCACCTGGGAGATGCGCGCGATGGGGGGCGCCCCGCAGTTCCTTCCCTCGCAGGCCCTGCCGGACGTCCCGTACGCGGACTTCGCCCGCTCCATCGGACTGGCCGGGGTCCGGGTCGAGAAGCCCGGCGAGGTGCTGGACGCCTGGCATCAGGCACTGGCCGCCGACCGCCCCTTCGTCGTCGACTTCCGTACCGACCCCGCCGTACCGCCGATCCCGCCCCACGCCTCCCTCGACCAGATCGAGGCAGCCGCCTCCGCGGTGCTCCACGGGGACAGCGACCGGGCCGGCATGATCCGGCAGGGCGTCAAGGCCAAGGTCCAGGAGATGCTCCCCGGCCGCCGGCACCGCGACGACCGCCCGGGCGCCGAGGACTGAGACCCCGAGCCGTGAGCCGCCCCGGCCGTCCGCGAGCATCCCGCCCGGGCCGTCCCCGGGCTCCCGGCCCCGGACGCACCCGCGGCCGACGAGCCGATACCCGGGCGGGCGGTGCGCAACCCCGCCCGCCCGGGCGCCGGCGCTGCGCGAGCGGGCCGCCGGGCGGTACCGGCGCAGCGGGCACTGACGGTTCAGCCGCGGCGGCGCGAAGCCCGGCGGCACGATTCCGGCCGGGGTGCTGCGGGCAGTTGACGGGCCGCCTCCGGGACCTGAAAGCGCCGCTCGGGTTGCGCTCTCCGTGGGGTGAGCAAGACTGATTCCCGACACTATGCGGCATGAAGAACGGATATATCCCTTGTGTCGGGTACAGTGCGCTGGGCTGCCCCGTCCGAGAGCGCCACCGTTACCCGCGCGAGCCGTGCTCGTAGGTCCCTCATTCAGGCAGTGCCCTCTTTCTTGTCCCGGGCACGGCCCTGCCCCGCGGGAGCGGCGGCAGCCACGGCAAAAGGAGCCCTCGTGACAACAGTGATCGAACACGTGCTGAACCGGCTGCGGGACATCGGCGTGAAGCACGTCTTCGGTGTCCCCGGCGACTTCGCGTTCCCCATCGATGACGGTATCGCCAACCATCCGGATGTGGCGTGGGTCGGCAGCTGCAATGAGCTCAACGCCGCCTACAGCGCGGACGGCTACGCCCGTGTGCACGGCGTCGGCGCGGTGTGCAGCACCTACGGTGTCGGGGAGCTGAGCGCGATCAACGGCATCGCGGGCGCCTACACCGAGCACCTGCCGGTGTTCCACCTGGTCGGGATGCCGGCGATGCCGGTCCAGGCGCACCACTCGATCGTCCACCACACCCTGGGCAACGGCGAGTTCAACCTGTTCCAGAAGATGTCGGAGTCCGTGGTGTGCGCCGGCGCGATCATGACCCCGCAGAACACCGCGGCCGAGACCGAGCGCCTGATCGCGGCTGCTCTCTACCACCGCCGCCCGGTCTATATGGCCTTCCCGTCCGACCTGGCGACGATGCCGGTGGTCGGTACGGCCCAGCCGATCCCCGCCCCGGCCAGCGACCCCGCGCAGGTGGATGCCGCCGTGCAGGCGATCAGCGACATGCTCGGGAAGGCCGGGAGTGCGTGTGTGCTGCCCGGCATCCTCGTCTCCCGCGCGGAACTCGGCGACGATCTCCAGCGGCTCCTGGACGCCACCGGGCTGCCGTTCGCGACGATGTTCTCGGACAAGGGGGTCCTGGAGGAGGGCCAGCCCTCGTTCGTGGGCATGTACGACGGCAAGCTCCTCAACGAGGGGGTACGCCGCTTCGTCGAGGACGGCGACGTCGTCATCCTGGCCGGCACCCTGATGAACGACTTCAACACCGGGGCGTTCACCGCGCACCTCGACCCGGGCCGCACGATCGACATCCGGCACCACCATGTGAGCGTCGACGGCATGACCTACCAGAGCGTGGAGATGAAGGACCTCTTCAGCGCTCTCGCGGACAAGCTGCCCCGCAAGCAGTGGCCCCGCCCGGCCGCGGAAGCCACCCGGCTCGCCACGGCCGGCGGCCACGGCGACGACCCCATCACCGCCGAGACCCTCTACCCGCGGTGGGAGAGGTTCCTCAAGCCCAACGACATCGTGGTCGCCGAGACCGGGACGGCATCCATGGGCATGGCGTTCTACCGGCTGCCGAAGGGTGCCACCTTCCAGAACCAGACGCTGTGGGGCTCGATCGGCTGGGCCACCCCGGCCGCTGTCGGCGCCGCCATGGCCGCCCGGGACGACCAGCGCGTGGTGCTGATCACCGGCGAGGGATCCCACCAGCTCACAGCGCAGGAGATCAGCCAGTTCGGACGTAACGGACAGCACCCGATGGTGTTCGTCCTCAACAACAACGGCTACCTCATCGAGCGCATGCTGTGCGCGAACCCCGACATCTCGTACAACGACCTCGCCCGCTGGCAGTACCCGAAGCTCCCCGAGGCCCTGGGCTGCAAGGACTGGTTCACCGCACGCGTGACCACCCTGGCCGAACTCGACCAGGCCATGGACGCCGCGGCGAGCGCCGGCACCGGCTGCTACATCGAGGTCGTCACCGCCACCTACGAGGTGCCCCCCTTGGTCACCCAGCTCCACGAGAACGTCGCCACCCTCTACTCCACCTGACAGGGGTGCCTGCGGGGCCCGCCCGGTCCGCGGGCACGGAGCCTGGACACGCCCCCACCCGCCACGCCAACGGAGATCACGATGCCTGACGAGGAACACCCGTCGGAGCGGTTCCGCCGATTCGCACGGACCGCGCTGGCGCACTGGAACGGCGGCCGCAGCAGCCGGCACGACGCCGAACGGGCCCGGGAGGTGTACCAGAGCTCCACCATGGGAGCCCTGATCGACGGCGTGTACGACGGAGACGTGACGGTTGGAGAGCTGCTGCGGCACGGCGACTTCGGGCTGGGCACCTTCAACCACCTGGACGGCGAGATGCTCGTCCTGGACGGCGTGTGCTACCACCTGCGCGCCGACGGTTCCGTGGAGATCGCCTCCGACAGCGACCTGTCGCCGTTCGCGGCGATGACCCACTTCAGTGCCGGGACCACGCGGGAGGTGTCCTCCCCGATGACGCGCGGCGAGGTGACCGCGCTCATCGACCGGACGGCCCGCAGCACCAACCTGATGTACGCCGTCAAGGTCACCGGCCACTTCAGCGACGTCCGCACCCGCACCGTCAAGGAGCAGAAGCAGCCGTACCCGCCGCTGACCGAAGCGGCCGCGGGCCAGGCGGAAACGGTGTTCTCGGACCTGGACGGCACCCTGGGCGGCTACCGCACACCGGACTACGAGCAGGGCATCTCGGTGGCCGGCTACCACCTGCACTTCATCGACGACTCGCACAGCCGCGGCGGCCACTGCCTGGACTTCACGCTGCAGCACGGGACGATCGAACTCACCGAGCGGTCCGAGCTGCAACTGAGCCTGCCCACCACGGAGCAGTTCCTCAACTCCGACCTGACCCCCGCCAACCTGGAGGGCCAGATCAAGCAGGCGGAAGGCGGCTGAACCGGCCCCGGTGCACCGCCGGCAGAACACAAAGGACACGACACCACCGCGGCTTCCGCATGGCGCCCACGCCCTGCGCGCCCGTCCACCCGTCGAGTGAGGCAAAGGGAATGGCTACCCAGAAAACCGAGTCAGTGCGCAGCGCCGATCGCGTTGTCGAGGGCCTTGCGGCAGGCGGCGTGAAGTACGTCTTCGCGGTTCCCGGCGGCAAGATCGACCAGGTCTACGACGCCCTGGCCGACAGTGACATCCAGGTCGTGCTCTGCCGCCACGAGCAGAACGCCGCCTTCATGGCCGCGGCCATGGGCCGGATCACCGGAACGCCCGGCGTGGTGCTCGCCACGTCCGGGCCGGGCACCTCGAACCTCGCCACCGGTCTGGTCACCGCGAACACCGAAGGCGATCCCGTGGTGGCCCTGTGCGGGGCGGTGCCCCGGGCAAGCCTGCTGAAGCGGACCCACCAGTCCATGAACGCCGAGGCCCTCCTGACGTCCGTCACCAAGTTCGCGGGGACGGTCAACGACCCGGACAACGTACCGGAAGTAGTGGCCAACGCCCTGCGTGCCGCCGCGACAGAGCCCCGCGGCGCGGCCGCGATCGTCCTTCCCAACGACGTCATGGCCGCTCCCACCGCGAAGCAGGCCGCCCGGTCGCTGCCGATCGGCGAGATGGGAGCCGCGCCGGGCGCCGACATCGAGCGGGCCGTCCAGGTGATCCGCTCGGCCCGGCGACCGGTACTTCTGGCGGGGGTGCGCGGCGCCGACCCGGCCGCCTGCGCCGCGGTGCGCGCCCTGCTGAGCGCCACGCCCGGCCTGCCCGTCGTGGAGACCTTCCAGGCGGCCGGCGTCGTCTCCCGGGAACTCGAAGAGCACTACCTGGGACGCGTCGGCCTGTTCAGGAACCAGCCCGGTGACGAGATCCTCGGCAGCGCCGACGTCGTGGTCACCATCGGCTACGACCCGGTGGAGTACGACCCCGGCCTGTGGAACGTGAGCAGTCCACAGATCATTCACATCGACACCATCCCGGCCCAGATCGACAACCACTACAAGCCGGCACTGGAACTGCGCGGCGACGTCGCCGCGACCGTGAAGGAGATCGCCACCGCGCTGAAGGGGCTGTCCATCAGCAAGGACTACGCCTCCGACCTCGCCGGCCAGCGGCGCGCCCTCCAGGAGATCGACGATGTCGCCCGGCGGGGCGCCCACGGGCCGAGCGGCATGAACCCGGCCGCTCTCGTCCTCCACCTGCGCGACCACCTCGACGACGACGCGACAGTCACCAGCGACGTCGGCTCCAACTACATCTACATGACCCGGCATTTCCGTGCCTGGGAGCCGCGCCACCTGCTCTTCAGCAACGGCCAGCAGTCCCTGGGCGTCGGCCTGCCGTGGGCGATCGCCGCAGCCCTGGCCCGCCCGGGCAAGCAGATCGTCTCGATCTCCGGCGACGGCGGCTTCCTCTACTCGTCCATGGAACTGGACACCGCCGTCCGGCTCGGACTGACCTTCACCCACATCATCATGCGCGACAACTCCTACGACATGGTGAAGTTCCAGCAGGTCCTGAAATTCGGCCGGCAGTTCGGCGTCGACCTCGGGGACCTGGACATCGTCACCTACGCCGCCTCATTCGGAGCCCACGGCCACCGAGTCCGGACCCCCGAGGAATTCGGCCCCGCACTGACCGCGGCTCTCGCCGAGCCCGGACCCTCCGTCGTCGACGTCATGGTCGACTACACCCACAACACCGCCCTCTACTCCGAACTCATCGACGACCCCTTCGAGTGAGCACGGGTATCGACGAGCACCCGGCTGTTCCTGATCGCTACGCCCGCTGCGGGTGAACGTCCGCGGCTTCGACGACCGCCTCGGCGAGCGCGGCGGGCCGGGACAGGTTGCAGCGCCACCGGGACGGCGTTGTCCCGGGTACAGGTCACGTACGCGTGCGGGACACGGCCGTAACGCCATGCGGTGACGGTCAGTTCTTCTCCGGGCAGGTGCTGTAGAAGGCCGCCGACACCCCGTTCACCGGTGCGAGCGCGGATACGTGGACCAGCCCGCTCACGAGTTCCGGCGCGCGTTCCGCCGGCGCGGTGGCGACGGCCAGGACCGGTGACGGCTCGGTGGCGAACGCCTCCGCGTCGAACGGCCGCGCCCGCTGGGCGCGCGGTGCCCGCCCCCACAGCCCATGTCTACCGGACGCGAGTGCGCGTCGCCGCACACGTGGTGACCCGCGGCGCCGAATAGTTCCGGAGCGGAGCCTCCGTGCCGGACGGCGGTTCCTGCTGGTGCCGCGGCCGTCCCTGAACAATCTGCTCGCCGATACCGTCGGCCCGGACCGGATACGCCTGGCAGTCCACGCGACCGGCTTCACCGAGCACGACACGCACGTGGCGGTGCGGTTCGCCGATGGGGAGGAACTGCACGCGGACCTGTTGATCGGCGCCGACGGGGTGCACTCCGGTGTGCGGGCCACGCTGGTGCCCGGCAGCGAAGCCGTCGAGCACGTCGGACACTATGCCTGGCGGGCGGTGCTCCCCTCCGCGGGCGAGCGGCCGGAGGGCACGGTGCTCACCATCGGCTCCGACCGGACCCGTGGCGGGTACGCACGGGTGGCGGAAGGCCGGACGATGTGGATGATCAACCAGTTCGGAGTCGGCGAACTGGTCGGCAGCAAACGGGACCGGGCGCTGCGGCGTGCCCGCAACCTGGCCGAAGCGGGATTCCACGACGACCTGCTGGAGATGATCGCCAGGACGCCCGAGGAGGCCATCCTGGAGAACCAGATCATGCTCGTGCCCGAGCTGCCCTCCTGGACCAGCGGCCGGGTCGCCCTGGTCGGGGACGCCGCGCACGGCCTGTCCCCGCACATCGCCGCCGGCGGCACGCTCGGCATCGAGGACGCCGGAGTCCTGCGTACCGAACTGGCGGCAGGACCTGACACCGCCAAAGCCCTGGTCCGCTACGAGCGCGCCCGCGCCGCCCGCTTCGAGAAGGTCCGCGCGTACTCCGCCTCGGTCGAGGACGCCGAAGGACCCGCCGAGTTCGCCGAGCGCTACGCGGCCTTCAGCCACTGGATGCTCACCACCGCGCCCACCACGTAGAACCGTGCGGGACACCGTCCTCAGCGCAGGGGCTCGCCGGGGGCACCAGGCGCGGCCGGCGGTGTCGAAGGGGTCCTTGACGCCGCGAACGGCCCCCCGTGCAGGGGCCGTTCGCGTCAAGGACCCGGAAAGCCCGGGTCAGGACAGCGGGACCAGACGTGCGCCCCCGTCGGCCTCGATCACGGTGCCGGTGAGGTTGGTGTTGGTGGCGGCGAGGGCCACCACCTCGGCGACCTCCTCGGCCGAGGCGATGTGACGGACCGGCAGGACCGCGGCCGTCCGGGCGAAGTAGTCGCGCCTGGCGTCTTCCGGCAGGCCGCTCCACCAGGGCGTGTCGACGAGCCCGGGCGACACGGCGTTCACCCGTATCGGTGCCAGCTCCGCGGCCAGCGGCTTGACCAGGGCCTCGACGGCTGCGTTGACGGCCGCGATGCCGGCGGTCCCCGGCATGGCCGCCCGAGCGCTGATGGCACTGAGCAGCGTGATCGACCCGTCCGGCGCGAGATGGGGCAGGACCGCCTGGATCGTGGTGACGTGAGCCCAGAACTTGGCCTCGAACGCCCGTCGCAGCATGGTCAGTTCCAGATCGGCCACCGCCCCCAGCCCCTCGCCTCCACTGGCCGCCAGAATCAGCCAGTCGACCGGTCCGGCCGCCTCGGCGAGCGCGCGCATCCGGTCGGGATCCCCCGCGTCGGCCCGGTGTCCGACCAGCCCGGCATCAGTGACGGCGAGGGCGCCGAGACGCTCCTGGCCGCGGCCGGTTATGTGCACGGTGGCACCGCCTGCCCGGAGTACACGTGCCGTCGCGAGCCCGATGCCGGACGTTCCCCCGACCACGAGGGCAGTGCGCTTGGACATGACATCCCCTTATTTCGAACCGCTGCGTCTCGCATTAAGCTAGCCTCCATGGTCATGGAGAAGCAACCCCCGCCGGAGTCACGTCCGGGGCGCAAGCGCAGCGAGGAGAGCCGGATGGCGATCCTGGCCGCGGCGTTCGAACTGGTCGGTGAGGTCGGCTACGCGGGCCTGACGATCGAAGGAATCGCCGGCCGCGCCGGGTGCGGCAAACAGACGATCTACCGCTGGTGGCCCTCCAGGGCCCACGTCCTCCTCGAAGCGCTCGCCGTCAAAGCCGATCTGCACATCACGAACACCGACCACGGCTCTTACGCCGACGACCTGCGGGCCTTCCTGCAGGACACCTTCCGGCTCGGCAGCCGGCAGCGCGTCGCCGACATCCTGCGCGCCCTGATGGCGGAGGCCCAGATCAACGAGGAGTTCGGCCGGCTCTTCCGCGGCGCCTTTCTGCAGCGCCGGCGCGACGCACTCCAGGTGGTCCTCGACCGGGCCTGGACACGGGGCGACCTGCCACCCCGTCCGGCCGCGTCCACGGTTCTGGACATCGTCTTCGGCACCTTGTGGTACCGCCTGCTGGCCACGCACCAGCCCATGGGCGACGACCTCGTCGAGGACCTCATGACCACCCTCGCGCAGGGGCCACACCACCCGGCCGGCACACCGATCGCCCCAGGAGACCAGCAGTGACCCGTTCCCGTACCGTCCTCATCACCGGCGCCACCGACGGCCTCGGCCTGGCGCTGGCCGAACGCCTGGCGGCCGAGGGCACCGACCTGATCCTGCACGGCCGCGACCAGGCCAGACTCGGCAGCATCGCCGACCGGTTCGCGGCCCGCGGCGCATCCAGGCCCCGCACCGTGACCGCGGACCTCGCCGACCTCGGACAGGTCCGCCGTATGGCCGCCGAGATCCGCGCGTCGGCGGACCGGCTCGACGTCCTGGTGAGCAACGCCGGCATCGGCTCAGGGCAACCGGACGGCCGCGACCGCCGCACCAGCGCCGACGGCCACGAGCTGCGCTTCGCCGTCAACTACCTCGCCGGCTTCCTGCTCACCCTCGAACTCCTGCCGCTGCTGCGCGAGTCGGCGCCGGCCCGCATCGTCAACGTCGCCTCCCTCGGCCAGCACCCGCTCGACTTCGAGGATCTGATGCTTGAGCGCGACTACGACGGCACCCGCGCCTACGGCCAGAGCAAGCTCGCCCAGATAGCCTCCGGCTTCGAACTCGCCGCGCGCCTGCCCGCCGGCGACGTCACGGTCAACAGCCTGCACCCCGCCACCTACATGCCGACCAAGATCGTCCTCGCCGAGGCCGGACACAGCATCGACACGCTGGAGGAGGGGGTGACCGCCATCCGCCGGCTCGTCGCCGATCCGGCACTCGCCGGCACCACCGGACGCTTCTACGACCGCACCCGCGACACCCGCGCCCACTCACAGGCGTACGACCGCCAGGCTCGACTGCGCCTGTGGCAGGCGAGTCTGGAACTCACCGGGGCCGACAGCCCGCTCGGTTGAAGGTCAATCGGCGGCTGATTCCAGCTTCTGCCAGATCCGGCTGATCGCGGCGATGTCCTCCTCGTCCAGGGGGTCCACGAAGTATTTCCGCACGGACGCCTCGAACGTTTCGGCGACGGCCTCAGCGTACTGACGCCCCGTCTCGGTGAAGCCGATCAGGGAGATGCGGCCGTCGTCCTGGTCGGCGCCGCGCCGCAGGTGGCCGTCGTCGATCAGGTCCTGCACCAGCCGGGAGGCCCGGGTCGGGCTGACGCTCACGAGCTGGCCGGCCAGTGCCCGCACGGGCTGGGGTTCGAGATCCTGCAGCCGGCAGAGGATCTCGAATGCGCTGAACGAGATCCGATGGCGCTCCATCAGGACGGCGTCGATACGTGCGGTCACCGTCGCATGGGTGAAGAGGAGGGCGAACCAGGCGTTCTCCTGTGCCTGCGAAATGATCGCGTGCCTGGTGGAGGGCGGTCTCATGACCCGATCCTAGCAAGATGCCCGCAGGCTTGCGTGCGCGCGCACGCATCTTCTACTGTGCGGACATGAATCGATCCGAACACGGGGCGGATGCCGTCGATCCGCACTACGAGCGCCGCTGGCTGATCCTGCTGGTGGTCCTGATCTCGCAGGTCATGATCTTGATCGACGCCACCGTCATCAATGTGGCGCTGCCCTCGGCGCAGAAGAGCCTGCACTTCTCCGATGCCGCCCGCCAGTGGGTGGTTACCGCCTACGTCCTCGCCTTCGGCAGTCTGCTCCCGCTCGGG
Organism: Streptomyces sp. NBC_01476; assembly: GCF_036227265.1. Lineage (NCBI taxonomy): Bacteria > Bacillati > Actinomycetota > Actinomycetes > Kitasatosporales > Streptomycetaceae > Streptomyces > Streptomyces sp. NBC_01476. The sequence goes on along the minus strand of NZ_CP109446.1, from coordinate 137,209 downwards.
GGGCGGCTGGCGGACCTGGTGGGACGCAAGCTCATGTTCGTCGTGGGTCTGGTGGGCTTCGGCGTGTTCTCCGCGCTCGCCGGCGCGGCCCCGGACACCGCCGTTCTGCTCATCGCCCGCACGCTGCAAGGAGTGTTCGCCGCCGCCCTGGCACCCACCGCGGTGTCGATGATCACCGTCACCTTCACGGATCCCACGGAGCGGAACAAGGCGTTCGCGGTCTTCGGCGCCGTCGGCGGCAGTGCCGGCGCGCTCGGGCTGCTGCTGGGCGGTGTGCTGACCAGTTCCCTGGACTGGCGCTGGACGATGTTCGTCAACATCGCCTTCGCCGCTGTCGCCCTGGTCGGAGCGCTCGCCCTGATGACGAACTCCGCCGACCCGCACCGGCCGCGCCTCGACCTCCCTGGTGCTCTCCTGGCGTCCGGGGGCCTGTTCCTGCTCGTCTTCGGCAGCGCCAAGGCGGAGACGGACGGCTGGAGTGCCCCTCTCACCGTGGCGTCCCTCGCCGGCGGCATCCTTCTGCTCCTGGGGTTCGTCGGTGTGGAGCGCAGGGCACCCCATCCGCTGATCCCGCTGCGCGTCGTGCTCGACAGAAATCGCGGCGCCGCCTACCTGAGCCTGCTGCTGGGCAGCGCCTCGCTCTTCGCCCTGTTCCTCTTCCTCACCTACTACTTCCAGGGAATCCTGGGCTACTCGCCCATCAGGACCGGGCTGGCGTTCCTCCCGCTGCCGGTCGGCATCGCCGTCGGAGCCACCGTGGCCCAGAGCGTCCTTCTTCCGCGCCTCACCGCACGGAGCATCATCGGCGGGGGGCTGAGCCTGTCGGCGGCAGGGGCCGCACTGCTGGCCCAGGTGGGCCTGCACGCCGAGTACGCCTCCCGCGTCCTCCCCGGTCTTGTCCTCGTCGGGGCCGGTGTCGGGGCCTACTTCGTCATCGCCACCACCATCGGCAGCGTTCCCGACGACCCGGAGGACGCCGGAACCGCCGGCAGCATGAACAACGTCAGCCAGCAGATCGGCACGGCCCTCGGCGTCGCTCTGATCAGCACCTTCGTCGCCTCGGCGACCAGCGGTTATCTCCACTCCCACGGTCCGGCCGGCCCGCTGGTCCTGGCCCGCGCCTCGGTCCATGGATACGCGGTCGGTTTCTGGTGGGGAGCGGCCGTCTTCGCGATCACCGCGGTCGTCTGCACGGCCATGATCAGGCCGAGGACGACCCTGGCCGCCACCGCCTCGCCCCCGGTGCCAGAACCCGTCTCACAGACTCTCTGAGGCGCCCGCCCCGCCCCGTGACCGGCGCATTCGAGGGGCGGGGCGGCCGGCCGCGCCCTCACGGGGGATCGCCGCCCTGGCAGTGGGGGCAGCTGACGGTCGTCCGTCCGGCGATCCTGCCGCTGCGGAGCGGCCCGTGGCACCGCGGGCACCTGGGATGCGCGTCGTTCCGGTGGCCGGTGAGCCAGGAGCGCCGGTCGGGCACGCGCCCTGCGCGCACCGAGAGGCGGAGGGTGCGGCGCATGACGGAGTGCAGAGCGCGGCTGTCGTCGTAGGTGAGCCCGTTCGCGGGACGGGCCGGATGCAGGCGGGCCCGCCAGAGGATCTCGTCGGACAGCAGGTTCCCCAGGCCGGCCAGTGCCGACTGGTCCATCAGTACGGCCTTGACCGTGGCCCGGCGCCCGGCGAGCAGGTCCCGGAAGGTCTCGCGGTCGACGGACAGTGCGTCGGGCCCCTGCCCTGCGAGGACATGCTCGACGTCCGCTGCGGAGGCGGCGAGCCACAGCCCCTGCAGTTTGCGCTGATCCCGGTAGCGCAGTCCGTGCTGCCCGCCGAGGTCGAGCCGTACCCGGTCGTAGCGGTGCGGCGGGTCGTCCGGTGCGCGGCACAGGAGCTGTCCGGTCATCCCGAAGTGCAGCAGCAGCGCCGGTCCGCCCTCGGTGCGGGCGATGAGCCATTTGCCGTGGCGCCCGGGCGCGGTGAGTCTGCGGCCCTCCAACGCGCGGCGCAGCCGCCCCGCGCTCACGCCGTGCAGCACGCCAGGGTCCGTGACCTGGACCTTTTCGATCTGCCGTCCCCGGCCGCACGAGTCCAGGATCCGGCGGAAGCCCTCGACGTCGGGCAGTTCGGGCATCGGTCCCCCTCCTTCGTGCGGGCAAGGGGCGCGAGCGTCTTGTGTGCCTCGGCGGTATGCCTTGCCCGCTTGTCCCCGCTGAAACAGAGGGCGACCGCGTGCCCTGCGGGAGGTCCGGGACGAGTGGGGGACCGGACGACGCCGCCGGAGGGCAGCCTGACCGAGGGCGTCCAGCGACCGGTCGGGTGTACGTGCGTGGCACGGTCTCATCTGCCGGATTCCCGCGTTGCCCGCCCTGTGGGCCGGGACTAGCGTGGGGATCGTGGCAACTGACGCCATCTGTCGCGGGGCACCGTGCCGCTGAGGGAAAACGTTCCCGAGTCTCCGCGGCGACCGCCCCGGGCCTGGTCGCTTCGCATCCGGTCGCATGCGGGCGGATATGGCGAAATCCCCGCGCCTGCAGGCGTCCGGAGGTCGAAATGCTCCCCACGCGACACAAGACAGCGACGATCAACGGCCAGGAAGTCTTCTACCGGGAGGCGGGCCCCGGCGACGCCCCTGTTGTGCTACTGCTGCACGGATTCCCGAGCAGTTCGCACATGTTCCGCCATCTCGTCCCCGCACTGGCCGACGACTATCACGTGATCGCCCCCGACCACATCGGATACGGTCACTCCGCCATGCCCAAGGTCGACGCGTTCGACTACACCTTCGACAATCTCGCCGGCATCACCGCCGGACTACTGGACCATCTCGGCATCCAGCGCTTTGCCGTCTATGTGCACGACTACGGGGCACCGATCGGCTGGCGCCTGGCACTCAACCCTTCCTTCGACGTCACCGCGATCATCTCGCAGAGCGGCAACGCCTACATGGAAGGCTTCGCCAAGCCCTTCTGGGACGACCTCTTCGCCTACGCCACTGCTCCCGGTCGTGACACGGAACCCGGGGCCCGGGCCAAACTCAGCCCTCGTACGACCCGTTGGCAGTACGAGAACGGCGCCCCCGACACCAGCCTGGTCAGTCCGGACACCTGGACCCTCGACCAGCTCCTGCTGGAGCGGCCGGGCAACGACGAGGTCCAGCTCGCACTCTTCCGCGACTACCCGACGAACATCGAGGGCTACCCGAAGCTGCAGGAGTACTTCCGTACCAGTCAGGTGCCGCTGCTCGCGGTCTGGGGCGAGCGGGACGAGATCTTCGGGCCGGACGGCGCCCGGGCGTTCTCCCGCGACCTGCCGGACGCGGAAGTTCATCTGCTCCCTGCGGGACACTTCGCCCTGGAGACACATCTGGACGCCATCAGCGGATACATCCACGGATTCCTCGGACGCGTCCTCACCTGACGTGTGCCGGAACCGGCGCACCGCCGCGCGGCGCCCGTCCTGGAAACGGTACGCGCGCTCGGCACGGTGGGGACACATCTGGTGATGTCGGCGGGCGCACGCCTGAGCATCGAACTCGAACTCCGCCGCGACCCGGCCGAATTGGAGAAGCTGGCGGACGTCGTGCACGACGCGCGCAATATGGGCGCCGCCATCTCCTCGGGCTCCTTCACCACGCTCGGCATGGTCGTCGTGCCCTGCTCGATGCGGACCCTCGCGGCCGTGGCGACCGGTAACTCGGACAACCTCGTGGCGCGGGCCGCCGATGTCACGCTCAAGGAACGCCGGCGGCTCGTCCTCGTCACCCGTGAGACCCCGCTGAGCTACATCCACATCGAGAACATGAGGCGGTCACGCTGGCGGGCGCCACCGTCCTGCCTCCCGTGCTGTCCTTCTAGCACCGGCCGAAGAGCCTCGACGACATGCTCCGGCAGGTGTGCGGGAAGATCCTCGACCAGTTCGGCATCGAGAACGACACCTTCGACCGCTGGACCGGCTGAACGAACCGCGAACGGCCGTGTGCCCCGGAGTCCGTGGCCGGCACGGCGGCCGGCACCGTCAGGCCGGAGGCCGGCGCGCCGGACACCGCCGAACGGGACACCGCCGCCCCGGCGGCCGACCGCTCATCCGTCCCGCGTGGCGCCGGGGTTCTCGCGGCGGGCGATGGCCTCGACCATGTCGCTGATGACGGCCTGGCCGTCGACCGAGAGGTTCACCGTCCGCAGGGCGATGGACCGGACACCCGCCTCCCGCAGGGCGCCGAGCAAGGCGATCTCCTCGTCGAGCTTGGCGCTCTGCTCGTCGTCGAAGAAGTACGCGGGCGGCACCTGGAAGAACTGGGCGAGGGCTTCGAGGTGCCGCTTGGTCGGGTTGTCCCGCTTGCCCGTGCGCAATTGCCAGAGATACGTCGTCGAGAAGCTCTCGCCGGTCGAGTCGCGGCACGCCTGAGCCACCTGCTCGTTGGTGTAGCGCTCACCGTCCGGCCGCCGGACGACGTCGAACAATCGTTCGACCTTGTCGGCGAGCGTCGCGTTGCCCCCGGTTTCATTCATTTTCGGAACCGACCCATTTTCCTTCGGCGCAGCCAGCACGTCCCTGATCCGGCGCAGGGTTCATCTCAGTTTACGGTGAGAACGCCGGGAAGAGCAGAGGGCGGGCCACGACGGCCCCCGCCCACCACGACGGCCTTGCCGCACCACGCCGCTCGTCCCGGCCGGGGGCGGCCCCCACCGCATGCGGCATGAATGTGGGTGGTGAACGCGCATGCGGCCAGGCCCTGTCGCGCGGTCAACTCGGAGTGGGCACGCGACGGCGTCTCGCTTCGGGGCGCCGCCCGGCCCGGCACGTTTCCCATGCCTGCGCCCGCGTGCCGACCCGGCGGCCGGCGGGGCGCCGACGAGGAAGGCCACCATGGTGTCGAAGAACGGCTCGCACGCGACGCGTCCGCTGGTCATGCCCTGGGAGCGGCGTGGCAGGGCGGCTCTGACGGGGGGCTGGTGGGCCAGGGCGCTGCGGCTCGACGAGCGCTGCGCGGCGGGCTCGCCGGACGCCGACCCGCCCGAGGACGGCGATGCCGTGGCGGTGGCGGACATCCGGATGCGGCGGTGGCGCGACGCCTTCGCCCACCTCGCAGCGGACACGCTCGACCGGCAGGCGGCAGCGTACGGGTGCACCCCGCGGCAGCTTCGGCGGCTGCTGGCAGAGCCGCCCGAGGAGCTCGCGCGGCGGGTGCCCAAGCCCGCGTGGGCCGCGGACGTCGAACGGGTGGCGGCCCTCGTACAGGACGGGCCGGCCGCCGGGCAGCGCCGTCCGGCGGGGCCCGGATCGCCGAACGGGAGCTGGCAGCAGGGATTCGCCCTGATCGTCGATCCCTTCGTCCGCGAGGCGCTGCGGGTCTTCGACGCCCGGACGGCGGGCGCCGCCGGAGCGGCCGGCGCCACGGCCCCCGGGACGAACACCATCGGCAGGGCCTCCGGCGACTCCCAGACAGCCGGCGCCCCCCGGACGGGCGGCAGTCTCCGGGCGTTGGGCGACCCCGGGACAGTCGGCGCCCCCCGGACTTTCGGCGACCCCGGGCGACCGGACGCACCCTCCACGGACCTCGCCGCGGTCAGGGAGTCCGTGCGCCGCGAGGCCACCCGGCAGCTCGTCCAACTGGCCACGCGCGTCCTCGTCCTCGAACTGAACGTCCTGAGGGTCACCGGCGGGCTCGACGGCGACTCTCCCGAGGAGCGTTTCTGGTCGTTCGTCCGGCACTTCCGCGGTCCCGCGGGGCTGGCCGCCCTGCTCGACGAGTACGCGGTCCTGGCCCGCCTGTCGGTCGCCACGGCCGGCCGGGTCGCCGAGGCGCACGCCGAGTTCCTCGACCGGCTCGCCGGTGACCGCGCGGCGCTGCGGGCGGAGCTGTTCGGCGGGGCCGACCCCGGCCCCCTCACCTCCCTCGACCTGGCGCGCGGCGATACGCACGCCGGTGGCCGCTCGGTGGGAATCGCGGTGTTCGCCTCGGGCGCCCGGGCCGTCTACAAGCCCCGGCCGATGGGCATCCACCGGCACTTCAACGAAGTGGTCGACGGATACAACGCCCGCCTCCCCGCGGACCTGCGGCTGCGGACGCCCGCGGTCGTGGACCGCGGACACCACGGATGGGTGGAGTTCGTCGCGGCCGAGCCGTGCGCGGACGCCGCCGCCGCGCACCGGTACTTCCGCCGCCAGGGCGCGCTCCTGGCCCTGCTGCACTGCCTGGCCGGTGTCGACTTCCACTTCGAGAACCTCATCGCGGCCGGCGACCAGCCCGTTCCGATCGACCTGGAGACGCTGCTCTGCGCCGAACTCCCGCGGTCCTTCGGCAGTCCGACCCGGGACACGGACCCGGCGGCACTGGCCTACCGGGAGTCGGTCGGCCGGGTCGGCCTGCTCCCGTCCGTCATCGTCGGCGGCGACGGGCAGGCGTTCGACGCGGGGGGCATGGGCGGCGACACGGACGCGGCGCTGCCCTACCGCGTCGCGGACTGGACCGCGGGCGGGACCGACACGATGCGTCTGGAACGGGTCACGCCGGTCCTGCCCGCCGGGCAGAACCGGCCCCGTCTCGACGGCGCCGACCTGGACGCGCTCCGGTACGCGGACGAACTGCAGGACGGCTACCGCGCGGGCTACCGGGCGCTCGCCGAGGGCGCCGGGGAGTTCCCGGCGCCGGACCGCTTCGCCGCTGACACGGTGCGGATCATCCCGCGGCCCACCCACGAGTACGCGACGCTGCTGACCGAGACCACCCATCCCGACGTGCTGCGCGACGCCCTGGACCGGGACCAGGTGTTCGGCGTGCTGTGGGCCCGCGCGGCGACCGATCCGGTCCGCGCCCGCCTCACGCGGCACGAGGTCGCCGACCTGTGGGCCGGCGACGTCCCCCTGTTCACCGCGTCGGCCGGCGGCCGGGAGATGCGGGCCGCGGACGGCACGTCCGTCGGCGACCTGCTGCCCGAGTCGGGGGTGGAGCTCGTCGCGCGCACCCTGGCCGCCATGGGCGGACGGCATCTGACGGAACAGCGGTGGATCATCTCGGCGCAGTTGGCCACCCGGGTCACCGGCGCGGCGCCGGGGGCGTCCGACGCGGGCCCGGCCGATCCGGCGGACGGCGTTGAACTCCCCGAGCGGGCGCTGGCCGCGGCCCGCGACGTCGCCGACCGTCTGGCCGCCACCGCCGTCCGTGGCGGTGACCGCATCGGCTGGCTGGGACTCGACCTGTGGGAGGACGCCCGCTGGACGGTGCAGCCGCTGGGCGTGGACCTGTACAACGGCTACGCGGGTGTCGCCCTGTTCCTGGCCCAACTGGCCCGCGTCACCGGCGAGCAGCGTTACGCGGAGCTGGCCCGTGGCGCGCTGGCCCCGGTCGCGGGCTGCGCGCGGGAAGTGCTGGACGGGCTCGGCCCGCAGGACGCGGCGGGCATCGTCGGAGCCTTCACCGGGACGAGCGGCATGGCCTACGCACTCGCCGCCTGCGGCGAGTTGCTCGACGACGACGCTGCTCGCGCACTCGTCGCCCCGGTCCTCGACCTCGTCGCACGGCGGGTGGCGCCGGAGGCCGGGTACGACGTGATCGGCGGGGTCGCGGGGTGCCTTGCCCTCGCGGAGGCGCTGGCGGCCGGATACGGACCGGTGGCGCACACCCTGGCCGAGCGCTGCGCCGAGGTGCTGGTGGCAGGCGCCGTTCCGGTCGGCGACGGACTCGGCTGGTCCGGGGCCGGGGCTCGCCCGCTGCTCGGCTTCTCGCACGGCGCCGCCGGGATCGGCTGGGCCTTGCTGGCGTACGCGCGGCGGACCGGCGACGAGGCGGCGGCGACGGCCGGCCGGCGGGCGTACGCGTACGAACGCGGCGCGTACGACGGGGAGTCGGGCAACTGGCCCGACCACCGCAAGCCGGAACCGAGCAGCCAGCACTCGTGGTGCCACGGCGCGCCCGGGGTCGGGCTGGCCAGGGCCGCCGTGCTCGCCGCGGATCCCGGCCGGCCGGAACTCGTAGCGGATCTCCGGCGCGCTCTGGAGAGCACCGAGTCGTTCGGGCGGCACCGGAACCACAGCCTGTGCCACGGCGAGCTGGGCAACCTCGAACTGTTCGCCGCGGCACGGGACTCGGCCGTCCCCGGGGCCGGCCAGGCGTGGCGCCGCCGGGCCGCGGCCGTGGTCGGGCGGATCGAGCGGGACGGACCGCTGTGCGGCACGCCGGGCGGCATCGCCACGCCCGGCGTGATGACCGGCCTGTCCGGTATCGGCCACGGACTGCTGCGGATCGCGGCGCCCGCCCAGGTGGCGCCGGTGCTCCTGCTGCCGCCCGTCTGAGGCGCGGCTGCGCGGTTCACCCTCCCAGACGCACCTCGCCCGGACACCGGGCGGGTGCGGCGGTGTCGCGCCGGTATCCCCCGGCGGCACCGCCACCAGCAGCAACTCCGATTCCCGAATCCCCACAGCACCGAAAGGGTTGCCCATGGAAATGACGATGAACGACGCCACCGTCCGCGCCTGGAAGGCATACGCCCCCACCGCAGGGCCCGTCTCCGGCCCGGTCCTCGCGATCGACGTCGAGGACGTGGCGCGCGGCGGCGTGATCGGCAGCTGGGCGGGGACGTTCAGCTGCTGCGACACGACGATCTGTGCCGGCTGCACCATCTGGTGACCTGACGGAGCGGAAGGACCCGACGCAGAAGCCATCAGGACGAGAGGAGTGCTCATGAACATGGACAACGGCACCGTGCGCGCCTGGAAGACGTACGCCACGGCTGCGGCAGGAACCAGCCCGGTCCAGGCGATCGACCTTGAGGACGTCGTGAACGGGGGCCGGATCATCGACAGTTGGGCAGGCTCGTTCAGCTGCTGCGACTCGACGCTGTGCTCGGACTGCAGCATCTGGTGACCGCCGTCAGGTGACCGCCTGCCGGTCGGCAAAGGGCCGGTGGCCACCGGCCGGTGACGGCTGGTGAGCACCGGTCGTGGCGCGGGTCGCACCGAAGGCCGGTGCGGCCCGCGCTGTTCCTTGTCATTCATCTCAGCTAAAGTGTTCCGCGTCGTCATCAATGACTGCTGATTTCACCGACCGGAGCCTGCTTGTGATGAGTGAGGACCGTTCCACCGCGCAGGAGTCACCGGCCCCGGCTCCGCGCGGGCGCCCCGGCGAAGGAGCCCGCGGCGAAGAGACCTACGGCGCCGCGGTGATCGGCCGCGCCACCCGGCTGGTGGGCCGGGAGGCCGAGTCCGCCGCGCTGCTCGCGGCGATCCGCGCGGCCCGCGCGGGGGAGGGCAGCGTGGTGTTCGTGGTGGGCGAACCCGGCATCGGGAAGTCGCGGCTGGCGGACGACACGGCGGCGTCCGCGCGCGCCGCCGGGCTGGGCGTCCTGCGCGGACGGGCCGGCCTGTCCGGCACCTCGGGGCTGCGGCCCTTTGCCGAGGCGCTGCTGGGGCTCGCGCGCGACGGCTGGACGCCGCCACGCGGCCTCGCCCCCTACCGCGGCGTCCTGGGCCGGCTGGTCCCGGACTGGCGGACCGAGGACCCGGGCGCGGCCACCGCGGCCTCCGGGGCCGCGCCCCTCGCCGTGCCCGGGCCCGCGCCCGTCGTGCGGCCCCCCGATGAGCCCTTCGTCTACGGCGAGGCGATCCTGCGGGTCCTCACGGCGGCGGGTGAGCGGGCCCGCGTGCTGATCCTGGAAGACCTCCACGACGCCGACCCGACCACCGTCGCGGCCCTGGAGTACCTCGTCGACAATGTTGTGGGCCGGCCCCTCGCCGTCATCGGCACCCTGCGGGACGTCACCTGCCCGGCGCTGGATCTCGCCCGGTACGCGGGGCGACGGGCACCCGGTGCCCTGCTGACGCTCCCGCGCCTCGGCCTCCCGGCCACCGCGGAACTGGCCGCGGCCCTCCTCGGCACCGGCGGCGGAGCGCTGCCCCCGGGCCTCGGCGACGCCCTCTTCCTCCGAAGCGGCGGCAACCCACTCGCCGTCGGCGAGACGCTGCGCGACGCGGTCGCCGGCCATGCCCTGACCCGCGACGCCGGCGTGGGGCATGCGGGCGCGGGCCCCGCACCTGCGGCCGCCTGCCGTCTCCAACTCGCCCTGGCCTTCGATGCCCTGCTGCGCGCCCGGTTCGCCGAGGCCGAGGAGCTGGTGGCCGCCGCCCGCGCGGGCGCCGACCGCCTCGGGCTGTCCGAACTCGGCAGCCGCGCACGGGCCCTGTCCGTCGTTCTGCACGCGCACCGCGGGCACGACGCCGCCCTGACCGCCGCCCTGGCCGACTTCGACCGGCGCCGGGGCGCCCGCACGGACGAGATCCCCCTCGTCGAGGGGCTCGGCCTTGCCGTCCGCGCCCTGCTGTCAGGCGCCGTGGGGGCGGCTCGCGCGCATCTGGCCGGCCTGCGGGCAGCCGGCGAGGACATGGACACCGGCACGGACCTCGCCATGGACGCAGCCGCAGCCGCAGCCGCAGCCGCAGCCGCAGCCGCAGCCGCAGGCGTGGACGTGGACGTGGACCCGGACGTGGACACGGACGCGGCGGGCCTCCTCAGCGGCCGGCACGGCCTCGCCCTCCTGCTGGAGGCCGTCGACGGCGCGGCGGACGCCGCCGACCACGAGGCGGTCGCCCGCCACCCGGCCGCCCTCCTGCCCTGGAACAGCCAGTTCGTCCACCTCGCCCGAGCGGTCCTGGCCGGGCGCGCCGGCGACGGCCCCGTGTCCGTGGCGGCGGTGGCCCGGGCCCAGGCCGCCGCCGCGCCGTTCCCGGTGGCCCGCCACCTCGGCCTGGTCGTCGTCGCACGGTCCGCCGCCCGCGACGGCTGGGGCGACCCGGTCGCCTGGCTGCTGGAGGCCGAGTCCTTCTTCACCGCGCACGGCATCCCCGTCGCCGCCCGCCACTGCCGTGACGTCCTGCGGGGACTTGGGGCCCGTGTCCGCCAGCGCCGCAGCGGCAGCGTCGGCGTACCCCGGGACCTGTGGGTGATGGGCGCCACCGTCCGCGAGTACGACGTACTCCTCCGGCTCGCCCAGCGCCGTACCAACCGGGAGATCGCCGCCGAACTCCACATCTCCCACCGTACGGTCGAGCGCCACGTCGCCAATCTGCTGGCCAAGACGGGCGCAGGCAACCGCCGGGACCTCGGGACGCTCGCCTCCCCGGACCGCGGGGCGCGGTCACTGCCGACGCTCGGGCCCCAGGGTGTGGGAGCGGTTCCACAAGTCGGGGGCTCGGCAGCCAGGATGAAGCGGAGTATGGTGCAGCCACACTCGGGCTGAACGGGCGGAGGAGGAAGGCGGCGGCATGGACGATTCCGATTCCGTTGCGTCGAGCCTGGCGGACAAGGTCGACGCGCTGTTCCGGATCGTACGGCGGCCGGACCGCGAGCAGTTCAGCCACGAGGAGGTCGCCCGGGCGTGCCGGGAGACGACGGGCGAGAGCTTCTCCGCGACCTACCTGTGGCAGTTGCGCACCGGGCGGCGGGACAACCCGACCAAGCGTCATCTGGAAGCCCTGGCGCGGTTCTTCGAGGTCCCGGTGGCGTACTTCTTCGACGACGACCAGGGGGTCGCGATCGCCCGGGAGCTGGAACTCCTCGGCGCGCTGCGGGATGCGCGGGTGCGCGGTGTGGCGCTTCGCGCGGTCAACCTCTCGCCTGAGGGTGCGAACACCATCAGCGACATGATCGACGTGCTCGCCCGCCACGAGCGCGCCGGCGGGCGCCAGGTGCGCGACCCCGGCCCACCGGGCGACGACGCCGGCGGCGGCGCACGCTGAACGACCGAACGGAAGCCGCCCCATCGAATGGCACGGGGAAGAGGAACGGCACGTGCACACTGCCCGGAGCCACAGACAGCTGTGGCAGCGATGTCGCCACCTGGTCGACGGCCTTGTGCTGCCGACTCCGTTCGACGCCGAGACCTTCATCGGCATGCTGGCCGAGTCCCGCGGGCGCCCCATCGACCTCGTGCCGGTCACCGCACGCCCGCACATCCCGTGCGGACTGCTCGTCACCACCGACCGGGCCGACTGCATCCTGTACACGGCGGACACGACGCTGCTGCACCGGCAGCACATACTGCTGCACGAGGCCGCCCACCTCCTGTGCGGCCACCATGAGACCTCGCCGTCCGCCTCCGCCGCCGCCCAGATGCTGCTGCCGAACCTGCCCGCCTCGCTGATCCGGCGCGTGCTGGGCCGCAGCGTCTACACCGAACCGCAGGAGGCGGAGGCCGAGTTGGTCGCCTCGCTCATCCTCAACCGCGCGGCCCGGATGGTCAGGGCGGGCGGCGCCGTGCCGCCGCCGGACGGTGCGGGCGACATCCTGCTGCGCTCCCTGTTCGGCACGCCCGACCAGCGCGGCCAGGAGGACAGAGCACGGGACGGCCGCGCGCATGACTGATGTCGCGGGCTGTCTCACCGCCGCCGTCTTCCTGGTCTTCGCGGTGCACCGGTTCACCGTCACCCGCGGCGAGGCCGCCGACCCGGCGCAACTGCGGGTCGCCGGCTTCGCGTTGTGCATGGGCGCCGCGGTGCTGCTCAACGCGCCCACGGCAGCGGCCGCGGTCGACGCGATCGCGCCCCCGTGGGGAGTGGCGTTACTGGTCACGCACGGGCTGAAGACCGGCGCCTTCACCTGTCTGGCCACCCTCGCCCTCGCGCTGGACCCGCAGGCCGCCGGGCCGGACGCCGAGCGGCGGCGCAGGCGGCGCCAGATCCGCCTGGCCGTCGCGGTGCAGGCGGGCGCCGTGGGGCTCTTCCTGGCCGCCGGGACCAGGACAGGGGACGGCTACGTCGCGGCCGCCGACGGCCGGGGCTGGGTGCTCGCGCTGTACAACGCGCTCTACGCGGGCTACGGCTGGTGGTGCCTGCTCGGCCTGGTGCGGGCACTGGCCCGGCACACCCGCAGGATCGCACCGAGCCTGCTGCGGACGGGGCTGAGGCTGATGATGCTGGCCGCCGCGGTCGGCGCGGTGTGGACGCTGTGGGTGCAGGAGGACGTCGTCGCCGACCTGGCCCACGGGCGCCAGGGGCTGGGCGCGGACCCGGTTTCCACCGCGCTCGCCGCGGTCACCTCGCTGCTGGCCACCGGCGGGGCCACCACCACCTTGTGGGGCGACCGGATCGCCGCCCCGGTGCGGTGGCTCCGCGCGTACCGCACGTACCGGGCACTGGAGCCGCTGTGGGCGGAACTGCACGCCACCTTGCCGGAGATCGCGCTCAGCTCGTCCGCGTCGGCCGGCGGTCCCCGGCTGCGGCACGCGGAGTTCGCCCTCTACCGCCGGGTCATCGAGATCCGCGACGGCCATGTGGCCCTGCGCCCCTACCTCCAGCCGCGGGCGCCGGCCTGGGTGACGGAGGCGCCGGGCGGGACGGGCGGCGGTCCGCTGGACCCCGACGCCGTGGTCGAGGCCGCCGTCATCGCCGCCGCCCTGGAGAACCGGCGGGCCGGACGGCTCCCGGACGGCGCGCCCGAGTCGCGGGAGTACGGACACGGGCCGCGGACCGCGCTGCTGGAGACCGTCGAGGACGAGGCCGCCTGGCTGGTCCAGGTCACCCGGGCCTTCGCGCGGTCCCCCGCGGTCGAGGACGTCCGCAACCGGGTGCGCGCCCAGTGGCAGGGCACCGAGCGGGTCGGCTGAGGGGGCCGGGCCGCGGCCCCCTTTCACCTGTCCCGCCGGCCGGCCTGCTCGGCCCACCCGCCTCCGTCTGTTACTCCGTGGCCCGTGTGATGGTCGTCGTGCAGTCCAGGATCACGCTGAGATGGCTGTTGCTCGTCGTGATGGGGAGCAGGCCGGTTTCCTCGGATTCCGTCGGATCCAGTGACTGAAGTGCCAGAACCTTGTTCATTGCGGCCTCCTTGGGCGTCCAGGTGTCGGCGTCCGACAGGGCGAGATTAGCCAGAATGAATCTAAAGAACAAGGTCATTCACATCAGTTGACATCGCCTGCCTTGGGCTGCCACCGTTTGGCTGTCAGCCGGCGCACGGAGCGGCGATCTCCCTTCGTGCTCCTTTCGTGGCGGCTCATGGCCCTGCTCGCGCGGACCGCTGGAGGATCACATGAGGAAACCGTACGGTTTCGCCCTTGCCGACCCGGACTTCTACGCGCCGCTGGAGACCGCCACCGCAGTCGGCAGGCGGTTCCGCCCGGCACGGGTGGCGGACGGATGGAGGGAGAGCGCCTCGGGCGTGTGGACGATGTGGCGGCCGGAGGGCGCGACCCTCGCCGAGGACGGCTGGAAGGTCCACGTGTCGGCCCGGCCCGACCGCCTCGACGAGGTCCTCGACACCGCCGCTGCCGTCTGCTTCGAGCAGGACGTCCCCTTCAAACACCTCGCCGCCCAGCTGTTCCACCAGTGGATGCACGGCAAGCACGCGGCCCGCCCGCAGAGCGGCAAGTTCATCGCCGCCTACCCGCCGGACGTGGCCGCGGCGCGCAAGCTGATGGAGCGGCTGAGCGAGGAACTGGCGGGGGAGGAGGGCCCGTACATCCTCACCGACCGCCGGTTCGGCGACTCCCGCACGGTGCACTACCGGTACGGCGCGTTCCGCCGCCGGGAGCGGATGCAGGCCGACGGCACCGGGCTGTCCCTGGTACGCGACGGGCACGGCGACCTGGTCGAGGACCGGCGCGGCGCCTCGTTCCGGCTGCCGCCCGGCATCACGGACCCCTTCGCCGTGCCGGACACCGCGTCGTCGGGCGAACTCTCCTTCCAGGGCTTCGCGTTCGAGGCGGCACTGCGGCACAGCAACGCCGGCGGCGCCTACCGCGGCCGGGAGACGGCCACCGGCCGGACCGTGTTCATCAAGGAGGCGCGGGCGTACACGGGGCTGGCCGGCGGCACCACCGCCACGCAGCGGCTGCGCGCCGAATGGGAGACGCTCAAGGCGCTGCACGCCGCGGACCCGGGACTCGCGCCGGAGCCGATCGCGTACTTCCGGGAGTGGGAACACGAGTTCCTGGTCACCGAGTTCATCGACGGCCGGAACCTCAACGCCTGGACGGTCGCCGCCAACCCACTGGTCAAGACGGGCTCCACGGCCGAGGACCTCGCCGCCTACTACGCGGACTGCGAGCGGATCCTCGACGCGATCGAGCAGGCCATGGACCGCCTGCACGCCCGCGGGTGGATCTTCGTCGACGTCAGCCCCGGCAACGTGCTCGTACAGGCCGACCACGGCATCCGCCTCATCGACTTCGAAGCGGCGTCCCGCGCCGACGGCGAACTGTCGCCGCTGAACACCCCCGGATACGCCCCGCCGCGCGAGCTGATCGGCGACGATCCCCGGATCCACGACGACTACGGTGTCGCCGCGCTCGCGCAGCTGGTGCTGTTCCCCCTGCACCAGGTGGTGCGCCGCAACCCGGACGCGCTGGCGCACCTGCACCGCGACCTGTCGCACGTGGCCGCCGTGCCGCCGCCGCTGTGGGCGCGCACCGTCCGCTTCCACCGCCCCGACGACGCCGCGGCGGCGCCGATCAGCGACGACGAGCTGCCCGCCCGCCTGGCCGACCTGCGCGACCGTACCGCGGAGGCGCTGACCGCCATGGCCGAACCGGACCACCCGGACCGGGTGTTCCCCACCGTCCCCGAGGGATACACCGCCAACTCCCTGTGTGTGGCGTACGGAACGGCCGGTGTGCTGCACGCGCTGCGCCGCGCCGGGCGGCCGGTGCCCGCCGGAGTCCTGGACCGCTTGCGGCGCGACGCGCTCGACGACCGGCCCACCATCGGCCCCGGACTGCACGTGGGCCTTGCCGGAATCGCCTGGGTGCTGGCGGACTTCGGGCTGACCGAGGAGGCGGCCGAGCTGATCGACCGCGCCCAACGGCATCCGCTCACGGCCACGGACGCCACCCTCGGCGGCGGCTCCGCCGGTGTCGCCCTGACCCGGCTCGCGCTCTACGGCCGCACCGGCGACGAACGGCACATCGACGCCGCACGGGCCCTGATCGCCGCACTGCCACCGGACGCGGTCCTCACCCGCCACCTCGGCGCCGACGCCGCCACCGGTCTGCTGCACGGCCGCGCCGGAATCGCCCTCCTCCTCCAGCAGTTCGCGGAGGTCACCGGGGAGCATGCCCCGCTCGCCCGCGGACTGCGGCTGCTCCACGAGGAGTTGGACCGGGCGACCGATCCGGACGCGGTCGGTCTTGCGTTCCCCGTCTCCGACACCGATCGGCGGTCGGTGCCCTACATCTTCAGCGGGACGGCCGGTGTCACCCACGCGGTGAGCCGCTACGTCCGTGCGACCGGCGACGAACGGCTCAGCGCCGCGATGCCGGCACTGCTGGCCACGCTGAACACCCGCTTCACGGTGATGTCCGGCCTCTACCAGGGACTGTCAGGACTGGGCCTGGTCCTGGCCGAACACGGCCGGCTCTGCGACGACGACACATCGCGGCAGGCGGCCTTCGACGTGGCACGCGGGCTGTTCAAGCACGCCGTCCCGCACTCCACGGGTGTGCGCTTCGCGGGCGACCAACTGCTCCGCTACAGCGGCGAGTTGTGGAGCGGCTCGGCCGGCGTACTGCTGTTCCTGACGCAGCTGCTCCAACCGCGGCCCGACCCGTTCTTCACGGTCGACGCGCTCGCCGCCGCTCCCACCCCCTGAACTCCGGCCGCGACCGGCCGGGCAAGGAAAACAATCACGCACCGACAGAAGGAGACCGCCATGACCCAGATCCTCGAACTCCAGGAGCTGGACACCGACTTCGGCCCCGACGAGGAAGGCGTCATCGCCTACAGCTCGCTGAGCGGCGCGGCCTGCGACAGCAACTGGAGCATCTTCGTCTGCTGACCTGGATGCCCTCCGTGCGCCCGGCGGCGGCCGAACCCACCGCCGGGCGCGCGTCCTCCCCACCACCGCGGCGTGCTTTTCCGCGCCGCCCCCCGGTGCACCTCGCCGAGGAGTGCCGCCCCTGTGCCCCCGCTCCCGGGCCTCGACGCCGATGAGCCCGGGGTCCCTGCGCCGTCCCCCGCTCACCACGCCGAAAGGAAGCGGTCTCCATGGTCCAGGTCCTGCTGCTCCAGGAACTCGCCGGTGACGACAGCGCCGGTCCGGACGCCATGGTCCCGATCAGCGCCATCAGCCTCGGCGACTGCTCCAGCGCCTTCAGCGTCGTCCTCTGCTGAGGCAGGCCGCCGGCGCCGGCTGCGTCCGCGCGGGGGCGCCGGTTCCGTCCCCCAGCCACCCCCACTGCTCCCCTTCTGCGAAAAGGAAACGATCCCCATGACCCAGGTCCTGCTGCTCCAGGAGCTCGCATCCGACGACGGCCCCGATCCGGACGTTGTGATGTCCACCAGCACCGCCAACTGCTGCGGCAGCATTTTCAGCCTCTTCTGCGAATGACCGGCGAGCCCGCGCAGCAGGCAGCCGCCGCGCTGGCCCGGGCGCTGAAGGCGGGCCCCGGGCCGGTGGGAGCCGTACGGCAGATCGAGATCGCCGGCGAGCCGGGCACCGGCCGGACCCGTACGCTGTCCCGGCTCGCGTCCCGCGCCGAGCTGCACGGGCTGACCGTCCTGTGGAACCCCGCGCGGATTCCGCCCGGAGCCCGCGGTGTCGTCGTCTGTCTGGACGACGGCCCCGCCCGCCCCGCCGGTCATCTCCCCGCCCGCGATCCCGGCAGCCGGGGCGGGCCCGGCGGCACCCTCGTCGTGGCCCGCACCGTGCTGCCCGAGCACCCCGTCACCGACGGGGCAGAACGGATCGCGCTCGCGCCCCTCGACCGCGAGGCGTTCGACAAGCTCCTCGGGCCACGGACGTCCCCCTGGCGCGGCGCACTGCTCCACCGCCTCACCGGCGGCATCCCGGGCTGGGCGGGCACACTGGCCCCCCTCTCCGACGGCGAGTTGCGCGCGCTGGCCCGCGACGGCCTGTTTCCCGGCCCTGCCCCGGCCGTGGCCCGCGAGCCGTCCGGGCTCGCTCCCGCCGAGCGTGAAGTGGCCCGGGCCGCGGCCGTACTGGGCGACGTCTTCCACCCGGCGCAGGCCGCGGCGGTCGCAGGGTACGACCTGCCCCGCGCACTGACCGCGCTGGACGCCCTCGCCGAACGCGGCGTCATCCGCGCCGCACCCGGAGCCGTCCCGCTCCTCCGGTTCCGGCACCCCCTGCTGCGGGCCGTCCTGCACGCCAGGATGCCGCCCGGTGCGCGCATCGCCGCCCACGCCCGCGCCGCCCGTGTCCTCCGGGCGGCCGGCGCCGACCCCGTCGACCGCGCCCCGCACCTCGCCCGGTCCGCCGCGCCAGGCGACCTGCCGGCCGTGCGCACGCTTGCCGAGGCGGCCCACCGCGTCCTCGACACCCACCCGGCGCGGGCCGCCCAGTGGCTGCACGCCGCCCGCCGGATCCTGCCCGGCGACGCCGACACCACGGTGCGCCGGCGCATCCTGCACGCACTGTGGCACGCCGCGGAGCGCACCGGCGACCACCGGCTGCGCGGCGACCTGCTGCCCGAGATCGAAGACCTCGCCGACCCGGTGGCGGGCCTCGCGCTGCACGCCCGGCTGGCGACCGACCTCGGCCGCCACCGGCAGGCCGGGGACCTGCTCCGGACGGCACTGCGCACCGCCGACGAGACCGAAGCGGCCGACCTGCGACGGCAGTTGGCGGTGCTGGCCGCGGCCCGCGGGCGGCTGCCCGCCGTCCGCACCCTGCTGGCCGACGACACCGGGCCGGACGCGGCCGCCGTCCTCGCCCTGGCCGGCGCCCTCGCGGGCGACGACGCGGCCTACCGTGCGGGAGCCGCACGCGCGACACCCGTACTGGCGGATCTCACCCCCGCGGACCTCGCCCGCCGGCAGCACACCGTCGTACGCCTCGGCTGGGCAGCCAACCTGGCCGAGCGCTACCCGGCCGCCGCCGAACTCTTCGGCCGCGGCGTGCGGGCCGCGCGGGAGACCGGCTGGACCGGCCTGCTGCCCCGGCTGCTGTTCGGCCACGGCTACGCGCTGCTCGCGCTGGGCCGCACCGGCGAGGCGCTGCGCTCGCTGGAGGACGCCGAGGCCGCGGCGGACGACCAGGACCGCGGCGATCTCGCCCGGCTCGCACGGATGCTGCGCACCTCGGCCCTGGCCTGGCGGGACGGCCCGGCGCCGTCGGTCGCCGGCGCACCGGCGGCCGACGGCGCCGAACGGCTGTGGTGGGCGGTCCTGGCCCCCGCGACCCCCGTGGCCCCTGCGGCCTCCGCAGTTCCCGCGGCCGGCGATGCCCTGCCGGTCCGGCCGGGCCCCTCGACACCCGGCCGCCGCGCGACCGCCCTGTGCGCGCGGGCGTCCGGGGCGAGCGACGCGGACGCGGTGCCGCTGCTGAGCGAGGCCGCCGCGGGGTTCGCCGACCGCGGAATGGCCCTGTGGGAGAGCCACGCGCGGCTCCTGCTGGCCCGGCGGCTGGCCGCGCTCGACCGGCTGACCGAGGCCACGGCCGAAGCGGGCCGGGCCAAGGCGCTCGCGGTGGCGGCGGGTTCGACCTGGCTGCGCGGCCTCGCCGTGGACCGGCAGCGCGCGATCGGCGCCCGCATGCCCCGGCAGTCGGCCGCCGCGCCCGGCGCCGGGCTGTCGGTACGGGAGGCGGAGATCGTACGGATGGTCCGCGCGGGCAAGTCCAACCGGGACATCGCAGCCGCGCTCTTCGTCTCGGTGAAGACGGTCGAGGCCCATCTCACTCGCATCTTCCGCAAGACAGGCGCCCGTTCGCGTACCGCGCTCGCCGCCGCCCCGCCGCTCCCCGTCGCCGGGGGCTGACCTCCGGCGGGGCGGACCCGCCCGCTGAGGGTGCAAGCCGCCTGGACGGCAGGCGCGTTCACGAGGCCGGCGCCGGCACCGGAACGGCCCAGTGACCGACCAGCGACGCGTACGCCGGGCTGGCGGTGAGGAGTTCGGCGTGCGTGCCGAGGGCCGGGCTGCCGCCGTCCAGGAAGAGGATCCGCCGGGCACGGGCCGCGGTGGTGAGGCGGTGGGCGATCACGATCAGGGTGCCGGGCCTGGCCGCGAACGCGGCTTCGGCCACCGCCTCGGCGGCCATGTCGAGGTGGCAGGTGGCCTCGTCCAGGACGATCACGCGCGCCGGGGACGCGTACATCCGAGCCAGGGCGATCAGTTGGCGCTCCCCGGCGGACAAGGTGCGGGCCGGGTCGGCCAGTTCGGCGGCGTGACCGCCCAGCCGGGCGACAAGCTCCTGCGCCCCGACCGCCGCGACGGCCCGGTCAAGCGCGGCGGTGCCGAGTTCCGGCGCGAGGTAGCGCAGGTTCTCCCCGACCGTGCCCGGGAAGACGTAAGCCTCCTGGGGCAGCAGGGCGATCGGGCCGACGCGGACCGGGCGCCCGCCGAGGGTCACGGACCCGGCCAGCGGGGTCTCGATCCCGGCGAGCAGCCCCGCCAGCGTGGACTTGCCGATGCCGCTCGGCCCCACCACGGCGAGGTGGTCGCCGTCCGGGACCGTCACATTCAGCCCTCGCAGCACCGGCTCGGCGTGCGGCCCGTACACGAAGGTCAGGTCACGCACCACCAGGTCGCCCGCACCCTCCTCCGCGGCGCACAGCACACCGGGCGCGGGTTCCTCCGGCTCCTCGGGCACCGCAGAGGCAGCGGCCAGCCGAGCGGACAGTACGCGCAACTGGCTCCAGTAACCCGCCACCGAGCCGGTCATCAGCTGGAGGGCCGGGATCAGGTACGCGGTGACGTACAGGATCGCGCCGACCACCACACCGGGCCGGACGGCGCCCCGCTCCACCAGCGCGGGACCCGCCAACAGCATCAGCAGGACCGGGAGTTGACCGCCGATCAGCAGCACCGGCACACGGACGGCCGCTGCCCGGGCGACGGACAGGGCCGCCGCCGTCGAAACGTCCGCGGCCCGCCGCACGTCGGCCACGGCCTGTTCCTCGGCGCCCAGAGCGGTCAGATCCCGCCCGGCCGCCAGCACAGCTCCCGTGGTAGCGGCGACCTGCTCCTCGGCGATCAGGTAGTCCCGCCGGCGCCGCGTCAGCGCGCGCATGCTCAGCAGGAAGACCGCCAGTGCCGCGGCCAGCGGCAGCGCGACCAGCCCCGCGAGCAGCGGATCGAGGGCGGTGAGCCCGGTGAGCGCGGCGACCAGGGTCACCGCCAGCGGGCGGGCGGTGCGCAGGATCGCGCCGACGATGCCGCGCACGCTGTCGACCTGCGTCGTCAGCCGGGAGACGCCGGCCGCGTCCGCGGGACGGGTCCGGTACGCGGCGGCGTGCAGCGTCCCGCGCACGACACGGCGGACCAACTCGTCGCGCAGCGGTTCCACGATCCGGGCGAGCGGCTCGAACACCGCGCGCTCGGCCAGGGCCCGGACCGCGTACAGCCCGCCCAGCAGGATCAGCCAGGCCAGGCCGACCGACGGGCGGCCGGCGAGGAAACCACGGTCGAGTGCCGCGGCCAGCACCCAGCCGGCCGCGAGCGCGGGCGCCGCCTCCACCGCGGACCACACCCCGACCCGCAGCAGCGACCCCCGGGTGCCGCGCAGGGCCTCCCGCAACAGCCGCAGCCCGGACCGGTGTTCGGTGACGTTCATGACGCGGCTCCTTCGACGGCGGCGAAGACCGCCCGGTACGCCGGGTCGGGCCAGAGCGCGGAATGCGGGGCCAGCGCGCGGACCCGGCCGGCCTCCAGCCACAGGACCACGTCGCAGCGGGCGGCGGTGGTGACGCGGTGCGCGACCACCAGACGGGTCCGCCCCGCCAGGGTGGTGGTGACGGCAGCGCCGACCTCGGCCTCGGTGACCGTGTCCAGCCCGGAGGTCGCGTCGTCGAGCACATAGACGCCGGCCTGCCGGGCCAGCGTGCGGGCCAGACCGAGGCGTTGGCGCTCGCCGCCGGACAGGGGCGTGGCCGCGAGCGCGGTGTCGTAACCGTCGGGCAGCCGCCGCACGAACCCGTCGGCGCGGGCGGCCCTGGCGGCACGCTCCACCTCCGCGCGCGGCAGCCCCGGCCGACCGTACGCGATGACGTCGTGCAGCGTGCCACCCACCAGCACCGGCTGCTCGAAGGCGTACGTGACCGCACGCCGCAACTCGGCGGAGGAGAACCGGCGGACGGGCACGCCGTCGAGCAGCACCTCGCCCTCGTCCGGGTCAATGAGCCGGCCGGGCAGCCCGGCGAGCAGGCTCTTGCCCGCGGCCGTGCGGCCGACCAGCGCGATCGAGGCACCGGCCGGCAGGTCGAGGTCGACGCCGTCGAGCAGCACCGCGTCGTCGCGGCGCACCGTCACCCGGCGCAGGCTCACCGCACCGGGACCGCGGGGAGCGCCGCCCGCGCCGTACCGCAGCGGCGGATACGCGAGCGCCGCGGCGGTCCTGGCCGCCGCCGCGCGGGACTGCGCGAGCCCGAGAATCCCGTCGATCTGCTCCACCGCCTGGAAGGAGAGCTGCAAGTACCCAGCGACGGCGACCAGTTGGCCCGCGGTCAGCCGGCCGTCACTCACGCCGAAGCCCGCGACCCCGAGCACCAGCGCCTCGGTCAGCGACATCAGCAGGCCGAACTGCCAGATCGTGCCGCGCTGCAGCCGCCACATCCGCCACCCGGCGGCCGACACCTCGGGCAGCGGCGCCAGCACGCGTGCGGTCTCGGCGTTCAGCGTGTCCGAGGCGCGGATGGTCCGGGCACCGGCGAGAGCGGTGAGCAGGCGGGTCGCGACGGCGCCCTGGGCCGCCAGGTAGTCGGCGTGCGCCTCGGTGACCTGGCCGACGAACCGCCGGGCGACCAGCACGGTGGCCGGCGTCGCGAGGGTGAAGGCGAGCCCGGACGGCCAGTCGAGGATCCACAGCCAGCACAGTGCGGCGAGCGACCCCGCCACCGTCACCGCCCACTGGGCGAAGGCGGCGGGCAGCGCGCCTGCCTGGGAGGCGGCCTGTACGACCCGGGTGACCGCCTCCCCGGCCGGGAGCGGCGGCCTGGTCCCCAGACCCACGAGGTGCCCCACGGTCCGCATCCGCAGCCAGCGCGCGCCGTACGCCGCGCAGGCGGTGCCCAGCGGCGCCATGACGGATTCGCAGACGGCGCCCAGCGTCACGACCGCCGCCCAGGCGACCGCCGGGCCGGCGGCGCCCGAGCCGCGCAGCACCGCGTCGACAGCGGTCGCGAGCAGCGCGGGTGCGGCGAGCCCGGTCGCGGTGCTCACGAGCAGCAGGGTGGCGAGGAGGATGAGCCGGCCGCGGGTGGTGCGGGCGGCGCCGCGCAGCAGGGAGCCGGCGGAGGGGGGCGGGGGAGTGGGTGCGGGGGCGGGTGCCGGTCCGGGGGCGGGCTCGGGTTCCGGGCTGGGAGCTGGGTTGGGTGCTGCGCGGACATCAGCCATGGCCGGCCGCCTCCACCCGTTCCGCAGTACGGTCCTGGCGCTGCCCGCGGTTCTGGTCCGGCGCGTGTCCCTGTGCCACCGTGCCGGTCTCCTCCGGCGCAGGGTCGTTCAGCGGTGCGCGCTCGTTCAGTGGTGCGTGGTCGTTCAGCGGTGCGCGGCCGTCCCGCGCGGCCCGGCCCTCTGCGAGTACGCGTGCCGCGACCCGCAGGATGACGGGCAGTCCGGGCATGGCCGCGGCGCTGGCGGCGCCGAGGTGGACGGACAGCCCGGGTCCCATGGGCACGACGTGATACCCGTCGTCGGCCAGGCACTGGAGGTTGCGCCGGACGGCGGGGCGGGCGAGCGCGTTCTCCGGGATGCTCGGGGCGATCAGTACCGGGGCCGCCGTGCAGAGCACCGTGGTCAGGGCCAGGCTGTCGGACATGCCGGCCGCGGCCTTCGCGACGAAGTTCGTCGTGGCCGGGGCGACGACGACCAGATCGGGCCACTCCGCCAGCTCCTGGTGCGGCACGACGCCCTGCTCCGTCCCCCAGCCGGGGCCGGCGACCGGCGCCTGGGTCACCGCGGCGAGCGCCTCCCGGGAGACGAGCCGGTCCGCGGAGTACGTCAGGCACACGCGCACCGACCAGCCGTACTGGACACGCAGCAGCATCGCCCACTCGGGCAGCGCGGTGACGCCGATCGCGCCGGAGGCGACGAGGAGCACCCGGCCCCGGTCGAGGGTGATCCGCGGCAGCCGGCGCGAGGCGTCCGGGCGCGCCCGGACCGTTCCGGCCACGTCCTGGGAGTCCGCCACGTCAGTCCTTCCCCGAAGTCCGTACGCCGGGCTCGTCCACGTGCTCGGCGGCCGGGCCGGCCGCGTCAGCCGTGTCATACGCCGGTTCACGCCGGACTCCCCGACCCGCTCGGGCGGGCTGAGCCGACAGACGCGCGCGGAAGGGGAGCAGGACCACTCCGTCCGCGGTGTACGCCGTCTTGTTCACCGCGGCCCCCCGAGAAGGGAGCCGCTCACGGTGCGGGCAGGGCGGCCACGCCCACCGGGCGCGGGCGGCACCTGCGGCATGCCGGGTTCGAACTCCATCGTGGATCTCCCCTCCGTCGTTCCGGTCGGCCCTGGCGTCCGACCCGTCCACACTGCCCGGGAAGCAGCGGGGGAGCATTGGGGAAAACCCTCAACTGCCGTAAGGCACGCCCCCGATGAGACAGCCGCGGCCCGCGAACCGCCCGGCGAGCAGGAGATGCGCTCCGGCAGCGCCGGTCTGGACGAACACCCCCGCGTCTGATCGCATGTCCGGGTGCGCACCTCACCCCCTCGCGTCGCCGTCGTCACCGGAGCCGGCCGGGGCCTCGGACTCGCCATCGCCCGGCAACTCGCCCAAGGCGGTGACGTCCACGTCTTCCTCACCGCCCGCCGCCACGCCGCCGCGGAGAAGGCAGCCGCGGAACTGGTCGGTACCGGCCTGCCAGTGACGGGTGCTGAGCTGGACGTCACGGACCCGGCGAGCGTCTTCCGGCTCTTCGCCGACGTCGAACAGACGCACGGACGGCTCGACATCCTCGTCAACAACGCCGGTATCGCGATCGACAGGGGCGCCGTGCCTTCCCAGCCCGACATCGAAGTGTTCCAGGCCACGCTCGACACCAATCTGCTGGGCGCCGTGCGCTGTTCCTCGCGGGCGGTGCCGCTGATGCGCCGGGGCGGCTACGGCCGGATCACCAATGTGAGCAGCCATATGGGGAGCCTCGCTCTGACCGAGGCGGCCAACAGCCCCGCGTACCGGATCTCCAAGGCTGCCCTCAACCAGTTCACACGGGTCCTCGCCGCCGAGACAGCCAACGACGGCATCCTCGTCAACGCCGCTTCGCCGGGGACAGTCGGAACCCGCATGAGCTACGGCCGGGCCGAGTACACGCCCGAGCAAGCCGCGAGCCGCCTGGTAAGGCTCAGCAGGCTCCCCGTCGATGGCCCCACCGGTCGATTCTTCGACGGAGACACCGAACTGCCCTGGTGACGCTCCCTCGCGCTCGCCCTCCCGCGGAACGGCCGGCCGCCTGTTGGTTCACCAAGATCCCCGTATGGTGCGCCTCCGGACAACTCCACCGCACCGGCGGCCTTCGCCATGATCAAGCACCGGCAACCCGTCAGCAGGGTCCCGTGATCGGTAGACCTAGTCGGCTGGGGCCAGCGACGCCAGTGTCGCCAGGGCCTTGGCGGAGGGGGAATCGGGTGCGGCGTGGAGGAAGAGGGCTTCCAGGCCGTCGGCGCCGACGACGGAGAACTTCTCGATCAGCAACTCCAGGTCGCCGACCCGCGGATGGTGGATCAGGAAGTTGCCGGCGCGGGCCGTGCGTACGTCGTGACGGGCCCACAGCCGGCGGAATCTGTCGCTCTTGAGTGACAGCTCACCGATCAGCGCGTGCAGGCGCTCGTCCTCGGTCCGGGTGCCGATCTGGGCGCGCAGGTGGGCCACCGCGATGGCCGTGTACCGCTCCCAGTCGGGATGGTGGCCCTGGGCCGCCGGGTCGGTGAACAGCGCCCTGAGCCGGTTCACGCCCGGCATCATGCCCGGCGAGAGCATCCGGGCCAGCGGATTGGCGGCCAGCACGTCGCTGTACTTGTTGAAGACGATGGCGGGCACGTTGACTGTGGCGAGCAGCAGGCCGAGACCCGCAGGCACGCGCTCTTCGCGCCGGGCGGGGCGACGCTGCGTTCTCGGGCCGGCCAGCGCCATCAGGTACGCGGTGCCCTCCGCGTCCAGCTGGAGCACCCCGGCGATCGCGTCGATCACCTGGGCCGAGGGGCTGCGGTCGCGGCCCTGTTCGAGGCGTACGTAGTACTCGGCGCTGATCCCGGCGAGCATGGCGACCTCCTCGCGGCGCAGGCCGGGCACCCGGCGCAGGCCGTTCCCTGGCGGCAGGCCCACTTCCGCGGGCGTGACCAGCTCTCGCCGCGCGCGCAGGAAATCCCCGAGGTCGTTGTCCATGGGGCAACGCTACGACCCGGCGGCGGTCAGGTGGGTATCCCTCCTACTACCAGGAACACCAGGAGCTGCCGGGCCGCCCGCCTCCTCGCCAGGATCGGGAGTATGACAACGCGCACATGGTTCATCACCGGAGTCAGCAGCGGCTTCGGGCGGGAACTGACCCAGCAGCTTCTCGCACGCGGCGACCGGGTCGCCGGCACGGTCCGGCGGAAGGGCTCGGCCGATGACCTCCGGGCCCGGTACGGCGACCGCTTCTGGCTCGGCCACCTCGATGTCACCGACCTGCCAAGGATCCGCGAGGTCGTGGACGCCGCCTTCGCCGACCTCGGCCGCGTGGACGTGGTGGTCAGCAACGCCGGCTACGGCCTCTTCGGCGCGGCCGAGGAACTCACCGACGAGCAGGTCCAGCACCAGATCGCCACCAACCTGCTCGGTTCGATCCAGACGGCCCGGGCGGCGCTGCCCCACCTGCGCGCCCAGGGCGGCGGGCGTCTGATCCAGCTCTCCTCCGTCGCCGGTCTCGCGGCACACGCGGGCGCCTCGCTCTACCACGCCGGCAAGTGGGGCATCGAGGGCTTCATGGAGGCGCTGGCCCAGGAGGTCGCCCCGTTCGGCATCGAGATCACGCTGGTCGAGCCGGGCGGCGCGTCCACCGCGTTCGCCGGCGGCAGCCTGCGGCTCGGGGAGCCGCTGCCCGCTTACGACGGGACGCCGGCCGCGTTCGTCCGCCAGTTCAAGGAAGCCCCCGTCCCGCTCCGCGGTGACCCGGCGAAGATCGCAGCCCGCATCATCGACAGTGCGGCGCAGCAGCCCGCTCCGCTGCGGCTGGTACTGGGCAGCGACTCGTACCAGGCGGTCACCACAGCCCTGCGCGACCGCCTCGCCCAGGTGGAACCCCAACAGGCCACCGCCGCCGGGACCGACGCCGACTCCTCGGAGCCACCGCCACCTGATCACGGACCGTCGGTCACGACGGCGTGACACGCCATCGTCGGCGGGCAGCGAACGGCGGGCGGCAGGCGTGCGGGCGTGCGGGCAGCGGGCGCCGCCCGCCGGGCGATCGGAAGACGCGGGTACCCACGACGACCTCGCCCCCCGGCACAGACCCCGGCGCCCCGAAGCCCGGCAGAGACATCACCCGGAGGCCCGGCCGGTGCGGGCGAAGACCCCCCGCAGCATCCCGGTGGCCTGGCCCACCTCGATCAGATAGCCGTCAGGATCGCGGAGGTAGCAGCGGATTTCGGCCTCCCGGTCGATCGGCGGGGTGAGGAACTCGGCTCCTTTCGCGGTCCATTCCGCATAGCAGGCGTCGATGTCGGCGACCCGCAGGTTCATGAAGGCGGAGGTGGTACGTGGATCGTCGGGCGGAGCCAGGGTCACGTCGGGTTTGTCTGGTGTCGGGCCGCCGCCCGGGTTCATGATGATCCAGCTGTTGGCGAGCTTGACGGTGCAGGGGTTCTCGGCCAGCACCACTTCCCCGCCGAGCACCTCGCTGTAGAAGCGCCGTGACCGCTCCACGTCACGTACGGTCAGGAACAGTGCGACGAGCAGCCCCTCATCCGGAGCCGGAAAACCGTCCATGCGCGCGCCAGCCTCTCATCTCCGATCGTGCTTCCTCGCGCATCATCGGTTCCGCCGGCCCGGCACCGCGGCGGAACACACCGCCGCCGAAGGCCGTCCACCTGTCCGGTCCAGCGGCCGTGCCACAACGGGAGGGCGCCACCCTCGGACGGGCCCGGCAGGGCATCGCCCCGCCGGGCCCGTCCGGTCAGGTGGCGGCCGGGGCGGGGTCGGTGAAGAGGATCTCGATGGCCGTGTACCGGTCGTCACCGGGCCGCTGCGTCCCGTCGGGAGCGGTGCCCTCCGGGACCGCCCGGCCGGTGGTCCGGCCCCGGACGTAGCCGGGCGGCGGGAAGGACAGCCCCCGGTCCCGGAAAAGCTGCTCCAGATGCCGCTCCCACGCGTCGCGTACGGCCGTGGCCCGTTCCAGACCGGTCCGCCTGGCCTGGTCGACGGCGCGCACGCCGCCGTGGCCGTAGCCGGTGAACCCCACCGTGACGTGGGTGGACCTGCCCTCGGCGGCGCGCTGGTCGAGTTCCGCGGCGAAGTGGTCGGCGCTCTTCCTCAGCCAGTGGGCCTCCTCGCTGCTGAGCGTCTTCTCCTGATGCCCGAAGTACGCCACGTGGTACGGCGGTTGGCCTGCCTCGGCGCGATCCGCGCGGACGCCCTTGCTGTCGTTGCCCGACCGTCCCTCGGAGGAGCCCGCCGCCAGGCTCTCGGTCAGCCGGCGGACGTAGGAGCCGCCACTGCGCGACCGGTCGGACATCTGGATGAACTCGGCCGGCTTGTTGACGGCGGAACGGTCCGTCAGCGGCAGGGGCCGCAGAGAACCGCCGGCCGCCGGGCGGACGTCCGTGCCGACGGTGGTGACGGTGCCGGCCGCGGTGCGGCGGTGCAGCGGGTTGCCGGAACGCTCCTGGCCGTCCGGGCCGATCCACCGGTCGACCGGACCGTCCGAGCCGTCGCCCGGGAGGTGCAGCCGGACCAGGGCTTCGAGGTTGTGGGCGATGTTGCCGGTCAGCCGGACCGGGTCCAGCGCGGCGAAGACGAGTTCCGTCGGAAGCGGCACCTGCGCGTCTTCCGGCACGTCCGGCCGGGTGCGGTGATAGTCCTGGACCGCCTGGACGACGGCGTCGGTGCCGTCGTCCCCCAGCAGACGTGCGGCGCCGGGCCGGGAGGTCGCAGGCAACTCGGCCAGCTCCCCTTCGAACCGTGCGAGTTCGGGCGGCGGCGGGGCGTCCGGGTTCAACTCGCGCACCACCGCGTGATCGGCGCGCAGGGTCTGTACGGCCCAGTCGAGGGCCGCCCGGCGGGTGCCCAGCGCGAGCCGGTCACGGTCCACGGTCAGCGAGATCCCGCGCCCCCAGTCGTTCCTGACCTGGTCGGCAAGGGCCCGGCTGACCGCGATGTCGGCGCGGCCCGCGCTCGCGCCGGGCGCGGCTGCGGCATCCAGGATCAGCGGTGCGAGGTCGACCGGGGTGCGTTCGGCCGCCATCCGCCAGCCACGCCGCTCCTCCCGCATGATCCGGGTCTGCCGGCCGATCCCGGCGCGCATGATCTCCACCTCGTCCCGCGACATCTCCACGTACATCTCGCCGTTGACCGGATCGCTGGTCCAGGAGCGGCCCCGGCTGTCGGAGACGAAGATGTGCTTGCGGTGGTCCTCCGCGTCCAGGTGCACCTGGACGCGCACCCGCACCAGGTAGGTCGGGCCCTGCTCCTTGACGTGCTGCTCCCGCCGGTAGTTGGCGGTGCCCGCCGCACCGTGCGAGGCGGCGGTCGTCCGGTTCTGGGGGGTGGAGCCAGAACCGGTGTCCTGCGGGTGGTGCGGCAGCGGACCGCCGATGTCGTTGCCGCTGCCACCCAGGGCGCCCCGCCAGTGGTCGGTGGAGGCCGAGACACTCGTGCCGCTCTGGTGCTTGATGTAGCGGCCGGCACCGGTGCCGCCCACCTCGCCGAGCACTTCGAGGTGGTAGGCGACACTGCGCAGGTACAGCTCCACGCCGTGCCCCGAGCGGCCGGGCTGGAAGATGTGCCCGGCCAGTTTCACCCGCTCGTTGGGACCCACCCGCCCGAGTACGTTGGTCAGCTGGGTGCGCAGCATCAGGTTCGACAGGGCCAGGCTGCTGCGGAACTTGGTGGGATCCTCGCCGCGCCCGAAGACCTGGGCCATCAGCCGCCGGGCGGCCGGGAGCGCGTCGTCGAGCACCACACCCTGGACGGTCGCGTCGCCCGGTAGCTTGGGCAGGGCCCGCAGATCGGTCGGCATGGACAGGCCGGTCTGCGGACGCGGGTTGAACTCGGCGATGCCCTTGGGCAGATGGAGCAGCGTGGAGCCCTCCGAGACCACCGTGCGGACGGCGCCGAGACCGCGCAGATACCGGAAGGTGCTCACGGCGAGTTCGTTGATCGGCCGGTTCGGCATGTCCACCCGGGTCGCGGTGATGGTGAACCGGTGCGGTACCCGCGCCTCGAACAGGTTGTTCCAGGAGTAGACGGTCTGCTCCGACACCGCGGACTGCGCGTGCGTGACGCCCCGGTGCCGGGTGGTGCCGAACGCGAGCGAGCCGCTGCCGCCGCCGTTCGCCCGCCCGGCGCCGCCCTTGAGGGCCGTGAAACTCTGACCGCCCTCACGTGAGGTGTTCCGGGACGCGTTCACGTAGTGGTGGCCGTAGACCTCAAGACCGGCCTGCGGGCGTTCGTCGATCACCTCGATGCCGGGCAGCAGTTCGGCCTTCACCGTCACCTTCACCACGTCGGTGAGGAACCAGCCCACCTGGTTGGTCAGGTAGAACTCCGCACCGTTGGCCGACAGCAGGTCCTCGTACGCCGCGTCGTCCCGGCCGCGGGCGAACAGCGACTGGAGCGAGTCCACGGCGCTCTGCAGCCGGCCCAGGTGGCGGCCGGAGTTGTTCCACAGGTCCGGCCGGCGGGTCAGCAGACCGGGCGCGGCCTGGTCCACCGCGTCGCGGATCAGGTCCGCGGTGGACCGCCTGCCGTCGTGGTCGATGCTGACGACGTTCGCGTGACCGAGCAGATTCCCGCCCGGGTCCTGCCGCCTGAAGTACTCCGGCAGCGGCAGGGAGGCCAGCGGGTTGGCGTGCGGGTCGAGGGCGAACCCGTCCTCCGGGAAGGCCCGGTGGAACGCGTTGCGGGTCTTCTGCTTCCACACCGTCAGCCGTGTCGGGTCGTTGGCGTCCGGTGTGTTGTGGCGGTCGGCCAACGCCTTTGCGGCCTTGGTCAGATAGTCCGGGACGGGGTGGTGGCGCGCCTCCAGGTCGGTACGGTGCTGGGCGAGCATGCCCGCCACGGTGTTGCCGGGCAGCACCAGTTCGTCGGCCATCCAGCGCTCGATGGCGCTCTTCAACTGGATGTCCGAGACCGGGAGATCCTCGGTCGCGTAGAGCGCGAGCGCCTCGTGCTCCGGCAGCAGATACATCATCTCCCGTTCGCGCACCGCACCTTCGGCGATGTCCCGCGAGGTCCACAGCAGCTTGCCGCGCTTCTCCGACAGCCGGGAGATCTCGAAGTCGGTCCTGGCCCGGTAGAGATACACGTGGGAGAAGCTGAGCTGGATCATCTCCCGTGCACCCTGGACTCCATAACTCTCGGACTCCGAGTGCCCCCAGTGGTGGGTCATGTCGACGCCGCCGCTGCCGCTGATCGTGTCGGCCGCGTTGTGCCCGCCGACGGTGACATCGGCCTGGGCCCAGGTCAGCCCGTGCGAGGACGTCGTCGAGGTGGTGGCCTGGGCCAGCCACAGCTTGATCACGCCCTGCACGAAGGAGTTGGTCGAGGCGCCCATGAAGTCCGACCGGCCGAGCTTCGCCCGCACGTCCACCGCGGCGTGCGTGTCCCGGAACAGCCCGCTGTCGAAGGGCTGATCGGTGAAGAGCGAGCCGTTCGCCGCCTCCTTCAGATGGGCCCGCAGCGAGGCGGTCACCGAGTCCATGACCCGCGCCGCACGTCCCTTCGGCCCGTCCAGATCGGCCAGCAGCCGGCCCAGTTCCTGCCGCATCCCGGTGGTGTCCAGGTGGAAGATCACCGCCTGGTCGAGCACCTTCGCCGGCGTGAACGGCTTGCTTCCGGCCCGGAATCCCTGTGCGCCGTCGCCCAGCGGCAGCACCCGTACGACCGCCGGCTGGTTCGGCACGACCACCGGCTCCGGGTCGCGGCGGCCCGGCTTGATGTGACCGCTGAGGCCGCTGTGCTGGAACTCGATGGTCGCGGTGTACGAACTCGTCACCTTCACCCGCAGGACGTCCCCGGTGCCGTACTCCATCAGCTCGGGCCGGTTGTTGAGGTAGAACACCGAGTCCGAGGCGTTGCGCCCGGCCCCCAGGTTGAAGCCGCCCGCACCACCGAGCAACTGCCGGAAGACGCTCTTCACCCGGAAGTTGAGGGACACGCTGTGACTGCCGGTGACCCCGCTTGAGGCGGTGTCCATGCCCATCGCCAGGTTGGTGACGTGATAGTCCTGCGCGCTGTCGAGGAACTCGTTGGGGCCGGTCCGCCGCGCGGTGAGCGTGATCCGCGCGGTGTCCACGTCGAACTCCATGCCCGCGAAGCCCCGCCGCCGGTGCAGCACCAGGGGCAGGCCGTCCTGGTGCAGCCGGTCGTGGTGCACCCCGAGGCCGTCGTCGAGGAACTTCCTCAGCAGGTCCTCGTTGTCGATCCGGCTGTCGAGCGCGGAGTCCAGGTCCCGCCACGTCGTGCCGCCCAACGGGTTGCGCTGGCCGTCCGGCAGCAGAAAGCCGAACTTCTGCAGCTCGGCGGCGATGCCCTCGTACAGGCTTTGCGAGGTCTCCTCGGGCACCTCGACCAGACCCATGCCGACACCCCGGTACGGCTTGCCGTCGTCCATGTGCGCCGGCAGCGGACGCGGCTTGAGCTGCTCCGCGGAGGGCTGGCTGGTCAGTGCGTCGTTCCGGTACGTCACGGAGGTCTCGGTCGGCAACGGTTCGCGCAGCGACGCGCGGTCCACCGGGAAGTGGTGCTTGAACGCCTCGGGCTCCGGCAGCCGCAGCAGGGCGTGTCCGGTCACGCTCGGGGTGTAGCGCAACTGGTCGGCGCCGTCCGAGCGCAGTGAGATGACCACGTGGTGGGAGAAGGTCGCCCAGTAGCCCGCGGTGGGGCCGGAATAGCGCGGGACCATCACCCACAGTCCGGTCCGCCCGGCGCCGCTGGAGTCGCCGGTGCCCCACGTCGAGGAGAGGCTGAGGCTCAACCCGATGCCGGCATCCGGGTCCTTGAGGGGGAAGGGGGTCACGTCGAGTTCGGCGTTGACCGGGGTCAGC
Source organism: Streptomyces sp. NBC_01476 (assembly GCF_036227265.1). Taxonomy (NCBI): domain Bacteria; kingdom Bacillati; phylum Actinomycetota; class Actinomycetes; order Kitasatosporales; family Streptomycetaceae; genus Streptomyces; species Streptomyces sp. NBC_01476. Next base: position 104,103 of record NZ_CP109446.1, on the reverse strand, counting down.
GTGGAGGAGTGGCTGAGCGAGTGGTCGCCACTGGTGCCGTCGATCGCGGTACGCACGTTCTCGATATGGGACTTGGCGCTGGTGGCACCGACCCGGGGCTCGCTGCCCGGTTGCACCCGGGTGCTGTGCACGGCGATCGAGGCGATCATCCCGCCGTCCTCGCCCGGCAGCCGGAAGACGTACCCGGTATCCGAGTTGACCGACTTGTCGAGGAACGACCCCAGGTTCCACAGCCGGTCCACCAGGGTCAGGCGGGCCTTCGAACCCGGCTCCATGGTCACACCGCCCTGCTGCATCTCCCGCACGATGTGGTCGAAGAGGGTGGGCAGCCCGGTCAGCCCGGACGCGAAGTAGTGCTGGGGCAGCCGGTTGCGCACCACCTGCGTGCCGGTGGCCAGCACCTGCTCCGCGGGGGGCTGCTCCAGATACGACTTGGGGACCCACAGCAGCAGCCGCTCGTCGTCGCTGGTCGCGACCTTCCGCTCCCGCCAGTTCAGGTCCCCCGGCGGGCGCAGCCGGACCGTCCAGGTCGGTTCCCAGGAGGTCAGCGTGGCACCGTCGCGGTTGTCCTCGACGTGGCCGCGCTCGGAGTCCGCGGTGTGCGAGGTGGACCGGCCCGACACGTTGGCCGTGCCCGAGACGCCGGCGCCGACCGCCAGCACATGCGCCTGCGTGTTGGGCAGGCCGATTCCCCACTTGGCCGACACCGCGCCGCGGGTCGCGCTCGTCGAGCCACCCTCCCGCTGCACGTGCGCACCGGTCGCGTACGTGGCGTTGACGGTGCCGGTCGCCACGTGTTCAGGACCGTCCGGGTCTCCCGGCACTTCGTCCGGACGGGTCACCGATCCGCCCGGGTTCCGTACCGGCTGGGGCGCGTCGAGGTCGAGCGTCACCAGCGCCTCGACTTTGCCCAGCGGGATCAGCAGACCGTCCTGGCCGGCACCCTCGCGGAGCAGGAAGGGGTAATTGGCCAGCAGCCGGTGCGGCAACTGGGCCCAGTCCTGCTCGGACACCGTGTGTCCGAGCTCGTCGGCGAGATCCCGGAGGGTTTGTACCACCTCGGGCAGGTGCGGCAGACCGGCCTTGGGCACGCCGATCGACCTGAGCCGCTGCATCTGCTCGGCGGGCGGCAGACCCGTCTCGGCCGGGACGGGCTCTTCCTCGTGCGGGAACTTCGGGGTGAGGTGGTCCTGGTCCTGGGCGGGGTGGTGCAGCGGGTCGTGCGGCGGCTGGTGGGACGGATCCCGCAGCGGGTCGCGCCGCTCCTCGATGGGCTTGGACGGCGTCATGTCCGTCGAGAGCAGCGATTGCGGCTGAAACGAACGGTGGGGATGCGGCTCGGGAGCCGGCGGCGTCGGCACCCGCTGCGGAATCGTGGGGGCGATCCCGGTGAGCTCGGCGAGGATGCGGTCGGAGACGGTCATCGGCACCGGCGGTGTGTACGGCTCGGGTTCGAGTTCGGGGGGCAGGTCGAGTGCGTGGGGTTGCCGGCCGTCCGGGGGTGTGACCATGAAGGTGGGGAGCTTGGCCGGCGGGGCGGACCGCTTCTGCTGCGGGGCGCTGAGGTCCGACGTGGTGTGCAGCGGCTCCGGTGCGGGGATCTGCCGGGAGCGGTAGTCCTCGACGAGGGCCTGCGGATCGCCCAGACCCCAGCGCTCCAGCGAGTGCTGGGCGGCGGCGAGCTCCTGGTCGCTCTCCACGCGTACGGTCTCCGGCAGGCGGCCGTCGACCACCGCCTGGCGGGTGTTGTACGCGATCAGGTAGTTCTGCCAGGCGGCGACCCGGCTGGGGGGAAAACCGTCCGGCGCCTTGGCGAGGTTCGGCGTGCTCTGCGCGAGCTCGTCCAGCCGGTGGGCCCACGCGTCGCGCTGGGCCGGGGCGAGGGGGCGCAACGGGGGCTGCGGCGTGGGCTGTTGTTCGTCCCTCTGCTCGGGGGCGGACACCTTGTCTTCCGGGGAGACGGCCTGGTGTTCGGGGCCGAGGGGGAGCGGCTTGATCTCGGGTGCTTGCTGGGTGGGGTTTGGCTCCGGTTCCGGCTCTGGCTCCGGTTCCGGCTCGGACTCGGTGGTGGGGTTCGGCTCGGCTTCGGTGATGGTGATGGTGGGGATGACCGGGGGATGTGCGGCGACTTCGTCGTTCTGCTGGATGGTGGGGAGGGGGTTGGGGGAGGGCTGGACCACGGTGGGGTCGGTGTCCTCCTCGGTGACCTCTGGTTTCTTTTCCTGGGCGGGGGCTTCCTCCTCGGCGGGGGTGGCGTCCTTCTTTTCCGGGGGAGGGGCCAATGTGCCCGCCCTGAGCCCGCGTGGGTCGGGCTTCGGCTCCGGATCGAGGGTCTCGAGAGTGGTGTCAGTGACCGTGATGGTGGGGATGGCCGGCGGTGGTGGGGTGGTGTCGTCGTCCTTGGGGAGTTCCGGCTTCTGCTCCGGTGCGGGGTCCTTCTCCTCGACGACGGGGTCCTTCCGCTCGGGGGCGGGGGTCTTGTCGTCGGTGGTGGTGGGGGTCTTCTGTTCGGAGGCCGGGGGGAGTGGCTTGATCTCGGGTGCTTGCTGGGTGGGGTTTGGTTCCGGCTCTGGCTCCGGTTTCGTCTCTGGTTCCGGCTCGGACTCGGTGGTGAGGTTCGGCTCGGCTTCGGTGATGGTGATGGTCGGGATGACCGGGGGCGGTGCGGCGACCTCGTCGTTCTGCTGGATGGTGGGGAGGGGGTTGGGGGAGGGGTGAACCCCGGTGAGGCCGGTGTCCTCCTCGGTGACCTCTGGCTTCCGTTCCGGGGCGGCGCTTTCCTCTTCCGGCGTGGGGGTCTTGTCGTCGGAGACGGAGTCCTTCTTCTCCGCTGCGGGACCTTTCGGTTCTGTGGGGGTCAACGGCTCCGGCTTCGGCTGTTGCTGGGGCTCAGGCTTAGGTTCTGACTCAGCGTCAGATTGCGTCCTGAGTGTGGTGTCGGTTTCCGTGATGGTGGGGGCGGCCGGCGGCGGGGCGGTGGTGTCGTCGGTCTGCTGGACGGTCGGGAGGGTTCGGGGGGAAGGGTGGGTTGTGGTCTGCCCGGTGCCCTCGCTCTCCTGTTCCGCGGTGGGGTCCTTGCGCCCCGCCGTGGGGTTTTCCTGTTCCGCGGTAGGGGTCTTGTCGTCTTCCGGCAGGGGGGCCTTGTCGTCGGAGACGGAGTCCTTCCGTTCCGGGCCGGGGGCCGGTGGCTGGTCCTTGGGCAGTTGCCGGGTGGGCTCCGGCTCTGGTGCTGACTCGGTGTCAGGGTGTGCTTTGGATGTGGTGTCGGTTTCTGTGATGGTGGGGGCGGCCGGCGGCGGGGCGGTGGTGTCGTCGGTCTGCTGGACGGTAGGGAGGGGGCGCGGGGAGAGCTCGACCGTGGCCGGGTCGGTGTGCTCCGGGATCGCGGTCTCCTCGTCGTGCCCGGTGGTCCGGACGGGCGGCGGGGTGGTGCCCTCGGCGTGCAGCGGGTCTTGGGGGAGCCCGTCGCCTCGCGATCGGCCGTCGCCGGACGCCTCGCTCGACCCCGTCGATGTCTGCTTGCCGGCCGTGGGAGCCGGCGGGGGCGAGGTGCGGGTGTCGCCTGTGCCCTGCGGAGTGGGCTGGCTCTGGCTCTGGGGGATGAGGGGCGGGGGTACGTCGGTGCCGGTACCGAGCGGCTGCCCCTGCTCCTGCTCCTGCTGCTGGTCCTGTTCCTGCTGGTCCTGCTGCTGGTTGTGTTCGGGGTGGGAGAGGTCGCTGGTGGAGGTGCCTTCCCCTGTGGGGTTGCCGTCCTGCGGGGTGGGGGTGGTGTCGGTGCTGCCGCCGCGCAGGAGGAGGGGGTCGCCGTGGTTGGCGATGGTGCCGGCGATGTGGAAGGCCTGGTGCTTGAGGGGTTCGGTGAGGCGGTGCGGCGGGAGCTGTTCGTAGTGGGCGCGGACGGTGTCGGCGTCGACGTGCGGGCCGGGGTGGCCGAGCCTGGCCAGTTCGGAGTTGACCCCGTGGACGAGTTCCGAGTGCCGGCCCGGGTCCAGCGGCGGCGCGGGCACCTGCCGGCCACCACCGCCCTCCCCGCCTTCCCCGCCCGCGGGGACGTGCCCCCCGGTGTCCCGTACCACCGGCGGCGGTGAGGGGACGTGCAGGTCACTGCTGTCCGTCGTCGGCAGACGCACACCACCACCGGCACCCTCGAAACCGTCGACACCGTTGCCGTTGGTGTGGGTGTTGGTGTGGGTGTGGTCCGGTGCGAGCAGGTCGAAGGTGTTCTTGCCGAGCCCGGACACCGGGACGCCGGAGGGGCTCTCGGTGTACGGCGGCAGATCCTCACCTCCCGACCCGCCTCCGCCCGTAAAGCCGGTCCCGAAGCCGGTCCCGAGGGTGCCGGTCTTCCCGTCAGGACCGGGCCCGGGTGCGGGGGTTGCTGAGGGTGGTGCCGTGTTCAGGTGCTCCGGTGCCAACCCCCCGGAGGTGAAGGTGAGGTTCTTCAGGGTGAACGCGGTGGACTTCAGCCCCGCCCCGATCGCGGACGCGTTCACATGCAGGGCGTGCCCGACGAGGTGAGCGCCCGCACCGGCGATACCGGTCTCGACACTGGTGGTGAACCTGCCGGTGGTCGCCAGATTGTAGAAACCCTCAGCGAGATTCTGCTGCGCCGCGGACACCGACACCATCGCACCGTGGAAAGCGAACTTACGGCCCCAGTCCGTCCCCACAGTCCCCGCCACCCCCGTGGACAGCGCCCGCCGCACCCCCTGGTACTCCCGTGGCAGTGTCGACAGTGCGTGATCCAGATCCCTGGCCAGGTTCTTGCGGCCCATCCCCGCCAGGAACGTCTCCGCCCAGTGCTCCCCGATCCCCCGCGCCGTATCCGCGTCCAGACCCCGCAGATCCCGCGCGAACACCTCCCCGACCGCCTCCCGGAACGTATCCCGCGTGGCACCGCTGATCCCGGAGAACGCCGTCCCGTCCACCAGCCTCCCCGTCAGGTCCGCGACATCCCGCGCAAACCCCGGCCCCGGCCCCGGCCCGAACTCACCGAAGTCCCCGAACCCCCTCCCACCGACCCCGCCGACCCCGCCGGGCCCGAAGTCGTCGAAGCGCGTCCCGCCGGGCCCGCCCGGGCCGCCCCCCGGCCCGGTGTCCCGCGGACCCCTCGGCGGTGGCAGCACATGGTCCCCGTCCCGCCCCGCGCCCTTCCCGCCGACCGTCAGCAGATCCCCCGCCGCGTCCCTTCCCACCGGCCCCCCCGGCCCGAAGGACCCCTTGCCTCCCGGCGGCGGCGTCTTCAGGTCCCGGCTGATGTTCTTGAACAGGTCCTTCGCGGTGTTGCGGCCGATACCGCTGCCGACCGCTTTTGCGAACGCCCCGCCCAGGAACGGGATGAACGGTGACAGCGCCCCCTGCACCGCACCGAACCCCACCGCCTGCCGCAGGAAATCCCCCCCGTGCGACGTCCTCTCCCCGTCGTTTGCCAGCGACCACCGCACCAGCACATCCATCGCCGCACCCAGACCGATGTTCAGCGCCATGTGCTCAGCGATCAACGCGATCACCCGCAGGATCGTGCTCCGCATGATCACCCGGTACAGGGCCCGCAGGAACGACTGCTCCACCAGCGCCTCGATCGGATTGAAGATCGCCAGGATCAGCGTGATCGCCCACTCGACCAGGAACTGCACCACCTGCGCGATGATCATCCGGTTCATGTAATCGACCTGATACGCCGACTCATGCCCGAAATCCGCCATATTCGCGGCAGTGTCCTTCAGATTCTTGATCGCATCCGCACCGTCCCCCGACGCGAACGTCTTCATCGCCTCGACGTAGTCCCGGCTCCACTTCCCGTCGACCGCACCCCCCACCGAGTTCGCCACCCGCGCGATCTCGTTCTGCAACTCCCCCAACGCCCCCACCAGAGCCGCGTTCGGCTGCTCCACCGCCGCCCGGATCGCCGACGCCTTCGCCCGCGGAACATGCATCCCGGTCAACGCCACCACCACACCGTCGATGAACGGGTCAACAGCCACAGCCACCTTCTCCATCACGGCCGGGCGGGCCGGCGGGGCCCGCGAACGGGTTGAGCGGTTACTGCCGACGCCCCCGGAAACCGCTTCTGACGAGTCGTCCTGCGAGGCCGGAGGGAGCGCCAGGGCGCCGACCGCCTCGGCGGAGTCGACCCGCCGTCACGGAGTCCGAGGCGGGCGAGCCGGCGAGCCCGAGCAGCCGTCAGCCGCTGCCGCCGCCGGTGCACGTCCGGATCGGAATTCACTGACCCTATGACCGCCGGCAACCTGAAGGCAATACGTCGTTAACCTGTGCGTTGCACAAGTGCGGGGAAGAGCGGCTCGAAGCCCATTTCGGCGAGGCACCTCCTGATGCCTCGGAGGGCTTGGCCGCGGGCAGCGCGGAATACCCGCGTGCCCGAGTGCCGAACTGCCCTTTTCCTGGCCCGGACCCCGAATGTGCGGCAGGTGCCCGCAGCGTGGGCGGAATTCAGGATCAGTGCGACATGGCCGGGTAATGCGCCCGGAAGCCGCGAGTCGGGCGGATCCGTCACGGGCGACGGCAGGGCAGCGGGCCACCGGCCACGAGCCGGGGCGGACGGCAGGGGTGATGACGCGGCGCCGGGTCGCGTTCCCGCAGGCAACAGGCGTGCCGGGCAAGGCCGTAGCGGCCTGAAGGCTCGTCGGACGGACCTCGTCGCCACGGTGTGCGCCGGCCTGCGTCCGAGGCCCACCGCACCGGCAGCCGACTGTCCGGCGCTGCGAGTCCGTGCACGGCGCCCGGTGGTTACCGCGGCGGCTCCTATTCGTGCCGCACCCGGAAACACCCGGCACCGAGTTGGGGTCTTCGCGATTCCGTGAATCTCTTCCGGACCCGTCCCGTCGCCGGACCCCGCAGAACCGAGGGCGGAATCACGGCGAACATCGCATCCGGGTGTCCCCGCCCGATTGCGACAGGATGGCTGATTCGTATACCTGGGAAGAGGTGAGAAAGGTGGAAGAGGAGGGGGCGGGTGCGGCCCGCACCGATCGCGCGGGCCGGCCCCCTCGCCGTACGGGCTCCTATTTCACCGAGCCGGCCATCACCCCCTCGACGAAGTGCCGCTGGAAGGCGAAGAAGACGATCAGCGGCACGATCAGGGAGAGGAACGCCCCGGGCGCGAGCACGTCGATGTTCGCGCCGAACTGCCGCATCTGCGACTGGAGCGCGACCGTCAGCGGCTGGGACTTGCTGTCGGCGAAGATGAGCGAGACCAGCAGGTCGTTCCAGACCCACAGGAACTGGAAGATCGTCAGGCTGGCCAGTGCCGGGCGGCTCACCGGAAGGATCAGCCGGGTGAAGATGGTCCACTCGGTGCCGCCGTCCATCCGCGCGGCTTCCATCATCTCCCGGGGGATCTCCGCGAAGTAGTTCCGCAGCAGGTAGACGGCGAACGGCAGCCCGTAGGCGACGTGGAAGAGGATCACACCGTAGATCGAACCGAAGATCCCGACGGCGCCGAAGAGCCGGGCCACCGGCAGCAGTCCGATCTGCACCGGCACCACCAGCATGCCGACGACGACCAGGAAGACCGCTTGACTGCCGGGGAAGTCCAGCCAGGCGAAGGCGTATCCGGCCAGTGCCGCGATCACCACCACCGCGGCGGTGGCCGGGACGGAGATCAGCACCGTGTTCCAGAAGGCGTGGGTGATGTCGCCGTTGTCCAGCAGATGCGTGTAGTTGGAGAAGGTGAGCGTGGACGGGCGGGTGAACGCCTTCCACCAGCCCGAGGAGTCCTGCTGCGCGCCGGGCCGCAGCGAGGACACCAGCAGGCCCACGGTGGGGGTCAGCCACACCAGGCCGACCACCACGAGCACCGCCTGCACGACGCCGCTGCGCAGCAGACCGCCGATCCTGCGGACCGGTGCGGTGTGCCCGGCCGGGTGGGAGGAGCCGGCGCGGGGGGAGGCTTCACCGGCCGGGGCGGCGGCCGGCGCCGTTCCGGCACTGCTGGCGAGAGTCATGAGCCGCTCCTGCGGAAACGTCGGATGTTGATGATCATCGCGGGGATCACCAGGAGGAGCAGGACCACGCCGATGGCGCTGCCGAGCCCCTGGTTGTTGCCGCCGCCGAAGGAGACGAGCCACATCTGCAGGGCGAGCACGTTCGCGTTCTGCTGCACCGGGCCCGGCGCGATGATGTAGACGAGGTCGAAGACCTTCATCACGTTGATGATCAGCGTCACGAACACCACGCTGAGCACGGGGGCCAGCAGCGGTACGGTGATGCGGCGGAAGGTCTGCCACTCGCTCGCCCCGTCCATCCGCGCCGCCTCCAGCACCTCACGGGGCAGGGCCGCGAGGCCGGCGCCGATGAGGACCAGTGCGAAGCCCGTCCACACCCACAGGTAGGCGGCCATGATGGCCGGTGTGACCAGGCCCGGGCCGAGCCAGGAGATCCCGCCGTAGGCGGAGGCGAAGTTCGACCCGGGCAGCGCCACCTTGTAGGAGCCGTCGGGGACTCCACTGAAGCGGAAGGTCCCGTCGGGCCCGCTGGTGGCGTGGCCGACGGTGTGCCCGTCCCGCTCCAGCTGGACGCGGATGCCCGGCAGGCCGCGCTCACCGGGGTCTACCTGGCCGGGGCGCCCGCCGCCGCCCGGCTTGAAGTCGAGGTAGACGGTGCCGGTGACGGCGCCCGGGGTGGCGGCCGCCGGGACGGCCGCCACCGACGACTTCGGCAGCTTCGCCGGGAGGATGCCGACCATGCCGAGGGTGACGGTCTGTCCGGGGGCGGCGGCCCGTACGGTGGTGAAGCCGCCGTGCCCGTCGCCGGCGAGTGTGCCTCCCTGACCTTGCCGGGGGCGGGCGTCGGGATAGCCCGCCGCGTCGCTGAACGCGTCGTGCACCGAGACGGTGACGGCGTTGAGCACGCCGCGGTTCGGGTCCTGGTCGTATACGAGCCGGAAGGTGATGCCCGCGGCCAGGAACGACACGGCCATCGGCATGAAGACGACCAGCCGGAAGGCGGTCTTCCAGCGCACCCGGTCGGTGAGTACCGCGAGCACCAGGCCGATGCCGGTGAGCAGCGCCGGCACCACCAGCACCCACACCATGGTGTTGCGCAGGGCAAGGAGGGTCGCGTGGTCGGTGAAGAGCTCGTGGTAGTTGTCGAGGCCGACGAACCGGTGGCCCTTGGCGTCGAAGAGGCTCCGGATCACCGAGTAGACGATCGGGTAACCCACCAGGGCGCCGAGCAGCACCAGGGCCGGTGCCGCGAACACCGCGGCGGTGATCTTCGCCCGGCGGGAGCGGCGGCGTACGGCGGAGCCCGGGGAGCCGCCGGTGGGGAGGGCCGGCAGAGCGGGTTGCAGGGTGGTCACGGCGCGTCAGCCCTTGTACGCCTTGGCCGCGGCGGTCTCCAGCGTCTGCGCGGTCTTCTGCGGGTTCGACGGGTCGCGCAGGAAGTCCTGGAGGATCTTCCACTCGCCGGTTCCCGCGGTGCCGCCGAAGGCCGCGGGCGCCTGGTCCGACATGTCGAACCGCACGCCGTTGCCCGCCTCCACGATGGACTTGGCGGTCGCCCGCAGCGTCGGGTCGGTGTAATCGGCGAGCGGGACTTGCTTGTTGGGGGAGATGTAGCCGCCCGCCTTGGCCCAGATGGCGGCCGCGTCGGGGCTCGCCAGGTACTTCACCAGCGCCATCCCCGCGGCCTTGTCCTTGCCCTTGTTCAGGACCACCGCGGCGTCGCCGCCGCCGACCACCGGGGCCTGGCCGCCGTCGACGGGCGGGAACGGGAAGAACTTCGCGTCGGTGCCGACCTTCTTGTGCAGGGCCTGGATGTTGCCGCTGACGAAGTCACCCTCGTAGGTCATGCCGGCCTTGGGCGAGTCGCCGAAGACCTGCTCGACCGAGGTCGGGAAGTCGGTGGCCAGTGCGCCCTTGCGGCCGCCGGCGATGAGGGTGTCCTGCTTGAAGAACGCGCCCAGGGTGGTGAGCGCCTTGACCACCGTGGGGTCGGTCCACGCGATCTGGTGCTGCGCCAGCTTGTCGTAGTTCGCCGGCCCGGCCTGCGAGAGGTAGATGTTCTCGAACCAGTCGGTCAGCGGCCAGCCGTCCTGCCCGGCGACGGAAAAGGCGGCGATGCCGGAGTCGGCCATCGTCTTGGCGTCGGTCATCAGCTGCGCGTACGTGGACGGGGGTGTGATGCCCGCGTTGGCGAACGCCGTGGGGCTGTACCAGATCGTCGACTTGTCGGAGGACTTGAAGTAGACCGCGTACAGCGTGCCCTTGACGGTCCCGTAGTTCTTCCACACCGGGGCGTAGTTCTGTGTCACGGCCGCGGTCACGTCCGCCGCCAGCGGCTGCAGCCAGCCGTTCGCGGCGAACTGCTGCACGACGCCGACCTGCGGGACCATCACCACATCGGGTGCGTCACCGCCGGCGATCTTGCTGCCGATGACGGTGGAGACGTTGTCCCCTGTCGAGGTGAAGGTCACCGAGGCGCCGGTGGCGTCGGTGAAGCCCTTGAGCACCTTCTTGAAGCTGGCCTGTTCCTCACCGGTCCACACACCGGCCACCGTCACCGAGTGGCCCTTGAGGCTCTGTCCGCCCTTGGGCGCGGACGAGCCGCTGCCGGAGGAGGAACCGGATCCGCCGCAGGCGGTCGCGGTCAGGGCCAGGCCGGTCAGGGCGACCGCCGCGGGAAGGGTACGTCGCAGTCTCATGGATGAACTCCGTTGTTCGTCGGGCCCGCGGGCGGCGGGCTGATGGTGGGGTACGCGGCTCCGGGGGAGCCGGGGCATGAGGGGGCGCGGGCCGCCGGTCGCTCCGGTGGCGATCAGCGGGGAGGGGAGGCGGTCACCGCCGGCCGGCGGCCCGCGCGTTCGGGGGCAGGAGCGGGGTCACACGGCGGTGTCGCTGGGCAGCACCCACCAGGCGGCGGTGTTGCCGGGCAGGAGTCCTTCGGCGCAGGGCTTGCTCGCCAGCAGTGGCGCGCCGGAGGCGGGTGCGGGCACCGGTGTGTCGCCGAAGTTCACCGCGCAGACCAGGCTGTCGCCGCGGACGAACGCCAGCACCTGCGGGGCGCTGTCCAGCCAGCGCAGCCGTTCGTCCTTCAGCTGCGGCAGCCGGGCCCGCAGGGCGAGCGCGTCCCGGTACAGGTGCCAGAACGACGTCGTGTCCAACTGGGCCCGGTCGGTGGTGTATCCGGCGAACCACTCCGGCTGCGGCAGCCATGGCCGGACCGCGCCGCCGGCGGCGGTGAAGCCGAAGGGTGAGGCGTGTCCGGACCAGGGCAGCGGCACCCGGCAGCCGTCCCGCACGTACCGGCGGCTGCCGGTACGGCGGAAGATCGGGTCGGTGAGTACGTCGTCGGGCAGGTCGAGCACCTCGGGCAGGCCCAGTTCCTCGCCCTGGTAGATGTACGCCGCTCCCGGCAGCGCGAGCATCAGCAGGGCGGCGGCCCGGGCTCTGGCGGTGCCCAGTACCGGGGTCTCGCCGCCGTAGCGGGTGACCGTACGCACCTGGTCGTGGTTGTTGAGCACCCAGGTCACGGTGGAGCCGGTGCCGGCGATGTCCCGCAGCGCGTCGGTGATCGCGGTGCGGAAGGCGTCGGTGCTCCACGGGGCGTCGAGGAGGTGGAAGAAGAACGCCTGGTGGAGTTCGTCGGGCCGGACGTACCGGGCCTGGTCGGCGGCGGTCGGCACCGAGACCTCACCGACCAGCAGCCGCTCCCGGCCGTCGCGGGCGGTGTACTCCTCGCAGATCGCCCGCCAGCGCCGCCAGACGCCATGCACCTCCGGGCGGTTCCAGGCGAGCGGGTTCACCGAGTCCCTGGCCCGTTCGTCGGCCTCCGGGTCGGGGGAGTCCGGCAGGCCGGGGTGGCGGAACAGGCCGGCCGCCACGTCGATCCGGAAGCCGTCCACGTCCCGGTCGAGCCAGAACCGCAGGATGTCCTCGAACTCGGCCCCCACCCGCGGGTCGCGCCAGTTGAGGTCCGGCTGGTCGGGCGTGAACAGGTGCAGGTACCACTGGCCGGGCCGGCCGTCCGGTTCGGTGACGCGGCTCCACGCCGGGCCGCCGAACATGGCCCGCCAGTTGTTGGGCGGTTCCGTGCCGTCCGGGCCGCGGCCGTCCCGGAAGTGGAAGAGGCGGCGGTACGGGCTCCCGGGGCCCCCGGCCACCGCGGCGCGGAACCACGGGTGGTCGCTGGAGCAGTGGTTGGGGACGATGTCGATCACCACCCGCAGGCCGTGCTGGTGGGCGTCGGCGACCAGCAGATCGAACTCGGCCATGTCGCCGTAGACCGGGTCCACCGTGCGGTAGTCGGCGACGTCGTAACCGTGGTCGCGCTGGGGCGAGGGGTAGAACGGGCTGAGCCAGATGCCGTCGACACCCAGCCGGCTCAGATACGGCAGGCCGGCGCGGACCCCGGCGAGGTCACCGATGCCGTCACCGGTGCTGTCCAGGAAGCTGCGGATGTAGACCTGGTACACCACCGCGCTCCGCCACCACGGCAGGCCCGCTGCCGGGCCCGAGGTCAGCGCGTGAGGACGGTCCTGCTCCTGCGCGACTGGTACTGCCATCACCCAACACCGTCCCAAGTGCCGGCCCGTGCGGCCATGGACCGGCACGGGATGAGAACGCAGCACGCCCGCGGACACCGCCCTCGGTGGCTGCTCGTTATACATACACGTTATCTATGGAGGGCCGACGCGTGTCAATGGTGTTGCCGCAAGGTGACGCGCGAAGTGGCCCACGGCGCAGGTGATTTGGGGTAGATGGCCCGCTCTGTGCCGGCGGGGGTGGCGGAGCCGATACCTAACATGAAAGTCAGGAGGTCGGTGGTCGGCTCCGGCTCAGTGGCCCCGGACGATCGCCGTGAGCTCCCGGCTCAGCCGCGTGAGCGCCTGGTCGACGGTGAACCGGCCGCGCAGCGCGTCGCTCGTGACGGCCGCCACCGCGAGGCTCACCTGCTCGTAGTGGGCGCTCTTCGGCCGCGGCCGGGCCGTGCGCACACTCTGCTCAAGCACCGGCAGATAGGGATAGCGGCGCACCAGCGCCGGATCGGTGTAGAGCGAGGCCCACACCGGCGGCAGCGACCCCAGGGTGAGCACCTGGCGCTGCACACCCTCGCTGCCCAGGTAGGCGAGCAGGTCAGTGGCGGTACGCGGATGCCGGGAGTGGGCGTTGACCGCGAGGTCGGAGCCGCCCAGCACGCTGGAGCCGCGCGCGTCGGGGCCCGGCAGCGGCACCACGCCGATCTTCCCGGCCACCGGCGAGCCGTTCGCCGAGGCCGCGTCGTACACATACGGCCAGTTGCGCAGGAACAGCAGGTGGCCGTCCTGGAAGTCGCGCCGCGACTCCTCCTCCTTGAAGCCCAGCGCGGACTGCGGAATCCAGCCCTCGCGGACCCCGTCCACCAGGAACGACAAGCCCTGACGGGCAGCCGGCGAGTCGACGGTGACCGAACGTCCCTCGTCGCCGAGCACCGTGCCGCCCGCCGACTGGATCGCCTCGGTGACGTTGACCGTCAGCCCCTCGTAGGGCAGCAGTTGGCCCGCGTAGCCCTGCAGGCCGTACCGCGGGGCGATCGTCCGCGCGTCCTGCGCCAGCTGCGCCCAGGTCCGCGGCGGGGCCACCCCGGCCTTGGCGAGGATGTCCTTGCGGTAGTACAGCAGGCCGGCGTTGGTGACGTACGGCATCGCGTACACCCGGCCGCGGAAGGTCGCGGTGCCCAGCACAGAGGGCAGCAGATGGCCGAGCGGCAGACTCCGGGTGTCCAGCGGCGCGATCCATCCCGCGGCGGCGAACTCCGAGGTCCACGCCACATCGATGTTGACCACGTCGAACCGGGAGCTGCCGGCCCGCAGGCTGTTCGCCATCTGCGCGTACACCTCGTCGGCGGCCTCCGGCAGCTGGACCAGCGTCACCTTCTCCGCGGGGTGCCCGGCGTTCCAGCCGTCCAGCACATGCTGGAGATAGCCCGTCAGATCGCGGCCGGTGGCCAGGGTGATCGGACCGCGGCCGGTGTCGTCCCCCGTGGTGGCGGAGCACCCCGCGAGCAGCACCAGCAGAGCGGCGAGCAGCAGCCGGCCCGCTGTCGCGCTCCGCCGCATCCTGCGCCTCCCCTGTTGCCGCGCCGTCCGGGCGGCGACACGTCATGTATACCGATGTATATCGTCCGCGCCGCGCACGATGCTAGGGTCGCAACCACACTGAGTGTCGTCCGCCGGGAGGGCGGGGCTCAACCGGCCCCGGGGCGGGACAGGGCCAGGAGGAGGCCGATCCCACGTGCGCTTCGCGCTGCTGGCGCTCCTCGCCAAGGGACCGGCGCACGGCTACGAGCTGAAGCAGGCCCTGGAGGCACGGCTGGGAGCCGCGTACCCGCAGCTCAACATCGGCCAGATCTACGTCACCTTGACGCGGCTGGAGAAGGCCGGGCTGATCCGGGGGCAGGACGTCGAGCAGGCCGGCCGCCCGAACAAGCGCACCTACGAACTGACTCCGGCGGGCCATGAGGCGGTCTCCGCGTGGATGGAGGAGCCGTCGGAAGAGCCGCGGGTGCGCGACGAGTTCTTCATGAAGCTCGCCTTCGCCCGCGACAGCGGCATGGCCGACCCGGTCGGCCTGATCAACAAGCAGCGCAGGCACTATCTGAACCTCATGCGTGCGATGTCCCGCCTGGCCGGTGTCGACGAGCCGGGCAACCCCTTCCCGCGACTGCTGGTCGAGGGAGCCGTTCTGCACCTCCAGGCCGACCTGGACTGGCTGGAGAAATGTCAGGAGGAACTCGAGTGAGACGCAGCAATGGCGGTGCGTCCGGCCGGGACGAGCAGCCGGCCGAGCACATACTCGTGGCCGAAGACCTGGTGAAGACCCACCGCGTCGACGGTTCCGTGGTACGGGCCGTCCGCGGGGTGGACCTGCGGGTCGAGCCCGGTGAGTTCGTCGCCGTCACCGGACCGTCGGGAGCCGGCAAGTCGACCCTGCTGCATCTGCTCGGCGGTCTGGAGCGGCCCGACAGCGGCCGGATCCTGCTGGACGGGCGGCGCGTGGACGGCCTCGGCGAGGCCCGCTGGGCGGTGCTGCGCCGCCGCCGCATCGGCATCGTCTTCCAGTTCTTCAACCTCGTCTCGACCCTCACCGTCGCGGACAACGTGGAACTGCCCGGCCTGCTCGCCGGGCTGCCGGCCCGCCAGGTACGGGCACGACGCGAGGAACTCCTCGCCGAGCTGAGCCTGACGGGCAAGGAGGACAGCACCCCGCAGGACCTCTCCGGTGGCGAGCAGCAGCGCGTCGCCCTCGCCCGGGCCCTGGTCAACCGCCCCGACCTGCTGCTGGCCGACGAGCCCACCGGCAGCCTCGACAGCAAGGGCACCCGCGAGGTGCTGCGCCTGCTGTCCGGCTACCACGAGCGCGGGCAGACCATCGTGCTCGTCACCCATGACGCGGGTGTCGCCAGCGCCGCCGACCGGGTGGTGAGCCTGTTCGACGGGCGCGTGGTGGACGACATCCGCTTCCCCGAGACAGCCGTCCCGCGCAGCGGTGCCGGCGCCGTCGTCCGCCTCACCGGCTGACCGCCGTGCGTGCCGTACTGCGCTGGGCCCAGGCCGACTTGCGCACCCACCGGGGCCAGGCACTGACCATCGTGCTGGCGAGCGCCGGTGTCACGGTCGCCCTGGTGATGTCCGTCGCCCTCCTGGTCGTGGCCGCCCACCCCTGGCAGCGGCTGTTCACCGCCACCCACGGTGCACACGTGTGGCTGCGGGTGGACAGCGGCGCCGACACCGCGCCGCTGCGCCGGCTGGACACCGTCACCGAGGTCGCCGGGCCGTTCCGTACCGTCACCGTCACCGTGCAGCACGGCGCCGACAAGGCGACCGTGGGTCTGCGGGCCGCCGGCAGCCGTCCGCCGTCGGTGGGGCGGCCCGACCTCGTCTCCGGCTCGTGGTTCACCGGCGGTGCCCCGGCTCCCGCGGGCGTCGTGCTGGAACAGTCCGTGGCCGCCGCGCTGTGGGCTGGGCCGGGCGATGTGCTGACCGCCCGGGACGGCGGCGCCACCGTACGCCTGCTCGTCGCGGGCATCGCGGAGACGGCCGAGCCGCACTACGCCAGCGGCGCGGGGCCGGGCATCGGCTGGGCGCCGGCCGCGTTCGTCGACGACCTGGCCGCGCGCACCCACCAGAGCACGCAGACCGTCGGCCTGGTCACCTCCGATCCCGGCGACACCCGCTACCTGGTCCAGCAGGCCGTCGCCGCCGTGGGCCCCGACAAGGTCGTGGCCGTGTCCACCTGGCGCGACGCCCGCGCCGACGCCGAGGGCGACAACCACCTGCTCGGTCTGCTCACCGGGATCTTCGGCATCGGCGCGCTGCTGGCAGCGGCCGTGGCGGCGACCGGCGGCATCGGGGTACGGGTGCGGGCCCACGCCCGCGACGTGTCCGTCCTCAAGGCGATCGGGCTGACACCCGTTCAGGTCGCGGGCATGTTCCTGATCCAGCATCTGGTGCTCTCCGGCGCCGGTGTCCTGACCGCGCTGGCCGCCACCGAGCTGCTGGGCACACGGGTGCCGGGCCCGCTCGGCCAGGCCATGGCGGTGTGGCGCACCCTGCCCTCGCAGAGCTGGTCGCTCCCGCTCACCGCGCTCGCCACCCTGCTGGTGATCGGTACCGGAACGGCACTGGCCGGCTGGCGGGCGGCCCGGCTCCCGGCCATCCCCGTCGCACGCACCGCGGTCACCGGACGCCGGCGGCTTTCCGGCGCCGCCCGCATCGCCCTGCGGCTGCGGGTGCCGCCCCCGCTCGTCCTCGGCTGGCGTGCCGTCGCCCACCGGCCCGGCCGCTCGGCCGCTGCCGCCGCCCGGCTGACCGTGTCGGTGCTGATGATCAGCGCCGCGCTGGGCACCTGGGCGACCCTGGACGCCTTCCAGCAGCACCCCGCCCGCTACGGGCTGGCCGGCCAGCTCACCGCCCGGGCCGGGACCGACCCGCAGCAGGTCGAGCGCCAGGTGGCCGCGGTGCCCGGCGTCGCCGCCGCACGCCCCGAGGTGGACCTGGCGGCGCTCGCCCCCGGCCAGACCGAGACGGTGGCGCTGCGCGGCGTCGGCACCGCCGCCGACCCCTACCCGTTCGCTGTCGTCGAGGGCCGCGCGCCGTCCGCCCCCGACGAAGCCGTCGCGGGCCAGGGGCTGTTCACGGCGCTCGACGTCTCGGTCGGGCAGTGGGTACGTCTGACCGTCGGCAGCACCCCGCACATCCTTCACCTGGTCGGCCGCTGCATCGAGACGCAGGACGGCGGACGGGTGGTGTCCACCGGGTTCGACATCCTGCAGGACCAGGACCCGACGCTCCGGCCCACCTCCTACGACCTGCAACTGGCGCCCGGCGTCGCACCGGCGGCCGAGCAGACCGCGCTCACCGCGGCCACCCACGGCACCGTCGAGATCCACCGGGTCACCGACCCGGCGGCCGTGGAGTTCCCGCCCATGCGCCGGGTGATCCTCGGCCTGCTGTTGCTGCTGGCCCTGGTGGTCCTCGCCGAGATGTCCACATCCATCGCCACTGTGGTGCGCGACCACACCCGTGACCTGCGGGCGTACCGGGCCGTCGGACTCACCCCGCAGCAGACGGTGGCCACCATCGTCACCAGCAATGCGCTGCTCGCCCTGGCCGCGGCCGTCTGCGGTGCCCTGCTGGGTGTCCTGGCCTCCCAGTACCTGGTCGACATGGAGGGTGCCGCCAGCGGGATCGGTGCCGGGATCGCCCGCACCCCCTCGCCGGTTGTCCTCCTGAGCCTGGTTGCGGCCACGGTGCTGCTGGCGGCAGCCGCCTGCCTTCTCCCGGCCGTCCGTGCCGCGCGCACGGCGAGCACGGCGGTGGGGGAGACGTAGGAGGTTCGGGGCCGGCATGCCGGCCCTGGGGAGGTGATGGGACGCCGATCACGATCAAAGGCTGCAGGAAGAGGGTCCCGCGGGTTCCGGATTGCGGGCGCCGCCAGGGCGGAGGACCGTGAACAGGAGAGGCGATACCGGGAGGTGAGCCGTATGGCCGGTGAACTGACGCGGAGGCGTCCGCGCTGGTGGCCGGAGGTGCTCGAGGACTTTCCCTGGGAGATGCGTCTGCGCGGTGGGGAGCACATGATCCGGGTGGAGGAGTCGACCGAGGACGGGGCGTTCGTGGTGCGGGCCGAGCTGCCAGGCATCGACCCCGGCAAGGACGTGGAGATCACCGTGCAGGACGGGATACTGACCGTGCACGGTGAGCGCTCCGAGGAGGAGCGTACGAAGCGGCGCTCGGAGTTCCGCTACGGCTCCTTCACCCGGGCGGTTCAACTCCCCTCCGGTGTCCGCGAGGAGGACATCACCGCTGCCTACGACAAGGGCATCCTCACCGTGACAGTGCCCCTGGCCGAGAGTGAGAGGCGGCCCCGGAAGATCCAGATCGGCGAGAAGAGCTGACGTCTGGGGCCGGCCGGGCCGTGCGCGGTGCGCGGCTCCACGCGCGGTTCACCAGCGCGTCAGCGGCCGGCCTGCCACCCGGGGCACGCCGGGCGAAGCCTTCTGGTGAGCGGAGAGGCGGGATGACCCGTGGGTGGTCCGGTGGTGGTCGGGACCGATGGTTCCGCGTCGAGTCTCGACGCTGTCGCGGAGGCCGCCCGCGAGGCCCGGCGGCGTGCCGCGGACCTCCGGGTGGTCCATGCCTTCGTCCAGCCCGAACTGCGCATCCCGTTGAGCAGCCCGCCGCTGGTGTGCACCGACGCGGATATGCGTGCGCTCACCGATCCCCTGATGGCACGGGCGGTGGAACGTGCCCGTGCGGTGGCACCGCAGGTGGAGGTCTCCCGGGCCGTGGTGGCCGGTGACGCGCTGACAGTCCTGGAGAAGCAGTCGCGGACCGCGCAGTTGGTGGTCGTCGGTTCCAGGGGGACAGGGACCTTCACGAGATTGCTGGTGGGATCGACCGGCGTGGATCTGGCAGCGCATGCCCGATGCCCCGTACTGGTGCTGCGCGGGACGTACGACGCCACAGGACCGGTGCTTGTGGGGGTTGACGGCTCCCCGGCCGCGGGGGACGCCGTGGCTTTCGCTTTCCAGGAGGCCGCTCTGCGCGGGACCGGCCTTGTGGCGTTGCACGCGTGGACGACCTGGAACGTGCCCGTGCCCCCGCCGCCCCAGGATCCCGCGACACCCTACGCCTACGGGCCCGGCATGCTCGAACGGGACGAGGAGCGGCTGCTGGCCGAGGCACTCGCCGGTTGCGCGGAGCGGTACCCGCAGGTCCCGGTGGAGCGCAGGCTGGTCCACTCGGCGACACGGGAGGCACTCGTCGCCGCGAGCCGGAACACACAGCTTCTCGTCGTCGGAGCCCGGGGACGTGGCGGCTTCACAGGCATGCTGCTGGGATCGGTGAGCCAGGCCGTGCTCCACCACGCCCACTGCCCGGTGGCCGTGGCACGCCCGCCAAGCCCGCCCCGGTGACTGAACCGGCGCCCCCGGGCGACCCGCGTGAGGCGCTGGCCCTGCTCTACCGTGACCTGCGCTCCTCGGATGCCGGGCTCTCCACCCGTGAAGCCGCCCGCCGGCTGACCGTGCACGGCCCCAACACCCTCGTCCGGCGCGGTGGCGACGCCACCGGCAAGGGTTCCGAGCCCCACCATGTGTACCGGCAGGCCACCACCGTCGCGTGGCTCGGCATCGTCGCCTGCCAGATCGGTACGGCCTTCGCGGCCCGGACCCAGCACGCTTCTCTTCGCTCCATCGGTGTCCTCAGTAACCGCCCTCTCCTGTGGGGGATCGCCTTCTCCCTCGCCGTCGCCGCCGCCATCATCTACGTGCCTGCGCTGCACTCCGTCTTCGGCACCGAATTCCTCGCCCCCGCGCAGCTCCTAAGTGCTGCGAACGTACGGGCGAAACCGGTGCCGTTCCGCTGCCGTCTGGTGTCCATACGCCCACCAACGAGCCCGGCCCGTGGCCGGACACGCCTTCCGCGCCGAGGGGCCGGGTCATCCGCCGGCCATACCGAGACGTCAGGGGCGTAGCGACGGTTGAGAGAGATGTCCCGGTTCAGCCGTGCGGTATCACGGCGACCGGCACCGCGACGTGATGCAGGACGTCGTGCGCGACCGGGCCGATGTGCGTACCGAGGACCGCCGGGCGCACCTTGCGGCCGATGACCATCAAGGCGGCATCGGGCACCGCCCGTACCAGTACCTCTCCCGGATCCCCGCGTTCGACCTGCTGGACCACCCGCAGTCGAGGGAACGTGCGGCGCCACGGACGGAGGGCGTCCGACAGAGCCTTCTCCGCACGGTCCGCTGTTCCCCCGTCCTCCTCCACGAGCCGGAGGGCCTCGGCGTCGTGACGAATCGCGGAGGGCACATTCCAGGTGTGCGTCGCACGCACCGCCGCTCCTCTCGCGTCCGCCGCCGTGAAGGCGAACCGGAGCAGCGGCTGAGCGGCACCACCCAGTTCCGCCAGAGCGACGACGATGTCCTTGCCTTCCTGGTCTTCGTCGGCATGTTCGTTCGCCCGCACCATCACCACCGGGCCGGTGGCCCGCGCCAGGACCTGCTGGCCGATGGAGCCGAGCAGGAACCCGGCGACGGCACTGTGCCCGCTCGATCCCAGTACGAGCATCTGCCCGCTCTCCGAGCAGTCCAGGAGAGCGGGCACCGCCGGTTCGGTGGTCATCGCGGTGGTGAGAACCAGCCCGGGATGCGCGGTGCGCAGGCAGGTCTCGGCCTCCTGAACGGTGCGCTCCGCGCGGCTCCTCGCCTGGATGTCCAGAGGCGCGGGCAACTGGGGGTGCCACCCCCAGGAGTGCACGACATGCAAGGGAAGCCCGCGGCGCACCGCCTCCCGGGCGGCCCAGGCCGCGGCGGCCTTGCTCTCCGCGGAACCGTCCACCCCGGCCGTTACGGGACGAGGCATGAAACCCCACCTCCGAGTCCGGCACCGAAGCCTTGCGAGCGGCCTGCCTTCCCACCCTCACACCGACGGTGCCCGGCCGCCAGCCGCCGGATACTCGCACGGCGCGGACAGCGCAGCGAACCCCCCGTCCGGGGCAGGCGCCCCGCCCGCGGCATTCGCGGGCCGCCGCGTGAGCAGGACTTCCTGGCTCCCTCGCGTCACGCCCGGGCCAGGCGCGACCGGGCGAGGATCACGATGCCGGTCACGGCGACACCCGCACCCACGGCCTGCACCAACACAGCCCCGGGGGAAGAAGCGAGCCGTTCATTGAAGACGACAACCCCGATCAGCACCGCGCCGATCGGCTCCAGCGTGTCGATGACCGGCAGGCTGATGGCCAGCGAACCGGCCTGGAAGGCGCTCTGCGACAGGACCAGCCCCACGATGCCGACGACGATGAGCACGTACGGCTCCCAGTGGAAGAGCACGCCGAATCCGTCGGCCCGAGCCCGGCCGGCCACGCTCTTGGTCAGACTGTCGAGCAGAGCGAACAGCAAGGCCGCCGAAACGCCGTACAGGGTGGTCTGTGCCCGGTGCCCGCTCCTCGACCCGACAGACGCGAACAGCGCCACCGCGCCACCGGCGACGACGAGCACCGGCAGCCAGTCGAGCAGCCCTGGGACCGTCGTTCCGCTGGAGGCAGGCGGCAGCACGGTGAGGAAGGTGACCACACCCCCTGCCGTGCAGGCGATCCCGGCCACCTCCCAGCGGTTGAGGTGCTCACCGTGGAGCCGGGCCAGCAGCGGCAGCGCGAAAGCGAGGTCGGTGGCGGCGATCGGCTGGACCAGCACCAGCGGGCCGAAGGTCAACGCGAGCCCCTGCATCACGAAGGAGAGGCCGGTCAGCGCCATCCCGGCCAGCCACACCGGGCGGCGGGCGAGATGGAGAACCAGACCGAGCCGCAGCGACTCCTTGGCGGGGGCCTCGCTCGCTGCGTGCTGCTGAACAACCGACGAGACGCCGAAGCAGACGGCAGACAGCAGGGCGGCGAGCACCGCGATGGCGGTGTCCATGAGGCAACGATCACCGGACGGCGGCGTCTGCCGGCACCGCGACACGCGAAACCCGGGCAGTGAGGTGGCGGCCCGCTGCCGTCCGATGATCAGGTGCGGGCACAGTCGTCCTGCCCTTCAACGACGTCGTCGACGAGCAGGACATCGTCCACCGCACCGCTCGGTGTGCCGGAGACCTGCCGCACCGTGACGTCCAGCCCCTGGTGACGTACAACGCTGACGCGATCTGATAGGGAATATCCGTCTGACACCATTTTCTGAGAGTGCCCGTTGGGCCGGTGACCCACGGTCACGGTCCGAACGGCTCGCTTCGCCGCTGCTGACGGCGACTGCCCGGAGCAGGAGGAGTCCGTGATCGAGTTCCCTGGCGTCAACAGCTCGCGGGTGACCGAACGGTTGTGGACGGCGGCTGCCGGTGGTCCGGGGCGGTGGCCGGCCTCGCTGACGCGCTTGCCCTCGTGGTGAGGCCCGCACCTCCGGAAGGAGCCGGACAGCCCGGCGGGCTGTCCCAGGCGCAGGCCGCAGCCGAACTCGAACGGCACGGCCCCAATACGGTCAGCGCGCGGCGGCCCGCGCCCGTGTGGCGGAGGGTCCTGACGCAACTGCGCGATCCGCTGATCCTGGTCCTTCTGGCCGCCGCGTCTCTGACGGTCGTCACCGGAGATTACGCCGACACCACCATCATCGTCTTCGTCGTTGTGGTCAACACCGCCGTGGGCACTGTCCAGGAGGTGCGGGCCGAGCGGGCGATCACCGCGCTGCGGGAACTGAGTGCGCCCACGGCCCGCGCGGTCAGGGACGGGGAGGAACGGCAGATTCCGTCAGCCGAGGTGGTCCCCGGGGACCTCGTGCTGCTCGGCGAAGGAGATGTCGTTCCGGCGGACGGCACGGTCCTGACGGCCGTGACCCTCCTGGTGGACGAGTCGGCGGTCACCGGCGAATCACTTCCCGTGGACAAGACCGCCGCGGACGGCTCCGCCGCGTCCTCGGCGGTGGTCTCGGCGGGCACCGTGGTCGTCCGAGGCCATGGCCAGGTACGGGTCACAGCGACGGGGGCGGAGAGTACAACGGGGCGGATCGCCTCGATGCTCACATCGCCCTACGAATTGACGCCGCTGCAACGGCGGCTGGCGGGTTTCGGGCGGATGCTGGCCGGATTCGCGGTCGTTCTCTGCGTAGTGGTGCTTGCCAGCGGGCTGGCACGCGGCCAACCGGTGGAATTGACCGTGGTGGCGGCCATCAGCCTGGTGGTGGCCGCGGTTCCCGAGTCGCTGCCCGCCGTTGTGACGCTCAGCCTCGCACTGGGGGCGCGGCGGATGGCCGAGCGTCACGCGCTCGTACGGCGGCTTCCCGCGGTGGAGACACTCGGTTCTGTGACCGTGATCGCGACGGACAAGACGGGCACCCTCACCGAAGGACAGATGTCGGCGCAGTGGCTGTGGACGCCGCTCGGCGACGGAAAGGTGACCGGGACGGGGTACGAGCCGACGGGCACGGTGGTACGGGACGGACACACCGTACGTCCCTCTGACGCACCCGATCTGGCGGAACTTCTGAGTGCCGCGATGCTCTGCAACGATGCGGCTCTTCAGCCTCCGGACGGCGCCCACGGTGCCTGGCTCGCCCTCGGCGATCCGACGGAAGCCGCGCTGCTGACCGCCGGCGGCAGACTGGGCCTGGACCGTGCGGACCTCGACCGGCAGTACCCACGGGTGGACGAGGTTCCCTTCAGCAGTGCCCGGAAGCGGATGACAACGGTCCACCGCCGTCCCGGCGGCGGACTGCGGATCGTGTGCAAAGGCGCTCCGGAGGCGGTACTCGGTCCGGACCTGGTAGCGGACGATCCGTCCCGGCGAGAGGCCGCCGCCGACCGGGCCGGAGAGCTGGCGCGGCAGGGGCACCGGGTACTCGCCGTCGCGACCGCCGACCGGGACGAGGGCGAGCTTCCACCGCCGTCCTGGGAGTCGGGGCTGAGCCTGCTGGGTCTTGTCGCCATCGTGGACCCTCCGCGGGAGGCCGCCGTCGGCACCGTGTCGGCCTGCCGCGACGCCGGCATCACACCGGTCCTCATCACGGGTGATCATCCGCTGACCGCGGCAGCGGTCGCGCGACACCTGGGCATCGCCGCGGCGGACGACGAGGTGGTGACCGGTGAGCAGATCCGGCACAACGCGGTCACCGACCTCACCGCGGCACGGGTGTTCGCCCGTACGACCCCGGAGCAGAAGGTCGGCATCGTCCAGGCATGGCGTGCCGCCGGCCAGGTGGTGGCCATGACGGGCGATGGCGTCAACGACGGCCCCGCCCTGCACCAGGCCGACATCGGAGTGGCCATGGGCCGCCGTGGGACGGAGGTGGCAAGACAGGCGGCCGATCTGATCCTGGCCGATGACGACCTCGGCACAGTCGTGGCAGCCGTCGACGAAGGACGCCGTGTTTACGCGAATGTGCGGCGTTTCCTCCTGTACGGCCTGGCAGGTGGGAGCGCCGAGATCCTGGTGATGCTCGTAGGGCCCGCCTTCGGGATGGCTCTTCCGTTGCTGCCGGCGCAGATTCTGTGGATCAATCTGCTCACCCATGGCATCCCGGGGGTGGCGCTCGGTGCCGAACCCGCCGCGGAGGGCTCGATGCGGCAGCCACCGAGGCCTCCGGAGGAGACCGTGCTGGGCGCCGGCCTGTGGGCACGGATTCTCACCATGGGTACGGTGATCACCGTCCTCACACTGGCCTCCGGCAGCTGGGCCCATCAGACGGGGCGGCCGTGGCAGACCATGGTGTTCGTGGTCCTCGGGGCCAGCCAGCTCGGTGTGGCTCTGGCGTCGCGGGCCCGCCCGGGCACACGGGGGAATCCGTTCCTGCCCGTTGCCGTCATCGTCGCGCTGGGCCTGCAGGTCGCCGGCGTCTATCTGGCGCCGCTCCGCGACCTGCTGGGGACCGACACGCTGTCCGTGGTCGAGCTGGTCGTGGCCTGTGCGGTGTCGTCAGTGGGGTACGCGGCCATGCGGCTCCTGTCACGGCTGGCTCCTGAGGTTCGGGCCGGCGGAACGAAAGTGCGTGGCGTGCGGTTCGGCGGTGGATCCGACTGAGCAGCGTGCGGCCTGCCGGCGGCCTGAGAACCGTCGCTGTGGGGCGTACGGACCCGGTACAGGACCGGTCGGCCCTGGCGGGTGCCGGGCTCCGGGCGCAGGCTGGACGGAGAGGGACGGAATCGGTGCCTGCGAGGGAGTCTGCTATGGACGAGCAGCGGTCCTCCGTGGTGGCGGGTGTGTCGCGTACCCGCACTGCGGTGAGTGAAAGGGTGGTTCTGTGGGCCGCCGACGAGGCGGCGTCCAGGGGTCTGCCACTGTGCTTGCTGCATGCGCAGGAGTGGCCTCGGGGGGCGGCGCCGCATGTCGGGCCCGATCATCCGTCGTATGCGTGGTCGAGGCACTATCTCACCACCGGGAGGGTCCTGCTTGAGGAGGAGCGCAGGGCCGTTCTGGCGCGGTACCCCGCCCTGGAGGTGAACACCCAGCTGGCGGCCGGGCGGCCGGTGCATGTGCTGCGGGAGGCCGGTGAGCGGGCGGCGCTGCTGGTGGTCGGTGCCCGCAAGCTCTCCGGTCTTCAAGGGTCGCTCTCCGACGGGGGCAAGGGCGAGGCCCTGCTGGGGCATCTGCCGTGTCCGCTCGCCCTGATCCCCGAAGCACCCGGAACCACCGAAACCGTCCACGCGCCCGAAGCCGCCCAGGCGCCCGGCGCCGGTGTGGACACACCGCCGGACGCGCCGGTGGTGGTCGGTGTGGACGGGTCCGCCGCCTCGCAGGCCGCGGTCGGGCTGGCTTTCGCCGAGGCGGCCGCCGCGAAGGCGCCTCTGGTGGCGGTCCGGGTGTGCCGCCCACGGGAAGCGGCGTGGCCGGACTTCCCGGAGCGCGCCGAACCCGAGCTCTCCGGGGAACTGGCCGGCCACCGCGAGCAGTACCCGGACACGGAGGTCCGCTACGAGGTCCTCATCGGCGACCCCGCGCACATGCTCTCCTCCGCGGCACGCTACGCACGCTGCCTGGTCGTCGGCACCAGAGGACAAGGCGGCTTCCGCGGCATGCTGCTCGGCTCGACCAGCCGCTCCCTGGTCCACCGCACCTACTGCCCGCTGCTCGTCACGCCACCGCCCGACGGCCGATGACCGGCCACACCGGCGCAGGGGCTGTCCGGTCTGCCATGAGGGACCTTTCGGCCCTGATCGTCTCCAAGGATCCATGGGACGGTGGAGACGTGGGACCAGCACGAGGGGGGTTCGCGTCAGGAGGCGAGAGCCATGCGGAAACCTTTGATCGTCGGAGTGGACGGTTCGGACTCCAGCCTGCGGGCACTCGACTGGGCGGTGAGGGAGGCCGAGGTGCACGAGGTCGGGCTGCGGCTGGTCCACGCGTCCCGGTGGGAGCAGTACGAGCGGGCACTACCGGACGTGCGCACCGAACGGCCGACCGGCCAGATCATGAGCGAGCACATTGTCGGCTCGGCGGGGGAGCGGGTGGCGCGTCTCGCGCCGGACCTCCCCCTTACGGTCGAAGTCCTGACCGACGACCCTGTTTCCGCCCTGGTGCAGCTGGGTCAAGATGCTTCGGCCCTGGTCGTCGGCCATCGTGGCAGGGGCGGAGTCACCGGGCTGCTGCTGGGCTCCACGAGCCTCGCCGTGGCAGCCCACGCGGACTGCCCCGTGGTCGTGGTGCGAGGTTCGGAGCAGCACACGCGTGGCGACCTCGCACAGGTGACCGTGGGCATCGGTGCCGGGGGAGAGTCCTCGGCTGCCACCGCATTCGCTTTCGAAGAGGCGCAGGCACATGATGCGGAGTTGGTCGCTGTCCGCGCCTGGCGCCGTCCGGCGTACGGGTTGCCGGACTTCCCGCAGGTGCCGGAGAGCGAACAGGAGTGCCACGGAGCCGTCACGGCCCGCCAGACGGTGGATGAGGCCCTGGAGGATCCGTCGACGGCCCGTCCCAAGGTGGCCACCCGTTCGGAGACCCCTGAGGGATCCGCCCGTGACGCCCTGCTCAAGGCGAGCGAGACCACCGACCTGCTCGTGGTCGGTGCACGCCGGCGCCAAGCACTCGTCGGCATGCAACTCGGCCCGGTGAGCCACGCACTCCTGCACCATGCCTCCTGCCCGGTAGCGGTCGTACCGCAGCACCGGTGATCCGTGCCGGAAGCCCGGATGCCGCGGCATCCGGGCGGCTCCGTCCGCCGCGGTGCACCGGTCGGTTGCCGCTGGGCACTAGCGTGGATCCTGCCGTACGCCGTGGTCCCCGAACCGGACCGTGAGAGGAGGTTCCGGTGAGTGAGGGTTCAGCCGCGGACAGCCCACCGGGCGTGGGCGGTGAGCTGACCGTCTTCGGGCTCCCCACCGGGGAAACCGACCGCGAACGGCCGAGGCTGCGGGCCCGTGCCGCCGCCAGTACGGAAAAAGCCGTCCGCACCCTCGGCTTCACTCCGTCTTTGCGGATGGAAGGACGCACCGGCACGGACGTTCCGCGGGCCATCGCTGACGACGCGGCCGCCGTTGTGGAGCTCTCCAACGTTGCCCGCCACGCGCACGCGTCAGGCGTCCACCGCGGCGGCCTGCGCGATCTCGCCGAGCGCGCGCACTGCCACGGCGGCAACCTGACGGTCGGCCCCGGCGGGAAGGGCGGCACCCGCGGGGAAGGGAAGGCGCCGCTTCCGCCCGGGGACGATGGAGGCGGCCGACGGTGAAGAGGTCACCTGACCGCCGTGTGCTGCCCCGGTACCTCGCCAGGACTCTCGCACGGCACCGGGAGGCGGTGCCCGCCGGGCGGCAGGGCCCGCCTGCATCTCCCACGGGCACCGGAACCGGGCGGACCGGGGCGGTCTCCGCCATCGCTTCAGCGGCCTGTCTGCCCGGGGAGCGCGTCGTGGAGCAGCTGGCCTCCAGCAGCGAGGGACTGTCCGCCCAGGACGCGGCCGAGCGGTTGTCACGCGGCGGTCCCAACGCGGTGTCGTCGCACCGGGCCCGTGTGCTCCCGGTGCTGTGGCGCCAGGTGAAATCCCCGCTTCTGCTCCTGCTGCTCGCCGCGGCGGCGGTCTCCTACGGAGTGGGAGAGCGCGGCACCGCCGTCATCATCGGAGTGATCGTCGCCCTGTCGGTGGGGCTCAGCTTCGCCAACGAGTTCCGGGCGGAGAAGACCGCCGAGGCACTGCACAGCCAGATCCGCCACCAGGCGGTGGTACTGCGCGACGGGAGACCCGTTGAGGTCGCGGTCACCACCCTGGTACCAGGGGACGTCGTAGAACTCCGGCTGGGAGACATAGTGCCGGCCGACGTCCGGCTGCTCCAGGTGACCGGTTTGGAGTGCGACGAATCCGTGCTCACCGGCGAGTCCCTCCCGGTACCCAAGGAGACCCCCGCTGTGCCGCCAGGACCGGCGCTGGCCGAGCTGACGGGCTGTGCGCTGATGGGAACGGTGGTCCACGCCGGAAGCGGCCGCGGCATCGTGGTCGCCACCGGAGCCGGCGCGGAGTTCGGAAAGATCGCGGCCGGGCTGAGCAGCCATCAGCTGGAAACCGAGTTCCAGCGGGGACTGCGGCGCTTCTCCATGCTGCTGGTGTACGTCGCCGCGTCGCTGACGGCGTCGATCCTCGTGATCAATCTGGCCCTGCACAAACCGGTCATCGACTCGCTGCTCTTCTCTCTCGCCATCGCGGTCGGCATCACCCCGCAGCTCCTGCCCGCCGTGGTCTCGACGAGTCTGGCCGCCGGCTCCCGGCGGCTGAGCCGGCGCAAGGTACTCGTCAAGCGCCTGGTCTGCATCGAGGACCTCGGCGACGTCAATGTGCTGTTCACCGACAAGACGGGCACCCTCACCCTGGGCCGGGTCGACTTCATGCGAGCGGTGCCTGTCGGTGAAGCCTCCGCGGAACAGGTTCTGCGCTGGGGGCTGCTCGGTACCGAGAGCGACACCACAAGAGGACCGACGGCCGGCGAGAATCCGCTGGACGCCGCCTTGTGGGAATCACCGGCCGCGCGAACGCAGCACGACGCGGTGAGCACCTGGACACGAGTCGGGCTGCTGCCCTTCGACCACGAACGCCGGATGGTTTCGGCAGTCGTCCAGGACAGTTCGGGCGCGACGACGCTGGTGTGCAAAGGTGCTCCCGAGAGCGTCATGGAGCGCTGCGTCAGCGTCCCCGGGTCGGCCCGGCACGCGCTGGAAGCCGAGTTCGCGGCAGGCAACCGCGTCATCGCTGTTGCCACCCGGCCGGCCCCGGGACTGCGACAGCCAACTCCCGGGGACGAGACCGCACTGAATCTGAGTGGTCTGCTGGTCTTCCTCGATCCGCCCAAACCCGGCGCGGCGGACGCGCTGCTGCGGCTGGCGGACCTGGGAATCACCGTCAAGATCGTCACCGGCGACAACCCCGCCGTTGCCCTGCGGGTCTGCCACGACCTGGGACTGCCCGAAGCGGCCGCCCTGACCGGTGGAGATCTGCGCGGGCTCGATGACGACCAGCTGGTCTCCGCCATCGAACGCACCACCGTGTTCGCGCGCGTCAGTCCCGAGGACAAGGCGAGGATCGTCCGCGCACAGCGCACCACCGGCAACGATGTCGCCTTCCTCGGTGACGGAGTCAACGACGCACTCGCCCTGCATGCGGCAGACGTGGGAATCTCGGTGGATTCCGCCACGGATGTCGCCAAGGACGCCGCCGACGTGATCCTCCTGGAGAAGGATCTCAATGTCCTCGCCGACGGAGTTGTCGAAGGCCGGCGGATCTTCGCCAACACCATCAAGTACGTGCTGATGGGAACCTCAAGCAACTTCGGCAACATGTTCAGCGCTGCCGGAGCCTCGGTCTTCCTGAGCTTTCTGCCGATGCTTCCGTCGCAGATCCTGCTCAACAACCTTCTCTACGACAGCAGCCAGCTCGCCATTCCCACCGACAACGTCGACGAGGCCCAGTTGCGCCGTCCCGCGCACTGGGACATCGCCTTCATCCGGCGGTTCATGGTGTCCTTCGGGCCGATCAGTTCGCTCTTCGACTTCGCCACCTTCGGCGTCATGCTGTGGGTCTTCCATGCCGGAGCGACGCAGTTCAGGACCGGCTGGTTCGTGGAGTCACTGGCGACTCAGGCTCTGGTGATCTTCGCCATCCGGACCCGCCGCATCCCCTTCTGGCACAGCCACCCCAGTCTCGCGCTGTCCTTGTCCGCGCTCGGTGTGACCGCCATCGGCGCCCTGCTCCCATCGACCCCGCTGGCCCATACCCTCGGCTTCCAGCTCCTGCCTTCGGCCTTCTTCGCCGCGCTCGCCGGTCTGGTGGTCTGCTATCTGGCACTGATCGAAGCGAGTAAGTGGATCTTCTACCGGACACTGCCGGAACCCGGCGCCGTACAGCGGCCGCGCGTGGGCCACCATCGGCTGCTGCGCCGACGGGCTGCCCGGTTCAGCACCTCGCAGAGAAGGCCGGGCCCGCCTGCTGCCACGAGGCAGCCGCAAGAGCGGAAGCCCCACGGGTGAGGGTGGGCGCGGCGAAGGCAGACGCCAGTTCTCCACCAGCCCCCGCGTCGTCGCCCCGAACGACGTCTACGCACCGACCGTCGGGAAATTCCTCACGGACTTCTCCGCACTGCCGCCGCAGGCGTTCGGCGATCCGGAGGCCGTCGCGGACGCGGTCATGGCCGTCGCGCCGCTGGCGGAGCCGCCCTTGCGCCTGGCCGTCGGAGCGGACGCGGTCGAGCACATCCGGGCCTCCCTCCGCTCCCGACTGGCCGAACTCGACCGCTGGGAGTCCTTCCCGCGCGTACCCGCAAGCCAGAACGCATAGCTGCCGCCCACCCCCGCTGAGGGCCCGTGCAGGCGTCGTAGTCACAGGTGCGGGGTCACCAGGGGATGACGCCGCCGTCCTCGAAGAACGAACCGGTCGGGCCGCCGTCGGGCAGCGTGGCGAGCCGGATCGCCGTGGCTGCGCCCTGCTCGGGGGTGCGGGGTCCGTGGAAGCCGGTGAAGTCGGTCGCCACCAGGCCCGGGCAGGCGGCGTTGATCAGGATGTTCGTACCGGTGAACTGCCGCGCGTACTGCACGGTGACGGCGTTGAGGAACGTCTTCGACGGCGCGTAGGCCGCCATGACGGGACCGACGTCGATGTCCGGGTCAGCCTGCCGGGTCAGGGAGGCGACGGCGCTGGAGACGTTGACGATGCGGGGTGACGCCGAGCGCCGCAGCAGCGGCAGCATCGCGTTGGTCACCCGGAGGACACCGATGACGTTGGTCTCCACGACCGTGCGGACCAGGCCGGGGTCGAG
This sequence comes from Streptomyces sp. NBC_01476, assembly GCF_036227265.1. Taxonomy (NCBI): domain Bacteria; kingdom Bacillati; phylum Actinomycetota; class Actinomycetes; order Kitasatosporales; family Streptomycetaceae; genus Streptomyces; species Streptomyces sp. NBC_01476. The sequence continues at coordinate 72,888 of NZ_CP109446.1, read as the reverse complement.
CGTGGTCGGGTCCTGCACCCAGCCAGGACCCGTCTCTCCCAAGATGCCGGCGTTGTTGACCAGGACGTCCAGGCGCCCGGCCTGCCGTTCGAGGAGTTCCGCGGCATCGGTGACGCTCTGGCCGGCGGTCACGTCCAGCGGTACGCCGAACGCGTCCACCCCGGCGGCGCGCAATTTCGCCACGGCGTTCTCACGCCGGTGCTCGTCGCGCGCCCCCACGCCCACGCGGTACCCCAGGGCGCCCAGTCCGCTCGCGATCTCGTACCCGATTCCCTTGTTCGCGCCGGTCACCAGCGCGGTCTTCGTTTCGCTCATGCCGTTGATGCTCGCTCGCGGACGAGTGACTCGGCCAACACCGATCCGGTGCGCTGTCATACCCGGTAGGTATCACCGAGGTACGCTGGGGCGATGGACACCCTGGAGACCCGCGAGTTGAGGTACTTCACGGCCGTCGCCGAGGAACTGCACTTCGGCCGTGCCGCCGAGCGCCTCGGCATGGCCCAGCCGCCGCTGTCCCGGGCGATCCAGCAGCTCGAACGGCGCCTCGGCGTCACCCTGCTGGAACGCAACCGCCGCGGCGTCTCACTGACCGGCGCCGGAGAGGTGCTGCTGCACGAAGGCCGGGCAGCCCTGGACGCGACCGCCGCCGCCGTCCGCCGCGCCCGTCGCGCCGGCGGCGCCGACAGACCGGGCAGCCCCCGCGAACGCCTGGTGCTGGCGTTGAAGGCCGCCGGCTCCCACGAACTGCTGCAGAAGCTTCTCGACGCCTACGCCGCCGAGCCCGACGCCGCCGAGATCGAGGTCCTGCCGTGCGGCACGTGTGAGCAGGCGGAGCTGCTGCGCGACGGCCGCGCCGATGTGGCGCTCATGCACACGCCGTACAACTCCCTCACCGGGTTCGACAGCGAGGAGCTGATGACCGAGGGGCAGATCGCCATCCTGCCCGCCGGGCACCCGCTGGCCGCCCGCCCGGCCTTGTCCCTGGCCGACGTCAGCGACATCCCCGATCTTCCGCTCGCCCGCTGGCCCCGCCACGGCACGTACCCGCCCGGCCCGGGCCCCGAGGTCCGCGACCAGACGCAACTGGCCCAGCTGATCGCCCTCGGACGCACCGCGGCCGTCTTCCCCGAGTCCGCCCGCGCCTGGCTGTGGGCCGACCATTCGGCGGTCCCCCTGACCGACGCGCCTCCCGTCGTCACCCACATCGCCTGGCCCGCCCACAGCCGCTCCCTCGCCCTCGCCGGCCTGATCCGCACGGCCGCGCGCCTCTGACCCGGTACCGGCGAGGATCGCTGCGACCCCGGACCCATCTCCGCCTCCGGCGCGTCGAGTTCGGGGGCGTCGACGTTCACGGTGCCGGGTTGAACAGCTTCCAGCCCGCCGCAGGCTCTACGGCGAGTTCATCGAGCGGAATCCGGCCTTCTTCGCACGCACGGAACGGCGCGTGGTGAGCTATTGGTCCTGCTCCTACCGCCGGACGTACGAGGTGCTCTGGACCTATCCGGGCGCCGGACTGATGGAGGCGTTCCGGGCCGCCGCGTCAGAGCACACCGGAGCGCCGTGGCCGTGCCACACACCTCCTCCGCCGACGGACGCGGTCAGCGGGTGCGCCTTGAGCGCAAGCGCGAACTCCTGGCCGGCGGCGGCGCCGGGCTTCATGCCCAACTTACAGTCCCACGAGGTGAGTTCGACCCGTCGAGCGGCGCCGCGCTTGAAGGTCACCGCCGGCGTCACCGCGTCCTGACCTTCGGGCGCGGCGTGCCTCGCCGGGCTCAGTGGAGGGACAGGGCGCCGGCTGCCCGCACTTCGCCGAGGGCTCGCCGTGCGACGTCACCGAACTCCTCGGCGTCAGCCGCGTCGCTCCACTGCTCATAGGCGATCTTCAAGGTGAGCGCGCCCAACTCCGCGGCCACGCGCGAGGCCAGGTCGGGAACGCCGCGGCGCTTGAGCGCGTCGGCCATCGAAGCGGTGAGGCCGAGTCCCTTCAGCGCCTCGCGTTCCTGCAGCTCCGGGTGGGCGGCGACCACCGCCTGCCGGCGGGCGGCGAACTCGCGCCGGGCGGGCGTGAAGGCTTCCCTCCCGACTGCGTCCAGGGCATGCGCCACCGCTTCGAGCGGGGCGGCCGTGTCCGGCGCCGTGGCGATCCCCTTGACGAGCAGTCCGGTCATCGTGTCCCCGCCGAAGAGCACTTCCCGCTTGTCCTGGAAGTGCCGGAAGAACGTGCTCTTCGTCAGTCCGGCGCGCTCCGCGATGTCGATCACCGTCGTGTTCTCGTAGCCCCGTTCCGCGAACAGATCGAGGGCGGCGACAACGAGTCGCTCGGATGCGTTGGGCTGCCAGCGGGCCATGGGAACAGCTTACGGCACTTGGTCCCGTCACTCATGTAGGGTGATAGGACCAAGTCCCATCACTTCGTCTGCTGGAGGTCTCCCGTGAGCCGCGCCGTCATGTATGAAACGTTCGGTGGCCCGGAGGTGCTGGAGGTGCGGGAGGTCCCGGAGCCGCACGCCGGCCCGGGCGAGGTCCGTGTCCGCGTGGCGGCCGCCGGCCTGAATCCCATGGACTGGGTCCTTGCCGCGCAGCCCGAGGCAGCGGAGCGGTTCGGCATCACCCTGCCCTCCGGCTTCGGGTACGACTTCGCCGGCGTCGTGGACGAGGTCGGCGACGGCGCCACCGGGTTCGCCGCGGGCGACCGCGTTCACGGAGGCGCGCTGGGCCGGGCCGTCGCCGATGTCGTCGTGGTCAAGACGCCCGCCGAGGGGTCCGAGGCGCTCTTTCGCACGCCGGACGGCATCAGCGACGAGGTGGCCGCCGCGCTTCCGGTGGCCGGCCTGACCGCAGCCGCCGCTCTGGAGGCGATCGGCCTGCGGTCCGGCGACACCGTCCTGATCGGCGGCGCCGCCGGAGGTGTGGGCGTCTTCGCCGTGCAGCTCGCGAAGCTCGCCGGCGCCCGGGTCATCGGGACCGCCTCGGAGAGCACGTTCGCGTTCCTGCGGCAGTTGGGCGCCGAGCCCGTGGCGTACGGCGCCGGCCTGGCCGACCGGGTACGGACCCTGGCTCCCGAGGGCGTCACCGCGGCGACCGACCTGTTCGGCACCGACACGGCCGAGACCGCGCTCGCACTCGGCGTACCGCCCGAGCGGATCTCCACGATCGCCGCGGGTCCCCATCCTCCCGGCGGGGTACGCGCGACGGGCGGCTTCGACGCGGGGCCGGACGCCCTGGACCGGATCACGGACGCGATCCTTGCCGGCGAGATCACCGTACCGATCGCCGCGACCTTCCCGATCGAGCGGACCCGCGACGCCGTGACACTGCAAGCCGGACGCCATGTCCACGGCAAGATCGTGATCACGCTCTGACCGGATCTTCCGGCGAACGGTCCCACCGGATGCCCCGCACTTGCTCGGCCCGGCGAAGAGCGCGGCAACGGGTGCGGCAAGGACGCGGGGCGACCTGACTCCCCGAAGGCTGCTCCGTGGCCGGCGCCGGGTGGAGGCCGCCGGAGGCCGCCTCCACCCCTCCTCGTCCGCGCGGGCACCGCGTCCCCCGCGGCAGTCCACGCCGCCGGACGGCACCCGTGGCATAACCGCTCATCTCCTTCTCATTGGCCATTTACTCCGCGAATCCTTGAGAAAGCAGGAAAGAGCCCCCGGCCCGCAGAGGCACTGTTGACACTGCCAGCCGCTGCCGTCAACCTTGTGAATGCACGTCCGCGTTGAATTCGTTTTGCTTTACCCGGCCGGACCGCTGAACAGGGGAGCTGCCTGAGAGCAGCAGGCGTGGTCCGGCTTCCACCGGGTATTCCGTTGCCCGATCGCGGTGCCGTCCACGAACTCGCTCCTGCAGGCAGGACCTGCTGCCCCGCGCCCGTCACCGGTCCCGGGAAAACACCGTGCAATGCCGGCTGTGATCGCGGGCCGGCAGTTCCGCGCCATTGTGTCCCCTCTCCGGTCCGCTCTCAGCACGTGGTTCCGTTTCCGCCGAGTTGATTCCGGCACGGTGCGCTGGCATTCATCGGCGCGCCGTTGTCCCACGAGATTCCGTGAGATTCCTGCGAAAGGGGCAGACCATGCCGGTGACGCGACCTGATTCCGCCGTCCGGGAAGCCGCGGAAGCCGCCGGCGCCAAGGAAGCCGCCCGCGCCGAAGAAGCCGCTGAGCCCGCGGAAACAGTCGAGGCAGCCGAGGCCGCACACGCCGAGGCCGCCTCCCGGGCCGCCGGACCCGGACCCGGACCTGGACCCGCGCAGGAGTCTGCGGCGTCCCCCGGGCAGCAACGCCTGTGGCTGATCGACCAGTTGGACGGCGCGGGCGGCGCGTACAACGAACAGCTCGCCCACCGGCTCCGCGGCCCGCTCGACCACGCGGTGCTCGGCCGCGCCCTGGACGCACTGGTACGGCGGCACGCCTCCCTGCGTACCCGGCTCGTGGCCGGTGACGACGGCCCGCGCGCCCTGATCGACCCGCCCGGCACCCGCTTCGCCCTCGCCGTGGACGATCTCACCGGCCGGGCCGACCGTGACGACCGGCTCGCCGCGCTGCAGCGGCGCGAAGCGACCGAAGTCTTCGGCCCCGGGCAGGCACTCGCCCGCGGCCGGCTGGTCGTCCTCGGCCGGCAGGAACACGCCCTGCTGCTCACCTTGCACCACGCGGTCTTCGACGGGCGGTCCATGGAGATCATGCTGACCGAACTCGGCGCGCTGTACCGGGCGTTCGAACGGGGCGAACCCGACCCGCTGCCCCTGCCGTCCGCGACCTACGCCGAGTTCGCCCGCCGCCGGCAGGAATGGCGGGACAGCGCCGAAGCCGCCGGACAGGAGGAGTTCTGGCAGCGCACCCTGGCCGGTGCCCCGCCCGCCCTGGAACTGCCCACCGACCGTACCCGCCCCGCCCGGCAGACCTGGGAGGGCGGCCGGGTGCCCTTCCGGCTGAACCCCGCCGATACCGCCGAACTCGCCGCCGCCGCCCGCCGCGACCGCACCACCGTCTACGGCGCCGTCCTCAGCGGCTGGGCAGCCCTGCTCTCCCGCCTCACCGGGCAGACCGACATCGTTATCGGAACGCCCGTCGCCGGCCGCAGGGGCAGGGAGTTCGCCGACGTCATCGGCTTCTTCGTACAGACCCTCGCGTTACGCATCGACCTCGGCGGCGACCCCACCGGCAGCGAACTGCTCGGCCGGACCCGTGGCGCCCTGCGGGCCGCGCTCGACTGCCAGGACCTGCCCTTCGACCGCGTCGTGGAACTCGCCGGACAGCCCCGCAGCCCCGCCCACACCCCGGTCTTCCAGACCATGCTGGCCTGGGCCCCCGCCCGCGGCGGCCTGCTCGACCTGCCCGGCGTCACCACCGAACCCCTCGGCATCCCGCACGCCGCGGCCCGCTTCGACCTGACCCTCTCCCTGGAACAGGACAGCAGCGGCGTCCACGGGTATCTCGACTACGCCACCGCCCTGTTCGACCACACCACCGCCGAGCGCTGGGCCGGTCTGCTCCACCGCCTGCTGACCGGGCTGGCCCGGCACCCGGAGCAGCCCGTCGCCGCCCTCGCCCTGCTCGACGCCGAAGAGGAGCAGCGGATCCTCACCCGTTTCAGCGGCGTCGGCGCCGCAGGACCGGCCCCCGCCCGGCCCGCCTCCGGCCTGGTCGAACGCTTCGAGGCACAGGTCGCCGCCCGGCCCCGCACCCCCGCCGTCGTGGACGAACACGGCAGCCTCGACTACGCCGCGCTCGACCGGCGGGCGAACCGGCTCGCCCACGCGCTGGCCGCCCGCGGGGTCCGCCCCGGTACACCCGTCGGCCTGCACGCCGGGCGTACCGCCGAACTCGTCACCGGTGTGCTCGGCATCCTCAAAGCCGGTGCCGTCCACCTCCCGCTCGACCCCGCGCAGCCCATGGAGCGGCTGCTGGCCATGGCCGCCGACTCCGTACCCGCCCTGGTCCTCAGCGACGATCCGGCGCGGCCCGCGAGTTGGGAGTCCCTTGCCGCGGTGGAGGCGGCGGGGGAGCGCGACGACCCTCCGGGAATCCGGGCCGCGGCCGGGGACCTCGCCTACGTCATCCACACCTCCGGCTCCACCGGCCGCCCCAAGGGTGTCGCGGTGACCCACGGCAGCGTGCTGAACCTCTTCGCGAGCTGGCGCAGCCGGTTCCCCGACACCCCGGCCGAGGCCACGTCCGCCTGGTCGGGCATCGGCTTCGACGCCTCCATCCACGAACTGCTGCTGCCGCTGACCACCGGCGCCACCGTCCACCTGGTGCCCGACGCCCTGCGCGCCGACCCGTGGGCGCTGGTGGACTGGCTGCGCGAACACCGCGTCGTACAGGCGTTCCTGCCGCCCTCCCACGTCCGGTGGATCGCCGAGGACCCGCCGGCCCGGCTCGCCGGCCTCGCCCTGCGGCAACTGCTCACCGGCGTCGAGTCCCTTCACGAGGGCGACCTGTTCCGCATCACCGAGGCACTGCCCGGGCTGCGGATCCGTTTCGGTTACGGGCCCACCGAGGCCACCCTCTACAGCACCGCCCACGACGACCTCCAGCCGCTGGACCGGCCCTGCCCCATCGGCCGCCCCCTGCCCGGCACCCGGCTCTACCTGCTGGACGCGCGGCAGCGGCCGGTGCCCGTCGGCGTACCGGGGGAGGTCTGGCTCGCCGGGGCGAGCCTCGCCCGCGGTTACCTGCACCGCCCGGACCTCACCGCCGAGCGGTTCCACCCCGACCCCTACGTGCCAGGGGAGCGCATGTACCGCACCGGGGACCTCGCCCGCTGGCTCCCCGACGGCAGCGCGACCTTCCTCGGCCGCCGCGACGACCAGGTCAAGCTGCGCGGCTTCCGCATCGAACCGCGCGAGATCGAGGCCGCGCTGCTGGCCCTTGACGGCGTACGCGACGCCGTCGTGCTCGCCGACCGCGACCCGGCCGGCGAGGTCCGGCTGGTGGCCGCCGTCGCCCGCGACGCCGACCGGCCCCGCCCCGCGCACGAGTGGCGGAGCCTGCTCGGCCGCCGGCTGCCCGACTACATGATCCCCGCGCTGTTCGTCGAACGGCCCCGGCTGCCGCTCACCCCCAGCGGCAAGACCGACCGGGCCGCGCTGCTCGCCGAGGCCGGGACCACCGCACCCGCGCAGGTCAACACCGCGAGCCCCCGCGACCGCGTCGAGATGGCACTGCACCGCATCTGGCAGCGGATCCTGCTCCACCCCGCGATCGGCGTCGCCGACAACTTCTTCGATCTCGGCGGTACGTCGCTCTCCGCCGTCAAGGTGGCCGCCGCCGCGCGCGAGGAGTTCCACCGCGACGTGCCGGTCCGCGACATCCTGCTGCACCCGACGATCGAAGCGCTCGCCGCACACCTGCGCAGCGGCGAGTCCTCGCCAGGAGACGGCGGCGTGGTGGAGTTCCGGCCCGGCGCCGGACAGCGGCGCGTGGTGTGCGTGCACCCGGCCGGCGGCACCGCCTTCTGCTACCTCTCGCTCGCCGCCGCCCTCCCGCCGGACGCCGGGGTGCTCGGGCTCCAGGCACCGGGCATCAATCCCGGCGAGACCCCGCTGCCCGACATCGAGACCATGGCCGAGCGCTACCTGGAACTCGTGGCACCCCGCCCGGACGAGTCCCTCGTACTGTGCGGGCTGTCGTACGGCGGCCTGGTCGCCCACGAGATGGGCCGCAGACTCGCCGGCGCCGGGCACGAGCGGCTCACCGTCGTACTGCTCGACACCTACGCCACCGACGACGAGCAGGTCCGCGCGACGCTCGGACCCGTCGACGCCGCCGAGTTCCGCGACAAGCTCGTCCGCTTCAACGGCATGTACCCGGGCATCGAGGACGCCCAGATAGAGCGGTACTTCCGGATCTACAACCACCACCGGATCACCGCCCGCGCGTACGGTGTGCCGCCGACACCCGCGCGCACGGTGTACATCGAGGCCGCGCCCGAGGACGCCGCCGGACCCGCCCACGAGGCCCGCGGCTTCTGGCGGGCCCGCGCCCGCGGGGAGTTCGCCGTGGAGCGCGTCGGCGGCGGCCACTGGGACCTCCTGGAGAGCGACGAGGTCCCCCGGATCGCCGCGGTCATCGCCGCCGAACTGGACCGAAGCGCCGCCGCCCGCCCCGCAGACCTGGAGCGATGATGCGACCCGAGCCCGTCTCCGAAGGCACCCCACCCCCCGCGCCCACCCCCGCCGTTCCTTCGGAGCCCGGCCCCGGCGGTGGTGGAGAGTTCGGCGGCAGGCCCGACGCCGGGCCGGATGGTGCCGCGCAGCTCGTTCCCGCCGCTGACGGTACGTCGACGTCCGGACGGGGCTCGCTCGCCGGGCGGGTTCACGAGCAGGCGCTGCGCAGTCCGGCCGCTACCGCCGTGGTCGACGGCGACCTGCGGCTGGACTACGCCGGACTCGATGCCGCCGGTGCCGTGGTCGCCGCCGCTCTCGAACGCGCGGGCGTGCGGCCCGGGCAGGCCGTGGCCGTGTGTCTGCCGCGGTCCTGGCGGCTGGTCGCCGTGATGCTGGGCATCCTGCGGCTGGGCGCACAGGTCGTCCCGCTGGACGCGCAGAGCCCACCCGCCCGCCGCGGGCACATCCTCACCGACTCCGGCAGCGTCCTGCTCGTCCACACCGGCCCGGCGCCGCGGAGCCTGCCGGACGGCGTGCGCGCCGTGCCGGCCGGTGAACTGCTGCCCCCGCCCCCGTACACGGCCGAGCCGGGCACCCCGCGGGCGCCCGCCCCGGCGTCCTTCCTCTTCTACACCTCCGGCACCACCGGAGCACCCAAGGGCGTCGAGGTCACCGCCCCCGGCATCCTGCGGCTCGCCGACCCCGGCTGGATCGACCTGCCCGCGGGCGCCCGGTACGCCTGCCTGTCCAACCCCGCGTTCGACGCCCTCAGCTTCGAGGTGTGGGTGCCGCTGCTCACCGGAGGCCGCTGTGTGATCCTCGCCGACGAGACCGTCCGCACGCCCCGCGCACTCGCCGCCGCCCTGCTGCGCGAACGTATCGACACCGCCTTCGTCACCGTCGCCCTCTTCAACGCCGTGGTCGCCGAGGTGCCCGACTGCTTCGCGGGCGCCCGCCAGGTGCTGGTCGGCGGTGAACAGCTCAACGCCCGGACGCTCCGCGACTGGTACCGCCACAACCCCGGCGCACCCACCCGGCTGCACAACATCTACGGCCCCACCGAGACGACGACCTTCGCCCTGTACCACCCCGTTCCCCGCGACTTCGCCGCCGACGTGGTCCCGATCGGGCGGCCCCTGCCCCGTACCGGCGCGGTCCTGGCCGTGCCCGGCGGGGGGCGTGAGGCGGCCCCCGGCGAACTGGCCGAGCTGTACCTCTCCGGTGCGGGCGTCGCGGCCGGCTACCGCGGCCTGCCCGCGGAGACCGCCCGCCGCTTCGTCACCCTGCCCTGGTACGACGGCGGCAGCACCCGCTTCTACCGCACCGGCGACCTGGTGCGCGCGGGCGCCGACGGCCTCGTGGAGTACGTCGGGCGCGCCGACCGCCAGGTCAAGGTCCGCGGCTTCCGGATCGAACCCGGCGAGGTGGAACGGCACATCGCCCGCCACCGCGCCGTCCGCCAGGCATACGTGTGCGCACGGCGGGACGCCGACGGCACCGGCGAACTGCTGGCCTGGGTGGTCCTCGGCGGCGAGACGACGTTCGAGGACCTCGACGCCCACCTCGCCGCCGGCCTGCCCGCCTACATGCGCCCGCACCGGATCCACCGCGTCGACGCACTGCCGCGCAACGCCAACGGCAAGATCGACCAGGCCGCCCTGCTGGCCGCGGACCTGCCGCAGTGGCGCCCCGCGACGGACGACACACCCGTCACCGCCCGGCAGCGCGAGGTGCTGGACCTGGCAGCCGCCGTCCTCGGTACCCCCGGCCTGCGCCTCGGCGACCGGTGGACCGCCGTGGGCGGCGACTCCCTCAAGGCGCTGCGCCTGCGGTTCGAGGTGCGGCGGCGCTGGGGCCGCGACCTCCCGCAGTCACTGATCACCGGGGGCGACCTCGCCGCTGTCGCCGACGCGGTCGGCCGCGACCGGGAGCCCGTGGCTGCGCCCTACCCCCAACTGCCCGCCCCGGCAGGGGCCCGGACCGCACCGGCCACCTCAGAACAGCAACGCCTGTGGCTCCTCCAGCAGCGCTCCCCGTCCTCCCGCGCCTATGGTGTGCCGCTGGCCTTCCGGCTGGACGGCGAGGTGGACCCCGCGGCGCTGCGCAGCGCCCTGGCCGCCCTGGTCGTACGGCACGCGGCCCTGCGCACCGGCTTCCACGCCACGGCCGAGGGCGTGCAGCAGACCGTGGGCGAACCGTACGACCCCTGGCACGAGGCGCCCGGCCCCGCACAGGACACGGAGAGCGGCACCGAAAGCGCCGGCGAGGAACCGCGCGCCTTCGCCGAGCGCTTCTTCGCCGAGACCTTCGACCTGGCCCGCCCGCGGATGCTGCGGGCCTGCTGGCTGCCGGACGACGGCGGCGGCACGCTCCTGCTGCACCTGCACCACATCGCCGTGGACGGCTGGTCCCTCGGTGTCCTCTTCCGCGACCTGTCGGCCGGCTACCGCGCGGCGCGCGAAGGCGCGGCCACCCCCGGCGGACAGGCGGGCGCGCCGACCCCGCTGGACCACGCCGCCTGGCAGCGCGAGTGGTTCGCCCACCCCGCCTACCACGCACTCCGCGACGAACTGCGCACCCTGCACGCGGCGGCCGGCCAGGACACCGAGCCCCTGGCACCGACCGGCCCCGTCCCCGGCACCGCCCACCTGCTGCACACCACGCTCGACCCCGTACGCCGCGCCGCCGTCGACCGGCTCTGCACCGAACTGGGCCTGACCCGCTTCGAGTTGCTGCTCGGCCTGTTCACCTGGAGCGTCTACGGGGTGACCGGCCGACTGCGGCCCCGGACGGCCGCGCCCGTCACGGGCCGCCCGGTGGGAGGATTCGCCGACAGCGTCGGCATGTTCGCCAACACCGTGCTGCTCCCGCTCACCGTCACCCCCGGCGAGCCGCTGCGCGACCAGGCGCGACGCCTGGCCGCCGACACCCGCGCCCTGCTCGACCGGCAGGACGTGGCACTCGCCGACGTCCTCCCGGACACCCAACCCGCCGCAGGGCAGGGGCCGTTCGACTTCCTGTTCGTTCTGGAGAACACCGACTTCGCCGCCCTGGACCTCGCGGGCTGCACCACCCGCCCGCTGTGGCCGGCACCCACCGGCGCCAAATGCCCGATGACGCTCAGCGTGATCGAGCTCGGCGACGGGCTGGAATGCCTGTGGGAGTACGCCGACGGCCACTTCACCGAGCAGCAGGCCGCCGACCTGGCCGCGCTGTTCGCCCGCGGCATCGACCTGCTCTCCTCCGCCGGACCGGCCACCCCCGTGGACCTCGTCGCCCCCTACCGCCGGGCCCTTCCCGACCCCGGCCGCGGCGCCCCGCAGGAACTCGCCTGGACCACCATGGCCGAGGGCTTCGCCCGGCAGGTGGACCGCACACCCGCCGCCGTCGCCCTCGTCAGCGGCGACCGCTCGCTGACGTACGCCGAACTCGACGCGTACGCCAACGCGTTGGCGGTCCGGCTGCTCCGAGCGCACCCCGGTCCTGACGACGCGGGCCCGCGCTGCGCGGCCCTGTACGCCGAGCCGTCCGTGGAGCACGTGGTGGCCCTGCTCGCCCTCGCCCGGCTCAACTGGACGGCGGTACCGCTGGATCCCGGCTACCCGCCCGCCCTGCTGCGCGATGTGCTGCGCCAGGCCGCGCCGTTGTGCGTCCTCGTACCGCCCGGCGGCGCGACCGGACTCGACGAAGTGGCCCCCGGTGGGCTGCCCCGGCACGAGATCACCCTCACCGCCGACGACGCGCCGCCGCTTCCCCCGCACGACGGGACGCGCCCGCTCTACACGCTGTTCACCTCCGGATCGACCGGCACCCCCAAGGGCGTCCAGGTGCCGGACCGCACGCTGGCCAACCTCGTCCAGTGGCAGGCCCGGGACGGCGGCCTCGGCGCACCCGCCGTCACCCAGCAGTTCTCGATGCTCTCCTTCGACGTCTCCTTCCAGGAGATCTTCGGCACCCTGTGCACCGGCGGCCGGCTGCACCTGGTCCGCCCCGGCTGGCGGCAGGACGCCCCCGCCCTGCTGGACCAGCTGGAGACGGCCGGTGTCGAACGGATCTTCATGCCGTGCGTCGCCCTGCACCTGCTCACCGAGTACGGCGTCCGCTCCGGCCGCTACCCGTCCCGGCTGCGCGAGGTGGTCGTCGCCGGCGAACAGCTGGTGTGCACCGACGTCCTGCGGCAATGGTTCGCGGGCCTGCCCGGCGCACGCCTGTTCAACCACTACGGGCCCACCGAGACCCACGTCGTCAGCAGCCTGTGCCTGTCGGGCGACCCGGCACGCTGGCCCGAACGCCCGTCCATCGGCAGGCCCGTCGCGGGCGCGCTGCTGCGGGTGGCCGACGAGGCCGGCGAGCCGCTGCCCCCGGGCCGGCCCGGCGAGCTGTTCATCGGCGGACCGATGGCTCTCCGCTGCTACACCGGAGACGCCGCCGCCGACCCCACCCGCTTCACGGACCTCCCCGGCCTGGGCCTGTTCTACCGGACGGGCGACCGGGCGCGCTTCGACGAGCACGGCCTGCTGCACTGCCTCGGCCGCGCCGACGACCAGATCAAGCTCAGCGGACACCGGCTGGAACCCGCCCAGGTGGAGGCCGCACTCCTGCGCCACCCCCAGGTCACCGGCGCCGTCGTGGCCTACGACGGGCAGGGACTGGTCGCCTGCCTGCGGTGTGGGGACCGCGCGCCGAGCCCGGAAGACCTCACCGCCCACCTCGGCGGACTCCTTCCTGCTCACGTCCGCATTCGCCGCTACCGCCTGCTGGACACCCTCCCGCGTACCCCCAGCGGCAAGCTGGACCGCCGGGCCGCGCTGCACGCGCCGGGCACGGAACTGCGCGCGGGGGAGCGGGCCGAGCCCGGCTGGTCGGCGGACGAGGCCCGGCTGGCAGCGGCCTTCGAGGCGGTCACCGGCGGGGAGATCGGCCCTGAGCAGACCTTCTTCGAAGCCGGCGCGTCCAGCCTGGCCCTGATGCGGTTCCATCTGCGCTGCACCACCGAGCTGGGGCTGCGCTTCACCGTCGCCGACCTGTTCGAGCACGTGACGGTCCGGCGGCTGGCCCGGTTCCTCGCCGGCGGCGGAAAGCCGGAGACCGGCACCGGGCGTACGGCCGGCGGCGGGAAGCGGGACACGGACAGCGCGCGTACGGGCAACGCCGGGAAGGGAGACACGGACCGCGCCCGCACGGCCGGCGCCCCGCAGCCGCCGCGCGCCGACGAACCGATCGCGGTCGTCGGCATGGCCGTACGGCTGCCCGGCGCCCCCGACCTCGCCGCCTTCTGGCGGATGGTCGAGACCGGCGCCCGCGGTATCGAGCACTTCCCCGCGCCCGACGGCCTCGTCGGTGCCCGCAGCCAGATGGACGGGCTGCTCGCCTTCGACCCCGACCGGTTCGGCATCAGCAGGCAGGAAGCCCGCCTGATGGACCCGCAGCAGCGGCATCTGCTGATGGCCTGCGTCCAGGCCCTCGCCCACGCCGGCATCGCCGACCCGCAGGCGCTGCGGGTCGGCCTGGTCGCCGGGGCGGGCGAGAACACCTACTTCCAGGCCATGCTGCGCGAGACCGGCCCCGACCGGCTCCCCGACCCCTTCCAGCTCGCCCTCCACCACGACAAGGACTTCCTCACCACCAAGGCCGCCTACCACCTGGGTCTGACCGGACCGGCCTTCTCCACCCAGGCGGCGTGCTCCAGTTCCCTCGTCGCCGTGCACGTCGCGGCCGGCCTGCTCCGGCAGGACGACGCCGACGTGATGCTCGCCGGGGGAGTCCTGGTCGACACCGGACTCGGCGACGGCTACCGCTACCAGCCCCAGCACATCTTCTCCGCCGACGGCCACTGCCGGCCCTTCAGCGACGACGCCACCGGCACGGTCGGCGCCAGCGGCGTCGGCGTCGTGGTGCTCAAGCCGCTGCGACGGGCCCTGGCCGACGGCGACACCGTCTACGCGGTCATCACCGGTTCGGCACTCACCAACGACGGCGCGGCCAAGATGAGTTACAGCGCCCCCTCGGTCGCCGGGCAGCGCGCGGTGATCCGTACGGCCCTGCGGCGCAGCGGCCGGACCGGCGCCGACGTCGGCTACGTCGAGGCGCACGGCACGGGCACCCGGCTCGGCGACCCGGTCGAAGTGGAGGCGCTGCGCCAGGCGTTCGGCACCGGGGACTGCGCGCTCGCCTCCGTCAAGAGCCAGCTCGGCCACCTCGGGGCGGCGGCAGGCGTGGTCGGCCTGGTCCGCGCGGTGCTCGCGGTGCACCACGGGGTGATCCCGCCCAATGTGGACTTCCGTTCCCTCAACCCGGCGATCGGCACCGACCTCGGCCCCTTCCGCATCCCCGTGCGCGCCGAGCCCTGGCCCAAAGGACGCCCCCGGGTGGCCGCCGTCAGCAGCTTCGGCGTCGGCGGCACGAACGCCCACGTCGTCCTCGAAGCCGTGGCCGCGCCGGCCCCGGCCGATCCGCCCGCACCGCCGCCGTGCCTGATCCTCTCGGCCCCGAGCCGCCCCGCGCTCATCGAGGACGCGGCCCGCACCGCCGCGTACCTCGCCGCCCACCCGGGCCGCTACCCGCAGGTCCTGCGCCACCTCCAGTCCGGCCGCCCGCCGTCCCGCTGGCGCGCGGCGGCCCCCTGCTCCGACCCGGCGAGCGCGATCCGCTGGCTGCGTTCACTGGGCGAGGAGCAGCCACCGGGAGACGCCGCCGAGGGCCGGCCGGGCCGCGGGGCCGCCTCACCGGGCGGGGTCGCGCGGGAAGACACGGTGAACCCGCCGCGCGGGAGCGTTTCGGCAGCGGCTCCGCAGACGGTTGCCGTGGAGGGCGGTCAGGGACGGACCGCCGGGCCCGTGGCCGCAGCAGGGGGTCCCGTACCGGTGGGCGGGCGCACCGCCCCGGAACTCGCCGCGGCATGGCTGCGCGGGGAGGAGATCGCCTGGGCAGGCGGACCCGCCCCCGCGCCCTGGGACTTCCCGCCGCCCGCGTTCGAGCTCGCCGACTACCACTACCGGGACACCCTCCCCGGGACCGTGCCCCCCGACGCAGCCGAACCGACAGCAGAAACGGAAGGGGACGGGCCGCGCCGGCTTCCCGAGGAGCGGTGGCTGCACCAGCAGCACTGGGCACGCAGCCACCGCGCCGCCACCACCCCACCGGCCCGCCGCCCCAGGACGGCGGTCCTGCTCACCGCGGGCACCTTGGGGCCCACCGTGGCGACCGCGCTGGCGAAGACCCACGCCCGCGTGGTGCACGTGACCGCAGGCAGCGGCTACGCCCGGACCGCTCCTGACACCTTCACCGCGGACCCGGCGGACCCCGCGGCACTCCGCCGCATCCTCGACACCCTCAAGCACGAGGCACCCGAAGGCGCCGAAAGCGTGGACTGGCTGCACACCCTGCCGCTGGCGGCGGACGGCCCGGTGACCGCCACCACCCTCGAACACGCCCGGTGGGCCTGCCTGGACACCCCCGCCGCCCTGGCCCAGGCGGCCGGCGGCAGGCCGGACCTGCGCGTGTGGTGGCTGTCGTCCGGCGCGATGCCGGCCGACGGCACGGTCACCCGGCCCGAGGCGGGACTGCTCGCGGGGATCGGCGAAGTGGGCCCGCAGGAGGGCCTGGTGGACGCCCACTGGCTCGACCTGCCCGGCCCCGGCCCGGCCGCCTGGGCGGGAGCCGTGGCCGGTCTCGTCGCCGGGACCGGCCGGCCGCCCCGGCGGCTGGCACTGCGCCGGGGCTTCTGGTGGGCACCGGACACCTCGCCGCTGCCGGACCCCGCCGACTCCGCGTCGCCGCTCCCGCCGGGCGGCACGCACCTGATTCTCGGCGGCACCGGCGGCATCGGCAGGACCGTCGCCCGGTGGCTGCTGGAAGGCGGCGCGCGACAGGTGCTCCTGCTGGCCCGCCGCCCCCACCTCCCCGCCGAACTCGCGCCCTACGCCGACCGTGTGGGGCTCATCGCCGCGGACCTGACGGGGGGCACCCCGAACGGGATCGCCGACCTCGTCGCGGCGCACACCTCGCGGCTGGACGGCGTCGTGCACGCCGTCGGTGTGGCGGGCGGCGGCCTGATCGCCCTGCGGCAGGCCACGACCGCCCGCCCGGTGACCGCCGCCAAGGCGAACGCCGCGCTCGTCACCGAGGAGCTGATCCGCCGTCACGACCCGGCTGTCGTCGTGTACTGCTCGTCGATGTCGGCACTGCTCGGCGGGGTCGGCCAGCTCGACTACGCCGCCGCGGCCGGGCTGCTGGACGCCTTCGCGCACCACCGCTCGACAGCGGACGAGAGCACCGTACGGATCACCGTCGACTGGGACGTGTGGCGCGAGACGGGCATGGCGGTGGACGCCCCGGGCGCGGACGCCCGGCACCGCGCCCATCTGGCCGTCGGCCTGACCGTCGCGGAGGCCGGACGGGTGCTGTCCCGGGCGATCGGCAGTGGCTTCCCGCAGGTGCTGGTGTCGGTGACCGACCTGGCGGAATCCCGGACCTTCTACGCCCGGGACCGTCCCGCCGTCCTTCCCGGCGCGGGCACGGCGGGGACAGCGGTCACGGGGGACACGGAGCCGGCCGAGACCGTCCTCGGGGACCTGCTGCGCACCTGGCTGGGCGTGGACGACCTCGACCCGCGGGCGTCCTTGTACGACCTCGGCGCCGACTCGCTGACGATGCTCGACCTGATCGACGAGATCAAACGGCACTTCGGGGTGGAACTCGAACTCGCCCGGCTCGGCCACCGGGTGGGCCTCGCCGGGATCCTCGCCCTCCTCCGGGAGGAGATGCCGGGCGGACCCGCCGCACCGCAGGCGGCGTCGCAGGACGTACCGCTGGAGGTCTGGCAGGAAGGGGCAGGCCCGGACGTGCTCTGCCTGGTGCATCCCGTCGGCGGCGACATCCAGTCCTACCGTCCCCTGGTGTCCGCGCTCGACCCCCGGCTGACGGTGTGTCTGATCGCCGACCCCGCCCTGCGGGACCCGGCCGCCCCCGCCTGGACCCTCCCCGAACGGGCGGCCCGGTACCGGCAGGCGCTGGAGACCCGGTTCCCGGCCGCCGCGCACCGCGTCAGGCTCGCGGGCTGGTCGTTCGGCGGCTGGGTCGCGATCGAGATGGCGGCCCAGGCCGAACAGGAGCACCGCCCGGTGCGAAACCTCTACCTGCTGGACCCGCCGCCGCCCGGTTCCGGTCCGCGGCTCGCCCGGTACGACGAGGCCGAACTGCGGGCGGTGTTCACCCGCGAACTCGGCCAGGGACACCCGGACGGGCAGGCAGCGGACGGCGGCCCGGCCGCTCACACGGACTACGCGGAACGCCTGGCCCGCTGCTGCCGGGCGAACCTGCGGAGCATGACCACGTACCGGATGCCCGGCCTCACCACCACACCGGTGCGCATCTGGCTCGCCACCCGCCCCGAGCCGGATCTGCCGCCCGCCGACGCGCCGGCCGCACGGCCGGAACCGTGGCTGCCGTACGTCGGCCGTACCGGATCCTGGCACCTGCTGGACACCACGCACTACGGCGTCGTGGCGGCCCCGCACGCGCGGACCGTGGCCGCCGCGATCAACGGCGACCTCGGCGAGTCCGGCGCGGCGCCCACCGCGTACGGCCCCGCCCACGCCGACGACCTCCCGCGCACCTCCGCGGCCGGCGAGCCGGCCCCCGGACCGAGGAAGTGACCGTGACCACCGGCAACCCCTACCGCTCCCTGCCCGCCCGCTCCTTCTGGCGGCCCGCGGTCGCAGAACCCGGCATGCTCGGCATCGACGAAGTGTGGACGCCCGCCTTCCCCCTCGGCCCCGACGACCCGGTCCTGACCGCCGGCTCCTGCTTCGCCGCCCGCCTCGGCCCCGCACTCCTGGCCGCCGGCCTCAACTGGTACGACGCGGAACCGCCACCGCCCGGCCTCGACCGGGAGGAGCAACAAGCCCGGCACTACGGGGAGTTCTCCTTCCGGACCGGCACCGTCTACACCGCCGCGATGCTCCGCCAGTGGCTGTCCTGGGCGGCCGGCCGCACCCGGCCGCCGGACACCGCGTGGCCGCAGGACGGCAGGGTGTACGACCCGTTCCGGCCGAGCGTCGAACCCGCCGGGCACGCCTCCGTCGCCGAGATGCTCGCGGCACGCGAGACGACGCTGGAGGCGATCCGCCGGGGGCTGACCGCCGCGAGCTGCCTGGTCTTCACCCTGGGGCTCACCGAGGCGTGGCGGGACCGGAGCGACGGAAGCGTGTACGCCTCCTGCCCCGGAACCGTACGCGGCACCTTCGACCCGCGGCGGCACGCCTTCAGCAACGCCACCGTGGGGGAGGTGCACCGCGACCTCGCCGCGGCCGTGGCGCTGGCCCGCGTGATCAACCCGGACCTGCGGCTGCTGCTCACGGTCTCACCGGTGCCGCTCACCGCCACCGCGACCGGCGGCCACGCACTGGTGGCCAACACCTTGTCGAAGTCGGTCCTGCGGACCGCGGCCGGCGAACTGGTCAACGGCACCGAAGGGACCGACTACTTCCCGTCCTACGAGCTCATCTCCTGCGCACCCTTCCGCGGGGTGTTCTACGGGCCGAACCTGCGGTCCGTCACACCGGACGGCGTCGCCTTCGTCATGCGGCACTTCATGGCGGGCCTCGCCCGCGCCGGACACCCCGGCGACCGGCCGCGGCCCGAAGCCCCGACCGGCGACGCGGTCGGCGACGCGGCCGGTACGCTGCCGCACCGCACGCTGTCGGGAGGTGACATCTGTGACGACGCCGTCCTCGACTACTACGGCCCCCGCTAGATTCCTGCTGCTGGGCGACTCCCACGCCGGACCCGTCGGACGCGCCGCTCACGCGGCGGGCATCGCCTTCCAGGGCGGCCCGCTGGGCGCCGGACGGGAGTTCACCGGGGACTTCTTCACCGTCGCCGTAAAAGACGTGGTCTTCCGCAAGCAGGAGTCGGACGCGTACTACCGCGGCTTCCTCGCCGCCCTGGACACGCCGGCGCTCGGCGCGCTCACCGTCCCCCTGGTGTCGACGTTCGGCCTGTGCGCGCACTTCGTCGCCACCGCCGCGAACTGGCGGATCCACCGGCTGCCGGCGGGCCCGTTCGCCCCCGGATTCCTGGGCAGCGCCCTGTTCGACGCGATCGTGCTGGCCATGGTCGGCGGCGCGGTGGACTTCTACCGGCACGCCCTCGGACTCGGCCTGCGGGTCCTCGCGGTGATGCCGCCGCAACGCGTCCCCGACCACTGCGACCCGCTCGTCTTCGCCGCCGCACAGGAGAGCATCAGGACCGAACTGGTCCGCGTCGGCGTGGAGATGGTGGACCTGCGGGCCCGCTCCACCGGCCCGGACGGCCTGCAGCGACCGGAGTTCTGCGAGGCGGACGACGCGATCCACGGCAACCTCGCGTTCGGCCGGCTCATCCTGTCCGATCTGCTCGCCCGAGGGCTGTGAGATGCCGAGAGCCGCCAACTCCCGTGCGTGACGGGAGCGTTCCGCAGCCACCACCGCAGCGACCGCACCACCGCACCGAGTCCACCGGCCGCACTGAACGCACCGAATGCACCGAATGCACCGTCCGCACCCAGTACAGCACCAGCACCGCACCGGCACCGTATCGAGGAGGAGCCCATGGAGAGCTACGAGTTGGCGGCCGTCGCGGCCGTCACCACCCGGCCCGCCGCCGAGTACCGCACGATCGGTGTCGCACCGGTCACCCCCGTCATCGGTGCCGAAGTCACCGGCGTCGACCTCGCCCAGGAGCTTCCGGCGGAGCAACTGGCGGAAGTGAAGGCCGCGTTCCTCCGCCACCACGTACTGGTCCTCCGTGACCAGCACATCTCCGACGAGGACCACAAGCGCTTCGCGGCCCACTTCGGCGAGCTGCGCCCGGTCAACCCGGCGCCGCCCGAGGGAGATCCGTACATCCTGGAGATCAGCACCGACCCCGCCGCCGCGAACGTCGCCGGCAACGGCTGGCACGCCGACGGCACGGCCGACGAGGAGCCGTCGCTCGGCTCGATGCTGTACATCTCGCGCATCCCGGAGGGCAACAGCGGCGGCGACACACTGTTCGCCAACATGCACCTGGCGTACGAGATGCTGTCACCGGCGCTGCGGACCCTGCTGGACGGGCTGACAGCGGTGCACGACGGCGGCCTGGCGCTCAAGGGATACACCCCGCCGGCCGACTATGTGATCCCGGTGAGCGAACACCCGCTGGTGGTATGGCATCCCGAGACCGACCGGCCGGTGCTGTACGTCAACGGCGCCTACACCGCCCGGATCCCGCAACTGGCACCGGACGAGAGCGACGCACTGCTGCGCTTCCTGTGCGAGGTGCCCGCCCGCCGCCCGATGCTGACCTGCCGCATCCGGTGGGCGCCGGGCACCCTGGTGTTCTGGGACAACCGCTGCACCCAGCACCACGCGCTGTACGACTACTACCCGCTCACCCGCTACGGGCGCCGGGTCGCGCTCAACGGCGGTCCGCTCAAGGGCTGACAGAGCCGTCGGTGCCGTCGGTGCCGTCGGCTCCGACAGGGCCGGCCAGGGCGTGCAGCAGCCCCGCGGCGATACGCTCACGGGCCCGCCGGGCACGTCCGGGATCACCGTCGGCGTACGCGGTGACGACGGCGCCGACCCGGGCGTGCGGGAAGGTCGCCGCGTAGCCGTCCGGCTGCCCGGCGGCGTACGCGGCGGCCAGCGCCGCGGCGCCCGCGACCGTGTTCGCCTCCACGTGGGCGAGGCGGTTGGTGTCGGTGTTCTGCCGCGCGTAGACCTCGCCGTACTGCCGCGCGTCGCCCTCGGCGTAGCCGTTGGCCCGCGCGTAGGCGCCCGCGGCCGCCGCGGCCTCCGCGTACGCGTCCCGGTAGGGGTAGGCGCGGGTGAACAGGTCGCGGAGCGCGGGCTCCAGGGCGGCGCGCCAGACGGGCTCGGGGCTCGGCCGTCCTGTCAGCGTCCGGCGGTGCAGGGCCCCGACCGCGCGGTGCTCGGGCCCGGTGAGCAGCGGGTCGCCCGCGCACTGCCAGGCGTGCACGGCGGCCATCGGCAACTGCCCCTGGTGGCGCACGAGTTCGCGTTCCACCCGGTCCGTCCATCCCGCGCGGAGGCCCGCTTCGGGGAACAGGACGTCGGCGACGTGGTCGAGCCACGGTGGCGGAGCGGCGGTGCCCGGTTCCATGCGGCGTCTCCCCGGTGCGACGGTGAGCCTCAAGCAGTTTGCGGTGCCCCAACTGCCCCCAGGCTAGCGGTGGTGACGCGCTCCCGGCAGGGTGCCTCCGCGGGCGCGCGGCCGGGACCGTACTGTGCCGCTGCCGTGCGGCTGGGTCGTGACCACGTCCACGTCCCGGGTGGAGCCGGCTGCCGCGGCCACCCGGATCGCCTCTCTCGCCCCCGCTTTCTCCCGGGGTGGAGCAGCGGGTGACGGCACGGGCGTCCGGCACGCAGGTCTGTGAACTGCGCACCGGACGCCCGGGGTTGGCCATGGGGTGGAGTCAGGGGGTGGTGCTGAAGGCGTCGAAGTCGGTCTCGTTGGTGGTGCCCGACGCGTGGGAGGTGTTGGTGAGGCCGACGTCCTGGGTGGGCGCGGCCGTGGGGAGGTCGATCGTGCCGACCAGCTTCCAGGTGGAGTTGTCCTTCGAGTAGTAGCCGCTGTACGTGGTGCCGGTGCGGACGAGCTTCAGCCAGGAGGGGTAGGCCGCGGTGCCGGCGGAGTCCTGGGAGTCGAGGTGTCCGTCGCCGTCGCTGTCCCAGTCCAGGAGATAGCCGTTGCCGGGGGTCGCGACAAGGGCGAGATAGCCGGGTGAGGTGTCGGACTCGGTGATGTCGTTGCGGACCATGATCCCGGCCTTGGCCCAGACGTCCGTGTCCGCCTGGGAGTTGATCTTCACCGTGGTCGTGGAGCCGTCGTGCTCGGCGCCGGGGAGGTAGATCGCGCCGTACTCGTTGATGGCGTTGTACAGGTCGGCGCCCTGGGCGCGGATGCCGAGCTGGGTGCCGGACTGGCTGAAGACCGCCGTGGTGGAGGAGTAGGTCCGGTAAGGGGCGGTCACCGGGTGGTTGACGGTGAGGGTGTCACCCGCCGTCAGCCGGTTGGTCCCGGAGCGGTAGCGGTAGTCCGCCGTGCCCTGGAACGCGCTGGAGGCGAAGAGTTCGGCCGACGGCTCCAGGGTGACGGTGAAGGTGGCCCGCAGGGCGCTGCCGCCCTTGATCGTCCTCGCCCGCGTGGTGGAACCGGTGGTGATCTTCGTACCGGCCGGCCCGGTGAGCGTGAGGCCGGCGTCGGTGACCGGCCGGGACCCGTTGTCCGACAGGACCGCGGTGACGGTACGCGTCGTGCTGTCGCTCGCCGCCGGGGCCCAGTTGAGCGCGAACGAGACGTCGGGCGCCGCGTTCACCACGTGGCGGGCGGCGTGGACGCGGTACAGGGCCACACCGTGCGGCGGGACGTCTGCGGCGATCCGGCCCGCCGACTCGGTTCGCCGGTGGGTCCACAGGTCCTGCAGCGCGTAGTCGCGAGCCGCGGGCAGGCCCAGCGCCGTCGCGGTGGTGGCGACCTCCCGGGGCGCGGAGCCGGTGTTGAACAGGCCGACGATCGCGTCGCCGTTCGGCTCGGTCTTGGCGAACACCTGGGAGTCGGCGTCCGAGGAGATCCGCGTGGCGTCGATGCCGTCCTGGTCGACCGCGAGGACGTCGGTGTTCTTGAGCATGCCGAGGTCGGCCGGATCCAGGTGGGTCAGGTCGGTGCCGAGGAAGAGCGGCGACGCGGCCAGCGACCACAGGCTCATCTGCGTCCTGCGCTCGTCGGGGGTGAGGCCGTCGTCCGCGCCGTTCCCGATCTCCAGGGAGTCGTAGTCGTTGTAGCCGCCGGGACCCCCGTACGGTGCCCAGGCCGCGACCTGGTCGAAGCGCGAGGTGAGCGACGACCAGGTGGTCAGCGGGTAACTGCTGCCGTCCGGCCCGCAGTAGCACTCGATGTCACCGCCGGTGCGCCAGCCGTCGGACAACTGCTTCCAGGCGGCGGCGTTGTTGATGTCCAGGCTGTTGGAGAGCTCCAGGTGGACGTGGCGACCGGTCTGCCGCAGCGCCTTCGACCACGCCTGGACGTCGGCGATGTCGGGCGTGCCGACGCCGTCGATCTTCAGGTAGTCGATGCCCCAGCCCGCGAACTGGTCGGCCCAGGAGTTCACGAACTGCTGGGCGCCGGGCTTGGCGTAGTCGATCCCCACCATGCCGCCGCAGTTGTAGTTCGCCTCGGTGGCCGTAGTGGCGATGTCGGCTGCGTGGTAGGCAGTGCCCTTGATGGCGGTGTTCTGCGCCACGGCCTGCTGGGAGATGCCGGGCGTGACGTACAGGCCGAACTTCAGCCCGAGCGAGTGCACATAGTCCGCCACGACCTGAACACCGTTCTTCCCGCCCTTGGGCGGGAACTTCGCCGGGTCGGTGACCCAGCGGCCGTACTCGTCGACGTTCGGCCCCTGACTTCCCGGGCACTCGTACCAGAAGTCGTCGACGTTGGCGTAGACGAACCCGTTCTTCGCCAGCCCGCTGTCCTTGAGCGCCTTGGCCTGCGCCTCGATGTTCTGCGCGGTCGGGTTGCGACGGATGAAGCTCCAACTGCTCCATCCCAGCGCCGGTTTGGCCGCGGCGCCGTCGCCCTCGGCGTGCGCGGCCGGTCCGCTCGCCACGGTGATGCCCGTGGAGAGCAGCAGCGCTCCGGTGAACGCGGCCAGCCACCCGCGGATCGGTCTCCTCATGAGTTTCTTCCTCCATCGCAGCGCCCTGACAGCGCGACAGCCGGTGGTGGACGGCTCGCGCGACGGCCACCGCCGGCGGACGTCCTGCGCCGGCAGGGAACGGTCCGCCGCGCGGAACACCACCTGATGCACCTGATGCAACAGAAAGCGCTCAACACCCCAGCGGGCCGGGGCGTCGAGCGAACACAATCAAACGTCTTCCATCAGATAGCCCCACGCCACCAGCTCATGTCAAGCCTCATGCCCAACTCGGTTCCCACTCGCCCGGACCACACCTCCGACCCCACGCGCCCGTCACGCCGCCGGGGAAACGGCCGGACTCATGGGTCCCGGCGGGTCGGACCGGCCCGGACGTGCGGGTCCACGGCTGTCGGTGCGGGGGGCCGGCCGCCGTGCCCGGGGGGTGACCGACCCGGACGGGCCGGACATCGGATCTATCGTCGCGCGCACAAGATGAGTGCGCGCCTCTTGTATTTCGTTATTTACGAGTTTTACGTTACTGCCGTTCCTCGGACGCGGCTCCTGCCTGGCCGCTTCCCGCTGGTTCTGCGCTGGTTCGGTCTCCACCGGACGGGCGCACCTCGTCGATCCTCAGGAGGGCGCCAAGGTGATCGGTCGCCGATCCGGGCTCCTCCCGTACAGGCATCGGACCTTTCCGGCACCGTCCGTCGCCGGCATCGACCACGCGCCGCACCGTGCGGGGGCGGCCACCGTCCGCCCCACCCCGCAGACCAGCTCCCCATTTCTTCGCCCGCTCCACCCCTGCCTCGGGAGACATCCATGAGTGAGTCCCGCCATCCGCTCACCAGGCGCACATTTCTGGCCGGTACCGGCATCGCCGCCCTCGGCGCCGCCGGCGCGGTGCCGGCCGCGGCTGCGGCCCCGGCGGCTGCCCACACAGCGGTCCAGGCCGCCGACACCGTCCGGCGGGCCGTCACCCCCGTGGACCTGGTCGACCCGCTGCTGGGGGCGCTCACCACCTCGCCCGACACCGCCTGCGGCAAGACCTTCCCCGGCGCCGACACCCCGTTCGGCATGGTGCAGTTGAGCCCGGACACGATCAGCGGCGGCGACAACGGCAGCGGCTACTCGGCCGACATGACGACCATCGAGGGCTTCAGCTTCCTCCACCTCGGCGGCGTCGGCTGCTACGGCGACCTGGGCAACCTCCAGGTGATGCCGCAGACCGGGGAACTGGTCACCGGCCGCGACGCGGCGAAGAGCCCGTACCGCAAGGAGACCGAGATCGCGCGGGCCGGCTACTACGCGGTGGACCTCGACCGGTACGCGGTGCGCGCCGAACTCACCGCGGCCCGGCGGGCGGGCATGATCCGTTTCACCTTCGCCGAGGCGGGCAGCGGACGGATCAAGGTCGACCTCGCCCGGCGGATCGGATTCGACGGCTCCCACACCGTCGCACAGGAACTGCGGCTGGTGGACGCGCACACCGTCGAGGGCTCGATGCGGGCCGACCGCTCGGGCGGCGGCTGGATCTGCGGCAACGGGCCTGCGTACACCGTGTACTTCTGCCTCAGGTTCCAGGACCCGGTGACCGCCTTCGGCACCTGGGACGGGGAGACCGTCTCCCGTTCCGCCACCGAGCAGTCCAGCGCGAGCGACAGCGCCGGGTTCTTCGTGGAGTTCCCGGTGCGGGCCGGGCAGCGGGTGCGGCTCAAGGCCGGGGTGTCGTTCGTGAGCGTCGCCGGAGCCCGCGGGAACCTCGACTCCTCCCTGCCTGGCTGGGACTTCGACCGTACCGAGCGCCGGGCCCGCGACGCCTGGTCCGAGGCGCTCGGCCGGATCTCGGTCAAGGGAGGCACCGACACCCAGCGGGAGATCTTCTACTCGTCGCTCTACCACACCATGATCGACCCGCGGATCTCCAGCGACGCCGACGGCGCCTCCCGCTTCGGCGAAGGGCCGGTCCGGCACGACCCGTTCACCCAGCGGACCGTCTTCAGCGGCTGGGACGTCTTCCGCGGCGAGTTCCCACTGCTGACGCTCATCGACGAACAGACGGTCGCCGACCAGATCAACACGCTGCTGGCCCTGACGGACTCCGGTGCGGTGAAGGGTCTGGCCCGCTGGGAACTGCTGGGCACGGACACCGACACGATGGTCGGCGACCCGGCGGTGAACATCATCTCCGAGGCGTATGTCAAAGGCGTGCGCGGTTTCGACGTGGACAAGGCCTACGCCTACTGCCGCGACGTGGCACTGGGGCCGGCCGAGAAGTCCAACCGCAACGACTTCCAGAACTGGACCACCCTGGGCTGGTGTGTGGACACCAGCTTGTCCAAGACGCTGGAGAACAGCTACTCCGACTACGCGCTCGCCCGGTTCGCCGACGCACTGGGCCGGCACGCCGACGCCCGGCGGCTCGACGGCACCGCGCGCAACTACCGCAACGTCTTCAGCCAGGAGGCCGGCTGGTTCCGCGGCCGGAACGCCGACGGCTCCTGGATGGGCGACCAGGACGGCTGCATCGAGTCGAACCCGGACCAGCAGGGCTGGTTCGTGCCGCACGACGTGCCGGGGCTGATCAGCCTGCTGGGCGGCAGGGAAGCCTTCACCGAGCGCCTCAACGGCATGTTCGAGCGGACGCCGCCCGAGCTGATGATGAAGTGGAACGACGCGTACAACCACTCCAACGAGCCCGTCCACCAGATGGCGTTCATGTTCGTCTACGCGGGTGCGCCGTGGCTGACCCAGAAGTGGTCGCGGTACGTGTGCGAATACGCCTACGCAACGGGCCCGGCCGGCCTCGCGGGCAACGACGACTGCGGCCAGATGTCCGCCTGGTACGTGCTGGCCGCGACCGGCTTCTACCCCGTGGCCCCGGCGAGCGGGATCTACGCGCTGGGCAGCCCGCTGTTCGACGAGGCCGTGATCACCACAAGCCGCGGCACGCGGTTCACCGTGCAGGCGCGGAACAACTCCGCGGCCAACCCGTACATCAGGTCCGCCCGCCTCAACGGCCGCCCGCTGGAACGGGCGTGGCTCACTCACCAGGAGATCGTGGAAGGCGGCCGGCTGAGCCTGGTGATGGGCCCCGAGCCCGACAAGAAGTGGGCCAGCGATTCGCGCCAGGCACCCCCGTCGAGCACCCACCCGGTCCCGCCGGCTCCCCGCCGGCCCTGACCCGCAGCACGCGGCGCGACCTGTGCCCCGCTCCACGGGGGCACAGGTGATGCGTTCCGTGACCGGCCCGGAGGTGACGGGCGCTCAGCGGAGTCAAACCGTCGCCGAGACGGTCCCGGTGCTCACGGGAGCTGGTTGCGTCCGCCCGGGTGCGGGGTTGTCGTCCTCGGTGTCTCGGGTGACGCGAGAGCCGCTGCGAGGCCGTTCAGCCGCAGGCGCGTTCCGCCGCGGACGTGCGGCAGGTCGTCGCGTCCGTCGCCGGTCGGGGTGACGAAGGTGACCTGCTCCGTCCAGGAGAGTTCGGTCCCCGCCGACCCGGCGTGCAGCTCGACGGTGGCGAGGGACGCCCACCGCACCACCCCGTCCACCTGTGACGCGTAGACGTACACGATCCGGACGTCCGGGGTGATGTCGATGTACCGCGACCAGTACGCGAGCCGCTGAGGGGGCGCATCGGGAGTCGCGAAGGTGCTGAACGCGGTCTCACCACCGCCGACGCGGAAGTCGTGCTCGTACGTCGCTCCGGTGCCGGGGAGCTTGAACCACCGCCGCCGGAGCCCGGGGTCCGCGAACGCGCGGAACACCTCGGCGGGGGGCACGGAGAGGCGCAGCGTCACCGTGAACGTATCGTGCCGGACACCATCGTGAGCCTGCTCGGGTGGCAGCTCGGGTGGCGTGCCGTGGGCCTGCTGCGGTGCGCGGTCCCGGTCCTCGGTCATGACGGTGTCCTCCTGTAGGCAAGTTACGATCAGTAAGAAACGGCACGACCTGGTGGATTAGTCCGGCGCGGGATCACCCACTTTGACGTCACTTGCTCACGCGGGAGGAACAATCGTATGGACGCCGCGCTCCGTTCCGATCTCGCGGCCAGGGGAGTCGCCCCGGAATGCATCGAGACCATCGACCTCGTGCGGGACGTGCTCGCCCGCGTGGGAGACAAACGGACCGTCCTGGTGACCACCGCGCTCGCCCCGGGGCCGCTGCGCTTCACCGCCCTGCACGACCAAGTGGCAGGCGTCTCCCAGAGGATGCTCAGCCAGACCTTGCGGCTCCTGACCAGGGACGGTCTGGTGACGAGGACGGCGTACGCGGAAGTCCCACCCCGCGTCGAGTACGCCCTGACCCCGCTGGGCCGGTCGCTCAGCGACGCCGTGGACGGCGTCGTCCACTGGGTCCGGGAGCACCAGGCCGAGGTCATGCAGAACCGGACCGAGTCCGAAGCGGAACGCCGACGCGGCGGGCGCCTGCGCTGACCCGAGCCGGCACTCGTGCGTGTCCAGCTCGCCGTACGGATCCAGAACAGCGGTGGCGGCGCCTATCCGGTCGGTCAGCTTGCTGGCCCAGGTTCGGCCGCCGGCTGCTACAACTCCGTCGTGACCACACGTAATTCGCTTGCCGACCAGGAGCGGCGGTTGATGGACTGGTGCGGTGGCCGCTGAGATCACTGACGACATGAGGACGACGTTCCGCCGCGAGGGATATCTCATCGTTCCGGACGTGCTGACTCCTTCGCAGATCGACGCCGGACGCCAGGTGGTCGCAGCGATGCTGGCGAAGCAGCCGCCGGCCGAGGGACATGTGGGTCCGCACTTCGTCTTCCGGCACTTCGGCGACCAGGGGCACCCCCTGCTCGACTTCTTCTTCCGCACAAGGATCGGGGAGTTGGCTGGGCAGTTGCTCCGCGACGGGCTCGGAATCCAGCGGCCGGAAGGCGTACAGCTGGCCACCACGATCCCTCCCTGGCCGTACCCGCCAGGGGGGCCGCACGTCGATGGCCTGACTCCGACGGAACCCGACGGCCGCCCGGGCACGTTCACCCTGCTCGCAGGTACGTGGCTCACCGATCACACAACACCGGGGCGGGGCAACCTGTGGCTGTGGCCCGGTACTCATCTCAAGTTCGGTCAGTACCTCGCCGAGCGTGGAGCCGATGCGCTCACGCGCGTCGCGGACATGGCGCCCGGACCGTATCCGAAGATCGAACTCGGCGATCCGGTGCAGGCGGTCGGCCCGGCCGGGAGCGTGCTCTTCGCTCACTACCTGCTCGCGCACAACATCGGCGACCACACCGGCTCCGCCGGTGACGAGCGTCGGGAGACCCTTTACTACCGCCTGCAAGCTGACGGCCACCGAGCCCGATGGCAAGAGGCGGTCACCACACCGTTGACCGAATTCGCCTGACCCAACGGGCAACCGCGTGCGCGCACGGGACCCGCACGACCGTCTTCGGTAACGCGGACGACCCGCGGATCCCGCGGCACCGCGAGACCCACGGGCGAGGGGCTCCGACGGCCCACCCGCACAGACCAGGCAGCTAATCCCGCTCGTCGGAGATCCCGAAAGTGATTACGTAGCAGGCGAGTTCGCCGTCGGCGGTGTGGCCGATCCTGGTCGGGTAGGTGCCGTCGCCGGTCCTGAACACCACCGCATCCCGGCCGTCCTCGTCTTCGAACGGCTCCAGCGGACCGCCGAAGTCCAGATCGGCGTTGGCGTCCTCGCGGAAATCAAGGAACGTGCCGGCCTCGTTGAGCTCGCGAAGATACCGCGCGTCGATCAGGCTCGCCTCGCCGCCGTCCACCGGAAAGCCGCAGAAGTTCCGTTCGTCCAGCCCGGAGGGGTCCTGGCCGGGCAGCAGCGACATGGTCCAGGACGCGACCGGGGCATCGCGGATGACCAGTTTCACCGCCCGCGGCACCGGATAGCGACCTGGCGGCGCGGTTTCGGTGAACCCGACCGGCTCCCAGCGTCGGCCCGAGGCGACCACCTCGCCTGAGGGCAGGGACAGTTCGGCACCCAGCGGCTCGACGCCCGTGCCGGGCCCGCACCCGGTGGTGACCCGGGCGCCGCGGACGAGAAGCCGGTTGAGGTCCGGCGGTGGCAACGGCATGGGGCAAGCCAACCATCACCCGCCGACAGCCGCCGGCGTGCACCAGACCTGCACCCGTCCCCAACCACGGCTCACACCCTGATCCCTCGCCCTGGTCAATGAATCTGCTTCATTGGGCTGCAAGCGCGCCGAGCGTAGCGGTAGACCCGCGCCCCGGGCAGCTCCCATCCGCTACGACCAGGCACTCTCCAACACCCCCGAAGCGGCTCGAACGAAAATTGACCAGACTCTTCCTTCCCCGGAGTGCGGATGCCATAGTGACGGCGCAAATGAATCAAACTCATTGCGCTGCGAGGGAGTTGCCCTGTGTCCGGCGAACGTGACGTCCCGCCCGGGGGAGCCGAGACGGCAGCCGTCCCGTACCGCCCGGGCTACGAGGTCGTCGCAGAGCAACTGCTCACCTACGTCGCCGAGCAGAACCTGATGCCCGGGGACCGCCTGCCCACCGAGCAGGGACTCGCGCAGTTGCTGGGAACCACCCGCAACGTCACGCGGGAGGCGATCAAGGTACTGGCCGGGATCGGCCGGCTCACCGTGCGCAAGGGAGCGGGCATCTTCGTGGCGGCCTCACCCGGGGCGCTGAACGACGACCGTCTCGCGCACTTCCAGCCGACGCGCAAAGAACACGTGATGATGCTGATCGACTACCGGCAGCTCATCGAGTCCGACACCGCGCACAAGGCCGCCGCACTCGCCACGCCCCTTGAGGTGCGGGCCATCGGCAAGAGTGCCGAAGTCTCCCTCGTCGCAGCCCTCGCCGACGACATCCCGGCGTTCGCCGACGCGGACGAGCGGTTCCACGACTCGGTAGGAGCGGCCGCGCACAACGTGTTCCTCCGGTCGAGTGTCACCACCATCCGCCGGCTGATGTCCCAGACCGACATCCTCCTCTTCCACGGCGACATACCGGGGTCCCTGGACGTGGCGGCCAGGCAGCACCTCGCCATCGCGGAGGCCATCGCGTCGGGCAGCGCGGAGAAGGCCGCCGAGCTGATGCGGGAACACATCGACACGACTCGTCACCAGGTCGAACGCAAGATCCGCGACCGGCTCTTCAACCTCACCGCGCCGGTCGGTGCGGCCCGCGGACTACGCAGGCCACCGCAGAAAGGGCACGGCGGCTCCCCGCAGACCTCAGCCCCGTAAGCCTGCCTCGCCCCGCCCGCCGCGGTCCACCGGCACGACCGGCCGCAGGCACGCCGGCCGCCGACGCACTCCAACGGCCGCCGCCACCCGTCGTGACAGAAGAGCCCCGCGCCGGAGCGAGCCGCGGGCGCCGCGGCACCCCGGCCGCCGACGCATTCGAACGGCCGCCGCCACCCCGGCCGGCGCCGCCCGGGGCCGCGCCGTGCCACCCCCGCCCCACGCCACCGCACACCTCCACATCCCGCCCCCCACCTCCACACCCCTCGAATCAACGAAGCCTCGGGAGTGACACGCATGAAGAAACCCGGACTGCGCCGCCGCAGTCTCACCGTGAGCGCGGGCGCCGCCGTCGCCCTGCTCGCCGGTTTCCTGTCCAGCGGCTGGGCCTCCGCGTCCGCCCCGGCACGCTCGGCACCGCCGGCCGTCACCTTCTCCGTCGCCCCCGACGGGCACGGCTCGGCCTGCTCGCCGCACGACCCCTGTTCGCTGACCACCGCCCAGGCCAGGGTGCGCGCCGCGAGCCGCAGCGCACACGCCGACATCGATGTCGTCCTGGCCGGCGGCACCTACCGCCTCGACCGGACCTTCGCCCTCGACGCCGCGAAGGGCGACGGCGGGCAGTCAGGACACGGCGTCACCTACGAGGCCGCACCCGGCGCGCACCCCGTCCTCAGCGGCGGCGAGCAGGTCCAGGGCTGGAAGCAGGGCGCCGACGGCGTCTGGCAGGCCACGGTGCCGCCCGGCACGGACACGCGCCAGCTGTACGTCGACGGCGTACGCGCGATACGCGCCCGGGGCGCCGACCCGACCGGATTCACCCGGACCGCCACCGGCTACACCACCTCCGACACCACCCTGGACAGCTGGCAGAATATCTCCGACGTCCAGTTCGGCTACACCGTCGGCTGGACCGAGATGTCCTGCGGTGTGGCCGCCGTCTCCGGAACCACGGTCACCATGGACCAGCCCTGCTTCGACAACTCGACCAAGAAGCCCTACGGCGTCAACGCCAACCTTCCCGACTACGTCGAGAACGCCAGGGAGCTGCTCGACGACCCGGGGGAGTGGTATCTCGACAAGCCGGCGCACACCCTCTACTACAAGCCCCGTGCGGGACAGAACCTCAGGGCCGCGGACGTCGAGATACCGCGGCTGCAGACCCTGGTGTCCGGAACCGGCACCAAGTCCCGTCCTCTGACCGGCCTGTCGTTCAACGGCATCTCCTTTGCGTACGGCGGCTGGACGGAGCCCAACGGCCCCGACGGCTTCTCCGAGGTGCAGGCCAACATGCGGCTGACGGGCAACGGTGCCTGGGAGAAGCAGGGCTCCTGCGACCGGTACTCCTCGACCGACCCCGGCACCTGCCCCTACGGGAACTGGACGATGACGCCCGGCAACGTCGTCTTCGACCACACCCGGGGACTGGCCATCACGGGCAGCACGTTCGAGCACCTGGGCGCGGTCGGTCTGCAACTCGGCCGCAGCGTCGACGACTCCACGCTCCAGGGCAACGAGTTCACCGACATCTCCGGGAACGGCGTCGAGATCGGCAACGGCGCCGACGCCGATCCGGCGGACGTCACGCTCCTGCCGGCCCGTAACACCGTCGCGGACAACTGGGTGCACAACGTCGCGGTGGAGTACACCGGCGGTGTCGGCATCTTCCAGAGCTACACGCGCGACGACGTGATCGAGCACAACCAGGTCAACGACGTCCCGTACAGCGGTATCAGCTCCAACTGGGGCTGGGGCCGCACCCCCACCAAGACCAGGGGGAACAAGATCCTCGACAACCTGGTCTTCGACGCCATGCAACTGCGGTTCGACGGAGGAGGCATCTACGTCCTCGGTCCGGAAGGCGACTCGCTCGCCGACGGCCTGCTGGTCAGCGGGAATGTCGTACGCAACGGCGTCCAGGGCGGCCACGGCATCTACACCGACGGCGGCAGCGAGTACGTCACCCTCACCGGCAACGCGGTGTTCGGCAACGGGACGTTCTCGATGGGCGGCTGCAAGGAAGGCGACCTGCCGTACGGGAACTTCTCCTTCACCGGCAACTACGTCGAGGACACCGCACCCGACTGGGGCTGCGGCGATCCGGACAACCTCACGCTGGACAACACCCAGGTCGCCTCCGACGGCACCGGTGTGCCGGCGTCCCTCATCGCCGCCGCCGGGCTCGAACCGCGGTACGCACACCTCGCGTCGGCGCCCGCGGGCACCACCCCGAAGAACCTCGCCCTGGGCAAGCCCGCGCAGGCGCAGTTCATCGACGGCAGCACCGCCTCCCTCCAGCCGGGCACGCGGCTGTCCAGCGCCACCGACGGCGACCCGAACACCTGGGTGCAGGCGAGCGGCCAGTTCCGGTGGCAACTGGTGGTCGACCTGAAGAAGACGGACATCCTCGGCTCCGTGACCGTCGGGATGCCCGGGCCGCACTTCGCCACGGACTTCCATGTGGACATCTCCACGGACGGCGTCGCGTGGACGACGGCCGGCGCCGTCCACGACGCCAACGCGGGAACCGTGCCGGTC
This sequence comes from Streptomyces sp. NBC_01476, assembly GCF_036227265.1. Lineage (NCBI taxonomy): Bacteria > Bacillati > Actinomycetota > Actinomycetes > Kitasatosporales > Streptomycetaceae > Streptomyces > Streptomyces sp. NBC_01476. The sequence goes on along the minus strand of NZ_CP109446.1, from coordinate 39,351 downwards.
GTGTTCGCCTCGCCGGCCGCGGCACGGTACCTGCGCGTCGTCGCCGACAAACCTGACGACTGGGGACAGCGCGGTGACCAGATGGCCATCAGCGAGGTCGGCGCCTACGCTCCCACGAAGGGCAGGACCAACCTGGCGCTCCAGGCGCCCGCCCAGGCGCTGTTCACCGACCGCACCCAGGCGGATATGCAGCCGGACTCCCTGCCGTCCTACGCCACCGACGGCGACCCCGCCACCTGGTCGCAGGCCACCGGGCAGTACCGCTGGATACAGCAGATCGACCTGGGCAAGCCGCGGTCGATCGCCTTGGTCACGCTCCTTCAGCCGGACGACAAGTTCGCCACCGACTTCCACATCGACGTCTCCGGCGACGACTCGACCTGGTACACGGTGGCGCGGCACACCGGCAGCGCCGGGGGCCTCACCGGCGTACAGCTCGACAGGCCGGTGACGGCGCGCTACCTCCGTCTGATCGTCGACCGGCCCGACCAGGGCGGTCAGACCGGTGGCCAGATGGCGGTCAGTGAGCTGGGCGTCTACGGGCTCGACGGCAAGTAGCAGCAGGACGGACGGGGCGGGAACGGACACCGGACCCCCGCCCCGCCCCGTCTCACGCGGCCGTTGCCAACGCAGGAGCCGGCGCGCCGTCACCCCGGCAGGAACACGCGGTCCGCCAGGAGGAAGTCCCGGTGAGGGCCGGAGCCCGGTTCGCGTCCCGGGTCAGTGCAGCCACACCAAGGCTGCCGCCCGCAGTTCGCGCGCCGCACGGAGCGCCAGGTACTCCACGATGACCGGCTCGCCCTGGACCACGATGCTGTACCGCAGCCCGACCTCGTCGAGGCGCTGACCGGGCGGGGGCTTGCCCGCGTCGATCGCGCTCCCGGCCTCAAGGGCCAGCGCCGACAGGAAATTCAGCACCGCCCTCTGCAGTTCCTTCGGCATCGCCTCGACGGCGGCGGCCGGATGCGCTCCGACGGCCAGTGTCCAGCCGCGGCGGGGCTGAGTCACTCGGCAGCCAGGGGAACACCCAGCCGGCCTGCCAGGTCGCCCAGTCCTACCAGGCCCCGGCCGTCCAGCGCGGCTGACACCTGGTCCTCACGGCCGGGGACCTGGTCCAGCAGGGCATCGGTCCACCACCGCTCGATCACGCCCTCCAGGTCGGCCGCGTCGGTCTGGCCGACCTGGGCGTAGAACGCCATCCGCTTGGCGCCGCTGAGGGCCACCGCGATGGCGTCGATGGTCTTGGGAATAGCGGCCACCGAGCCGGCAGCTTGGTGGACGGGCTGTGCGCTCATCGCGTCCTTCCTCTCCCGCGGTGCGAGATCCGGGCCCGGCTGCTGTGCGGTGCCTCGCCCTCATGGTGGCACTATCAGCCACCCGGTGGGGAGACGATCCCCGAAGCGGCGGGCATGAGGCCCCTGGCTATTGACACCGAATGCGACGAGTGGGCTACTTAGGGTAGTTGAACTGTCACGGCCGTGGAGGAGAGGCTGCTTCGAGGGGCGCCCCCTCCGTCGGCGATCGTCCAAGGGAGGGCCTTATGCCGGTCGCACCGAATCAGGGATCCACCGGCGGAGGCGACGCGGTGACCCTCACCGGGAGCCACTTCACCGGCACCACCGCCGTGCGCTACGGCTCCCGCCCGGCGACGAGCTTCGTGGTCGTCAGCGACACCACGAGCAACTCCATCACCCCTTCAGGGCACGGCGCCGTCCCGGTCTCCGTGACAACCGCCGGCGGCACGGGGATCATCGGCACGTTCTTCTATCTGCCGCCGCCGTCCTTCCGCATCGAACCGCCGCCCGCCGGCCCCCTGGGAGGCGGCAACACGCTGATCTTCACCGGTCTCGGCCTCTTCACCACGAGCGAGGTCAGTTTCGGCACGGAGACCGCCGCGTTCACCGTCGACTCGGACGGCCAACTCACCGTGACCGTCCCGGCCGCGGCCTCCGCGGGCCCGGTCGCGGTCACCGTGACCACCCGGGGCGGTGTCGCCAGCGGGGTCACCTACACGTATCTCGACCCGCCCGCCGTCACGGTCGTCACCCTCGACTCGGGGCCGGTGGACGGCGGCAATCTCGTCGTCATCACCGGGACCGCGCTCTCCTACGCCACCGCCGTCACCTTCGACGGCGCACCCGCCATCTCCTTCCGGGTCGCCTCCGACACCGAGATCGACGCCGTGGTGCCGGCCGGCGCGCTCGGGCCGGCCGATGTCTCCGTCACCACCCTCGGCGGCACCACCACCGCCACGGACGCCTACACCTATCTGGGACTCTTCGCGGTCCTGGGCGGGGCGTCGGTCACCAACACCGGTCCGTCGATCGTCACCGGGGATCTCGGAATCAGCCCGGGAGCGTCCATCGACGGATTCCCGCCCGGCACGGTCAACGGAACCGTCCACATCGCGGATGCTGCCGCCGCCGACGGGCAGGCGGACCTGGTCGCGACGTACAACGCCGCGGTCGCCCAGACCCCGGACACCGGCATCGCCGGAGACCTCGGCGGCCTCACGCTGCTCCCTGGCGTCTACAACTCTGCCGCTGCCATCGGGATCACCGGCACCCTCACGCTGGACGCCCAGGGCGACCGCAACGCCGAATGGGTCTTCCAGATCGGATCGGCCCTGACGACGGCAACCGCGAGCAACGTGCTCCTCATCAACGGCGCGACCGCCAGGAACGTCATCTGGGCGATCGCGACGTCGGCCACCCTGGGCACGGACAGCGACTTCGCGGGAAGGGTGCTGGCCCAGACCACGATCACCGTGACCACCGGCGCGACGGTCGACGGCCAGGTCCTGGCCATCGACGGCTCCGTCATCCTGGACACCGACACCATCACTCGCCCGTGGTGAAGGAGCCACCCACCACACGAACGGACCGCACGCGCCGTCAACCATCGGTCCGCGTGCCCCGGTGATCCCCGGGCGGGCGCTCGGCCGGCTCCGTCGGCACGGCGTGCGACCCCTCGCGGCGTGAACCCCGCAGCCTCAGCGGGTCGTCGTGGTCGTCGTCGCGTCCCGCTGCGCCTGCGGCGCCTGCCGTACGTGCTCGGCGGCGGGTTCCGAGTGGTCGAGGAGGAGGTGCAGGACGAGGGCGAGGACGATGAGGCCGAGGACGACGAGGGTGTAGGTCTCGGCAGTGGGGCGGAGACCGATGTGGGTGTCGGCGAGGCCGGCCGCGACGGCGGGGACGCTGAAGGCCAGGTAGGAGATGACGTACACCGCGGCGATGAGGGCGCCGCGCTCGTGGGACCTGGCATTGCCCGCGACCGTGCCGAACGCAGCCATGGCGACCGCGCCGAAGCCCGCGCCGGCGACGACCGTACCGGCGACGGCGAAGGAGACGTGGCCACCGTGAAGGCCGATGAGCAGCAGGACCGTACCCAGGCCGAGGGCCGCGGCGGCGGGCAGCAGAAGACGGCCGGCGGGAACAGGACGCACGAGGAAGGAGGAGAGCGCCGCCACCGCGCAGAGCAGTGCGATGACGATGCCGCCGATCAAGTGGCTGCCGAGGCCGAAGACGCCGACGGCGACGGACGGACCGAGGGAGAAGTAGAGGCCGCCGAGGGCCCATCCGGCGATCAGGACCGGGATGACGGGGACGATACGGGCGCGCAGATGACGCGGGATGGCGGCGTTGGGCCTCAGGCTCCTGACGGCTCCGGGGCGGCGGACGACGGTCTCGGGCATGGCCGTGACCACCACTCCGGCGAGGACCATGCCGGCCAGCAGTACCGCGTAGACGAGGTGGGTCGGGGCGGGGCCGTACTGCACGAGGGCGCCGCAGCCCAGCGCTCCCAGGGCGAGGCCGGCGGTCGGCGCGACCGAGTTGACCGCCCCGGCGCGGTGCTTCGCCTGCGGGTGCGCGAGATCGACGAGCGCGGCGCCCAGGACGGAGATCGCCGCTCCGGTGGCGACGCCCTGCAGCAGCCGGGCGGCACACAGGACGGCCGTGCTGTCGGCGAGCAGGAACACCACCAGCGACACGGCCTCCAGGGCGATCGCCCCGGTCAGCACCGGGCGGCGGCCGACGTGGTCGGACAGGCGCCCCACCACCAGCAGGGCGGCGAGCAGGCCCAGGACGTAGATCGCGAAGATCACCGTCAGGACGGTGGGCGAGAAGCCCCACATGCGCTGGTAGACGACGTAGAGCGGCGATGGGGCGCTGGAGGTCGCCATGAAGAGCGTGACCAGGGCCGCGGTGACACCGAAGAACGTGCTGTGCCGTCGGGTGTAAGCGGGCTCCGGCTGGGCGGTGGTCATCGTCGGTCGGTCTCCCGGGTTCGATTAATGCAGCACTCACTGCGTTACGCGCACCGTACCCTAACGCATCATCCATTGCATTAGCTTGCCGCAGTCATCCGTGCGATAGTGGGACCATGTCGAGTCCATCAGGCGTCGCCGACGAGGTCGGAAGCGCCTCAGGCCCGAAGGGCGCCACCGGCAGCCGGCCGGGGGGCAGGTCGGCACGGGTGCGTGCCGCCGTCCACGCCGCCGTCCACGAGCTGCTGACGGAGCAGAGCATCGAGGCCCTGACTCTCCCCGCGGTGGCCGCCCGGGCCGGAGTGCACCCGACGACGCTGTACCGCAGGTGGGGGTCGGTCGCGGAACTGCTGGGCGACGTGGCCTCCAGCCGGTTCGGCGGCCCCGACCGGGCGATCGTCGTGCCCGACACCGGCAACCTCCGCGACGATCTGCGGCAGTGGGCGGCGAGCGTGGCCACCGACCTCGCCGACCCCGACGTCCTGACGCTGATGAGAGCCACCATCGGTGCCGGAGAGGAGGGCGGCTGCCTGTGCCGGGGCGACCGCATGGACCAGCTAGCGGCCATGGTGAACCGCGAGCAGGAACGCGGGGGCGCGGCCATCGACATCGAGCACGCGGCCGACATCCTGCTGGCTCCCCTGTACTACCGGGCCGTGTTCAGCGAAGCGCCCGGATCCGCCGCCTGGGCACGTTCACTGGTGGACAACCTGACGTGACCCCTCCGGCGCCGCCCGGAGCGCGCGGTCGGCCGCGGCCGAAGCACCCCGATGCGGCGGCGGCCCCCGACCGAGGTGGCGGTCCATACGGGTCTGCCCCCTGAAACAGCCCCTGAAATCGGGGACTCCCGGGGGCCCCGGGAAGGGGCCCGTAGGCGACTTGGCCGGTGCCTGGCTGCATTTCGACCGTGTCCCGCGACTTCCAGGGCCGCCTGCCTCCCGGCAGGCGCTCAATCGCCGGCCCATGCCCTCGCCGAACCGCCACTGACCTGGTGGCTCCCGGGAATTCGCCTAGGCTGGGCAGCTCTGCTGGACCCGGCCGGAGGGGGATGACGTGAGCGGGGACGCCAACGGATACGACGTCACTCACATCACGGTGCTGCAGGGGCGGGAAGCCATACGGAAGCGGCCCGGCATGTACGTCGGCTCGACCCGTGAACCCGGCCTGCACCAAGCTGTGTTCGAGGTCGTGGGCCGGGCGGTGAACGAGGTCCTGGCCAGCCGTGCCGGTTCCGTCGACGTCACCCTCACCCCGGGCTGCGTGAGCGTCGCCGACGACGGGCCGGGCGTCCCCGTCGAGGCTGCCGGGGACGAGGACGGTCCCGGCCTCGAAGCTCTGCTGACCCACATGCACCCCAGGGCGAGGCCCGGCCGGCGCACCACGAAGGCCCTGTCCCTGCCCGGAATCGGGCCCTGTGTCACGAACGCCCTATCCAGCCGCCTGACGGCCGAAGTGCGACGCGATGGGACCCGCTGGGTCCAGGAGTATACGCGCGGCCTCGCTGTCGCCCCGCCCACCGCCGAGGGGCCGGCGTCCGGCAGCGGGACCACCATCACCTTCCGGCCCGACCCCGGCATCTTCCACACCGTGGAGTGCTCCTTCGCCGTACTGGCAGGGCGCTTCAGGGAACTGGCCTTCCTGAACCCGGACCTGGACATCTCACTGACCGAGGCGCGCTCCCCGGACGCGCCCCGGTCGGTACGGTTCCGATTCCCGGGCGGAGTACGGGACTTCGTCGCCTTCCTCGACGCGCCGACGGGGACCCCCGTTCACCCGGACGTCATCGCCGTCGCATGGGAGGACCCGCGGATGGCGGGAAGGGCCGAACTGGCCCTGCGGTGGAGCACCTCCCGCGAGGAGCGGATCCGCAGCTTCGCCAACAGCCGGCCCACCCCCGTCGGCGGCACCCACGCGGCGGGCTTCCGCGACGGGCTGGTGGCCGCGGTCAACGCGTACGCATGCGAGCACCGTCTGCTGACGGCGTCCGACCCCGGCCTCGGCGCCGACCGCATCGGCGAGGGCCTGACGGCAGTCGTGTCGGTGAAGCTGGACCACCCTGAGTTCGAGGGCGCCACCCACGGCGCGCTCGGCAACCCCGCAGTGCGCCCCTGCGTCGAGGAGACGGTCCGGGAACACCTCGGCAGATGGCTGGAAGAGCACCTGGAGCAGGCCGCGGCCGTCACCGACCGGATCATCGGAGGACCCCAGCAGCAGCCGAGCGGCAACCGCCCCTCGCGGTAAAGGAGACAGCGGCAGCGATCGACCCGGAACACGCCCGACGGCCGGCCTGCCGACCGCGGGTCCCGGGCGGACATGGCGGAAGGCTTCGCGGGGGCCGGAAGGGTGGAACCGACCTCTTCCCATCCCGAACTCCCGGAGCGGCCGAACCCGCTCAGGTGAACTCCCCACCCCTTGTGCGACCTCGCTCAGCGAGCCGGATGGCGCAGTTCTGTTCGATGAGGACCTGCGTGAGAACCCCTCCGCACGCCCGTCCGGGCACCTTGGCGGGGGGCTTGAGGCAGTACACCCCGGCTTGCGCGGCGCACGTACGCGTCTGTGCACCAACCGGGAAGCCACACGCCGGTGTGCGCAGCACCGTCGGTGCCGGAAGGTGGCCGCAGACGTCCTCGCGTCGGCACGGCGTGCCCGTAACGAGCGATCGGACGGCATACCGGCATGCCCGCACGAAGGGGGTTCTGGATGAACGGCTTCGGCCTCGGAGGTACCGATGTGGGGAAAGCTGACGTGACGTCAGAACGGAAGAAGGCCGGCGGACACCCGGGCGGGAGATGGCGGCGCCGGGCGGCCACCGCGCTGCTGGGCGCCGCGGTGCTGGCAGCCGGTTCGGTGTCCGGGATCGGCCCGGCCGGGGCGAACACGCCCGGCCACCCCGGCACACCGAGCGCCCCGACCACGGTGTTCACCGAGGGCTTCGAGCACGGCCAGGGCGCGGCGGTGACGACACTGACCGGCTACACCGGTGCCGCGCCGCTCGCCGAGACGTACGCGGCGGACCCGGCGTGGCTGACGTCCTGCAACGGCCTGCTGGTGTCCGAGCAGGCCCCGGCCTCTGCTCCGCCCGGAGTCAACTGCGGCGGTTTCTGGGAGGCGAACAAGCAGATGGCCGCCGCACTGGGCACCTGGGCAGGTGGCGACGCGTCCGTCAACCATTCCCTCACCGCCTACACCCAGAGCGACCCGGGCCCGGGGCGCACCGAACTGCAGACCGTGAAGCCGATCCCGCTGAGCGCGGACAGCCGGTTCCTCACCTTCTCGGTGGACGCCGCGGCCCAGAACTGCTTCACCACCCACCCGTTGCTCGCCTTCTACCTGCTCGACGGCGACACCGCCCGCGCCGCGTTCAGCTCTCCCATCGACCCCTGCCAGAATCCCGGCAGCGTCATCGGCGGCACCTCGGTCGGCACCTACGCCAGCAACGGCTCGGTCCTGTTCACCGGCGACTCGGCCGGCATCCGGCTGGTCAACGAACAGGCAAGCGGCAACGGCAACGACGGCGCGATCGACAACATCCGCCTGCTGGACGCCACCCCGCAGCTCGACCAGGGCTTCGCGCCGGCCCAGCTGCCCGTGGGCGCGCCCACCACGCTGACCTTCACCATCACCAACACCAGCGAACTGGCCGCCAAGGACGGCTGGTCCCTCACCGAGCAACTGCCCGCCGGCCTGCGACTCGACGGCAACAGCGCCGCCACCAGCTGCGGCTCCGGCACGGCCACCGCGGACGCCGCGCACGGCACGGTGACCGTGCACGGCGATCTGGCCGCGGGGCAGCAGGACTGCACCGCGACCGTCCGGCTCACCTCCACCACCGGGGGTACGTATCAGGTGTGCGGTTCGGCGGTCACCGACGCGGCCGGCGTCGACCTGCCCGGCTGCACCTCGGTGACCTTCACCGCACCGGTCTTCGACGCACGCTCCCACGGCGTGCAGCTCACCTCGCCGCTGCTCCACGTCGGCCCGCTGCCAGCGTCCGCGCACTCCTGCACGCCGCTGCCGGGCGACGACACCCACTCCGTGCTCAGCGCCGGGCTCGGCACCCTCGGCGGCCTCGGCGTACTGACCACCGACGCCTCCGGTACCGTCGGCACCGACGGTACCCGCACCGCCGCGGCCCACGCCCGGACAACCGGGGTCAACCTGCTCGGCGGCCTGATCACCGCCGACCTCGTCGGCACCTCCGCCCAGGCGCGGCAGCCGCTCACCGGCACCGGGCCGGGTGCGATCACCCTGACCGGCGCGACCACCCTGACCAACCTCCGCGTCGCCGGGGTCGCCGTCTCCGCGAACAGCGCACCGAACACCACCATCGCCCTGCCGCTGGTCGGCTCACTGGTCGTCAACCAGCAGACCCCCGTCGCCGCGGGCAAGGGCATCAGGGTCACGGCACTCTCACTGACCCTCCTCACCGGAGTCCACGTCACCATCGCCCAGAGCACCGCGGCCCTGCTCACGACCACCGACACCTGCCCCGCCGCCTGATCCGCCCGCCCGCCGCCTGATCCGCTTGCCTGGCGGCTCATCCCGAGGCCCGGCCTCCGCCCCCCGGGGCGGAGGCCGGGCCCTGCGCGGGCAGCACACCGCAGACCGGGACGGCGCCGGACGCCTGTCCCGCCCCGGCAGCCTCGCCCGGCGGGTCATCGTCCGCCGCCTGTGCGGGGATCGGGGCCGCATAGGCTGCCCGTGCGCACCGCAGCTGACGGGCAAACCGCGGGGGAGGACGTGTGGAACTGACGGAGCGTGAGCTGTCCGATCCGTGGGAGGGCGTCCTGGTCGCTCCTGCGACCGGTACCGAGGCCGGTGTTCTGGTCCTGGGCGGTTCCAGCGGGCGTATCGAGCGGGAGAGGGCACGCCTTCTTGCCCGGCAGGGCATCATGGCGCTGGCGGTCCGCTGGTTCGGCGGCCCTGGACAGTCCCCGGGAATCTGTGAGATCCCCCTGGAGACCTTCCTCGACGCCGTCGGTCTTCTCCGCGCCGAGGGCGCGCGCCGGGTTGGTGTCCTCGGCCTCTCCAAGGGGGCTGAAGCGGCTCTGCTCACCGCGGTGCACGACCCCCGCGTGGACGTGGTCATCGCACTGTCGCCGACGTCGCGGGTCTGGTGCAACGCCGGACCCGGCCTGGACGGTGCACAGCGGCCGTATCGGTCGTCCTGGACCTGGCAGGGGCAGCCGGTTCCTTTCGTGCCGATGGACGATTCCTGGACGGCCGCACAGCCGTCGAGCGCCCCCGTCGCCATCCGCGGGCGCTACGAACGGAGCGAGAAGACCTTCAGCCATCTGGTTCCCGCGGCGGAGATACCCGTGGAGAAAGCCCGGGCGGATCTGCTGCTCGTCGCTGGCGGCGACGACGCGATGTGGCCCTCCCTGCCCTTCGCCGACCACCTCGCGGAACGCCGCCGCTCCGCCGGGGCCACCGTGCGGCTGATCGCCCGTGATGACGCCGGCCACCGCCCGCGCCTCCCGGGCGAGACCCCGGCGCCGGCTTCCCCGCACTTCCTGTACGGAGGTACGCCCGAGGCCGACGCACTCCTGGGGGCGGCTGCCTGGCCGCACATCCTCACCGCGCTCAGCGGCAGAAGCTGACGGACGGTCCTGGCCGTGAGGGCGGCCCGACGCTCTCCCCGGCGGCGGGCTGTTCCGTGCCCTGGGGGCGGAGCCGCGGGCGCCCGTGCCCCGGGGGTGGCGCTGGTGTGGACGCCGGGCGGTCAGAAGATGCGGGTACGGGTCTGCTGAGTGAGGTTGCCGAGGATTTCGCGCAGCCATGGGCTGCGGGCGGCCGGCAGCCGGACGAGGGTGTGCTCGAACGTATCCTGGTCGATCCGGAACGGGTGGGGATGGGGCGGGAACGGGTCGTCGCGGAGGACGCCGTCGGGCATGCGGCCGGACGCGGGGACGGGCGGGTACGGGTCGGGGAAGGCCAGCCAGCGCCATATTCCGTACGGCAGCGGCACGCAGTACGCCGGGCGATCCGGGTGGGCCGGAGCCCAGGTTTCCCCTGTCCGGGGGTGGACCGGCACGAGAAGGATGTCCGTATGCGGAGCGGGAGCGGGGAGACCAGGTCCGGCCAGGAGTGCGTGCCGTGGGGTCGGGCCTGCGGGCAGGAGCGCGTCGAAGGCGCGTTGGAACATTTTTACGGTCAGGCCGTCCGGGACGGTGACGGGCCGACCCTGTGAGGCTACGAGCAGGTGGGCGAGGGCCTGGCCGGCTGCGGCTTCCCACTGCGGGCTCCACGACCACCAGGAGTCCGATCCGGACCGTGCCCGTGGGGTGATCGGTTCGAATGGGGGTGTGCTCTTCCCCTCCGTCCCTGCCTGCGCTGTCAGTTCTTCCCAGGACAGCGGTGCGGCGGTGTGGCCGGCGGGGATGCGGCGCACGGCGTCCGGGGCGAGCCGGACTGCCTGCCAGAGGGAGCAGTCGTCGATCCGGCTCGCCACGGGCAGACCGCATCTCTCACACGCCATGTTGGGGCCGCTGGCGCCGTCGAGGCCGCAGCAGTAGCCGTCGGCTTTCCCGGGGATCAGGAGGGTGCCGCGAGTGTCTCCGGGCGCGGTGACGATCGCGCCGGCCGCGCCGTCGGACACGGCGCTGACCGGTGCGTGGATGCCGCGGGCGGCCGCCTCACCGGGACCGAGCTCTTCCCACGTCCGCCGCGGTGGCCCCCAGGGTTCCGGGTCCACGGCGAAGGTGCCCGGTTCCATGAGCACCGGAAGCTGAACCCCGTTCCCGTACTTCTGGTGGGCGTGGACCGGCAGCGCGACCTGGGACAGCCGGGCCGTCAGCGTGGCGCCGCACCCCGCACACACGAAAACGAACACGCGTCATCCCCCCAGGAACCAGGGGGCATCGTCGCAGCCCGCCAACGTCCCGTCCAACGCGTTTTCCCTCCGCCCCATCCCCAAGCCACCGCCACAGCGCGGAGCCCCGGCTCCGACCGCGAACGGCTGCCGCCCGCGCGGCCCGTGCGCGGCACAGACGGCGTCAGCCGACGACGCTCCCGCCATTACCAGCACCGACGGCGACATGGCCGGCGACAGTCACCCCGACGTGGTGGTGGTCGGAGCGCAGGCCGGTCTCCCCTCAGGCCTGTGGCTGGCGCCTGGCCTGGCCGTCAACCGGATCGACACGGCCGCCACCGACATCGGGGAGCTGGGCACGGGTGTCAATACCCCCGGCTCGCCCGCCGCCTGGGACGGCACCCAGGCCGTCACCGGCCATTTCGCCACGGGCGGCGGCTTCAACGACGTCCTGGACTACAACCCCGCCACCGCCACCGGCACGATCCCGTTCGGTGATGGCACCGGCACGGCCCTGTCGCCCACCAGCGGCCACCAGATCAACCTCCCCTCGCCCGTCTTCCAGGACAGCCTGTCCGGTCAGACCGCCACCTCCGTCGCCAGCGGCGGCGACCTCTACAACACCGTCAACGGCTTCCCCGACCTGCTCCTGGTCCTCGGCGGAACCCTCCTCGACGAGCCGGCCGTGCCCACCCCCGGCGGGTTCACCGGAGCGGACGCAGCTCTGCCGCTGTCCGGCACCAACCCCGCCGGCACCGGCGACTGGACCGGCTGGACCCTCACCAGCGCACTGATCGACGGCCTCCCCGCGCTCTTCGCCCGCGACACCACCGGCGGCAGCCTCTGCTACTACAGCCCCGCCGAACTGGAGAACCTCGCCACGCCGTGGCCGGAGCCGTTTGACGCCGGCGCGCCAGCCCGTGGCGGAGCCGCCCCAGCTGCGCGTACTGCCGCTCCGGCCCAGCAGCACACCGACCGCGGACGCTGGGCCCTGCGCGGCGGACGATCCGGTCTGCGTTGCCCGAAGCGGCAGAGGCGGCCGCAGCTGCCCCACCGCCCGCGTCCAACGTACCGCCCGGATGTGCGCCAGAGGTCGGGGCCCGCTCTCCCCGGCACACGCGCTGCCGCGCTGCGACATGTACCGGTCGGGTCCTACATCCGCCCCGAACGCCGACCGCGCCGCGCGGACCGTACCGCGCTCGCCAGGGCCGCGAGGACGGAGAGGAAGGAGGCCACCGCCAGCACGATGACCACATTTCTGGTGTCTCCGGGCCGTGTCGCCGACGCACCCCAGCAGAGCAGCCCCGTGACGGCGAAGAAGAAGGCCGCCGTGGCGAGCGGCAGTCTGAGCGACGCCCTGCCCGGGGGCCCGGTGCCGGCAGGCGCCGTACCCGCCTGTACCGCTCCATGGTGGCTCAGCACGTGCATAGCGGACCTCCTTGGGCTTCCGGTCGTGGATGACGCCGCCTGCCACGCGGACCGCGTAGCCCTACGGGCCGGCTCGTAGACGGAGACGCCGACGGCTGTCCCACCATTGTCCGACGCGGGCCGCGCACGTGCACCCTCCCGCTGCGCCGCGGCACCCCGCCCCGCAGATGGGCGAATCCCCGGGGCGGGCCCAGGCGGCGCCAATCCGGCCAGGCATTCCAGCGCCGGGCCTGCGGGAACCCGGAATCAGATCTGCCCACGGCAGGGGCGGGCGTACGGTTCCTTGAGAAGGTACCTATCTGGTACCTTCAAGCTATGCCAGCTTTGAACATCACCTTCACCGAAGACGAGCTCGAGGCGGTGCGAGCCGCGGCCTCCGCCGAGGGCAAGAGCCTGAAGCAGTACGTGCACGACCTGCCGCTGCGCGAGCGGCAGCGGGCCGTGTTCGTCCGTTACGCCGCGGCCTTCGGCGAGCAGCACCGGAGCGAGTTCGACGAGGCGTTCCCGGACGAGGTCCCGCCGGTTGCCGCTCCCGGGGCCGAAGCCGCCTGATGCCGCCGGTGCTCTACCTCGACGTGGCCTGGCTGCTCGACATCCAGGAGCAGACCCTGCCCGAGGACGTGTCGGTGGCCGACTACTCCGCGCTGGTCGCCGCTGTCGCCCGGCACAAGACGAAGATCCCCCGGCACGACACCCCCGCCCCGGATCCGGCCTGGCGAGCGGCTGCCCTGCTGCACACCCTGGTGCGCCTGGAGCCCCTGCCGTACCGCAACTCCCTCTACGCCTGCCAGGTCGCCGCCGCCTACATGCACGCCTCCGGCGAGGGCATCGACCCCCCGTACGGAGCCCTCGTCGAACTGGTCCGCGCCATCCAGTCCCACAAGGCAGACATCTTCGACGCCGCCGACCGCATCCGCACCTGGCGAATCTGACCCCACCCGCCCCCCGCCCCGGGACCAGCCCCCCAGGGGGCACCCTGCACCCGCCACCTCGAGCTTCCGAGCCGGTCGCCGCCCGCAGTCGGCATCGAAAGCTACGCGTACCTGCCCAACTTCCCTATTGCGGCGGCCGAGTTGCCCGAGAAGGCCGGAGGTTGACGTTCAAGGTTTGTGCTTGTTCCGGTCCCGGACCAGCAATACCCCCGGCCGCCAACGAGAACAGCGGGGACAGGCCGTGAGTGCCGGCCGGAAAATGTGGCGTCAGCCCGCGCTGCACGCGGACGTACCGAACTCTCCAGGAGCCGGCTGCTGCCGACGCGCATCTCCACCATCAAGGACTCCCGGCCACCGGTCAGACCGAGCCGCGGTTCCGATTGCCATACAGTCCTCCTGCTGGATTCCGGCGCCGCTCTTCGTCGTTGATCCTTACATCGCGGGCACGATGCGGCGCCCGCACTTCGTACCGTCCGGGGGGCATTTTCATGAGCGCCAACCATCCGCCGTCGCAGGCCGGCGGCCAGAACTCGTTCGGCCCACAGCCCGGCGGCACGCCCAGACCACCGCACGGGGTTCCGAACGACGCCTCCGGCTTCAGCGGTCCGGCGGCTCCGGCCTCCTTCGCACCGCCGCCGGTCGCCCAGTTCCGGAACAACCCCGTCCCCGGCCTGCTGGTGGGCGTGCTCGTGGCGATCGTGGCGGCACTCGCCTACGCCGGGTTGCTGCGGGTACTGGTCCATGACAACGGCAGCACGACCGAGTTGGGCTACGGCCCGCTCGCGGTGGGCGCGCTGGTGGGCATCACCGTCGGAAAGGCCGGCGGACGCAACATCATCCTCCCCATCGCGGCCTCGCTGCTCACGGTCTTCGCGGTGATCTTCGGTGATCTGTTCGGCACCGCGCTGATCGAAAGTCACATGGCCTCCAAGCTCGGCGGCAGCCTCCCGGTCACCGATATCGTCTTCCACCACTGGGGCAGCCTGTGGAAGGCGTGGAAGCACGACTTCGACGTGAAGCGGCTGATCGCTTTGTGGTTCGCTGCGCTCGCCGCGTACGAACTGGCCAGGCGCTTCGGCGACAACTGAGCCCGGCCGGGCGGGAACGCCAGGCGTGTTCTTCGTACGGGCCGACGGCCAGGGGCAGATGGTACTCGCCGGTCACAGTGGCCGCGTGAGCCGGGAAGGCCAGCCGGTGCCGGGTTCTTCTGGGGCAGTCGTACGGCGCTGTCCCTGATCTGCCAGGGATAGCGCGGCGGGTGCCTTGCGGCGCGCCGCAGCTGGCACCTGCTGCGCGCGTACCCGGCCGCTCAACTGCAGGCACGGCCATCACTTCAAGCACGCTCCCCAGTTGGCTGACCCCGTCGACCCCGCCGGACCCGCTGATTCTCGGCGGTCCCGAACTGCGGCCGGGCCAGCGGGAAGCGCTTCAGCTGGTTAACTGATCGTTTCAGAATGAGATCGATCCGCCTCGGCTCCGCGTGCGGTCTCTCGCCTACCTGGGTGCATCGCCGCCTTGGAGGGCCGTGTGGCACTGTTCCGCCGTGAACAACGACACTCGGAAATACCTCGCTCACTGCCTGGCCGTCTGGGAAGGCGACCGCCCGCCCAGTGACCTTGCTGCTGGGCGGACCTACAAGGAGCTCTACAGCCGCTTCGTCTGGGACGGCGGCCCACTCAAGGACCTCTGCCAGTACGAGCCTCCGACCGGGCGCATAGCGGCGTATTCGGCGGCACTGTTGGAGCGGTGGCCCAATCCGACCGGGGAGGAGGATGACCACCCGGTATGGGAAGACGGACTGGTCGGCAATGAGGTAGGGCCGCTGCTCTGCATCGGTGTGCGGTGGAACATGGCCGAGGAAGTCACGGAGTTTGCGGTGCAGGTCGCGACGTCCATGGGGCTGGTCTGCTTCGACGTCTCGCAGGGGAAGCTGCTGTCGTAACAGGCAGCTGTTTGAGCATGCGGCGCAGGCAGATGATGCAGCATGCCGGCTCCAGCAGGGCCTGGTGGAGGTCGGCCCGGCGTTCGCAGCGGGTGCGGAGTCGTTTGAACTGGTGGAGCCAGGCGAGTGTGCGCTCGACGACCCAGCGGGTTTTGCCCAGGCCGGAGCAGTGGGCGACGCCGCGCCGGGCGATGAGGGGTTTGATGCCGCGTTTCCACAGCAGGCATTGGTACTTGTCGTAGTCGTAGCCGCGGTCGGCGAACAGCCGTTTCGGTCTGCTGCGGGGTCGTCCCCGCATTTCTCGTATCGGCGGGGCGGCGTCCAGGAGAGGTATGAGCTGGGTGACGTCGTGCCGGTTGCCGCCGGTCACCGAGATGGCGATCGGGGTGCCGTGCCGGTCGACGATCACATGGTGCTTGGAGCCGGGGCGGCCGCGGTCGACGGGTGAGGGCCCGACGTGGTCCCCGCTTTGAGGGCCCGGACGTGGGAGCCGTCGATCGCGCAGTCGTCCATCTCCAGCAGACTCCTCCCTCCCTCCACGGTGATCGTGCGCTTCTTGGCCGAAGCAAAGGATCAGCCGGGAGGGCCGCCTTCGGGTCAGGCGAATGCCCGCGAAGGAGATCACGTTCGAGAGCAGTGGTCGCCCCTGGACTACCCTCTCGCGGATGACCACGAACTGGACGAATGAGACCGCGATTCGGCAGTGGAATGCCATGCCACGTTCGGTGATCGAGGCAATGCAGCCGGACGGGGACTTCGCCAAACGCCACTTGATCAACCCGGTGCTGCTGCGGATGCTGGGTGACCTGCCCGGTCGGCGCGTGCTGGACGCCGGCTGCGGGCAGGGGTACTTCAGCCGGATGCTCGCCGAACGCGGGGCGGAGGTCGTGGGCATCGAGCCCACGGACGCGATGTTCTCCTACGCCCAGGAGAAGGAGCGTGAACGACGGCAGGGGATCCGCTACGTCCAGGCGGACCTGACCGGCGGCCTGCCGGACCTGGGTGGCCCCTTCGACGCCGTGGTCTGCAGCATGGTGCTCTCGGCCATCCCCGACTGGAAGCCCGCTATGAATGCGTGCGTGCAGGCAGTGCGACCCGGAGGGTTGTTCGTCTTCTCGGTCAACCACCCTGCTTTCGAGCAACTGTGGAAGACATGGCGCGAACACGGCGAGTACCGCGTGCGGAGCTACCTGCAAGAATACGAGATCGCCCAGACCTACGCCTCCGACTTCCACCGACCGCTCTCCGTCTACCTCAACGAACTCGCCGACCTGGGATGCCGACTACGGGAACTCGCCGAGCCCGGCCTCGACCCCGCCACCGCACAGGACGCCAAGCACGAGACACCCGGCATCGAAAGCTACACGTACCTGCCCAACTTCCTGATTGCGGCAGCCGAGTTGCCCAAGAAGGCCGGAGGTTGATGTTCAAGGTGTGTCCTTGTTCCGGTCCCGGACCGGCAATACCCCCGGCCGCCAACGAGAACGCGGTCAGGCGCGCCCTCGCACGCGACAAACCCGACGACGGAGACGGTCATGCCCGGGATACTGGGCGCCCATGGATGGGGTCAAAGTCGTCGTCGCCCATTCCGAGCGCGCGACCCTTCGCGTTGGCGCTGTGTTCCTGAAGGTGGACGCCGATCAGGAGCGCCTCGAGGTCGAGGTCGAGGTCGAGGTCGAGGCGATGGCCCTGGCTCCGATCCCGACCCCGGAGGTTCTGTGGCGTAAGCCGCCCGTGCTCGTGATCGCCCGCGGTCCCGGGGACTGCGCTCGGGCGCCTCGGCGAGCCGTCGACCGCGTCCCCGGCGGCGTGGGCCGCGGCGGGTGCCGCCGTCCGGAAGTTGCACGACGCGCCGTTGCCACCCTGGCCCGGCCGGCGTCGCCAAGGTCGCGACGAGTTTGCGGCAGAACTCGACGGCGAGTGTGAATTGCTTGTGGCGAACGGCGTCCTGCCCGCCGACCTGGTCACCCGCAACCGCCAGGTCGCCGAGGCCGCGCTCCGGCCGTGGACTCCGATGTTCACGCACGGCGACCTTCAGATCGATCACGTCTTCATCGACGGCGACGAGATCACCGGCATCATCGACTGGTCCGAGGCGGGCCCGGGCGATGCCCTGTTCGACCTCGCCACCCTGACGCTCGGACAGGAGGAGCACCTCGGTGACGTTATCGCCGGCTATGGCACTGACGTCGACCTCGACGTGATTCGCGCGTGGTGGTCGTTGCGAAGCCTGCTGGGGGTTCGCTGGCTGGTCGAGCACGGCTTCGACCCGTTCGCGGCGGGCTGTGAGGTCGGCGTGCTGAGATCCCGGATGTGAGCCCGTGCAGGCCCGCCGCTGCTCAGTGCGTTCCGGCACGTCGAGCGGGCCGGCTCCTGAGGTGCATCGCCTGCCCTCGCTTCCGACTCCCGCCAAAGTGCGGCGCGCAGCCGACGCCCGCAGGTCATCCCCCGAGCCGAAGCCCAGCTCCTGGGGCAGCAACTCCCCGCGAATCCCGGTGTGCAACACGAACAGGACCCGACCCAGCACCTTGCGGTGATCCGGACGCTCGCGACCCGGAAACGCTGCGGCTTGCGCGGAACGACCGGCAGCAACGGCTCGATGCGCGCCCACGACTCGTCGTAGATCTCCCACAGCAGGCCCGGCGGTCAGCGACACGTCCCAGCCCCCCGTCGCACGCCATGCCCCGCTTCCTTCGCGTCCCCCAGCACCCCAGCCGAGCCGAACGTACCGCGAACGATGCCGAGTTGCCCGCCCCCGGCCCCGGGCAACGCTCCCGCACCGTCGTGATCGGGCACCCCCTCAGGCCCCATTGACATGTCTAGTCCACTGGTTCCACTGTGTGCCCTCAGTGCTCCTTGTGATCCCGTGTTGCGCGAGGGGCGTTCTGTGACGAATCCCCGTGGGAGTGGTTGGTGCGTAGAGAAGGAAGGCCGGCCCCCTTGAGGGGACGGAGGGTGCCGGGCGTACTCGCACTGCTCGGCGCGGTCGCGGTGGCTGTTTGGGGGTTGCAGGCGCCGGCGGCGTCCGCGCGTCCGGCGCCGGCGGGTGGCGGCGGCGCCGCGGGGTCCTACAAGCCGGTGTGTGGCACGCCGGAGCCAGGCCGGTTCGCCTGCTTCGCGCTGCGCCGCACGGACGTGTCCGCGGCGCGTAACCTGCGCGGACCTGCCGCGGCCCCTGGGGCCGCCGCGCCCGCCGGGTACGGCCCCGGTGACCTGCTCAGCGCCTACAACCTTCCGTCTGACGGCGGCGCCGGCCAGACCGTCGCGATCGTCGACGCGTACGACGACCCGGCGGCGGAAGCGGATCTCGCCGCCTACCGTGAGCAGTTCGGGCTGCCGGCGTGCACTGCGGCCGGCGGCTGCTTCACCAAGGTCGACCAGCGCGGGGGCAGTTCCTACCCGCAGCCGGATCCGGGTTGGGCGGGGGAGATATCCCTCGACCTCGACATGGTCTCGGCGATAGCGCCCAACGCGCGCATCCTGCTGGTGGAGGGGGACGATCCGAGCGGCGACAGCCTCGGCGCGGCCGTTGACACCGCGGTGGCGCTCGGCGCCAAGTACGTGTCCAATTCCTACGGTACGGACTACCGGGCGGGCCCGGGCAGCGGCGAGGACCCGTCGGAGACCACCGCGCTCGACGCCCACTACAACCATCCGGGCGTTGCCGTCGTGGCCTCCTCCGGTGATTACGCCTACGGCGTCGCCTATCCGGCGGCTTCACAGTTCGTCACTTCCGTGGGTGGCACCTCGCTGGCCCGTGACGGGAACAGCGCCCGGGGCTGGTCCGAAGCGGCCTGGGGGCGGGCGGGTTCCGGGTGCTCCCTGTACGAGCCGAAGCCTGCCTTCCAGCAGGACACCGGATGTGCCAACCGCGCGGTGGCGGACGTCTCCGCGGTCGCCGACCCGGCTACGGGTGTCGCGGTCTACCAGACCTACGGCGGCACCGGCTGGGCGGTTTTCGGTGGCACCAGCGTGTCGTCGCCGATCATCGCGTCGGTGTACGCGGACGCGGCCACCCCGGTCCCGGGCACGTACCCCAACGCCTACCCGTATGCCGACCGTGAAGGGCTCAACGACGTCACCACGGGGAGCAACGGCGGCTGCGACCCGGCCTACTTGTGCCGCGCCGCCGCGGGCTACGACGGTCCCACCGGCCTGGGCACTCCGAACGGCCTGCAGTCCTTCCGCACCGGGCCGCACGGCCGGCTGTCCGGAACGCTTCTCGACAGCACTACGGGCAAGCCCGTCGTCGGCGCCGTGGTCTCCTCCGGGACGGATGCCGCCCACACCGACGCCACGGGGCACTACGCCCTGGTGCTGCCGGCCGGCAGCCATGAGGTCACGGCGGCTGCTTTCGGGTACGCCACCCGGACCCTGAAGGACGTCCCGGTCGCCGACGGCGCCTCCGTCACCCGGAACATCACGGTCACCCCGGTGCCCAGTGCGACGGTCACGGGCAAGGTCACCGACGGTTCGGGCCACGGCTGGCCGCTCTGCGCCAGGATCGGTGTCGCCGGTGATCCCGAGGCCATCTGGACAGACCCCGTCACCGGCGTCTACAAGGTGACCCTGCCGCGCAACGCCGACTTCACGCTCGACGTGGCCGCGGTCGCGCCCGGTTACCAGGCCCTCACCCGGCGGATCCACGTCGGTATGAAGCCACTCACCGCCGACTTCTCGCCGACCGCCGACCCGTGGGTTGCCACCGCTCCGGGTTATGCCGTCCACCTGACCGGCAGGACCGAGACGTTCGACTCGTCCACCGCCCCGCCGCACGACTGGACGGTCACCAACGCCGCTGGGGCCGTGGGCGGTTGGGAGTTCGACGACCCGGCCGGCGAGGGCAACAGCACCGGCGGGCAGGGATCCTTCGCCATCGTGGACAGCACCTACTACGGCTGGGATGCCCGTCAGGACTCCGAACTGGTCAGCCCTGTCTACGACTTCACCGGGCAGGACACCCCCGAACTGGCCTTTGACACGATGTACACCTACAACCCGTCGCGGATGAACTTCGGCGTTGAGGCGTCCGACGACGGAGGGGCCACCTGGACGGCGGTCTGGTCTCCTGACGACAACGTGTACTACGCCGGACCCACACCGGTCGTCGTGCCGCTCACCGCTTACGCGAATGCCAAGGCCGTGCGCCTGCGGTTCCATTACGCGGCAACGGGCGTGTGGTACTGGGGCGTTGACGACGTCTTCGTCGGGCAGCGTGATTTCACCCCCACCCCCGGCGGTCTGGTCGTGGGCACCGCGAAGGACGCCAACACCGGTCTGGCGGCCGCGGGTGTGATGGTCAGTGACGGCAGCGATGCGGCCGTGCACACCCAGACGATGGCCACCCCCGAGGACCTGTCCCTCGATGACGGGTACTTTTCGCTGTTCGTCCCCGGCCCCGGCAGGCACACTCTCACCGCGGTCAAGAGCAACTACACCGACCGCCCGGAGGTGTTGACGGTTCGGGCCGACCGCACCACCGCGGTCTCGTACTCCCTGAAAGCCGGCCGGCTCGCCGTGACACCCGGCAGCATCGACGCCACCGTGCCTCGCGGCAGCAAGGTCACGCGGCGGCTGAGGGTTTCCAACACCGGTACGGCGACCGCGACGCTGACGCTCGGGGAGCAGCCCGGCGCGATGCTCCCCGGCGCGGCGCAGGGAGCCCCCCTGCAGCGCGTCAAGGGCACCTACCCCCTCGGCCGGGTCCCCGCCGCCTCCGCCGGTGCCTCGCCGGCCGGGCATACGGCACCGGTCCCGGTCAATGCCTGGCAGGGTGCCCCCGGCCTGCCGTCGGCTGTGATGGACAACATTGCCGACAGCCACCAGGGGAAGGTCTACTCCGGCTTCGGTGACCCCGGGTTCTCCGTCAACGGCGAAGGTGACAGCAACGACCTCTACGTCCTCGATCCGGATTTGGGTACCTGGAAGCAGCTCGCGGGCGCGGCCGACGCCCGTGAGGCGCCGGGGCACGGCTTCATCGGGGACAAGCTGTATGTCGCGGGCGGCTGGGGCGGCCCGGAGGAGAACCCGGACCCGAAGCTGGAGGTGTATGACACCGTTTCCGGTACGTGGTCCACGGGTGCCCCCGACCCGCGCCCGCACGCGGGTTCCGGTTCGGCCGTACTCGGCGGCGAGCTGTACCTGGTCGGGGGCTGCGACGTGGACTGCGGCGTGGCCGACGTCAATGTCTACGACCCGGTGACCGACACCTGGAGCCGGGCCGCCGACTACCCGGAGCCGGTTTCCTGGGCGTCCTGCGCGTCCAGCGCCGGGAAGCTCTACTGCGCCGGCGGCGCCACCAACGCGGGGAACATTGCCCACACTTACGCCTACGACCCGGCGCTGGGGACGTGGTCGCGGCTCGCGGACATGCCGGTGCCGTTGTGGGGCTCGGCGTACGCGGCGGCCAACGGCCTGCTGGTGGTCGCCGGCGGTGTCGACGGCGACGTCCTGAGCAACCAGAGCTTTGCCTTCGACCCGGACAGGGATACGTGGAGCGCGCTGCCCAACGCAGCCACGGCCACGTACCGCGGTGGCGGTGCGCTCGGGTTCTACAAGGTCGGCGGCGGGACCGGCGGGCTGGCCGTGACCTCGGCGGTGGAGAATCTGCCGGGCTTCGCGGTCGACCCGGCTTCCGACGTGCCGTGGCTGGGGGAGAGCACCCAGCGGCTCACCCTGCGGCCGGGGGCGAGCACCACGCTGACGGTGACCCTGGACGCGCACACCCCCCGGATGCCCGCCCCGGGTAACTACGAGGCCCGCCTCACCTTCGGCACGGACACCCCGTACACCCTTCCGCCAACCGCGGTGACCCTCCACGTCACCTCACCGCCCCACCACCCTGGAAGCCCTGCGGGCTGACGTGCCCGGTGCCGGGGCCGTCGACGCCTCAGCTGTTCTGTCCGGGGAGGTTGTGGACAGTGGTGATGATCACTGCCGGGTGATCTTGAACGGGTGAGGGCCTTGCGGGTTCGGTGTGGATTGCGACGTCCCACCGGAGCGAAAGGCCCTCATGCCCCACCGTAATGCACCCCTGACCGAGACCGGTCGTCTGCGTCTGGCGCGCTGCGTCGTGGACGACGGCTGGCCGCTGCGACGGGCCGCGGAGCGCTTCCAGGTCTCACCGACCACGGCCCAGCGGTGGGCGAGCCGCTACCGGACCACGGGCGAGGCCGGCATGACCGACCGCTCCAGCCGCCCGCACCGCAGCCCGCGGCGGACACCGGCCCGCACCGAACGCCGCATCATCAAGGTCCGCATCCCGCGCCGATGGGGCCCGGCCCGCATCGCGCACCTGCTCGGGCTGAACCCGTCCACCGTCCACCGGGTCCTGACCCGCTACGGCCTGGCCCGCCTGGCCCGCCTGGACCGCGCCACCGGCCGCGTCATACGCCGCTACGAACGCGACCGGCCCGGCGAACTCGTGCACGTCGGCATCAAGAAACTCGGCAACATCCCCGACGGCGGCGGCCACAAGGTCCTCGGCCGCCAGGCCGGCCGCAAGAACCGCTCCGGCGCCGGCTACAGCTTCATCCACACCGCCGTCGACGACCACTCCCGCCTGGCCTACAGCGAGATCCACCCCGACGAGAAGCAGGAGACCGCCACCGCCTTCTGGACCCGCGCCCAGGCCTACTTCGCCTCGGTCGGCATCACCGTCGAACGCGTCCTGACCGACAACGGATCCTGCTACAAATCCCGGCTCTGGCGCGACACCCTCACCGCGGCCGGGATCACCCACAAACGAACCCGGCCCTACCGGCCCCAGACCAACGGCAAAGTCGAACGCCTCAACCGCACCCTCCTCGACGAACGGGCCTACGCCCAGCCCTACCGCTCACAGGACGAACGCCGAGCGGCGTTCCCACGATGGCTCCACACCTACAACCACCACCGCGGACACACCGCCCTGGGCGGCCAACCACCCGCCACCCGCGTCCCCAACCTCACCGGGCAATACACCCAGCCGCAGGCCAGCACATCACATTCAGCGTTTCCGTGGTCACTGTTCGTGCGGTTTGCTATGGCTTTTTTAGGACAAAGGGACAGGGCTACGAGGGAGACGGGAAGCTGACGTCGGGGTAGTCGACGGCGGCGATCCGGTGGATCCGGTGGCGAAGGGCGGGCGGCAGGTCGTCCAGCGCATGGCCGCGCAGCCACTGGGAGGCTTGGCCACCGAAGACTGCGCCCGACAAGCCGTGATCGTGGACCGTCACCCAGGCTTGCCACCCGCGTACGTCATGTGTCTGACGGAGCGAGACGATGTCGCGAGCGATGCCCAGCAGGGAGACCCGGGCCGCGGGGTGCGGCTCTGAGACGAGGGCGGCCACCGCTGCCACCAGTACGAGTTCCGCCGTGTCCGCGGCTTCGAGCAGGATTTCCGAGTCCAAAGGCCGCAGCAGCGACACCACCAGGTCTGCGGGGAGTCGGCCCGCGTCGTCGGCCAGCAGGCCGAGCACCATCGGACGCACCCCGGCGGCCCACGGGTCCGTCAGCCAGACGGCACACAGCCGGTAGGCGTCAGCGAGCCGCCGCGCCGACGACCGCGTCCGCCCGGCGAGCAGCACCCGCAGCACGTCGTGGGCGATCGAGGACGCCCGGCCGTCAGCGCGGGCGGTGAAGGTCATCAGCTCCGGCCCGAGGCGGTCGACCACGGGCTCCAGGGCGTGCCTGACCACGGAGTCGTTGGTGCCGCCCGAGACGTCCATCTTCCGAGGCAGTTCGTTCCAGTAGGTCCTGCGCCAGCTCAT
Organism: Streptomyces sp. NBC_01476; assembly: GCF_036227265.1. Lineage (NCBI taxonomy): Bacteria > Bacillati > Actinomycetota > Actinomycetes > Kitasatosporales > Streptomycetaceae > Streptomyces > Streptomyces sp. NBC_01476. The sequence continues at coordinate 15,221 of NZ_CP109446.1, read as the reverse complement.
CCGTTCAGGCGCGTCGCGCTCCGGCCGGTTCCCGTACAGCCAGTTCGGGTCGACAGGCTCCGGGTCGTCCGCCGGATCCCTCGCGGGCACTACCTCCAGTTCCCGTTGCGTCCCCGCCCAGGTGTGCTTGAGGTGTAGCGAGAACGCGAAGGCCGCCCATTCGTCCTCGTCGAGAGACGACCGCCACAGCAGGGCGCGGCGGTGCCAGGTGCCCGGCGGGTCGACGGACTCGGGAAAGACGCGGCGCGCCGTGAAACCTCCGGTCAGCGCGAGCATCAGCAGCATGAGATTTGCCTCGTACCGCCCGTGCCGGGAGGAGGTCGGGCTCTGCGGAGCGGGACGGTAGTCGGCGTGGTCGTGCCGGGTGCGGACCGCGTTGGCGGCGATGACCCGGACGACGAGGTCCGCCAGCGCCTCGCGGTCCGCCTCGGGTAGGTGGGCGACACGGGCGCGGACGAAGCGGAGCATCTGACGCGAGGACAGGGGGACGTACGAGAGCAGGGCGTAGAGGAGGTCGTCGGCGACCGGGGCGGGGCCGGAGACGAGCAGGGCAGGGCGGCTGTCGAGCAGGCCGTACAGGAGGTTCACGGCGAGGCGCACTGCGAGGTATTCGCCGAAGGTGGCGTGCAGGAACTCGTACGTGGCCAGGCGGCGCGCGTCGCGGACGGCTTGGGCGCGCTGGACGAAGAAGAATCGGCCGAGGGCGATCTCGGCCTGGTCGAGCGGGGCGCGGAAGCCGGATTCGGGGCGGTGGCCGGGGTCGAGGAGGGCGGTGAGATCGGCCGTGAGTTCGTCCGCGGTGACCCACTGGCGGCGGCGGTTGAGCATGGCGAAGGCGACGAGGGAGAGGCGTTCCAGCTCCTGCTGGACCCGGTCGGCCACCTCGCCAGGCCGGGGGGCCACGGCGGACTTGCCGACCTCGCGGGCGGCGAAGGCGGTGAGCAGGTCCTCGTACAGGTCGGCTTCGTCCAGCGGGACGCCGTCGTTGCGCCGGAGGGCGTTGTCAGTCGCGTCATAGAGGGCGAGCATCAGCAGCAGCAGGGGCTGGCCGGCGAGGTCGCGGTGCTGTTCGACGAGGGAGGCGGGCAGGGGGCTGAGGCCGTTCGCGGCGAAGTAGCGCTCGTTGGTGCGGTTCCACAGCGCGACCCAGGTGCGGATCTGCTCGTCGCTGAAGGGTTCCAGGCGTAAGGCGACCGAGCCCTCGGGGAAGCGGGCCCGGTCGGCGACGGCGGTCCTGGTGGTGACCAGCGCGATGACCGGCCGGCCCTGATCGGCCTCGCGCTGCTGGAAGGCGGCGGCCCGCTCCAAGAAGTCGGACTGGCTGACGCCGGTGGCCTGGAGGAGTTCGTCGAAGCCGTCGAAGAGGATGACCGGGACCAGGCCGGGGGCCGCCCGTACGAGATCCGGCCAGGTCGCGCGCTCGCCTGTCCCTGACCGGATCGCGTACTCGATCTGGTCTTGGACGTCTGCCTCGGCGGGCACCTCGCGCAGTACGACACGGACCGGCAGGAAGCCCGCGGCGGGCAGGCGGGCAGCGAGGACCTTCGTCAGCAGTGACTTGCCGGCACCGGGCTGGCCGAGGACGACCAAGGGCGCGGCCGTGGCGCCTGGGCTGGTTAACGCGCCCGCCAGGTACTCGCTCAGGTCCTCGCGCTCGTCGGCGCGGGTCCACCACGCCTCGTCGGCCGGGCCGCCGCCGTCGCCGCCCACCGCCCGCACCCGGAAGCGCGGGTCGAGGTAGCCGGCGGCGACCGTTGGCAGGCCCACGCCGGTCGGCACGTCGCCATCGGCGAGGATCGGGCGGCTGAGCGCGGCCCGGGCGGCGGTGGACAGGGCCGCGGCCACGTCCACCGGGGGCGCACCCGCCGACAGCCCGGCGAGGAGCGACGCCACGCCGGCCAGGGCTTCGCGTACGGTCGCGCGGGTGGTCTGGTGCTCCATCTGGTGTGTCCAGAAGGCGAATTCGGGGATCTCGCCAGCCAGGCGGGTGTACAGCTCCTCGTAGCGGCGCAGGGCTCCGCCCGCGGCTCCCCTGATCTGTTCACGGGTCGCGCGCCGCCCGTTCTCGTTCAGGCGGTCCCACAGGGCGAGGCCGCACAGGAAGTTTTCCAGCCGCGCGCCCAGGTCCCCATACCAGCTCGCGAGGGTATCGAGGACCCGCTCGTACGGGATGTGGGGCGCCGGCATCGGCGGGGCGGCGGCCGTGAGGGCATGGACGAAGTCGCGCGCGGTCGACTCGGCCGCGCCCGCCAAGGCGAGCTGTTCGCGGCGGGTCAGCCGCACCTCCGCCCAGTCGAAGGGCAGCTCGGTCACCGCGAGTTCCTCGAAGTACGCGGTCACCACCAGCACCGCGTGGGCGGCCGCGAGACGTTCGCTGCGGCTCGTCCGGTCGGCCGTTCCCAGCCGCTCGCGCAGGCTTCCAACCATATCCCGGCCGAGCCGCAGGATCCGGCCCCGCGCCCCCGCCAGGTTCAGTACGGTCTCGCTCGCCCCGCCCGTGGCCAGCCCCAGCGCACTGCCGAGCGCCTCGTCCAGCGCGGCCAGCCCCGCGGGGTCGCCTCCCAGCAGCACCACCGCGTCCCCGTACCCGATCAACCGCCGCGCCGCCATGCCCGATCTCCCTCCCCTTGAGCCCGCGGCTCAGCAGCCTGCCATGCCGCGGGGGCCGCCACCCTAGGGTTCGGGCGGCTCGGGACACACGGCGACTCGGGAGGTAGTACGGGCGGGAGCCGACAGACCGCGGGTGACGCTCGAGGGGGCTTGTTGGTGTGTGGGGTGCCGGCTGGCCTGGTGTGTTGTGGGTTTCGGCTCCCAATCCTACGCCGACGTCGTCCGCGACCGAGTCACCGCCGACCCCCGCGACGCCGTGCTCCTGGCGGTCGGCGACTTCGACTGCTCGGGCGAGGACATCGAGCGGGACCGGGTGGAGCGCACCGGCTGCTGGAGCTCGGTGACCCGGGTGCTGCTCACCTATGAGCAGATGCGCGCGTACGGGCTCCTGGCGACCGAGGGCAAGCGCGGCGGCCCGAGGTGGCCGCCCTTCGCCCGCCTACGGCTTCGACATTGAGTGCCCGGTGCACGGGAGGTGGAGGCGCTGGAGGCGGACGAACTCCAGCGCCTGGTCCTCGCCGCCGTCGACCCGTACATCGACCGCGACGTCCCCGCGCAGCAGATCGCCCGCGAGGAACAGCAGCGCCGCGCGTTGTCCGAGTTCCTCGGTCGATGGGGCACGGGCGGCGGAAGGACGTCCGCCTGAGCCCTCAGTACATCTCGAAGTCGGGTTCCCAGTCCGGGTCGGGCTCTTCGTCGTCGTTGGGTATCTGGCCCTTGATTCCCGCGAGGTCGAGTTCCCACATCGTGAGTGTGAGACCGCACAGGCGGCACCCGAAGTGCCGGGGGAGGAACCAGACCTCCCCGTATTCCCCCGTCTTGTCCCGGCCGCTTGCGAAACCAGTGTGTCCGCACGCGGGGCATTCTGCGGGTACGGCGATCGGCCACGGGGCGGCCGCGTACATCACCGGCCTGCCCAATGACCACCCTCTGCGTCGCAAGGAGAACGTCTTCGTGTTCTCCTTGCGAACGCCGCAGCCGCGCAGCTGACCCAGTTCGTGGCCATGACGACCGCGCCGGGAGGAATCGCTGACACCGGCGCGCATTTGTATCACTGACCACCGGCACCCTTGACCGCCGCTTGGAGGGCTGCGCTCCAAGCTGCATCTACGACGGCTGCTCACTGCAGGCGCTCGGCGATGAAACGCCCATCCCCGTCACCGGGCAGCACCTGGCCGCCGAGCAGGCCCGCGCAGATCGTGCCCGCGCGGCACGCCGCTGGCCACTGCGCGTCCGGCGTACCTTCGACGGCTTTCTCCACCGTCTTCGGTTATGTCGTCTCAGTTGGGATGGTGCGGATCATGCCATGTATGAGTCTCTGACCTGCGAGGACTCAAATATTGAGATTGAGTGCCGACCTCCGGCGATGCGGGCTGTCTTGGGGTAGGTATGACGTCTGACCTGCGAGGAGTCTAATTGTGAGACCTTGGACTCAATCTCGTTGAGGTGGCGCTTAGATCGGCGCTGAGTCTCGGGTAAATGATCTTGATCGGTGGAGTGCCCTGGCCTGCGTGTGTAGCCACAAGCCGACAAACTGCACGGCCCGCACCGGCCGGCGGCGGTTCGCGGCTTGCCCGTAGGGCGTGCCGGCTTCGCCCGACTCTCGGCTGGGGGTAGTGGCTGCACTGAGGTGATGGTCGAGTGCGCTTGGTCTCAGATGATCGTGGCGGGCACGTGGTGGGCGGTGAGGAGCTGGACGAGGGGCTCTGCCTCGTCTTCGGGTACGGCCAGGGCAGCGAGGCGGCGTGCGCGGGTGAGGGCTACGTACCAGATCCGTAGTTGCTCGTCGGTTACAGGGTCGCTGGTTGCCCAGCGGTTGACGTTGCCCTGAGGTTCCCCCGAGATGCGGGGAAGGGTGACAGCAGGTCAGATGGGTCTCATGAGAGGAGCCCTGACGATGCCTGCCCCGAGGAAGTACCCGCTGGAGTTGCGTGAGCGTGCGGTGCGGATGTACCGGGCGGCCGAGCCGAAGCCGGTGATCCGCCGCATGGCCGAGGATCTCGGTGTCCACCACGAGGCCCTGCGCAACTGGATCCGCCAGGCCGAGGCCGACGCCGGCGAACGGGAGGACGTGTTGACCACTGCCGAGCGCGAGGAGTTGGCCGCCCTGCGCAGGGAGAATGCCCAGCTCAAGCGGGCGAACGAGGTCCTGCGGACAGCCTCGGCTTTTTTCGCGGCCCAGCTCGACCCGACCCGGCCCAGGTGACCGCGCTCCTCGATGAGCACGCGCACCTGGGGGTCGAGCCCGTACTCCGGGAACTGCACATCCCCTCGTCCACCTATTACCGCTGGCGCCAGGCAGAAAAGGAGCCGTGTGAACGGCGCCGTCAGGACACGGAGCTGACCGGCCGGATCCGGCAGGTCCATGAGGAATCCGGCGGGGTCTACGGCTCGCCCCGTGTCCATGCCGTCTTGAAGCGCGGTGGAGTGCACGTCGGCCGCAAACGGGTCGAGCGCCTCATGCGCGAGGCCGGTCTCGTCGGCATCAGCCCCCGCCGCGGCAAGGGGTTCACCCGCCGCGATCCGGACGCCGATCTCGCCCCTGACCTCGTGCAACGCGACTTCACCGCGCCCGCGCCGAACCGGTTGTGGGTCACCGACCTCACCATGATCTCCACCGGGGAGGGGCCTTTGTGGCTGTCGGCGATCCGCGACGTGTTCTCCCGCCGCGTCGTGGCATGGGAGACCTCCGCCCGCGCGGACGCGGACCTGGTCCTGTCCTCGTTGGAGTATGCCCTGGCCAGCCGTGAGGTCGCCCCGGGCGAACTGGTCCACCATGCCGATCACGGCTGTCAATATACGAGTATCAAGCTGACGACGCGGCTGGTCAGAGCGGGTATCCGGGCGTCCATGGGCTCCGTCGGGGACTCCTTCGACAACGCCCTGGCGGAGAACCTGTGGATGATCATTAAGACCGAGTGCATCCGCGGCCGCGTCTTCGCGACCAGGGCCGAAGCCAATCTGGCGCTCTTCGAGTACATCGACGGCTTCTACAACCCCCGACGCATCCAAAAACGCCTCGGCTACCTCAGCCCGATCGAGTTCGAGGAGAAGCGCTACGCCGACCAGGCAGCGGCCGAACCGGTGAACCTGAAACCACGTCAACCCGCCCTGACCAGCTAGTCAGCCACTCCCGCACAGCGGGGGAACCTCAGTCTTCCAGGAACCCGACTTCGGCCACACCCCCCATGGCGCCGATGCCCAAGCGTGGTCGAAGAACCCGCTCGATTCCCGGCTCATCTCCTCCGCGCTCTTCGATGACCCCTTCGAAAGAGTCTCGCTCACCGCGACGCTGACCTGACACCCACAAGAAGCGCCGCGATCCCGACTGTTGAGCCTGCCGACTGCCCTGCGGTGGGCCGGGCGCTGGCCCGGGCCCCTCTGGAGCCCAGTCCTTCTGACTGCATGGTCGCTGCCAGTACTGGGTCCGTGTCGCCGTCTGGCTCACGTGCGAGGGCTTCACGACCGCGCAAGTGATGTACGTGTCCAGATTATCAGGACACTGATAGCGTGGTGGCGTGACCTCAACTGTCGAGTTGCTGCGGGGCATGCTGGGCGAGAACGCATACCGCGCCCTGGAAACGCTGGCCGCCACGACCGTGCCCCTGTCAGGCCGGAAGGTGGCAACGGCCCTGGGGGTGTCCCCGACCACGGCAACGGCGGCGCTGGACAAGCTCCGAGAGGCCGGGCTCGCCGCCTCGAGTCAGGTCGGGCGTTCCCAGCAGTGGCATCTCAACACCGACAGCGACACGCTGCGCACATGGCTGGAGCAGACCCGGGCGAGCGCCGCCGACACTGCGACGCCTACCGGTATGAGCCCGTACGCGACCGGCGGCGGTGGCGTCACTTTCGAGCGCAAGGTCGCTGTGCAGTACCTTGCCCATCTGCTTCTTGGCGACGGCGCCGATGAGTTGGGCGACAGCCGGTCAGTTGTCAGTGTGGCCTTCCAGAAAGCACCAGAGCACGCGGTCGACGACCTTGTCCTCCATGCCGCCCGCGCCGATGAGCCGGAGCCGTCCCTGGTGCTCGCCGTCGCTGTGCGCCGCGCACCCGACCTCGTGCAGAGCAACGAGTTGAGCAGAAAGCTCATCCGCACCTTTGTTCAGGAAGTCGTCGACGCGCCCAGCGACGGGCCTGAACACCGAGCGGCACTGGTCGTCGCAGGCCGGCAGGAGCACGCGGAGCAACTGGCAGTACTTGCAGCCGAGGCCACCGTGCAAAAGGACGCGCCCAACTTCTTCGGCCTCCTGCGCACGCACCGGAAATTCCACGTTGACGTCCGGGCACGCCTTACCCACATCGAAAAGCTCGTCGAACTCGCTCTGGCTGCACTCGGGGCCACCGATCCCAGCCCGCAGCTTGTTGAGCAGCGCACCTGGCAGCTGCTGTCACGGCTGACCGTGCTCATGCCCAGACTCGAGACCCCGGACGAACTGGACTGGGCCCCCGTAACGAACTCACTCATCCGCGTTGCCCGCGGCACCGACCTCTACGGGGCCACGCGACTGCGGGAGCGGCTCGTCGCTCTGGCCGACGACTACTCGCCCAAGGCCGCCACCGTCGACCTGAGTCTTCTGCGGCGCGACGCCCACCAGGTCCTCGACTCGGCCGTGCGCCGTCACCGGCGAGGATGGCGGATGCTCGGCCACCTCCACGAACGCGCGCTCACGTGGGTGCGCGACGAGATCACCACCGAGGACCGCAGCCGCACGGTGCACCTTGACCGTAGCGATGCGGCACACCAGCTGCTTCAGCTGGTGGAGTCCCAGGCGACTGCGGTCGTCGTGCACGGCGAATCCGGCGTGGGCAAGAGCGCCCTGGTCGTCCGTACGCTCACCGACGCTGCACAAGACCCCGACCGCCTGCAGGTGGCGTGTATCAACCTGCGGCATCTCCCCGTCACCACCGTGGAAGCGGAGTCTGTACTTGGTACCTCGCTGGCAGCGCTCCTCAAGGAGCTGAGCGCCCCTCGGCGGATCCTTGTCATCGACGGGGCGGACGCGCTCGCTGAGGGCAGGCTGGAAACCCTCCTCTACCTCATCGACGCCGCCATCCAGGCCGAGGTCAAAATCGTCGCCATCACCGCGAACGACGCCCAGCAAATCGTCCACGACACCATCAGTGACCGCTGTGCCGGGGAGGTAGCCGGCTTCGAGGTCCCGTTGCTGACCGATGCCCAGGTGACCGAAGCTGTCGCGGTCTTCGAAGAGTTGTCGGCCCTCGCGGCCGACCCGCGGTCACGGGAGCTGCTGCGACGGCCCGTCGTGGTGGACCTGCTGGTACGAGGGGGCGTGAAGGCCACGCCCCTCAGCGACGCCGACGCCATGCAGCAGGCGTGGTCGGGACTGGTACTCCGCCCAGGACGCCCTGAACGCGGGACCCCGGACGCCCGGAACGTCGCGCTTCTGCGTCTGGCCGCTCTGGAACTCGGCAAGGGAGATGCCCTGGATGTCGTGGGAGCGATCGATCCCACGGCTCTTGCCGGACTGCGCCAGGACGGTCTGCTGCGCACAGAGACCGACGCCCCGTTCGCTATCGGCCCGCAGTTCGCACACGACGAGGTGCGCCGGTATGCGATCGCCCGGCTCTTCTTGTCGGCTCCCCACCCCACGGCGGTATTGGTCGACGCCGGCGTGCCGCGCTGGGCGCTGGGTGCCGCACGGCTTGCGTGCCAGGCACGCCTTGCCGCCCCCGACAGCCAGAGGGCGCCTGCGCGCGGCAGGTTCGCCCGCTTGCAGCAGGCCTTTGACGATCTGGTCGCGGCAGGTCACGGGGAGCGCTGGGGAGACGTGCCCGGTGAAGCGCTCCTGACGCTCGGAGCGCCCGACCCGGTGCTGCGCGAGGCATGGCCTGTGCTGCGTGCTGAACCGGACGCCGGCCTGCGGCGACTGATTCGTCTGGTGGACCAGCGGTTGCACGACGAAGCGGGGCTGGTGCGGATCGTGGCAGTCGAACCGCTCATCGCCCTGCTGCTCGACGAGGAGGAGCCCTGGCGGGAAGGTAAGCACGTTCAAGGCATCCTGCGCGACTGGCTCCACGCGGTCATCCTCGCGAATATCCCCGCCGGTTATCCGCTGCGGATCAGGCTGCACGACCGTCTACTCGCTGCCTGCGGCGCAGCCGATCGCCAGCTGAAGGACGAGCAGGCGGCACGGCCGCCGCGCAAAGCCCAAGGCGAAGACGACTTCGCGCGGCAGCCGCTGCTGCGCTTGACAGGAAACGGGCGCCGGCGTGCCCGCCGTCGTGCGCGCGCCGAGATCCCCCGCGAGATCTCCGACAAACTCATGGTTGAGCTGCTGGCCTTGCTCGGACCGGATCTCGGTGAGGACGGCGAGGCGGTCCTGCGCCGGGTAGCGAGGGACGCACCGGCATGGGCCGGCCCCGCCGTCGAAGAGGTGCTGACCGGCCGGGCACTGGCAACCTACCGGCGTGGTTTCCTGGCCGAGCTGACCGAGGCCTACTACCTCAACGACGACGAAGACGGGTCAGGGTTCCACGAGGACGGCATCCGCCATCACACCGCTCACGGGGTCGGAGTGGCCCCTCTTGCGGCCTGGTACCGCGGCCCGTTCATGGCGCTGTTCCAGACGGACTTCCGCACCGGCGTCGCGGTGCTGAACCGCTTGCTCAACCACGCCGCGCTGGCGCGCGCCCGCACCCTGGCAGGCCTCGGCCAGTACGGCGCCCCGTCCACGGATCACGACGTCAGCGCCTACCGGACACAACTCGACGTCGCAGGGGCTCGCCGTACCTACGTCGGAGACCCGCACGTGTGGCTCTGGTACCGCGGAACCGGTGTCGGCCCCTATCCCTGCATGAGCGCACTCCAAGCGCTGGAGCGGGTGTGCGACCGCATGGTCGAGGCTGACATTTCCGTGGCCGCCATGGTTGCCGTCCTGCTCGAGGACTGCGAGAACCTTGCGATGGTCGGCTTCGTCGTCGGCCTGCTCATCCGCCATCTCGAACACGACGACCGTCTGCTGGACCGCTATTTTGCCGAACCGATGGTGTGGAAGCTGGAGTTCACACGCACGGTCCACGAATCGAGCGGGCTGAGGGCGGCCGCCGACGATCTGACCGCTCCTGAGCGCCGGAGCTGGTCGCTGCGGGAAACGGCCATGGCGACGGTGCTGCGTGCTGACGACCAGCGCGCGCAGGAGCTGCGGCTGGTTGGGCAGGAGCTTGTCGCAACGGCCCGGCGGCTGGCCATGGGGGACCTCGGCGAGACCAGTGAGGAAAGGGTCCAGGAACTGCTTCACCCTGTACGCGCCTGGGCCAGTGCCCTGGACCGCGACACTTACCAGGCGCAGCACGTGGAAGGGGGCCTGCAGATCCAGGTCAACCCCCCTGACGACGTCGTCGAAGCCCTGCAGGCCAAGAACACGGACCTGGCACGCGTCCACGAAGCCTTGCGGCTCAGCGTCCGCTACTACGTCCATCCCAGAACCGGCAAGGCCGAAGATCTCAGTGCTGACGACCTGGCCGGCGATCTGGCAGCAGCCCGGGAACTCATCGACAGCTCGTCCTCCGACTCCGACGACCGGTGGGAAGCGCCCGCCGCGGTCGCCGCGGCGGCACTCACAGCACACCTCGTGAACGGTGTTGACCTGCCCACCGACGACCTGCGCTTCGCCGCCCAGACACTTCTTCGGATCGGGGAGGGAGCGGTCTCACCGCACCCCTTCGACTCTGAGGAGGCCTATTACGAGCAGGGGGCCGACCGCACCGCCGCACGAGCACTCCCGCTGCTCCTTCTGCCTGCCGCCGCCACGCTGCGAGCCCATGTCGACGGCAGCGACGGCTCCACCGCATACCGTCAGGCCGCCGCCGCAGCGAGCAAGCTGGCGCGGGGCCTAGCCAACGAGGTACGCGTGCACCTGGCCCGCGGCCTCGACCCTGTCTGGCAGGCAACCTGCACAGCCGGCGACAGCACCTGCCATCACGCAACAGCCCTCCAACTGGCGGTCGAAACCATGCGCGACTGCGTCCTCGGCACCTGGGACCCGCAGACCGGCCGGCGCGCCATCGTCACCCTCGACGATCCGGTCTCCGACGCACTCGCTGAGGCCGCTGCTGACTCCATCTTGGTGGACCGCCTCGATGGGGCGATCAGGGCCCTCGGCCCAGCCGCGGCGGCATCAATCTGCATCTCCGCCCAGGCTGGCGAACTCCTCACCGTGCTTCTTGCAACGCACCGACGCGCCCTGCTGGCCTCGGAGCGCGACATGGACCATCGCGGCACCCATGCCCTGATCGCGGCGCGGGCGGTGCTCACCGTGGCAGGCACAGGCCAGGACGCACCCGTCTTCCAGCACATCGACGCCTACGCTGACCACCCGACACTCCTCGGCAGCTTCCTGAGTGCACTGTCCTCAGCTGCCGAGGAGTCTGCGGACAGGGCAGCCACCGCACGGAGTATGTGGCCCACCGTGATCGCCCATGTGATCGCCCTGGAAGCCTCCGGGCACACACCCTTCATCGGCAGGAACGAGTACAACTCCGCCCTCGCCGCGCTCCTGCCCAACCCCGCCGCCGAAATCGCCTACCTGTACCGGGAAGTCCACGACCAGCCCATCGTCTGGTGGGAGCCGCTCGCCTGGCAGGACACCGTCGCCCAATGGCTGCCCCACGCCCAGGGTCACGCCACGTGCGTGGACCAGCTCGTCGGCTTCCTCAAGCCCCTGCCAGCGGACGACCAGGCACGCGTCGGCCTTCAGTGGGTGGCGGACCTTGTCCTCGCCCACCCCAGCCAGGTTGCGAACCGGACATTCCTGCTCACGTCATGGCTGATCGAACTTCGCCAGGCTGTCGCCGACGCAGGCATGACCACCGACTGGCAGCGGGTAGTTGACGCACTCGTCGTTGCTGGAGTGTCCCGACTCGCGCCGTACTCCGAGTGAACACATGCAGATCGGGACCCTGCCGGTGCCTGAGGTTCCCCCGCTGTGCGGGAGTGGCTGACTAGCTGGTCAGGGCGGGTTGACGTGGTTTCAGGTTCACCGGTTCGGCCGCTGCCTGGTCGGCGTAGCGCTTCTCCTCGAACTCGATCGGGCTGAGGTAGCCGAGGCGTTTTTGGATGCGTCGGGGGTTGTAGAAGCCGTCGATGTACTCGAAGAGCGCCAGATTGGCTTCGGCCCTGGTCGCGAAGACGCGGCCGCGGATGCACTCGGTCTTAATGATCATCCACAGGTTCTCCGCCAGGGCGTTGTCGAAGGAGTCCCCGACGGAGCCCATGGACGCCCGGATACCCGCTCTGACCAGCCGCGTCGTCAGCTTGATACTCGTATATTGACAGCCGTGATCGGCATGGTGGACCAGTTCGCCCGGGGCGACCTCACGGCTGGCCAGGGCATACTCCAACGAGGACAGGACCAGGTCCGCGTCCGCGCGGGCGGAGGTCTCCCATGCCACGACGCGGCGGGAGAACACGTCGCGGATCGCCGACAGCCACAAAGGCCCCTCCCCGGTGGAGATCATGGTGAGGTCGGTGACCCACAACCGGTTCGGCGCGGGCGCGGTGAAGTCGCGTTGCACGAGGTCAGGGGCGAGATCGGCGTCCGGATCGCGGCGGGTGAACCCCTTGCCGCGGCGGGGGCTGATGCCGACGAGACCGGCCTCGCGCATGAGGCGCTCGACCCGTTTGCGGCCGACGTGCACTCCACCGCGCTTCAAGACGGCATGGACACGGGGCGAGCCGTAGACCCCGCCGGATTCCTCATGGACCTGCCGGATCCGGCCGGTCAGCTCCGTGTCCTGACGGCGCCGTTCACACGGCTCCTTTTCTGCCTGGCGCCAGCGGTAATAGGTGGACGAGGGGATGTGCAGTTCCCGGAGTACGGGCTCGACCCCCAGGTGCGCGTGCTCATCGAGGAGCGCGGTCACCTGGGCCGGGTCGGGTCGAGCTGGGCCGCGAAAAAAGCCGAGGCTGTCCGCAGGACCTCGTTCGCCCGCTTGAGCTGGGCATTCTCCCTGCGCAGGGCGGCCAACTCCTCGCGCTCGGCAGTGGTCAACACGTCCTCCCGTTCGCCGGCGTCGGCCTCGGCCTGGCGGATCCAGTTGCGCAGGGCCTCGTGGTGGACACCGAGATCCTCGGCCATGCGGCGGATCACCGGCTTCGGCTCGGCCGCCCGGTACATCCGCACCGCACGCTCACGCAACTCCAGCGGGTACTTCCTCGGGGCAGGCATCGTCAGGGCTCCTCTCATGAGACCCATCTGACCTGCTGTCACCCTTCCCCGCATCTCGGGGGAACCTCAGAGGCGCAAGCTGACGGGCGACGGGCCGAACTCATGGCGGCGCTACGGCTGGGCGAGCAATTCGACACAGCCACGGGGCTGCCGGTCACAGAACTGCGCGCGAGAAACAGGATCACCTGGTTCGAACACGCTGTAGAGCATGTACGGAGGAAGTGGCCGCGCGCCTCGGCCAAGCACCGGGCGGGCATCGCCGAGGCCCTTGCCACCGTGACGATCCCCCTCATCGCGTCATCCACACTGCGTCAGGCCCCGGCGGGCCTGCGCGCGGCGCTGTACGGGTGGGCGTTCCGCATGACTCGGGGCGGAGACGGGGTGTGGGTGCCGCGCAGGGATGCGGAGGAGCCCCCTGGGGACGTGGCGTGCTGCCTGGACTGGATCGCGAGCCACTCGATGCCGCTGGCAGACGTTGCCAGGCAGGAGAACCTGCACCGAGCCCTGGAGGCGCTCGCGCGGAAGCTCGACGGAAGCGAGGCCGCGGAGAACACCGTCCGGCGCAGGAGGATGATTTTCAACAACGCGCTGGTCTACGCGGTCGCTTGCGACCGGCTCGAGGCCAACCCGCTGCCGAAGGCAGACTGGCAACTGCCGTTGGTCGACATTGAGGTCGACTTCCGCTACGTGCCCGGCCCGCTTCTGGCCCGGGGCCTGATCAGTGCCGTAGGGGCGCAAGGGGTGCGTGGCGCGCACCTGGAGGCGTTCTTCGGCTGTCTCTACTACGCTGCCGTGCGGCCGGCCGAAGCCGCTGCGCTCACCCACCGGGACTGCCTGCTGCCCAGTACGCGCGAAGGTCCGCATGCCTGGGGCGAACTCGTCCTGGCCCGCAGCCATCCCGAAGCAGGCTCCGGCTGGACCGACGACGGTCACCCCCACGACACTCGGGGACTCAAACGACGTGCCCGCAACGCCACCCGCACCGTCCCCATCCCGCCTCATCTCGTCCGCCTGCTGCGCACCCACATCGAGTGCTACGGCACTGCACCGGACGGTCGGCTCTTCCGCGCGGTACGAGGCGGTCGCGTGAGTTCCAACGAGTACAGCCGCACCTGGCGTGTCGCCCGCCAACACGCCCTCCCTCCCGACGACGTGGGGACCCCGTTCGCCCAGGTCCCTTACGGCCTGCGCCACGCAGGAATCTCTTTGTGGATCACCGCCGGGGTTCCCCCGGCCGAAGTGGCTCGACGGGCCGGACACAGCCTCACAGTGCTCTACCGCATCTACGCCAAGCCGTTGCGAGGCCACCAACACCATGCCAACCAGCTCATTGCAGCCGCTCTGCGCGACATCCAAGAGTGACTCCCACGCGAAGCTATATTCGAACTTTTTATCGAATGTGCTGGAGTTGAAGCTTGCACGCGCTTCTTCCGTATCTGCTGCCGGCTGCTTGTCGTGTAAGTCTGGCTGGATCTCGCGTGATGAGCGGTCTGCGGTACGGCACCGATCGTTGCCGCGCAGGCGTAACGCTCCTGGCGGCCTCAGATCTTGTTCGGGTACCAGTTCGGGCAGGTCAAGGCCCCTGCTGGGGACACTTGTTCCACATACGCGATGAGCAGGGTGCGGGCCGATGGCGGCCGTTGGCTGGTGGCTGCCGCCGACGAATTCAGGTCACGCACGAAGAGGGGTGAGCCTGGATTTCCTAAGTTTTCGGGGCGGTTGTCAGTGGCGGCGTCTACTTTCCACATACGGGCCGGGAATGTGGCCCGTGGCAGTACGGAGGGGGAGTGGTGACGCAAGAAGAGCAGGATTTCGCCGGAGCTGAGGTGGTGTCTGATGCGCGGCGGGTTGTGGGATATCTGGTGCGTCCCGAGTCCGACGAGTACATCGCGATCATGGATGTGCTTGAAGGATCGGTGACCGACCTGACGGCAGCTGAGGTGACGGCAGCGCTGTCGGCTGCGGGAGTTCGCCTGGATACGCGTGTGGTGGAGACGCGCCTGAACGCGCTCCACGCTCTGGGCGCGGTCTCGCCGCGTTCGGATCACAGCAACGCGCGCCGGTATGTGGAGATCCTGGCGCGGAACTGGCGCTACACCGCCAGCCCCGCAGGCCGACACGTCCAGCGCTTCTACCGGCAGGTCCTGGCCGGGACGGCGACGGTGCGGGAGATCCCGATCGCGTCGCTGAACCGGATCGTCACCCACCTGGAATCCCTCGCCGCCTCACTGGGGGAGAGGGAGCCTGTCATCGGCGGCCTGGACCGTGCGTGCGTGGATGCGGTGGGTGCGGTGTTCACCAGCCATGACGACCTGGATGCTGCCCTGGTCGGTGCTGAGGATGCGCTGATGGCGCTGGCCGACCGGTTCGACCTGGACGAGGAACGCACCGGGGACCTCAAGGGTTTGTTGGTCGACTATGCCA